>NZ_JEMF01000011.1 GCF_000591415.1 Cobetia crustatorum | reverse complement strand
GCGAGGAACTTCCAACACGCTTGATTCCGTCATGATAAGTGTCCACTTATTGATAGGTGGACATCTAACGTGACGGAATTCAGGACTCTGCGGTAGATGGGATCACCGGTCGCTTACATTAGAAGTCCTAGATTCATAGAATAACCGCAGCACTTTGGACCGCACGGTAGAGGCAGGAGGGCCGGCACCGGTACCCTTCTCGGCTCACCGACCAAAGTGAAGCAGAGTATGGAATACCGACAGCTGACCCAGACCCAACGATACCAGATCCACGCCCGCTATGACTTGGGCATGGGCCAGCGCCAGATCGGCAGGTGATCAGCGTATTTGGCGATCAGCACCTGGGCCAGAAGGCCGGCGGTGGGGATGCCCTTGTCGATGATCTGCGTCGGCATTGGTGTTTGGATCAGCTTCTCGCATTGGTCGTAGACCCACTTGCCACGGATATGGCGCTCGACATGGAACATGTCCGGTGTGTAGTTCAACTTCTCACTGATCTCCTCGCCGATCCGCCGTAGCTGACAACTACACGGGCAGTGATCATTCTTCGGGTCATGATGAATCTCGATGAGCGGCAGTTAGGGAGGTAAGGGTGCGCGCTTGAGCATATTCTTTGCCACTGGCGTGGCAGCAGTGAGATGGAACTCTTCCAGCTCGGTCTCGATGGCGGCATCCACCCCTTACTCCAGCAGGCTGATCTGAAGGATATTGAGTAGCTTGCTGCGCTTGCCGAAGGCATGGCGCTTGAGCAATGCCATTTCATAGGTCATCTATTGATTGACCTGCTCGCTGTGCCGTAGCGCTTTCTCATTTCATCTACCTGCTCCATCAGCGTTGCCGCCAAATGTCGGAGTTGGTCGGGAGAAAGCTGAGACAGGTCGGGAGGCGTAGTCATTCTGCAAATATGCCAGCCTGCCGAAGGTGGTGGGGTTGGCGCATCATCGAATAGCGAGCCGGGAGGTTCTGTGCCGTACCTGGCCTGGTGTGTCAGACCACAGAGATGACGCTGTCGGTGCTGAGATGCTGCCAGGATAGGCCCTGCACCAGCGCCATGACCTTCTCGGAGAAGAGCTCGACGCAATCGCCATGTCGGTTGCCAGCCCAGTAGAACTTGCCCTGGTTCAGGCGCCTGGTGCACAGCCAGATGCCCAGGCCATCGTGGAGCAGCACCTTCATGCGGTTGCCGCACCGGTTGGCGAACAGGTAAGCACAGTGTGGGCGAGCCGCACCGACGACCTTCACCACCAGGGCTAGCGCCGTGTCCGGGCCAGCCCGCATATCCAAGGGTTCGATATCCAGCCAGATTTCGTCGATGCGGATCATGCGAGCAGTTCCCGGATCAGAGATCGGCAGATGTCGGCTTCCGAGGCAGGCCACTCGATAACCATCGGACCGTTGGGGTGCGGGATTGTGAGGCGAACACGGTCCGCCACCTGATGCTGCCGAGTGGCCAGCAATGAATCACGGGTCATGGGCGCCGGTACAAACGCCGGTATCTCTGGCGCAGCCGTTAGCTGACAGGTGGTAGGGGGCCAATTGTGGACCTGGTTGGCGTTCAGGCTGTGCTCCAAAGCCACTTCGGCAACTGAGACAGCGGGTTGCTGACACGCTTCGACGATCCTAGCCTTGAAGGCGGCAGTGAAGCGGCGACGCTAGCGAGGGGCTTCCAACACGCTTACTTCCGTCACGTTAGATGTCCACTTATTGATAGGTGAACATCTAACGTGACGGAATTCAGGGCGCTGCGGTAGATGGAGTCACCGATCGCTTACCCTTGTTCTCGTGATTAGCTCAGTTTCATCAGACCTCTCGGCAGTGATGGATAATTGATTGGCAGGGTCAGTCAAGACTAGGGAGTAGGATGCAGGCATTTTGAGACCACGACTCAGCAGAAAGGCTCTGCTATCTGAGTGAACTACAACAATAATGGCATCATGCATGAGGTATCCCCATGGTAGATACTGTAACGACTGGGCTAGAGGATTCTAAGCCCCTAGACTGTTCATCAGCTAAGCCCCCGATTGGCTTCAGAACCATGATCGCCATCTGTGTCGGTTGTGTCGTGGTGCAAGGGGCTATGGCATCAGCGCTGCTAGGATTCGGCATCGGCGGGCTCAGCTTCATTGCCGCGATGGCGCTGGCGTTGGTTTTCGCTTTTTGTAACGCAATGAGCTTCTCTGAGCTATCCTTGATGTACCCATCGTCATCAGGGACGCTCGCGACTTACACGCAGAAAGCTATCGGGCACTTCCCAGCGATCGTGTCTGTTTTCGCCGGATATGTTGTGGTAGCCATGTTTGGCCTGTCTGCGGAGCTGATTCTGGTTGATGCGCTGCTGCAGACCCTGTTCCCCGGAATTTTGCCCGAGCGTGTCATTCCGCTCGTCTTGCTGCTAGGACTGGCCACCTTGAACATCCTCGGGACTGATGTTTTCGCGAAGTTACAGAACTTGTTTACCTTTGCCATGATTGCGGCGATTCTTCTCGTAGGCGCTACGGCACTGCTGGATACCCCTAATGCAACCGTCTCTCAGGTGGCGGCTGGGATGAATTGGGGCTTCGATGGGATCACTGATGGGAGCTTCATCGCCCTGACGGCACTCGCGATGTGGATGTTCGTCGGATGTGAGTTCATCTGCCCGATGATCAAGGATATCCGACAGCCCGAGCGCCGTGTGCCGCGTGCCATGTTTCTGTCGCTGATCATCATCTTCGTGCTGTTCGTGTTGTTCTGCCTGGGGGCGAGTCGCTATCTGTCCTTGGATATCATGACGACGTCGCCCTTGCCCTATCTTGATCTGGTGGATGGTGTCTTTGGAAAGGCCGGTCTTGTCATTGCGACAGTCATGGGCTTGACGGCCACTTGTAGTACCGTCAATACCGTATTGGCTTCAGTACCGCGCATGCTCTCTGGCATGGCAGAAAACGGTCAGGTATTTTCGATAATGGGCAAGATGCACTCGCGGTTTGATACACCGTGGATCGGCATCATCTTCCTAGCCTTCGTGGTAGCGATCCCGTTTCTACTGGTGAAACCGGATCACATCATACTGTTGCTTATCGGTGCCTCTACCAGTTGGATACTGGCTTACATCGTGGCCCACATAAATGTCATCGTGTTGCGTGTGAGAAGTCCGAGTGTCAAGCGTCCTTATCGTACGCCGCTTTACCCGATTCCTCAGATCATCGGTATCCTCGGTATGGGCTATATCGCGATGAATGCATCGCCTGCCCCCGAAATGACGACAACGGTCTATACATTGCTTGGCGCGGTCCTAGGGACTGTCAGTGTCATTGCCATCTTCTGGGTCAAATTGAAGATGAAGAAGGGGTTATTTGAAGCAGACCTTACTGACTGATTATCCAGGCCAGAACACTGAACGCTGTTTTCTGAAGGCACAAACGAGAAGGCCGCCCGATATGGGCGGCCTTCTTGTTTGTGATAGTAGCAGGTGGTGGCGTTAGTAGGCAGCGGCGATTAAGAGCTCTGCAGCTTTTTCTGCCACGGCAATGGTGGGGGCGTTGGTATTGCCGCGGGGCAAGGTCGGGAAGACAGAGCAGTCAATGACCCGCAATCCCTGCAGGCCATGCACCTTGAGTTCGAGGTCCACCACGGAACTCTTCGGATCAGGGCCCATGCGACAGGTACCCACCGGGTGATAGGTGGTCTTGCAATGGCCTCTGATGAACGCTTCCAAGGCTTCGCGGGAGGCATCCTCTTCTAGTGCCATCAATTCCTGCGCTTGTGGTGGTGAGAAGACTTCATCAATCAGTTCAGCAAGTGCTGACGTCTTGAGAAATGCCAGACCTGCGCGCAGAGCCCGCACTTGATGCTCGACGTCGATCGCTTCCGCCAGGAAGTTGGCCTTTATCACCAGGGGCTGATCATGCCGTGGGCCACCGAGCAGCACTCGGCCACGTGAAACAGGCTGAAGGTGACCCACCTTGAGAGTCAATCCGTGGGTACGGCCTTTGCCTATACCTGACGGGTCATCCCAGGAATCGAGCATTGGCATGAAGTGGATTTGGGTGTCGGGCCGGCCTTCGTTGGCCGTATCCAGAAAGGCGCCACCTTCCAGGATATTGGAGGTGATTACCCCGCGACGACGCAGTAGCCACTCGATGCCATGCCCCCAGGATTTCGGACCGCTATCTTCTCCGTAGAGCGAGATCGGGTCTTTCAGCGTCGCATTGATCGACATGTGCAGGTGATCCTGCAGGTTTTCCCCAACGGGCAACTCTTCACGACATTCAATGCCGTGTTCTGCCAGGTGTGAGGCTGGGCCGATACCTGAGCGCAGCAGAATTCCCGCGCTACCGATGGCGCCGGCACAGACGATGACCTGCTGACGTGCTTTGAGAGTCATCGTCCCTTTCTTGGCATGATGCGCCACAATGCCACGGGCATGGGGACCTTCAAAGATGATGTGGTCCACTTCTGTGTGAGTCATCATCGTGAGGCGTGGATGATCACGCAAACCATTGAGATACGCCTTGGCAGAGCTGCAGCGTTCACCATTGTGTGTCGTCGTCTGATAGTAGCCGACGCCGTGGCGCCCGTTGTCATTGAAGTCATTGACGTACGGCAGGCCCACTTCCTGACCGGCACGGATGAAGGCCTGGGTCAGAGGATGGCGATAGCGGTTCTCGCTGACCTTGAGTGGGCCTGCGACTCCATGCAGGGGGTGGGTCAATGACTCATTGCCTTCACAGCGCCGAAAATAAGGCAACAGATCGTCATAGCCCCACCCAAGGCACCCCTCATCCTGAACCCAGCCATCATAATCAGCACGATGCCCCCGGATATAGATCATGCCGTTCACCGAGCTGCTGCCACCGATCAACTTGCCTTGGGCGATGCTCATCTCACGGTTGTCCGTGGCGGCATCTGGTGTCGTGACATAAGGCCAGGTACGGGTGGGAATGACCTTTCCCACTGCAGCCGGCATCTGGATGAGCAGGCTGTTGTCATTGCCTCCGGCTTCGATGAGAAGCACGCTCTTGTCGGTCTGTTCCAATAGGTGATGTGCGATGACGCATCCGGCCGATCCGGCGCCGACGATGATGTAGTCGTAACATGTCTGCATGGCTGGCTCTTTTTTATTGGACAACGCTGAAAGGCTGTCGAGAGACCAGAGTAGGGAGAGGAATATCAAGAAAATTGAATTTACATGCCAGCGTGTTGATCAGGCATGACGACATGGCATCGTGGGGGCGTTCTGGAGAAGAGAGGAAAAGACAAGAGGGGATGAATTGAAAGGAAGGAAAGGATAGGGGAGGGAAGCGAAGGAAAAGGATCACCGCTGTCTGCCGGAAGCCAATGATGGCTTTGACGGTGGTGACCCTGAACTGGCGTTTGTCTTTGCTGATGCAGGCGCTATCAATGCTCTGACGGAAGGTCTTTGACTTCCTCCAGCAGGTTCATGAGGGTGCGGTATTTCTCCGGCCCCAAGGACTCTTGAATCTTCCGATACTGGCTCATCATCTCGTCTTTCATGTCATCAAACAGTGCATTGCCCTGTGGAGTCAGGGTGACGCAGAGACGACGTTGATCATTGGCCGGCTTCCAACGGCGTATCAAGCCATTCTGTTCAAGTCGCACCAGTACCCCGGTCAGACTTGGGCGCAGAATGCACGCCAGCTCCGACAGTCTTCGGCTCTCCAGAGTCTGCTCATCGGATTGCCAGAGGATGCGAATGACCCGCCATTGTTGTTCGGTCAGGCCATGCTGATTCAGGTGTGGCCTGAAAAATCCCATCGCGGATTCTCGAGCCTGAAGCAATGCGAGGGTCAAGGAAGGGGTCGGGCGCATGTCATTACCTTGTCAATGACGCCGGGGGTACTGACTCCCCGGCGTCGTCTGCATGAAAATGGACCGTGATCAATGGATGCCCATGCAGAGATATTTCACTTCAAGATAGTCTTCAATGCCGTAGTGGGAGCCTTCACGACCCACGCCAGAGGCCTTGATACCACCGAAGGGTGCGACTTCCGTTGAGATGATGCCTTCATTGATGCCGACCATACCATATTCAAGTGCCTCTCCCACGCGCCAGCTGCGGGCCATGTTCTGGGTATAGGCATAGGCTGCCAGACCGAACGGCGTGTCATTGGCCATGCGAATGGCGTCTTCTTCCTCCTTGAAGCGGAACAGTGCGGCGAGGGGGCCGAAGGTTTCCTCGTTGGCGACATCCATTTCCTGCGTCACTTCACCAATGACGGTAGGTTCAAAGAAGCTGCCGCCCAGTGCGTGTGATTTGCCGCCACACAGGACCTGGGCGCCTTTGCTTATGGCATTGTCGATATGCGCCGTCACCTTGTCGACCGCCTGCTGATTGATGAGCGGGCCTTGTTGAGCGCCTTCATCGTCAGCTGCTGCCACCTTCAGCTGCTTGACGGCTTCGACCAGCTTCTGGCTGAAGGCATCGTAGACGGAGTCCTGTACCAGGATGCGATTGGTGCAGACACAGGTCTGACCGCTGTTGCGGAATTTTGACGCCATGGCGCCTTCCACGGCAGCGTCCAGGTCGGCATCGTCGAAGACGATGAAGGGCGCATTGCCGCCGAGTTCCATGCTGACTTTCTTGATGGTCTCGGCGCAGCCCTTCATTAGTTCACGGCCGATCTCGGTAGAGCCGGTGAATGACAGCTTGCGGACCAGCGCGTTCTGCGTCAGTTCATCACCGATCTCACCTGCACTGCCCGTGACGACATTGAAGACACCTGCCGGGATGCCGGCGCGTTCAGCCAGCACTGCCAGAGCCAATGCGGACAGCGGCGTGCTTGAGGCAGGCTTCAATACCATGGTGCAACCCGCTGCCAGAGCAGGGCCTGCCTTGCGAGTGATCATGGCTACCGGGAAGTTCCAGGGCGTGATGGCCGCGACGACACCGACAGGTTGCTTGATGACGACCAGGCGACGGTCAGGCTTGTCGTTGGGAATGATATCGCCATAGACACGCTTGCCTTCCTCGGCAAACCATTCGATGAAGTTGGCGCCATAATCTATCTCGCCACGGCTCTCGGCCATCGGTTTGCCTTGTTCCTCGCTCAGCAGTCGAGCGAGATCTTCCCGATGCTCCTGCATCAATCTGAACCAACGCTGCAGCAGTGCGCCGCGTGCCTTGGCTGTCATGTCACGCCAGGCAGGGAGGGCGGCGGAGGCGGCATCGATGGCACGACGTGTTTCCGTCGCTCCGACACGCGCAACCTCGGCGATGAGGGAGCCATTGGCTGGGTTGGTGACGGTAAAGGTCTTGCCATCATCGGCATTGGTCCATTCGCCATTGATGTAGGCAGACTGCTTGAGCAAGTGGGAATCCGTGAGGTTCATGACTATGTCCGATAAGTGAGAAAGAATAGTGGGGCGCTGAATTGCCCAGAAAATGTTGTCAGTACACCGACGGTCCGGTGGGCGCAGTCTCCGAGCTGCCCTTGAACTCGCCAGCCAGTGATTTGAGCGCTCCCATCAACAGGCTGGTGTCGACACCGACCGCGACGAAGGTGCAGCCAATCTCGAGATAGTGTCTGGCAAGTCCTCGATCGGCCGACAGGATCCCGGCAGCCTTGCCGGCTTTGCGGATGCGACGAATGCCCTCATCAATGGCGAGCTGTACGTCCGGATGACCGGGGTTGCCGCGATGTCCGAGAGAGGCACTCAGGTCGGCGGGTCCAATGAAGACGCCATCCACGCCATCGACCGCGGCGATTTCGTCAAGGTTCTCAAGGCCCTTGAGCGTCTCGACCTGTACCAGCAGGCAGATCTCATCGTCTGCCTTGTCCAGGTAACCCGGGATGCTGTTCCAGCGCGATGCGCGCGCCAGCGCACTGCCGACACCGCGGATGCCGGCGGGGGGATAGCGGGTCGCGCGGACCATGTCACGTGCCTGTTCTTCGGTATCGATCATCGGGATCAGCAAGGTCTGCAGGCCGATGTCCAGGTATTGCTTGATCAAGGCGCTATCGCCGACAGGAGGCCTTGCAACGGGCGCCACATCGTAGGGGGCGACCGCCTGGACCTGGTCAAGAATGGTGCGCAGGTCGTTGGGCGCATGCTCTCCATCGATCAATAGCCAATCAAAGCCGGCGTTGGCCGTCAGCTCGGCGCAGTAGCCATTGGCCAGGCCCATCCACACGCCAATCTGTGCTTCATCGTTGGCGAGCGCCCGCTTGAAGGTGTTGAGTGGCATTTTCATGAGAGGCTCCTGAAGGGGGGCAGTGTTGTCCAGGCAAGCACGTCGCTGAACGCCAGGGCTTGGGTCAACAAGGGGCGAGCCTGAGCCCTGGCGAATGGCATGCCTGGCGGGTAGAGAAAGGCTTAGAGCGGGAAGACGGCGTTGATCTGCCCCGTCCCTGAGCTACCGAAGGGCTCGGTCAGAATCTCTGCCTTGCCGTGATAGTCCTTGCCTAGCACACCCATCAGCATCGCGGTGTCATGCATGCCACCTTCGCCATAACAATGCTCGGCATAGTCCGGCAGCATGGCCTTGAATTCGTTGAATTTTCCCTGGCGCCACAGATCTACCACGTGAAGGTCTACCTGATGATCGAATTCACGTGACCAGCGGTGCATGTTCTCCGCTGCCGAACGGTTATCCGTGAAGCGGTGGGAGAGGGAGCCAGACGCGAGCACCATGACCTTGTAGTCACTGGCTTCGATCGCGGAGCGCACGGCGGCGCCGAAGGCAATGCTGTCTTCCAGGTCATGCCAGGCATCCCAGGACGCCACGGAAATCACCTTGAATGCCTGATCCTTCTCGGCCTCCATGTGCATGTAGCGCATCGGCACGAGAGTGCCATATTCCAGCTTCAGGCTATCGATGTTGTGCGCCAGGGTACGGACACCCGAGGCATTGGCCGCTTTGGCGATCTTCTCGCCCAGCGCCGGACAACCGTCATAGGAATACTCGAGATCCTGGATGAAGTGCGGGAGCTCATTGCTGGTGTAGACGTCTTCAAAGTGCGCGCCACAGTTGATGTGGTAGCCACTGTTCACCATCCAGTGCGTATCGAAGACCACGACGACTTCAGCGCCTGATGCCCGCGCCCGGCGCGCAATTTCCTTGTGGGCTTCTATGGCTTGTGCACGACAGCCTGGTGAATGCCCGGCTGTTCCGAGAGATACATGGAAGGGACGTGCGTCACCTTCGCTGCGAGTACGATCTCACCCATGGGAAATACCTTTGCTTCCGTATGGCCCCGGCTGGCCAGAGGAGTTGGAGCGATACCGCACGCCGGGAATGGAGTGGCGGTTCACTACTTTGTTAATATGTGAACAGGCTGCTGGGCTAGTGAGCCCAGTCAAAGACGAGGTGGCACGATGTCGGACCCCATCCCGAATATCACGATCGGGCAGGAATATGATCAGCGTTATGCCGATGCGGCCGTTCACTATGATTCTCTCGGGCGTATGGCGGACTTCTATGGACGCAACATGCCGGTCCATCATCACGACCGGTTCTTTCAAGTGCACTATGTCAAAAGCGGCATGGTGCGCGTTTACCTGGATGATCGGCCCTACCATCAACAGGGGCCGATGTTCTTCCTTACTCCGCCTGGCATACCGCATTCCTTCACGACCGAAGAGGAGTGTGATGGCCATGTCCTGACGGTACGGCAACAGTTGGTGTGGTCGCTGCTCGAGGAAAGCACCGAGCTCGGGAGCATGTCCGAGGTGGCGCCGGTCTGTGTCGCGACCGGTCGTGTCAGTCAGGAGGCGCGCATGGATGTCACTCGCCTCGAGCGTCTGTTCGAGGAGCTGGCGCTGGAGTTTGACCATCAGCGCCCGGAGCGAGAACTGGCACTCACTACCCTGACGCGCCTGATCTTCATCGGCCTGTTCCGTCTGTCCGCGAACTCGATCAAGGCGCAGTCCGTGCGTCATGACGACCTGATGCTGTTTCGGCGCTTCAATCTCGAGATCGAGGCCCATTATCGAGAGCATTGGACCCTGACACGATATGCGACGACGCTGGGTATCACCGAGGCTCGCCTCAACAGTGTCTGTCGCCGTATCGCTGGCGAACCCAGCAAACGCATCGTCCATGATCGCCTGATGCAGGAAGCGCGACGGATGCTGATATTCACCCGCATGTCGATCAACGAGATCTGCTACCGACTCGGTTTTCAGGACCCGGGCTATTTCAGTCGCTTCTTCACTCGCCATGTGGGTACCACTCCGTCGCGCTATCGTCATCAGCAGGACGCTCCCTGAACCGTTATTCGAAGCTCAACGAGACGTGCCCGAAGGTCCGAAGTCGGCCTCGATCTCGGTCCCCGCAGGACATTCCACCGGGCCGATGAACGACCCCGAGAGCACCACCTGACCTGCCTCGATACGCTGGCCATATTTCGCCATGCGTCGCGCCAGCCACACGAGTCCTGTGACGGGGTCATCCAGCACACCGGCACCAAGCCCCGTGGCCACCACATCGCCATTCTTCTTGACCACCGCGCCGACCCAACGCAGGTCGAAGTCTTGTGGCGCGTGCTGCTCCTTGCCCATCACGATGCCGGCATTGGCGGCATTGTCAGAGATGGTGTCGAAGATCACGCGCGTCTTGCCGCTGGCCTCGTCCTTGCGAACGATGCGGGTGTCGAGAATTTCCAGTGAGGGCGTCACATGATCCGTGGCAGCGATAACCTGCTCGCGCGTGACCTCACCTTCCAGGGGGGCTTTCAGCACGAAGGCGATCTCGGCCTCGATACGTGGCTGAATGAAGCGATCCTTCGCGATGACAGCCCCTGACTCGTAGCGCATGAAGTCATAGAGCACTCCGCTGTCTGGCGTAGTGATGCCCAATGCGTCCTGCATGACTTTGGAGGTCAGGCCGATCTTCCAGCCGATGACCTCGTGGGAGCGCTGCTGACGAGTCATCTGCGCCACCTGGATGGCATAGGCGTCATCCAGCGTCATGTCCGGATACTTCAATGACAACAGGCCAATCTGCTGACGCTGCGTCTCTGCATTGAGCAGGGCCTCCGCGGCCTCGGTGATCTGCGTGTCCGTCAGCGGCATGCTTCATCCTCGATTCCGTTGACCAGCTTGCCGATGCCTTCCGCTTCCACTTCCACCACGTCACCCGGCTTGAGCCAGATGGGCGGATCAAAGCGAGCACCTGCCCCTGTCGGAGTTCCGCAGACAATCACGTCACCCGGCACCAGCGTGGTGAAGGTCGAGACGTAATTCACGATATAGCGGAAGTCGAACATCATGCGCGAGGTGCGATCCTGCTGGCGGATTTCCCCATTTACGCGCGTCGTCAGCTCGATATCATCCAGCTGTGCGGCATTGGTGAAGGGCACCAGCCACGGGCCGATGGCACCGGTCGCATCGAAGTTCTTGCCCTGGGTGACATTGAACTTGGCATGTCGGACCCAATCGCGAATGGTGCCTTCATTGCACAGTGTCAGTGCCGCGATGTGCTCATAGGCCTTCTCTCTGGGAATGCGACGGCCCCCCTTGCCGATCACGATGGTCACTTCGCCTTCGTAATCGAGTTGCTCACTTTCCGGAGGGCGTACCAGGTTCTGCTGATGGCCGGTGAAGCTGCGCGGGAAACGAATGAACAGGGAAGGCTTGCTGGGTGCAGCCTGGCCATCCTTGTATTCTTCATTGCGCGACGGGAAGTTGACGCCGACGCAGATCAATTTCTCGGGCTGCGCGACGGGAATCAGGTAGCTGACATCCTCTTCGCGGTAGCCGGGACGGCGGTCCTTGGCGGCCTGCACCAGCTCATCGATGGCACCGGCTTCGATGACTTCCTTGAGTCCCTTGAAGCGGGTGCCGAATTCTGGCGTCAGATCAATGATGCCGTCATCGGTGACAAGGCCATATCGGTCAGCACCATTGGCATGGAATGACGCTAGGCGGGCGGGCTGAGTGCGGTTCATGACGTCTCTCTCGATATCAGTCTGAAGGGGACAGGGCGTTGGCGTGTGCATGCGAGGTGGCGAACCACCTCGCATGTCAGCATGTCTGGCGGAGTGCGCTCAGCCGAGTGCCGGTACCTGATGCATCTTGCGCGGGAAGGAAACGTTGACGGTTTCCATATAGAAGTCGAAGGACCAGTCACCACCATCACGACCGATACCGGAGGACTTCACGCCACCGAACGGCGCCGGCAGGTGACGGACGTTCTCGGAGTTGACCCACATCATTCCGGCCTCCAGTTCGTCGGTCATGCGCATCGCACGGTTGAGGTCGTTGGTCCACAGGTAGGCTGCCAGACCGTATTCGGTATCGTTGGCCATGTGCAGGGCCTCGGCTTCGTCCTTGAAGGCAATGGCGGTCAGCACCGGGCCGAAGATCTCTTCCTGGGCGACGGCCATGTCCTGTTTGGCTTGCGTGAACAGCGTCGGGCGCACGAAGCAGCCTTCGCTTCCCACTTTCTCTCCGCCGGTGGCGATGGTCGCGCCTTGCTCGCGGGCCTTCTCGAAGTAGGACAGCACCTTGGTCTCGTGCTCCGGGTGGATCAGCGGGCCGACGACGGTGGACGGGTCGAGCGGGTGGCCGACCTGGATGTTGTTGGCAATGTCAGCGACGCGACGGGTGACTTCGTCGTAGATGCTGTCCTGAACCAGCAGGCGAGAAGAGGACGTGCAGCGTTCACCGTTGAGGGAGTAGATCATGAAGCAGGCGGCATCGACGGCACGGTCGATGTCGGCATCATCGAAGATAATCACCGGATTCTTGCCGCCCAGCTCGAAGTGGAAGCGCTTCAGGGTAGGAGCGGCCTGCGCCATGATCATCTGGCCGGTGCGGCTCTCGCCGACAAAGGCGATGGCCTTGATGCCCGGGTGCTCGGTCAACGCCTTGCCGGCATCTTCGCCCATGCCGTTGACCAGATTCAGTACACCCTTGGGCAGGCCAGCTTCTTCGGCGATCTCGACCAGCAGCTTGGCGGTCATCGGTGAGAATTCGGCAGGCTTGTGCACCACGGTACAGCCAGAGGCCAGTGCCGGAGCAATCTTCCAGGTCGACAGCATGAACGGCGTGTTCCAGGGCGTGATCACCGCGATTGGGCCGATAGGACGCTTGGAAGTGACGTTCATCTGATTTTCATTGCGCAGTGCCAGGCCATCCTCGGCATCTGGCGCCTTGTCAGCGAAGAAGCGGAAGTTGGCCGCCCCTCGAATCGCTGCCTTGGACATGAAGCGCAGCGCCTGGCCGGTATCCATGCACTCGGTGAAGGCGATCTCTTCTGCGCGCGCTTCAATGGCTTCTGCCACCTTGATCAGGATTTCGCGACGTTGCTTGCCTGGCATCTTGCTCCAGGTCTTGAAGGCTTCCTGAGCAGCTTTCACGGCGCGATCGACATCGCTGGCGCCGCCTTTTGCCACATTGGCCAGGGGGGTGAGGTCCACGGGAGACAGTGTCTCGAAGGTCTTGCCTGAGTCAGCCGGGACTGACTCGCCATTGATGTGGTTCAACACACCCTGTTCACGAAAACGCTGCATGTAAGCCTGGGCGCGCGCGATGTTGTCGTTCAAGTCACTCATCGATGAATCCTCTTTGTTCTTGGGGTCAGGGCTCACTGTGCAGACAGGCGAGCGTGAATGGGGGTGTCTTTCCAGCTCAGGTCCGCGTTGATCTCGCGTATCTCCAGCGAGAGCGCGAAGTGGGGCGTGGACAAGGGCAGTTCCAGTGCGTGTTTCATGGTCGTGAAGAGATGATCGCCGGCAGCCTTGAGCGCCTCCGGCTCGCGTCCAGCGCCCACGGAGAGCGTCATGGCGAGAAAGTCATTGTCCGGATGGTTGTCGGCGACGATGCAATGGTCTGCCGCAAAGGCACGAACGCGTATCCCCGCGAGCGGAAAGATACCGCTGTCCTTCATGGCGCGATGCGCTGCCAGGCAGACTTCGTGCAAGTCAACGCGTTGCTCGAGTGCCGGTGAGTATTCGATATGTAGGTGTGGCACATCATTCTCCTGATCGGTTGCGCAAGGCCGCGTATGCAGCGGGGAGACGCTTATCATGCTCAAGTGATGAAATGTGGTATCTCAATTACGTTAACATATTAATGATTGATCGGGCCTTCATTGTCAATAGGGCTTGTGGCGAAGGTTTTCCTCGACGAAAAGGATCTTGCTTGGATGCCATGGGTCGCAAGGTATTGCGCATGTGGTCTGTGATTAAAGAGTCTTGAGATGAGAGGACGGTGTATCGAAGAAGACAATGTTCATAGGTTAACGATATTTTCCGACATATTTCCCGTCTGGCGACTAATGTCGGTGGGTCATCTTCGAAAAGTACAATTGAGTCGATGAAAAACACATCCCCAAGAGGCTCGAACTTCCTCAGCATGAGTAGTGCCTGCTCTTTCAGCGATGCGTTCCGTGTGAAAAGGCTTGAGGCAACAGCACGACACAACAACACGACACAAGAAGTGTCCCGCCGTTTCAAAGGCACCTATCACGTCGCAAGCGTATGCCGGTCAGTGCGAACGAGAGGTTGGCAGCGTGTCTGCCCAATGCCCCTCCCCTGGTCGACGAAGATCGTTTCCCGGCATGCGAATGCACTGCGCCATCACGAGGTAACTGTTCATGCAATTCCATCACTACGGCTATGTCTCGAAAGATCCACGCGTTCAGCCTGCAAAAGGAGAGGGCGTGAATCGCGCCGATGTGCTGCCTGAAGAGGTTGACGTTCTCATCGTGGGAACCGGCCCTGCGGGCATGATGCTGGCGGCTCAGCTCGGCCAGTTCCCGGGCGTCAAGACGCGCATTGTCGAACGACGCGGCGGGCGTCTGGAAATCGGGCATGCCGATGGTATTCAGGCACGTAGTGTCGAGACCTTCCAGGCGTTCGGTTTTGCGGACCGCATCATCGCCGAGGCCTATCGCATCAGTGAGATGGCTTTCTGGAAGCCCGATACCGAGCAGCCAGGCAATATCGTGCGCACGGCACGTACACCGGATGATCCGGCGGGTATCAGCGAGTTCCCGCACCTGATCGTCAATCAGGCACGAGTGCTGGATTATCTGGCGGAATCTGCGGTGAATGGACCGGCACGGGTCCGTCCTGACTATGGCTATGCCTTCGTGGATCTCGAGGTCGCCGAGCAAGGCGAATATCCCGTGACGGTGACGCTTGAGGAGACCGAAGGAAGCCGTAAGGGCGAACAGAGAACGGTTCGAGTCAAGTATGTGGTGGGCAGTGATGGCGCGCGCAGCAAGGTACGTTGCGCCATCGGGTGCAAGCTGGCGGGAGATCAGGCAAATCATGCCTGGGGTGTCATGGATGTGCTGGCGGTCACGGACTTCCCGGACATCCGTACCAAGTGTGCTATCCAGTCGCATTCCGGCGGCAGCATTCTGCTCATTCCGCGTGAGGGTGGCCATCTCTTCCGCATGTATGTCGATCTCGGCGAGGTGCCGGTCAATGACGACAATGCGGTGCGTGCCACCCCGATCGAGCGGATCATCGCCAAGGCCAATGAGATTCTGCATCCCTATACGCTCGACGTGCGAGATGTTGCCTGGCACAGCGTCTATGAGGTGGGCCATCGCCTGACGGACCGCTTCGATGATGTGGTGGATCCGGACTCGGGCGCGTTGCCGCGAGTCTTCATCACGGGGGATGCCTGCCATACGCACAGTGCCAAGGCGGGACAGGGCATGAATGTCTCCATGCAGGATGGGTTCAATCTGGGCTGGAAGCTGGGCCATGTGTTATCCGGCCTGAGCCCTGCCTCTCTGTTGTCGACCTATTCCGCAGAGCGCCAGGTCGTTGCCAAGAATCTGATCGACTTCGACAAGGAGTGGTCGTCCATGATGGCCAAGCGCCCTGAAGAATTCGAGGACCCCGCGGAGCTTGAGAACTTCTATACCCGTACCATCGAGTTCCCTGCGGGATTCATGACGGAATACACTCCATCGCTGATCACAGGCAAGGCAGACTACCAGCACCTTGCGACCGGTTTCCCCATGGGCAAGCGTTTCAAGTCTTCAGCGGTTTCCCGCGTCTGTGATGGCAACCCGCTGCAGTTGGGGCATCTGGCGCGTGCTGATGGTCGCTGGCGCCTCTATGTCTTTGCCGATGCAGCAAGTGCTGAGCAGGCCTCCGCGACCAGAGACCTTTCCGAGTGGTTGATGCGTTCCGAGAACTCTCCTCTTCAGATGGCGCGGGAGAATGTGGCGGGCGATGGCTGGTTCGATATCAAGGTGATCTATCAGCAGCGTCATGACGCCATTGATATCAATCAAGTCCCGGCTGCCTACAAGCCCATTGTCGGTCCGTTTGAGCTGGTTGATCAGGAAAACGTGTTCGGCATTGACCCACAGAGTGACATCTTCGAAGAGCGCGGTATCGATCGCGGCGGTGTCGTGGTCGTGGTGCGTCCTGACCAATATGTCGCGAATATTCTGCCGTTGACAGAGACGTCAGCGCTGGCGGATTTCTTCACTCCTATTCTCGCTTGATCGTTCTCAAACCCTGAGAGTATCGCATCAAATAGTCGATAAGAATGACCGGTGAGCCCAGTGCTCACCGGTCATGTCATTTTCTTTCCAGGAGAGATGATTCTCTGCCCGATGTTTCGTGTCAACGACAGTCGATGCTGCGCTGAAACCAGGCAGTCGTGTCGCGATCATGCTGACAGAATGACTGAATTTGACAGTGTTTGGCTTTGGCTAAAGTCTACTCATTAATATATTAACAATAACGTATTCTGAATCTTGTAGGCTTCGATCACGAGAGGAGATAAGCCATGAAAATGAATGAATCCCTGATGCTGAAGTCCTGTCTGGCACTCGGGTTGGGTGTGATGACGACGCTTGTCGCGCCCACTGCCTCTGCAGTCACGACGCTACGTATCACTCACTTCCTGCCAGCCGTTTCCAATGCTCAACAGCAGGTGTTGGAACCCTGGTGTGAGGACCTCGCCACCCAATCCGATCAGCAGCTCAAATGTCAGCTCTACCCCTCCATGCAGCTTGGCGGCACTCCTGGCCAGTTGGCTGACATGGTGCGCAATGGCGTCGTGGATATTGCCTGGACAGCACTCGGCTATTCGGCTGGGCGATTCCCGCGCAGCGAGGTAATGGAACTGCCCTTCATGCTGCCGGCCGGGGGAGAGGATGCCAGTCGCATCGTCTGGGATTTCAGTCAGGGGCCCGCCGCACAGGATTTCAAGGGCTACAAAGTACTGGCGGTTCATAGCGACGGTGGCAGCGTGTTCCACACACGCAGTGGCCCGATCAAGACGCTGGACGACATGCAGGGTCTGAGACTAAGGGCACCGACGCGTCTGGCCTCCAAGCTGGTCGATGCGCTGGGTGCCTCAGCGGTCAGCATGCCGCCCGCGCAGATTGCGGACACTCTGTCCAAGGGGGTGATCGATGGTGCCGCCGCTGCCTGGGAAGTCGTGCCGCCCACCAAGTTGGATGAAGTCACTGCCTTCCATACCGAGACGGCCGAACATCAGCCACGCCGACCGTGACGGTGTTGGCATTGTTGATGAACAAGCGCAGCTACGACCGTCTCTCGGAAAAAGATCGCAAGGTGCTGGATTCACTCAGTGGTGAGGCGTTGTCGCTGCGCTTCGGCAAGGCTTGGGGCTCTGCGATAGCCAATGCTCGCCAAAAGGTCGCGGCAGACCCTGAGCAGACGATCACGACACTCGATGATGCTGCATATGACGATATGCGCGATGCCACTCGCGGTGTTGTCGATGATTGGGTCGCCTCCGATAGCGGTGGCATCGATCGTCAGGCGTTGGTTGATGAACTCCAGCAGGAGGTCAAGCAGCAGCAACCAGACCTGCATTGAGGCAGGCAGTGGTGACTTCGTCTGCAGCGCGACCGCCAAGCGAAAAGCCGGTAATGAAAACAATGAAAGGATGGCATGAGCCATCTGCCATGGGATATGTGCAGCACACGAGTACGGGTACGCCACCCGGGGAGTGAGTCATGCAAGAGAGAATATTGAAGCGACTGGCCATTGGTCTGGCCTTGGCAGGCGGCTTGTTACTGCTGTCTGCCATCACGATGTCGCTGGTGTCGATGCTGGGTCGCAGGCTGTGGTCGACCCCGATCACGGGGGATATCGAGCTATTGCAGATGATGGTGGCCGTCGCGGTGGCATGCTTCCTGCCACTGTGCGAAGTCAAGGATCGCCATATCCGGGTCGATATTCTCGCCAATCTGTTGCCTGCAGGGCTCAACCGTCTGCTGTTGAGTCTCTCTCACCTGATGCTGGCGATCGTCAGTGGTCTGCTGGTATGGCGGACCGGGCTGATGGTGTCGGAGAGCCTCACCTATGATGCCCAGAGCGTGCAGTTGGGGGTGCCGCAGTGGATTCCCCAGGCTGCCATGTTGCCAGGGCTTGCGCTGCTGGGGGTGTGCGCACTGCACCAGAGCATTCGCCAGTGGATGAAAGACGGCATCGATTCCCCCGTCAAGGAGCCATGCACATGATGGGCGGACTGGAAGTCGGGGCCATATCGCTAGGCGCGATGCTGGCCATGCTGGGCCTGCGCTGGCATGTCGGGGTCGCGATGCTGCTGGCTGGGGCGGCCTGTTACTGGCTGGTCAACGACGGCGATATCGGTGCATTGCTGTTCACGCTCAATAATCTTGTCTACGCGCGATTCTCAAGCTATGACCTCGCCGTCATTCCCATCTTTGTCTTGATGGGACAGTTTGCTGTCCATGGCGGGTTGTCAGCGGCACTGTTTCGGGCCAGCGCTCGCTGGATAGGACATTGGCGCGGCGGGTTGGCGATGTCGGCCGCCGGGGCATGTGCCGGCTTCGGCGCTATTTGTGGCTCCTCTCTCGCCACGGCAACCACCATGAGCCAGGTCGCATTGCCGGAACTGGAACGTCATCACTACAGCAAGGAACTGGCAACGGGCACCATCGCGGCAGCGGGGACCCTGGGGATATTGATTCCGCCATCCGTTCCGTTGATCGTCTATGCGGTACTGACTCAGGAATCCATCGCAGCGCTCTTCATGGCCGCCATCGTGCCGGGGCTGCTGGCAGTTGCAGGCTACTTTTTGGTGATTCGTCTGGTCGCGATGCGCACCATGCGCCATATCGAGCGTGCGCCGCGTTACTCCTGGAAGGAGCGGCTGGCCAGCCTGGGAGATATCGCCCCGATTCTGGTGATTTTCCTTGTCGTCATCCTGGGCCTTTACGGTGGCTGGGCCAATCTGACGGAAGCGGCCTCCATTGGCGCTGCAGCCTGTGGCATCTATGCCATCTGTCGCGGGGGAATGCGCTGGGACGGCCTGTATCGCAGTCTTGTCGGTACCGCTGAAGCCACGGCCATGATCTACCTGGTCGTGATCGGTGCAGATCTACTCAACAGCGGCC
The DNA here is from genome assembly GCF_000591415.1 of Cobetia crustatorum. Taxonomy (GTDB): domain Bacteria; phylum Pseudomonadota; class Gammaproteobacteria; order Pseudomonadales; family Halomonadaceae; genus Cobetia; species Cobetia crustatorum. Next base: position 91,092 of record NZ_JEMF01000011.1, on the reverse strand, counting down.
TGGCGCTGGGGCAACTGCCGTCAGACCTGGCGAGCTGGATTCTGGCCAGTGGTTTTGCACCCTTTGTTGTGCTGTTGATGATCTTGCTGATCTATCTGCTTCTGGGCTGTGTCATGGACTCACTGTCCATGATCCTGCTGACCATCCCGATCTTCTATCCGATCATTCTGCAGCTTGATCTCTTTAGTCTCGATGCTGCAGCCAAATCCATCTGGTTCGGGATAGTGGCATTGATGGTGGTCGAGATAGGCCTGATTACACCACCGATGGGCATGAATCTGTTCATTGTCCAGCAATACAGCCGCAACACCTCTCTCTCGACAGTCAATCGCGGAATCCTGCCTTTCATCGGTGCAGATATCCTGCGAATAAGCATTGTCGTCATGGTGCCAGCATTGTCATTGGTGTGGCTGTGATGTCTTTTGCGTACGCGAATATTTATGGAAATAGTGCATTGGTGTTAGGTACTACGATTGATTCAGGGATAATAAATTTATTATTTTAATGACAGGGTGGTGCCATGAAAAATAAATCTATCTTTCGCCTGCTAGGAACTCTGCTGGTCGGCATATCGCTATCTTTTGCATCAGTGGCAATATATGCCTCTGATGACGTGAAATTGATTTTACTTGGTACAAAAGGCGGACCATCTATCGCTGAGGACAAAAGACTTCCACAGTCCGCCACGTTGATGATTGGTGATGATATATATATGATTGACGCTGGCTATGGCGCTAGCTTGAGGCTCGTTCAAGCTGGCGCCAAGCTGACTGACTTGAAAGGGATTTTTATTACTCATTTACATGCAGATCATGTGCTCGATTACCCATCATTACTGATGAATTCCTGGGCTACAGGCCTCAAGGATGAGGTCTCAGTCTATGGTCCTGAGGGAACGCGTTATATGACAGATAGCCTTTGGGAAGCATTCAAAGTAGATATTGATCTACGGATACCGGATGAAGGGAAGCCGGATATTCGTAAGCTTGTCAAGGTACAGGAAATACAGGAAGATAATGTCTGTGATTGCGATGGCGGTAAACTGAAAGTATCTGCATTACCCGTTCCGCATCCTCCTTTTAAATTTGGGCAGGCTTTCGCATACAAATTTGAAGTAGGAGGGAAAGTCATTGTCATGACTGGTGATATGAATTATTACCCACCTTTCGAGAAATTTGCCAAGGATGCGGATGTGCTTGTCAGTGAAGTCGTGAATGTACCCGCTGTTGAAGCATTGGCTGAGCGGTTAGGGGGTGGGGATAAATTTGCTCATGCTATTATTTCTCATCATATCACTGGACAAGATGTAGGGCGTATGGCGAGTGCTGCTAATGTCAAAAAAGTTGTATTGACGCATTTCGTACCGGCGAATGATCCAAGCTTGACTGATACAGTATGGAGAGACTCCGTCAAACAAAACTATGATGGACCTGTTGTTGTAGGTCATGATGGTATGAAGATTGATATAATCAAGAGGCTTTGATGCAACAAGAGATATAATATAAAATATACGACTTGTGTTTATATAAAAAACCGATCTCAGGGTCGTTTTTTATATAAGATTTTTATTGATAACAAGGTTGGCAGTGAATCGCCGATGTCTGTCATGGATAGACAAGTGCTGCTTCTGTGAAATGGATAATCTCCCTTGAACGTTCCATGTGTCTGTCCGGTACTGCACAACAATAACAAGGGGAGAGAAATAGATGACGACTCGTTATCCGAGGTTTCTATTGATGCTTGCGGCAGGGACCGCAGTCGCTTTGCCAGCCACTGCCGGTGCGGCGGAGATCTATAGCGACAGTACAACTCAGGCCAATGCCAACATCGAGGGTGTAGTGGGGGTGTTTCATAGTCAGAAAGGCTATGGCCAGTCAGGGACTGCCAGTGACAGTGGGCGAGACTGGCAGGAGGGGTATCTGAAGTATGGCGTTGATACCTCTCATACTCTGAGCGCGCTGCCTGGTTCTCTCTATGGCAACGTGGCATGGGTCTCCAGTGCTACCACTGGGCAGGGGGACGCCGCCGGTTTCACGACAGGGGATGAGCGTCGCACTCATATCGAGGACTTCTTTGGCGGTTGGAAATCGGGAGAGCTCTTCCCTGCGCTTGGCAGTGATGGCCTGGATATTTCCGTTGGCCGCCAATACGTGCAGGTAGGCGATGGTTTCCTGATCTCTGGGGATTCGCTCAATTTCGGTGAAGGCATCCTTGATGGCGATCTTGATCGCGGTGGCGCTTACTATCTTGCATCACGCCGCTCCTTTGACAAGACAGCTGTCGTCAGAATCGGGGGTGAGGAAGGTTGGCGTGGTGATCTGATGTGGCTGCAATCCGATAATCGTTCTCAAGCACGAGCGGAACTGGCCATCGCGACACTCGAGAATGTCTCTGAAAAGGGCACCGTGGGGCTTACCTATATCGACGTGCTGGATATTGATGATGATTACGCCTACCTCTACCCGGGCCGCGATAACTCGAAGACGTATAGCCTTAGAGCTCAAGGCAATGCGGGGGTCGAGAATCTGTTTCTCTCGGGTGAGTATGCGTGGCAGAAGAATGATAGCGATGACAAGGAATCAGCCTGGTACCTGGAGGCAGGATGGACTTTCTCCGAGCTTCCTTGGACGCCGAGTATCAGCTATCGCTTCAGCCGCTTTTCAGAAGGATATGACCCACTCTTCTATGGGAATGGTCGAGCAATGGGCACCTGGTTCCAGGGTGAAGTTGCCGCCAATTATGCTGGCCCTTTCAATTCCAACAGCCGTGTCCAGCAGATCAACCTGTCTGTGGCGCCCAACGAAGCAATGAACTTCGGAGTCATGCTCTATGACTTCAAGACATTATCGACCGATGCAGGGGCCAATATCGATGGTACCGAAATCGACCTCTATGCTTTCTGGGCGATCAATGAACACTGGTGGGTCATGCCGCTGGTTGGCCGCTATGATCCAGAGGCATCTGCCAGTTCAGGTGGGACTCAATTGGGCGACAGTGACGCCAATTACTACACCCAGCTACTGTTAGGTTTCAATTTCTGAATCTGGCACTCAGCGTCATGTTGTCGGCAGCAGGAGGCCAGTGTTGTGAAAGCTGCTGAGCTAGTTTGAGGTCAGCAGCATTCACTTTGGGGTTGAGCCGGGCGATTGCGGTGAAGTGACGTACCGTTCGGGGCATTGAAGGTAAGGAGTTAAGATGAGTCAAGACAATACATCCGATGTTCAGGCCGTAGAGGCATTTTTCACACGTGTCACCGGTTCTTTCCTGAACGGTGCCTTTGTCAATGAAGGCAAGACACGTGAGGTGCTCGATCCCTCCAATGGCCAGTGTTTGACGACCGTCCTTGAAGGTGATAAGGCCCTGGCTGAGCAGGCTGTTGCACAGACCAAAAAGAGCTTTGATGACCGTCGCTGGTGTGATCTATCCCCAGCGGTGCGTGAACGTATACTGTTGCGCTTTGCAGACCTCGTCGAGCAGCATGCGGAAGAGTTGGCCCAGATCGAGACTCTCAACCAAGGCAAGTCGATCCATATTTCACGAGCTGTCGATACTGGTTTTTCGGTAGATTTCATTCGCTACATGGCGGGCTGGACCACCAAACTTGAGGGGAATACTCGCAACGTCTCGATCGGCATGCCCGAAGGTGCCAAGTTCAATGCTTACACCCTGAGGCAGCCCGTCGGTGTCGTGGCCGCCATCGTGCCTTGGAACTTCCCGATGATGATCGCGCTCTGGAAGGTGGTGCCAGCGCTCGCGGCAGGGTGTTCCGTGGTGCTCAAGCCTGCCTCCGAGACACCACTGAGTGTCCTGCGACTGGCAGAACTTGCAGTTGAAGCAGGCGTACCTGCAGGTGTCTTCAACGTGATTCTTGGCTCGGGATCTGTGGTCGGTACCTGCCTCTCCGAGCATCCGGATGTCCACAAGGTCACCTTTACCGGCAGCACTGCCATCGGCAAGCAGATCGGTCATGCAGCAGTGGATCGCATGGCTGAGTTCTCGCTGGAGCTGGGTGGCAAGAATCCGATGCTCGTGCTCGAAGATGCCGATCTGGACAAGGCGGTCAATGGCGCACTGATGAGCGGCCTTCTCAACCAGGGGCAGGTCTGTGCGGCGGCTTCGCGCTTCTATGTCCACCGCAGTCTGCATGATGAATTCTGTCGCCGTCTGTGTGAGGCTGTCGATGGCATGCAGGCGGGCCCTGGCATTGACCCACAGGTCCATATCACGCCTTTGGTCTCGCGTCGTCAGCAGGAGAGCGTATTGGGGTTTGTTGAGCGAGCCCGCGAGCAAGGCGCCAACGTACATGTTGGCGGAAGTGTGCCCAAGGAAGGTTATTTCGTGTCTCCTACGATCATCAGTGGTGCCAGCCATTCGATGGAAGTCGCGCGCGAAGAAATCTTCGGTCCAGTGCTGACGGTGATTCCCTTTGACGACGTCGAAGACGGTCTTGCAATGGTCAATGACAGTGACATGGGGCTAGCGGCAAGCCTGTGGACTGATAGCCTGTCGAACGCGATGCGCCTGACGCCACGTATCGAAGCAGGAACTGTCTGGGTCAATACGCACGTGACACTTGACCCGTGTCTGCCCTTCGGTGGATTCAAGCTGTCAGGCATCGGCAAGGAGTTCGGTCCTGAAGCCATCAATGCCTATACGGAACTCAAGTCAGTCTGTATCGCGTATTGAGTCTCCGCTAATCATGATCCCCCGGATGGCGGAAGGCATCCGGGGGATTTTTCCATGTGTCACTCTCATGCATCAGGCGACGTTCGCCACCAATCGAGCTTGTCGGTATTTGCGCGGTGAAGTTGCGAGCTCTCGTTTGAACGAGCGACTGAAATGCGCTGAGTCGGTGAACCCCCAGCGATAGGCGATTTCAGTGATGGAGCGACTGGCCTGCAATGGGCTGGCCAGATCTTCTGCACAGCGCTCCAGGCGCTTGCGTTGCACGTAGCGGCAAACCGTCTCATCGCGTTGCTCGAACAGTCGGTAGAGTTGGCGAATCGAGATATGGAACTTGTGTGCTAGGCACTCCGGGCTCAGCTCCGCTTCATGTAGATGCTGATCGATGTATTGCTGTATGCATAGATAGAGGTTGCCATTATTGCGTTCCATCAATGTCGGAGAGGCTGATTGATGTTGATGAATGGCGGGTAATAGCGCGATCAGTGAGTCTGAGATACCGCTATTATCATCACCTTCCGCCGCGAGCTGGCCAGTCAGCATGCGACTGATGATCAATTGAATGATCTGTCCGCTGGCACAGTCAGCGGCAATCTTCATGAATGGTACTGCTTGATGGCCAAAACGTTGCATGACTTCGCCACGTGGCAGATGGAATGAATCGTGCTCGATAAGGCCGTGCGGCATGATCTCGCTGGCTTCTGCCGAGTCCATCAACACCATTTCTCCCGGGCGCATCGTGATCTTGTTGCTATCTTGCATCAGTGTGGCGCTGCCCTGTTTCTGAACGATCAGAAAGCAGTAACTCTCGTCGTCGCTCCGCTCCGGTCGGTGATGCACGATCCTCTCGGCGTTTGTGGTGATGCCGGCGATCTCGATGCCGCCGAGGTTGCGTTTCGAGACACTGCCCTGGAAATTCCATCGGCTGAGCGGAGTGGAATCGAAGCTGCCGCAGACATTGCGTAGCGCGTCCAGCCAAGTATCAAATGAGAGAGTCACTGAATCGGCGGATTGCATGAGATCTCCGTGGAAGCTTAATTCGTTAACATTTTAATGTTTCTGGGGTAGTCTAGTGAACGCAGTCGTGAGATACCATCGTCTGTTGGTCGTGAGGTAGTGAGCCACTGCTACCGTGAATGTAGGTCTTGATCACTACTGTTGAAATATCTGCATGATGACTCGGTATGTCACCAAGCATTCAGGAGGCCGGCGCTTCATGGTTGAGCTGCATCATAGTGAAGATATCACTGAACACGCACTACAGCTGAATGGTTGGCAGCAGGAATTCAATCAGATCGAAGAAGGGCGCTTCTGCGGTGATATCCTTGATATTGCGTGTCCTGGTGTACGCCTGTTCCGTGAAAGCGCCAATCTGGGCTTTACACAACTGGTGCGCTCTCCGCCATCACAGTGGCATCTTGCCCTGCCGATTCACTGGCCCAATGGGTTTTTCTTTCATACAAACGCCATCACGGTGTTTCCCCACTGCGAGCAGTTCTGGAGTGTGACTCCCGCGAGTTATGATCTGATGGTCGTATCTGTCGAACGAGATCGTTATGGCTGGCTTGAGCAAAATGAGCAGCATCTGCGGACGCTCGAGGTATCTTCACCATTGCTGGTGGCTGTCAAGCAGCAGTGGCAAGCACTGACAGATTACGTGAAGACGACTCAATCACACCGTGCGACATTGTCAGTGCTTCAGCAATCGCTCCTTCAGAAAGTGATCACCCAGCAATTGCAGGAGGGTGTCGAGCTATTGCTGGGTGAGTGCTCTCGCTCACCGGTTCTTGATGATGCCAGCTACCGAACTCGCCGTTACATCGTTGATCGATGTCATGCACTGATCAATGCCCGTCCCGATGATCCACCCTCGCTGATGGCACTCTGTCAGCAGTTGAAGATCTCTCGCCGCACGCTGCAATACAGCTTTCAGCGAGAAACTGGTCAGGCGCCGTTACACTACCTTCGGGCACTTCGATTGAATGCCGTTCGGCGCAGACTGCTTCAGAACCCGAGATTGCAAGTAGCTGATGCTGCCGCGCTGCACGGTTTCTTCCATCAGAGCTATTTCAGTCGGGAGTATCGGCGGCTGTTTAAGGAGCTGCCTTCTGTCACACGCCAGCGTGCACTATGAGTGGCGTCAGGTGCTGGCCATTGTGACGCTAGAAGCGATCGAAGCGATCGAAGCGATAAGGGGATGGGTCGATGATAGGCTCTACTGCGCAGATGAGGTCTGCGGCCAACTGTCCCGCTGCTGGTGATGTGCCGAACCCGTGACCAGAGAAGCCGGTCGCTACCATCAGTCCGGGAATCTTTTTGACTGGACCGATGACAGGGTTGGAGTCTGGTGTGATGTCGATCATGCCAGCCCAGGCATCCTCGATGATCGCTTGTTGGAAAGCTGGCCATGCAGCCGTTAGATTCTTCAGGGCTTCATCATTCAGCGCCTGATTGGCTTTCGGATCGATCTCACGGACACGCTCGAAAGGAGAGACGCTCTTTTTTCCCCAGCGCCGTGGTAAAGCCAGATCCTTGATGAAGTGTTTACCTAGCGAAATCCGCAACAAGCCACGCTGTGCTCCCAGAGATTTCAGATAGCGAGATCCGATCAACAGATGATCAAGCGTCAGTGGCGCATCAAGCGCACCCCGTTGCGTGATGATGAAGCCGCCATCCTTGTGCTTACGGAAGGAGAAGTCTGGCCCACCTACCGCGATATCCGTCGGACCTTCCATCGGAGCAGTCTTGAAGACGGAGCACACGACCGGCAGCGTCGGCAGTGAGACGCCGAGATTACCGAGGAAACGGCGTGACCACATGCCCCCGGTCAACAGTGCCTGTTCACAGGTGATCTCGCCTTTCTCGGTCACGACGCCGCTGACACGACCGGCGGACATGGAAAGCGTACGCACGGCGCAATGCTCGATGATGATCGCTCCCTTGGCAATAGCGGCTTCAGCAATCGCACTAGAGGCTAGTGTCGGCTCTGCTCGACCGTCTGATGGTGTGTGGATACCACCGGTCCATTTCCCTTTTCCACCCGGCACGCGGCTGTCGATCTCTGCTGCACTCAGTAGCTGTGAATCCAGTGACAGTGACTCAACTGACGCCTTCCAGGCTTCATGCGCTGCCATCTGTTCTTCCGTTCGGGCAAGGAACATGATGCCTACCTGTCGATAGCCGACATCTTTACCGACACGCTCTGCCATGCCAGCCCATAGGCGATCTGCTGCCAGTGCTAGAGGCACATCTTCTAGGTGACGGCTGGTCTTGCGGATCCAGCCGAGGTTGCGCGATGATTGCTCGCCGGCGATCTTGCCCTTTTCCAGCACGACGACGGGGATGTTGCGTTCCGCGAGTGCTAGTGCGGCAGTCAAGCCGATGATACCGCCACCGATGATGACGACACTGGTAGAGGCAGGAAGCGTCATTGATGTTTGAACAGGCATTATTGTTGGTGACATGTCAGGAGTTCCTGGGGAATTGGAGTGCCGACGAAGCGAGCGGTGTGTATTGCTAGGCAGAGGTGTCGATTCGCACGACATCAGCACTGCCAGCGCCACGATAGGCGGTCACCTCCAATTCTACCTTGTAGACCTCAGACCCCAATGGTGGGCATGTCACGGTGATGGATGGATCCACGCCGCGCATCTTCTCACCGAAGAGCGTCATGACGGTTTCGGTATTGCTGGGGGTCTGGATGAAGATCTTCGCGGACACGATATCGGAGAGGTTGCTATCCACCGATTTAAGGGCTATTTCAATGTTGGCGAAGACCTGCAGAAGCTGCTCGCTCACATCTTCCGGAATCTCTTTCGTCTCCGGGTTACGGCCTGCAGTGTTGGATACGAAGATCCAATTATCCACGGCTACCAGACGAGAATAGCTGGCGTGTTCTTCAAACTTTGAGCCGGTTTTGACTTTGATGATCTTGGTCATGATGGTGTCCTGTGCAGAATGAGCAGTGAATTAATATGTTTTAGGTGTGTCGGGAGTACGGGCCTGCTTTAGCGCAATGCCGGTTCATCCCACAGATTGAGTTTGACGCCGATACCCTGTTCGATCGCCTTGCGATAGACCACGGTTGCCCAGGCCACATCCTCGACCGGCATGCCGCCGACCGACATCATGATGATTTCATCGTCGTTCAGGCGTGCTGGCGCATCACCTGCGACGATGGCGCCCAGATCCTCAAGAGCATCGGCAGAGAAGTGGCCAAGCTCAATCATGTCCATGAACTTCATGCCGATCAGCGGAATGCAATGATGGGCCGGCTTGGGGATTTCTTCGTACCAGGCTTCATATAGACCGGTATTGTCCAGTACCTTGCGCACATCAGAGGCTTCCATGCCTGAATCGAAATTGCAGGGGGCGGGCATAGCCAAGAATGTTCCGGGGCTTACCCACTCTCGCTTGACCAGTGGGTAGGTGTCAGGATCGCCCACCTCGCCGGAAGCGCAATAGGTGACGATGTCTGAGTCACGTACGACAGACTCGATATCATCGACGATGTTGATGTGAGTAATCTGCGGATAGTTCTCGCGAACCCAGTCCGTAAACGCCGTGAGACTCTTTTGGCCGCGACCTTTTACCTTGACTGTATCGATCTGCGGGCAAGCCGCGATGAAAGCCGCCAGTGATGTACGCGCCATGACCCCAGGGCCGAAGATGCCGACGACCTTTGAATTCTTGCGTGCCAGGTAGCGTGCTCCAACACCCGGTACTGCACCGGTCCGATAGGCTGACAGCAGGTTGGCTGACATATAAGCCAGTGGAGCGGCAGTATCGGCATCGCTGAGCATGAACATCAGGATAGAACGCGGTAATCCTTTTTCCTTGTTTGCGATGTTTGAGCCGTACCATTTGACGCCTGCAGTACCGAAGTTGCCGCCCAGATAGGCCGGCATCGCCATCATGCGGCGGTCAGCCGTCGGTTTGGGCATGTTGGAGAATGGCGAGTCATCCGGAAACGTGATCATGGCGCCATGAGAGTCATTGTTTGGCCCTGCCATTCGGTAGTCACCATGGTAGAGCAGGCCAAACATCTCTTCCATCGTATCGACACAGGCCGTCATGTCGGTGACACCCGCGCGGATCATGTCTTTTTCTGAAAGATAAATAAAATCAATTGTTGTATTGTGTTTCATGCCAAGCTCCGATTTTATTATTGGGTTATAGCTTTAATAAAAGTTTTGATAGAAATGTCTTAGAAGCATGCATTGAGGCTTTGGTGACTCGATGTTGTATTGATAATCATGTTGCTAGGCTATCCAACTAGGATCGTAGGAAGATGATTTTCGAAACATATCGATGGAGCATATTCCAAGTGCCCCCATCTGATACATAAAGCTGGATCTCCCACGTGTCCTAAGCAACCTTGAGCCATGGTGCGGGATCGGCGTTGACAGCGTTAGCACAAATTGGCAATTCGACATTCTGGTCTGGCATGGCGCACCTAAAATTTTCAGATGCAAGTCTGATCTTTTATACAGGCTTGAAATGCTCGGATGGGAAGTCTCAAGCCTATAGTCTGGTTTCAATTGTCGATTAGTAGCTTGGTGGGAAAGGGAGGGGGCGACTTTAGATTGAGAAATCAATGCCCAGCTGCTGTAAGCGACTCGTATGGCTGGTGCTACATGGTCATCCTTGATAGAAGCATCACGGACAGGTTTCACCCTGGATCAGCCGAGTCGTGAGCAGGCGAGGCGAGGCGGGTTCCAGTCCCAGAATCATTCGCGCGGCAAGGCGGCCTTTCTCGGTACTGTCCTGCTGGACGGTGGTCAGGCGTGGCGAGCGATATTGCCCTTCCTCGATACCATCAAAGCCGGTGATACGCAGGTCTTCGGGAATGCGGATACCACGTTGTTCCGCCAGGGTCACGGCGGTCAACGCGATGCGGTCGGACATGCACAGCAGGAGATCCGGTCGCTCGCTGGCCGGAAGATCCAGAATCTCTGCCAGCACCGGCGCGCAGACCTCGTAGGTATTTTCCTCGATGTTCCACATCGTCACAGAATCGGGGGAGATATCCCGCTCAGCCAGCGCACGATGAAAACCCGCCAGTCGCGAGCGGGTGATGGTTCGACCCGCTGGGAGCAGTGTGTGGGCCTCGGTGATGCGGCCGTTGCAGGCCGTTTCGGTCAGGCGCAGGTTGACGATGCCGATGCGACTGGCGGGTGTCTTCAAGGCATGTTGCGCGATGGCGTAGCAGGCGGGCTCATCATCCACGTGGATGGCAGGGTGATCGCCCAGATCGAAGTCGACCGCCACGATGGGCTTGTGACCCGCGCTCTGGAGTTCTTCCACCAGCGCCATGCTGGCCATCAGCCCGTAGACGATGAAGCCATCGGCAATGCTGGAAGACCCCGGCACCTGAGAGGCATCCTGGCGACCCGAGAGCAGCAGCAGGGTATGGCCGTGGGCGTCCAGCACTTCGGCGATGCCCGACAACAGCTCGCTGGCGACGGCATCCTTGAGGCTGTAGGTCAGTGTCTCCGCGAGTACCACGGCGATGATCCGTGAGCGCCCCGTACGCAGGCTTCGCGCCTTGGCGTCCGGACCACGATAGCCCAGCCGTTTGGCCTCCTCGAGAATCCGCTCGCGCAATGCAGGCGAGAGCTGGTCAGGGCGGTTGAAGGCGTTGGAGACGCTGGCGGTGGAGACGCCCAGTTCTGCGGCTAGCTCCTTGAGAGTGATACGGCGAGGCGATGACACAGGCGTCGGGTTCCTGAAGATGAAAAGCTTGAACGATTAAGTGCAGAGATAGCATATCGCCACGTACCAGAAATGCCCAGAAAGTGTTGGAGACGGTGCGACCAGGCTGAGCTGCCTTTCCACGCCAGGTGCCCGGGCCAATGCCCCGGGCATGCAGTCGGTCGCAAGCGCCCCTTGCTGGCCCTTTCCTTTACCCATCCCGGTCTCTCGACGCATCGGCTGGCACGACCAGCCAGGCTGCCATCCCCGGCGGCAGTCTCAATTGGCCCGCCTCAAGGATAGGCGTGGCCATGCCGGGCAAAGAGATGATCTCTATCGGGTCATGATGCTGGCCATGCAGTGTTCGCGAGCCCAGCAGGGCTGTCAGGTCGAGCATGACGGGGGCGTTGTCGTTTTCCGGGGCGTGGTCTGATTGGTGTCCCAGGTTGGCCAGGCACATCATCTGCTGATGACGGTCGTGACGTATCACACCAAAGACACCCTTCGGCAACACGGACGGGGAGATGAGCGTCTGTTGCCCCGTCTTGAGCAGCGTGCTTTCGCCACGCAGTCTCAGCAGCCGGCGAACGTGATTCAGCAGACTCTCGGGCACCTCTTGTTGCAGCGAGACCGCCTGTGACTGATGAGGGGCATGGACGGGAAGCCAGGGCGACAGGGAGTCAGCGCAGAAACCACCATTGCGTTGAGGCTCCCACACCATGGGCGTGCGACAGCCATCGCGTCCCTTGACCTCGGGCCATAGCGCGATTCCGAAGGGGTCCTGCAGCTCGGCGTAGCTCAGCTCCGCTTCCTCGAATCCAAGCTCTTCGCCCTGATAGAGGCAGAGGCTGCCCCGCAATGAGCAGAGTACCGTCAGAGCCAGCAAGGCGCGTGCGCTCCCCCAGCGGCTGGCACTGCGCGGAACATCATGATTGGACAATGCCCAGCACGGCCAGGCGTCTTCGCCATGCTCGGCAAAGCGTGCCAGAACGGCGTGCAAGTCCACGGCATCGCCTGTGCTGTTGAGCAGGTCGAAGGTGTAGGCCATATGCAGGCGGTGCTGGCCCGCGGTGTAGGCTGCCATGGCGGGAAGCGGGTCGCTGCCCCCGACCTCGCCGACGCTGGTGGCGCCGGGGTATTCCTCCAGCAGGGCACGAATCTCTTCCAGATAGTCGAGATTCTCTGGCTGATCCGCATTGTGTTTCAGCAGTTGATAGCTGCGGGGATGCCCACGGCTACGGTAGTCGTCCGAGGACGGCGGATTGTCCGTCAGCGCCTGGTCATGGAAATAGAAGTTGGCGGTGTCGAAGCGGAACCCGTCGACGCCCAGCTCCAGCCAGAAGCGCAGATTGTCGAGCTGTGCCTGACGCACCTCCGGATGATGAAAGTTCAGGTCCGGCTGGCTGGCGAGAAAGTTGTGCAGATAATACTGGCAGCGCCGTGAATCGAAGGTCCAGGCCGGGCCACCGAAGGCGGCTAACCAGTTGTTGGGCGCACCGCCGTCCGGGCGCGGGTCCGCCCAGACATACCAGTCAGCCTTGGCATTGTCCCGGGATTGGCGACTTTCCCGGAACCACGCATGCTGATCGGAGCTGTGTGACAGCACCTGATCAATGATGACGCCCAGCCCGAGCTCATGTGCGCGGGCGACGAGCCGCGAGAAGTCCTCCAGAGTGCCGAACAGGGGATCGATGTCACGGTAGTCCGAGACGTCATAGCCGAAGTCCTGCATGGGCGAGGTGAAGATGGGGGAGACCCAGATGGCGTCCACCCCCAGGGTCGCGAGGTAGTCCAGACGTTGGATGATGCCGGCAATATCGCCGACACCATCGCCATTGGCGTCCATGAAGCTGCGCGGATAGATCTGATAGAGCGTTGCGCCGCGCCACCAGTCGTGTGCGGCATGGCGATGGAGTTGGGTAGATGTCATTGCACGATCCTTGTTGTCGAGGCGGCAGGGGTCACGGGCATGCTAGAGCGCCGGAAAGGCCCCGCGTCTCTGCGCGAGACCTTCCGGGCGTCATCAGTCTGCAGGCGCAAGGCCTGGCGGGGTGAGGCCGTTGGCGTTACCAGCCGCGGCGTCCGATGCGGGTGAGTTCTCTCCCGAGCGCTTCCACCGCCTGAGCACCGGTCTCCTCGCCCGACAGCACCTGATGGGTGCGGTTGAAGAAGGCATTGGAGACGCGAGCGTAGGCATCGCCCGTCACCGAGGCCGGGCGCGCGACGCCGGTTCTGAGCGCTTCATAGAGCTCCCCCATCGAGGGGTTGCTCGCCAGCACCTCATCATCCTGATAGAGGTGTTCGATGGTGGGGTTGCGCCCCATCTTCATGGCATGGGCCTTTTGCTGCGGGGCGGCGGTGATGTAGGCGACCAGCTCCGCTGCGGCCTGTGGGTGCTCCGAGTAGCGTGATACCGCAAGATTCCAACCGCCCAGGGTTGCGCGTGACTCGCCCTGCGGGCCATGCGGGAGGGGGGCCATGCCGACCTTGCCTGCCACCGGACTGCCCTCGGCCTGGCTGAGCTTCCAGACATAGGGCCAGTTGCGCAGGAACAGCGCATTGCCCGACTGGAACAACCCACGTGACTCCTCCTCGGTATGATTCAGCGCACCTTCCGGAGCGATGCTGCCGATCCAGGAGGCGGCAAGATCGAGTGCCTCGGCGGCGCGCGAGTTGTCGATGGTGACCTCACCGGCATCATCCACCAGGGTGCCGCCGCCCTGGCTTGCGACCCACTCCAGTGCGTTGCAGGTCAGCCCCTCGTAGGCGCGCCCCTGGAAGCTGTATCCCCAGAAATCGGCATTGCCGGCGTCACGTTCCGCCGCCTGGATCGTGCGCGCCGTCTCGGTGAGTTGCTGCCAGGTCTCCGGCACCTGCTGGTCGTATTTTTCCAGCAGGTCCTTGCGGTAATAGAGCACGCCTGCGTCGGTGTACCAGGGCATGGCCACCAGACGTCCCTCTACGGTGCCGTTGTCGACCAGCGCGGGGAAGAAGCCCTCGGTGGCGTCGTCGGGCAGATAGCGGGAAAGGTCGACCAGGTGATCGTCGAGCAGCCCTGGCCACGCCATGTCGACGATCAGCACGTCGATGTCACTGGAGCCGCTGCTCAGCAGCTGCTGATACAGCGAGAGCTTCTCGGTGGTGTCGTTGGGAGTGGAGATCACATTGACACGATTGCCGGATTGCTCAGCCCATTGCTGGGCGAGCTCCGGGCACATGTCGGAATCTCCGCCAGGGCCACAGGCAATCGTGACCTCGGTGGCCAGTGCGAGGGGTGCCGTCAATGAGGCCCCGCTCAACAACAGGGCACCGGCGCTACCCTTGAGGGTCGTGAGCATCCGTTGGCGTGGGGTGCTGATAACAGAAGGCATGGCGTGCGACTCCATCATTGTGATTGTTGTTGCGGCGTCCGGGATGACCGTCATCCACCGAGCATCCCGTGAAGCATCGAATCTGCCAGGCGTCAGTTGAGGGCGAGCCACATGGCGCTGCCTGGCATCAGCGACAGGGGGTGGTGAGAGGCGTGTGTCGCCGTGACACCGGCGATCTCGAGGGTGGTCCAGGTGGTGATATCTGGCGCCAGTTGACTCGGGTCGATCACGCTCGGCGTATCGCCTGTCCCGAGGTGTGCCAGACACAGCAGGCGTTGCGCTCCATGCTGGCGCACGCTGGCGAAGACGTTGTCCGGGAGCCGCTCGGGGGCAATCAGGGTCTGATCACCCTCGCGCAGCACCTGGCTGGTCCCGCGATAGCGCAGCAGGCGACGTGCTCGCGACAGGAAGCTGTCATCACGGTTTTCCTGCTGCGCCACCGACAATGGCAACTGGCGTGGGGAGACCGGTAACCAGGGCGTGGCCTCAACGCCGGACTTCGTCGCGCAGCGGCTGAATCCACCGTTCAGGCTGTCATCCCAGACCATCGGCGTGCGACAGCCATCGCGGCCCTTGATCTCGGGCCACAGGTTGATGCCAAAGGGGTCCTGCAGGTCCTCGAAGGCCAGCTCCGCTTCGGGAAGCCCCAGTTCTTCTCCCTGATAGAGGCACAGGCTGCCACGCAGCGAACACAAAACCGTCAGGGCGAGCAGGGCGCGCGATTCTCCCCAGCTGGTCGCACTGCGTTCCACGTCATGATTGGACAGGGCCCAGCAAGGCCAGGTGTCTTCGCCTTGCTCGGCAAAGCGCGTCAGCACGTCGTAAAGCGCGCGGGCATCGCCATCACTGTTGAGCAGGTCAAAGGTGTAGGCCATGTGCAGGCGGCGTTGGCCGGCGGTATAGGCAGCCATGGTCGGGAGAGGGTCATTGCCGGCGATCTCGCCGACACTGGTGGTGCCCGGGTACTCATCGAGCAGGTCGCGGATGCGCTCCAGATACGCCAGATTCTCCGGTTGCTCGATATTGTGCTGCATCCGCTGATAGCTCTGCGGGTTGCCCGGGTTGACGCCTTCGCGCGCCATCGCCGGGTTGTCGGTCAAGGCGCGGTCATGGAAGTAGTAATTGACGACGTCGAAGCGGAAGCCGTCCACCCCTAGATCCAGCCAGAAGCGCAGGTTGTCCAGCTGCGCCTGGCGCACCTCGGGATGATGGAAATTCAGATCCGGCTGACTGGCCAGGAAGTTGTGCAGATAGTACTGGCGGCGCTTGGCATCGAAGCTCCAGGCGCGACCACTGAAGGCCGCCATCCAGTTGTTGGGCGGGTTGCCATCCGGAAGCGGGTCGGCCCAGACATACCAGTCGGCCTTGGCGTTGTGGCGGTCCTGACGGCTTTGCTGGAACCAGACGTGTTGATCGGAGCTGTGAGACAGCACCTGGTCGATGATCACGCGCAACCCCAGCTGGTGGGCTTGCGAGACCAGGTGCTTGAAATCCTCCAGGTGGCCGAACATCGGGTCGACATCCCGATAGTCCGCGACGTCATAGCCGAAATCCTTCATCGGCGAGGTGAAGAAGGGGGACAGCCAGATGGCATCCACGCCGAGGCTGGCCACATGGGGCAGGCGCTCGATGATGCCGGCCAGGTCGCCGATGCCGTCGCCGTTGGCATCCATGAAACTGCGGGGGTAGATCTGATAGATCGTGGCACCACGCCACCAGTCGAGGCGTGCGTGAGGATCGAGTTGAGACAGGGTCATCATGACCTCCTTGTGAGTCGCGTGATCGGCAAGCGGGAGATTCAGTGCACCTCGCCAACACAGCGCGCGATGGCAACGCCGTGGGGCGGCAGCGTCAGGCGACCTGCCTGCCAGTGACCATTGATCATGCCGGGGGCATCCTCGAGGGCTTCCGCTCGCCAGGCGGTCTCCAGAGTCAGGGCCTGAGCAGAGAAGTTGAGCGCGATCAGCAACGACTCGCCGCCTGAGAGACGCGTGAAGCAGATGACTTCCTCATGCAGCGAGTGGAAGTGGATCTCTCCTCGGCTGAGGGCGGGGTGACGGCGGCGGAAGGCGAGCAGCTCCCGGCTGGCATTCAACAGCGATGCCGGGTCGTGTTCCTGATGGTCGACGGCCAAGGCATGATGGAAGTCGGGAACCGGCAACCAGGGAGACACGCGAGAGAAGCCCGCATGTGACTCACCGGCCTGCCACGGCATGGGCGTCCGGCAGCCGTCGCGTCCCTTGTAGCGTGGCCAGAAGGTGATGCCGGCGGGGTCCACCAACTGGTCATGGCGTAGCTGGGCTTCACTCAGCCCCAGTTCTTCGCCCTGATACAGACAGACGCTGCCGCGCTGGGTCAGCAGGAAGGCGAGATAGAGGCGCAGGCGCGCCGGCGAGGCTTCGGCGTCCCAGCGCGTTGCCAGACGTGTGACATCGTGATTTCCCAGCGCCCAGCACGGCCAGCCGTCCCCGATCTGCGCTTCCATCGTCTGTAGGGTCGCCAGGAGGTGGCCGGGTGAGGCGTTCTCGGTCAGCAGATCGAAGGAATAGGCCATGTGCAGCCGCTGGTCGCCCCGGGTGTACTCGGCCATGACGCGCAAGGAGTCATCGTCGCCGACCTCGCCAACGCTGGTGGTGCCGGGGTATTCATCGAGCAGACTCCGCAGCCGTTCGAGAACGGCGAGGTTCTCGGGTTGGGTCTTGTCGTGAAGATGTTGTTGATAGCCGTAGGGGTTGTCCGGGCGCACGCCAATGAAGCCCTCGGCGATCTCACGCCGCGGCGGGTTATCCTTTAGCTCACCATGTGTGCAGAAGTTGATGGCGTCCAGGCGGAAACCATCCACCCCCCGCTCCAGCCAGAATCGCACTTCTTCAAGAATGGCCGTCACGACTTCGGGGTGATGGAAGTTGAGGTCCGGCTGCTCGATCAGGAAGTTGTGCAGGTAGTACTGGCAGCGGCGAGTGTCCCATTGCCACGCGGAGCCCCCGAAGATCGATTGCCAGTTGGTGGGCGGTGCGCCATCGGGTCTGGGGTCTGCCCAGACATACCAGTCGGCGCGCGGGTTATCGCGGCTCTGGCGGCTTTCCTCGAACCACGGGTGGGCGTCGGAGGTGTGTGAGAGCACCTGATCGATGATGACTTTCAGGCCGCGCGCATGCGCTGCCTCGACCAGACGGTCGAAGTCCTCCAGGGTGCCGAACATCGGGTCGACATCGCGATAGTCGCTGATGTCATAGCCGAAGTCCTTCATGGGCGAGGTAAAGAAGGGGGATAGCCAGATCGCATCGACATTCAGCGAGGCGATGTAATCCAGGCGCTCGAGGATGCCCGGCAGATCACCGATGCCATCGCCATTGCTGTCCTGAAAGCTGCGCGGGTAGATCTGATAGATGACGGCGCCGCGCCACCAATCGTGGGCCGACACCTGGGTGTCTCGAATCGTGGACATGCGAGTCTCCTGGGCGGGAACCATGGCTCCCGCCCGTGGGGTCCTTGCGGAGAATGAAGCGGTTGGCCTGAGGCGCCGTGAGCAGGCGCTGGATACTCAGTCCTGGCTGCCAGGCCCTCGAGAAAAAGCCCTGCAGAACAGGCCCTGAACGTCAGGCTGCCTGGCGTTGCCGGGTCAGGCTCAGCGCGCGATCCTGGCTGTCGAAGAGATGCACGTGCTCCAGGTCCGGCACCAGCGCGACGCGTTGGCCGATCTTCCACTGACTGGGGGCTTCACTGCGGTGGATCAGCAGGCTGTCGCCGACTTTCGGATCCAGATAGACATAGACTTCGTTGCCCAGGTACTCGACGTTGACGATCTCGAAGGCGTTGTCGCCACGGGCCTCTTCCAGGCAGAGGTGTTCGGGACGAACCCCCAGCATCAGACGGCTACCAACGCGCTCGCTACCGGCATCGCGAGGCAGGCCCAGCTCGCCGATCCCGGCCGTCGTGATGCGACAGTTATTGGCATCGCTGCTCAATAGCTCCGCCGGCAGGAAGTTCATGGTCGGGGAGCCGATGAAGCCGGCCACGAAGCGGGTCGCCGGGGCCTGATAAAGTGTCTGGGGACTGCCGACCTGTTCGATACGGCCATCACGCAGTACCACGATCTTGTCGGCCAGGGTCATGGCTTCGACCTGGTCGTGGGTGACGTAGACCATGGTGGAGCCCAGGCGGTGGTGCAGGCGGGCGATCTCATTGCGCATCTGCACCCGCAGTGAGGCATCCAGGTTGGAGAGCGGCTCATCGAACAACAGGATCTTCGGCTCACGCGCCATGGCGCGCCCCATGGCGACGCGCTGTCGCTGGCCGCCGGAAAGCGCCTTGGGCTTGCGGTGCAGCAACTCCTCGAGCTGAAGGATGCGCGCCGTTTCCATCACGCGTTGTTCGACGCTTTCCTTGTCGGTCTTGGCAAGTTTCAGACCGAAGGCCATGTTCTCGTACACCGTCATGTGCGGATAGAGGGCATAGGACTGGAAGACCATGCCCACGCCGCGCTCACGCGGGGGAAGGTCATTGACCAGGTCGCCGGCGATATGCATTTCACCGGCGGTGATCGATTCCAGCCCGGCAATCAGGCGCAGCAAGGTTGACTTGCCACAGCCGGACGGGCCAACGAAGACCACGAATTCGCCACTGCCGATCTTCAGGTCCAGGTCCTTGATGATGTGCGTGCTGCCGAAGGTCTTGTTGATCTTGGAGAGGGTTACGCTTGTCATCTTGCGGCTCCCAGCCGGTGCAAGGCACCGGCTTTCAAAAGAAGATTAGTCGAGTGCCAGGAAAGCAGCCTGGTAGGCCGGAAGCACCAGCCGCGCTGCCCGGGGCTGAGCCGTGTCCAGCTCGGCAGTAAAGCCTGCGCCTTCGAGCAGACGCGCGCTGCCTGCGTAGGCTTGCGGCAGTGCGGTGACCTGTTCAGCGCCCGTGAGATTGAAGAGGCACAGCATGCGCTTGCCGTCATGCTCGCGCAGGAAGCCCAGCAGCTCGTCACCCACGTCCACCAGCTGAATGTCCCCCTCACGCAATACCGGATGCTGACGGCGGAAGTTCAGCAGAATCCGCGTGGCATGAAGCACAGAGTTAGCGTCGTCTTCCTGGTTGGCCACGGCCAGTGGCAGGTGGCGCTCATCGACCGGTAGCCAAGGCTCGACACTTGAGAAGTCCCCTTGCGCCGCTTGACGCCAGGGCATGGGGGTCCGGCAGCCATCACGGCCCTTGAACTCCGGCCACAGCACCTTGCCGTAAGGGTCCTGAATACGCTCGAAGGGCACCTCGGCTTCTGGCAGGCCCAGCTCCTCACCCTGGTAGAGGCAGACGCTGCCGCGCAGTGACAACACCATGGCCAGGGCGACCTTGGGGTAGGACACCGGGTCTTCGTGGGCCCCCCAACGGGTGGCGCTGCGCACCACGTCGTGGTTTGACAGGGCCCAGCATGGCCAGGCATCACCGGCCAGGCGCTGGAAGCGCTCGATGACTTCTCGGATATAGCCTGCGGAATGCGGCGCATTGAGCAGATCGAATCCGTAGGCCATGTGCAGCTTGTCGCCCCCAGCGGTGTATTCCGCCATGCGCTCCAGCGGCTTGTCGTCACCGATTTCACCGACCGTGGTGGTGCCGGGGTATTCATCCATCAGGGCACGTAGGTCTCTCAGGAAGTCGAGATTTTCCGGGCGGCTCAAGTCATAGACGTGGCGCTGCCAGGTATAGGGGTTGGAATCCGGCGCGCCCAGTGTCTTGGCTTCGCCTGCTGGCACTGGCGGATTGTCGCGCAGAGCCTGATCGTGGAAGTAGAAGTTGACGGTATCCAGTCGGAAGCCATCGACGCCGAGTTCCAGCCAGAAGCGCATGTTGTCGAGCTGAGCCTGACGGGCCTCCGGGTGATGGAAGTTCACGTCGGGCTGGCTGGTCAGGAAGTTATGCAGGTAATACTGCTGGCGGCGCGAATCGAAGGTCCAGGCCGAGCCGCCGAAGATCGACAGCCAGTTGTTGGGCGGCGTGCCATCGGGCTTGGGGTCTGCCCACACAAACCAGTCGGCCTTGTCATTCGTGCGGTCCTGACGGCTTTGCTGGAACCAGGGGTGCTGGTCGGAGGTGTGGCTGATCACCTGGTCGATCATGACCTTGAGATTGAGCGAGTGAGCGCGCTCCAGCAGGGCCTTGAAGTCCTCCAGGGTGCCGAACATCGGGTCGACATCACGGTAATCGCTGATGTCATACCCGAAGTCGAGCATCGGAGAGGTGAAGAAGGGCGACAGCCAGATGCCATCCACGCCCAGGGAGGCCACGTAATCGAGTCTGGCGGTGATGCCCGGCAGATCGCCGATCCCGTCGCCGTTGCTGTCCAGGAAGCTGCGCGGGTAGATCTGGTAGATGACGCCACCGCGCCACCAGTTGGAGGAGGTCTGCATTTGGGCTTCGAGCAATGACATGAAAATTATCCTTTGACGGCGCCGGCGGTCAGGCCGGAGACGATGCGGCGCTGGAAGATCATCACCAGGATGACCAGCGGTATGGTGACGGTGACGGAGGCGGCCATGATCGGGCCCCAGGGGAGCTCATGCTGGCTGCCGCCGGAGATCAGGGCGATGGCGACCGGCACGGTGCGTTCGCTGTTGGTCAGCGTGAAGGTCAAGGCGAACAGGAACTCGTTCCAGGCCGCGATGAAGGCGAGCAACCCGGTGGTGGCCATGGCTGGCCACATCAGAGGCAGGAAGACCTTGGTGATGGTCTCCCACGGCGTGGCGCCGTCCATGATCGCGGCCTCTTCCAGTTCCATGGGCAGCTGACGCATGAAGGTCGTCAGCACCCAGACGGTGAAGGGCAGCGTGAAGATGGTGTAACTGAGAATCAGGCCACCGGGGTTGTTGTAGAGATTCAGGCTGCGAATCACCTCGAACAGCCCTGACAGCACCGCGACCTGAGGGAACATCGAGACCCCGAGGATGATCAGCATCACGGTGGAGCGGCCGCGAAAGCGCACGCGTCCCAGTGCATAGGAGGCGGTGATGCCCAGCAGCAGCGCGATCAACACGACGCTCAAGGCGATCAGGATCGAGTTGCCGATCGCCTGCAGGAAACTCTTCTGCGCAAAGATCTGGGCGTAGTTGCTGAAGTCCAGTGAGGTCAGCCAGTAGTTGACCTCGAACAGCTCACTGGACGGTTTCAGTGAGGTGATGACCGCGTAATAGAAGGGGAACACGGCGTAGACGATGATGATGGCGATCAAGGCCCATTTGCCGACATGCTTGGCGAGTCGGGTCAGCTGGTAGCGATTCATCGGATGCTGATTCATTTATCCACTCCCAGTTGGCGGCGGCCAAGGTAGAGGTAGACCACGACGGCCAGCGCGATGATCAGGAACAGCATCGTGGAGGCGGCACTGCCGTAGCCCACGTCCTGGAACTCCACCAGTTGCTGGCGGGCGTAGATCGACATGGTCATGGTGCTGGACGAGTTGGAGGTCAGCACATAGATGACGTCGAAGACGCGCAGTGCATCGAGAAGACGGAAGATCACGGCGACCAGCAGGGCCGGGGTGATCAATGGCAGGGTGACGCGGAAGAACACCTTCACCGGGTGGATGCCATCGACCTCGGCGGCTTCATAGCAATCCTTGGGCAGCATCTGCAGCGCGGCGAGTACCAGCAGTGCCACGAAGGGGATGGTCTTCCAGACATCGACCATGATCACGGCCCACATCGACAGATCGGCATCCGCTGTCCAGGCCAGGGGCGCATCGATCAGCCCCAGCCCCATCAACATGTGGTTGATGATTCCGAACTGGTCATTGAGCATCCAGGCCCACATCTTGGCGGAGACGATGGTCGGGATGGCCCAGGGAATCAGTACCGCGGCCCGGACCAGCATGCGTCCCTTGAATTCGGCATTCAGGAGCAGCGCCACGATGATGCCGAAGACGACTTCCAGCGATACCGAGATGACGCTGAAATAGACGGTGTTCCAGACGGAGTTCCACCACACCGGGTCAGCCAGCAGGCCGTACCAGACGCCGTCGTCCTTCACGAGATAGTTCTCGAAGCCGATGAAGGCGGCACCGGTCGTGTCCGAGAGCGAGGCATCGGTCAGGCTGAGATAGAAGGTTCTCAGCAGGGGCCAGCCGGCCACCAGCGCCAGTGCGACCAGCATCGGGGCGAGATAGGTCCAGGCCGCGCGTACCCGCTGGCGTCTGACCTTGGTACCGCGTTTGCGGGTCCGGGCCGAGGGCGTGTCCGTCGGCACTGACTCATTGAGCGTGGTTGTCATGCGAAACCTCCCGGGTTACCAGCGACGACGTTTGATGCGTGACAGTTCGCTCTTGAGCTGGGCAACCGCCTGGGCACCGCTCTGCTCGCCGCTCAGCACGCTATGGGTCGCATTGAAGAAGGCGTTGCTGACCTGGCCGTAGTTGTCTCCGGTGACGGCTGACGGACGGGCCACGGCATTGGTGAAGGTGTCGTAGAGCGTGCCGAAGAAGGGCACGGCGGTGAGCACTTCCTCGTCCTGATACAGCGCCGTGAGGGTCGGGTTGTAGGCGGCCTGGATGGCTCGGCGTTTCTGCTCGGGTTCACCGGTGAGGAAGGCCACCAGCTGAGAGGCGAGCTCGGGATTCTCGCTGTACTTCGAGACCGCCAGATTCCAGCCGCCCAGCGCCGCCGCGCTTTCTCCCTCGGCGCCATGGGGCAGCTTGACCACCCCGACCTTGCCGGCCACCTTGCTGTCATCGCTCTGGGTCAGCGACCAGGCGTAGGGCCAGTTGCGCATGAAGACGGCGTTGCCGGACTGGAAGATGCCGCGGGCTTCTTCCTCGGAATAATTGAGTGCGCCCTGCGGGGTGATCTCGCCGATCCAGCTGGCGGCCAGGTCGAGTGCAGAGGCCGTGTTGGGGTTGTCGATGGTGATCTCGCCATCGGCATCGACAATGGCGCCGCCGTCATTGCTGGCGACCCACTCCAGCGCGTTGCAGGTCAGGCCCTCATAGGCACGCCCCTGGAAGACGTACCCCCACATCTTGTCGCTGCCCGCCTCACGCTCCTTCGCCTGGATCTGCGTGGCGGTCTCTGTCAATTCCTGCCATGTCTCGGGAGGTGCGAATCCGTACTTCTCCAGCAGGTCCTTGCGGTAGTAGAGCACCCCGGCATCCGTGAACCAGGGCATGGCCACCAGGCGGCCATCCACCGTGTTGTTGTCGACGATGGTCGCGAAGTGGCCTTGCGCCGCCTTTTCGCCGAGCGTCTGGTGCAGATCAAGCAGGTGATTGGCGAGCAGCCCCGGCCAGACCACATCGATCTGCAGGACGTCGATATCCCCGGACTGGGCCGACAGAATCTGCTGGTAGAGCGAGAGGCGTTCCGTCGAGGAATTGGGCGTGGAAACGATGTCGACTTCATGGCCGGTCTTTTCCTCCCAGGCCGCGACGCCCTGTTCACAGAGTTCCAGCTCGGCCCCGACCGCGCCGCAGGAGATGGTCAGGTCCGCGGCCATGGCGGGGGCGGTGGTGGCCACTCCCAGCAGGGCGACGCTTGAGGCGATCAGTGTCTTGCGTTGCATGGCAAATCCTCGTCACTTGTTGTTGTTGGGCATTCATCGGCCATCTGGCGGGGGAGAATCCTGAGGTTGTCCGATGGTGCTTCTTAAACGATTAAGGCGTGATCACAGTCAAGCGATTGGCGTCGATATCCGCAACCTGAACTTTGGTCTTGCTGTCGCTGATATGTCGCCAGAAATGGGAGTTTTACGCGGTGATCGCTCCCCTTTGGTCGAATTTCGACATAGGTCGTGTGTCTGAGAGGCCAGATTGCCACTAGGGTCTTAAACGATTAAGTAAGTATGGCGCCTACGACAACGCCAATGACGAAGGCGCCACTTCGCTGATCATCGCCAAGCGAGTGATTCGTCAACAACAACAAAGGCTCTCTCCAACATGACTACTTCCCCCCAGCGCCCGCTCAAGGCCCCTCTGGCCATGGCTGTTGCCATTGCCATCATGAGTACCAGTGGTCTCGCCACTGCCGACAGCACGGGCGACATCGAGGCGCGGCTCGCAGAGCTGGAGCAGCGCATCAATGACGCCGAACAGCGGGCCAGAGCAGCGGAACGCCGCGCCGCCGAGGCAGAGCAGGCGATGGCCGTTCAGCGCCGAACGAATGAGACTGATCAACCTGTGCGCGTGACCGCGCAGACCGAGGATCTCGAAGAGCGTCTGGCCGCCGTGGAGCGTCAGGCCAGTGGCGAGGAAGGTTTCTCCTTCAATGCCTATGCCCGCTCAGGTCTCCTGATCGGGGAGGGTGGCAAGAGCATTGACGGCGGCCCCTATCTCACCCCGGCGGGGTCGGTGGGGGGCGCGGTCGGGCGGCTGGGGAACGAGCCCGATACCTATGTCGAGACGGTGCTCAATTACAAGACGCGCTACGACAACGGGGCAAAGGCGCACTACCGCACCATGATTGCCGACGGGGTGGAGACCAGCAACGACTGGACCTCGGACGAGTCCAGCCTGAACGTACGACAGGTCTACGTGGAATTGAGCGATCTGCCGAGCTTCACTGGCGCCTTCGAGAATTCCGCCATCTGGGCCGGCAAGCGCTTCGATCGGGACAACTTCGACATCCACTGGCTCGACAGTGACTTCATCTTCCTTGCCGGCACCGGCGCGGGTATCTACGACGTCCAGCTCACCGATGACTGGAAAGCCAACTTCTCGGTCTACGGACGCAGTTACAGTGAATATCCGACCGAGGATTCCGACACTGGCGGCGATACCGACAACCTGACCTTCACGATGAACAACTACGTCGGCAACTGGCAGTGGATGGTCAGTGCATTGTCTGCCGCAGACAACGAAGAGCGCGCGATGGACACGGGCGCCACAGCCGCGGATTCCGGGTTCCATACCATGCTGGCCTACCATGGCGACAGCTTCTTTGGTCTCGCCGGCGGCAGCTTCAAGGCCGCCGTGCTGCATGGCCGAGGGCTCGGCGCGGAGACGAAGGTCATCGGTGGGGACGGGAATCTGACAGATGACGCGACCTCGACTCGACTCGGCCTGTATGGCACGACCTATCTCGCGCCCAAATGGCGTCTCGCACCAGCTGTGCTGGCGGAAGTCAGTGAAGACCGTTATGCCGAAGGCGATGAATACTCATGGGCGACGTTCAATGCGCGTCTTGCCAATGAGCTGACGGCGAATTTCGAGATGCAATACGAACTCAGCTATCAATGGATGGACCTGGATCCCGGCTCGACAGGCAATGCCGTGGAAGGGAGCTATCGAAAATTCACCATCGCGCCGACCTTCAAGCCTGAAGTCGGTGGCTTCTGGAAACGTCCGGAAATCCGCCTGTTCGCATCCTGGAGTGACTGGGATGAGGAGCTCAATGACTTCTCGGATGAAGATGCGCTTGGGAGTGCAGGCTTCACGGGAGGCGAATGGGCCTTTGGTGTCCAGAGCGAAATCTGGTTCTAATCTATACATTGACTTGGTAGCGCTTAAAACGGTTTCGATCCTGCCTGCACTCAGGTGCAGGCTTTTTTAGGTTACTTGAGTACTGATCGCTATTTTTATTATGGATAGATGCTGGGTATGGCACTTTACAGAAAGCCTCTGGTATTATATTCAATATCTGTGGTTAAAATATAATTTTATTTATTATCTAAAGCAAGAGCATTGTTAAAGTATATATTTGGAAATGAATTTTGAAATTTCGACGATCTCTGTCTTCCCCGTGAATTCGAATTTTATTTTGCCAAGTGAGGAAAAATATATTTCCAGTTCCGAATCCAGATCGAAGGTGCCAGAAGTTTCAATTGAGTAAGCGACTATGTTTTTATAAGGCAGTGAGGTGAAGTCTTTTTTACTTCCGGTGAGACCTTGTACGTTGACAGCGATAATGCGCTTATTCGTGAAGACGACTCCATCGCGCATGGATTTATAAGCATCAATCACATTTTCGCCATCCAGTAGTAAAGTACTGACGCGATCAGCATATTCATTATGTTGCTTGAGTTTTAAGAAACCTTTATTGTCGAAATCTATCATGTCGTGATTATCCTTGTCCGGAGAGTATTGTTAGTGATCCGAATCAATGTTGGTGAGTGTTTGATGTAACATTCTGAACGTTTACTCATATAATGTGAATGATAATTTTACACTACTGTTTACGTTATGCTTGGGAAGGCGCTCCAAGAGGCTGGCCTGCATGGAACCTTTTATCGATATTGTTGTATGGGGTCTTCCAACTTGGACTTTGCTTTTATTCAAGGACAATGATGATGCTGCCCATTGATCAAGATGATAGAGTTGTTGTTGAATCCTAACATACGTGCTAGCTTATATTTTGATCAGATATGAGGCGTGTCAGCCTCACATCATTGATCAGTAATTGAGTTTATTTGTCGCATTACCTGATTGACTTAGGAGGCTGCCATGAATAGCGATATCGCTGAAGGTAAGTGGAAACAACTCAAAGGTAAGGTTCGTGAAGGTTGGGGAGAACTTACTGATGATGATGTCGACGAAATTGCTGGTCGTCGGGAAAACTTTGTAGGGAAGGTTCAAGAGCGATATGGCATGAAGAAAGACGAAGCTGAGAAAGAGTGGGATAAACTATCCGATTCCTGAGGCTTTGCTAATATATGCTTCATGTAGCCGATGCTTGCACTATGCAGGTGTCGGTTTTTTAGTTTTATTTTATCGCAGTGATCTATCGTCTTGCGTACCCAGCGATATGCTCCTGACGAAATACATCCAAACCCGCTCTCTTGAGTCAATCATGACGCAATGGCGTTGACCGATGTCATGGTGATGATCACCTGCGGCCTTGTATTGAGGGTGATGCACTAGCCGCGACCTTCCCGGACAATCGATCCCAGTCCTCCAGCGTTTCACCGTCTTGGGCAATACGCACCTTCGGGGGGAGTGGTGGCGGTACTGCCAGGCACTCAGCATCGAGTTCGTGACTGATATGTGTCAGGTAGGCGCGTGGCGGGTTGAGTCGCGCGATGATATCCAGCGCTTGAGTGATGGTGTTGTGATTGCGAGGCGTGGTGAACGCGGCGGGGTGGCTGGAATCCAGTATCACTACATCGGGCTCCCAGCTGCGTAGGAAACGCTCGGTTTCCGGGGGCAGGCCGAGCGTGTCAGTGAGATAGGCCAGCCGTGTGCCACCGTCATCCAGGCAATAGCCAAGTGTCGGTTTCGAGTGATTGAGCGGCACTGGTGTCACCGTCAGGCTATCCAGCTTCAAGGGCTTGAACGGCTTGAGTCCGGACTGAAAGTCCAGAATGCCGGGATTGCGGTAGAGGTCCGCGCAGCCTTGTGGGTCCTTTGGGCCGTAGACAGGAATGCGCTCTCCGCACCCCCAGCGCAGATGGAAAAGCCCCTGTACGTGATCAGCATGATAATGGGTGATCAGGATTGCCGTGGGACGCTCGAGCTCACAACTGTGCGCCAGATCCATTCGGCCTGCATCCAGCAGGTAGCGCTTGCCATCGATGTGGACCTCCGCTGAACACGGTCCACGCTTGAGGTTCGTGAAGACGCGTGCCCGATTGCAGGCTGCGCAATCGCAGCCAAAACAGGGCACCTGGGCGCTATCGCCGGTACCTGAAAACCGAAACTCCATCGTAAGCTCTCCTGACCTGCGTTTCCGGCACCGCGATGCGGTGCCGGTCTCTCGTGCCTGCATATCTTGTCGAACCACCGAACCACCGAACCACCGAACCACCGAACGACTGCTGTCTGATGTTCGAGGCGTCAGGCCAGTGTCGCGCCATGCCCTTCGATGATATCGCTCAGTGCCGCGAGGCTTTCCGAGAGCGCTCCACCGTTGTCGATGCTGGCGACATCGGCGCAGACGCCCATCAGCTCGGCCTGTACCTCCTGATGACGTTCCAGTCGACGTTCGATGTCGTCACACGACTCTCGACCGCGCTGAGTCAGACGCTGACGCAGCACCTCGGTCGAGGCCGTGATCAGCACCGGCACCAGCGCCGCCCCGAAGCGTTGTCGTGCCTGGGGCAATGCCCGTCGGCTGCCGTTGAGCAACACGGTAGCACCACGCGCCAGCCATGCCTCGATTTCCACGCCGATGCCATAGTGCAATCCATGCGCCTGCCACTCGAGGCATAGCACCTCCAGCTCACGGCGCACGGCAAACTCGGTATCACTGAGCGTCACGCATTGCTCATGGGCGCCACTGGCCCTTGTCAGATAGCGATGCGCCACCAGCCAGTCAGGTTGTTGATGGCGGACAGCCTTCAGCAGGCTGTCCTTGCCGACGCCACTGGCGCCCATCAGGTAGATCAAGCGCCCCATCAGTGCACCTGCTTGCCGGCGCTCCAGACGCGCTGCACCAGCGGGTGGCCATCCACCTCACGGACGCGCACAAGATCGGCACGCAGCCCCACCGCGATACGCCCACGGTCTTCAAGTCCTGCCGCGGCCGCCGGATTGCGCGATGCACAGGCCACGGCACGCGGCAGGTCATAGCCGTCTGGCAGTTGAGTGATCCGGAACACGGCATCCAGCAGCGCAGCGGGATAGTAGTCCGAGGACAGAATGTCGAGCACTCCCAGCGTGACCAGTTCACTCGCGGCGATATTTCCGGAGTGGGAGCCGCCCCGTACCACATTGGGCGCACCCATCATCACCGCCATGCCGTGCTGGTGAGAGGCACTGGCGGCTTCACGCGTGGTGGGGAACTCGGCGATTCGGGTGCCGTATTCGAGACTTTCCACGACGTGCTCCACGGTCGCATCGTCATGACTGGCCAATGCCAGCCCACGGCTGCGACAGGCCTCGGCGATGGCCTTGCGATTGGCGCTGGAATACTGGGCGCTGAAGGCCTGCTGGCGGACGATGAAGTCTTCCAGGCTGGCATCATCGAAACCGTGCTTGCCCTTGTAGTAGATGCGATAGGCCTCGAGGCTCGCGAACTGGCGTTGCCCCGGCGAGTGGTCCATCAGCGAGACAAGTCCGAGTTCAGGCGTGTCGGCCAGTGATTCAAACCGCGCGAGGGTGTCCGGATGGCAGACCTCGCAACGCAGGTGCAGGCGATGATCGACCCGCGCCATGCCGCTGCGGTTGATCTCGCTCAGGGCCTCGACCATCTTGTGCAGCGCATCGTGGCGCATGCTCTGATCATCGACATCACCGATGGAGACGGCATCGAACACCGTGGTAATGCCGCTGGCCGCCATCTGTGCATCGTGTGCCAGCGCCGCTGAGCGCGCCGGCCATGACACTTTCGGGCGTGGCTGGAAGTACTTTTCCATGTTGTCGGTATGCAGCTCGATCAAGCCGGGGATCAACAGATCACCCTCGCAATCGATGGCCCCTGGCAGAGGGGAGGGCAGTGGGGTCGCGCCTTCCGCGATCGACAGGATCTTGCCGTCTCGAATCACGAGGCTACCGAGCACCACCTCATCGTCGAGTACCAGGCGGGCGTTGGTGAGAATCTGGTCTTGGGAACTCATTGCAGTGACTCCTTGTGGGACGGTGTGGTGGCGGACGATGACTCGGATGAGACGGGCATGGCGGATGAGGCAGGCATCTCGGTACCGCCCAGCATGTGGCCTTCCAGCGGTAGCAGACGATCGGCCACCCGCGTACGCACCTCCTCATCGTGGAAGATGCCCAGCATGGCCGTGCCGCGGGCCTTGGCTTCCTGAATCAGCTCCACCACGACATCGCGATTGGCGCTATCCAGCGAGGCGGTCGGTTCATCCAGCAGCAGCAGGGGATGTTCGGCGATGAAGCCACGAGCGATATTGACGCGTTGCTGTTCGCCCCCCGAGAAGGTGCCTGGTGCCAATGCCCATAGACGCTCGGGCAGATTGAGTCTGGCCAGCAGCGTTTCGGCGCGTTGATGGGCGTCGTGGGTATCACACCCACGGGCCAACAGCGGCTCCATGACGACCTCGCGGGCAGATACTCGCGGCACCACGCGCAGGAATTGACTGACATAGCCGATCACGTCGCGACGCAACCTGTGCCAGGCCTGGGCAGGCAGGTCTGAGAGCTCCAGCGCACCGTCATCGAAGTGAAGCGTCAACCGGCCACCGGAGACGCGATAATTGCCGTTGACCATCTTGAGCAGCGTGCTCTTGCCGATACCGCTGCGGCCCGCCAGTACCAGACATTCGCCCGGTGCCAAGCTGAGTGACAGTCCACGCATGACAGCCAATTGCTGGCCGCCCTGTGCATGCAGCACGAAGGTCTTGTCGAGCGACGAGGCGCTCAGAAAGGGGGAGCTGTTGGCGGTCATGATGGCCTCTGGATAAGGGGATCTTGCGCTGAGCAGTGACGCGACAGGTGGCAGATGCCAGGGAGGAATATTCCGCTCATGGCGTCAGCACCGATGACACCAGCAGCTGGGTATAGGGGTGCTGCGGATCGTCGAGGATCTGGTCGGTCAAGCCGGCCTCCACGACACGGCCTTGGCGCATCACCATCAATCGATGGGCCAGCAGGCGTGCCACGGCCAGATCATGCGTCACCAGAATGACGGATAGCCCCAGCTCCCGCGTCAGGGTACGCAGCATGTCGAGCAGACGTGCCTGCACGGACACATCGAGGCCGCCGGTGGGCTCATCCATGAAGACCAGTCGCGGCTGAGTGACCAGGGTGCGCGCGATCTGCAGGCGCTGCTGCATGCCGCCGGAGAAGGTGCGTGGCGCATCATCGATACGGCGCGGGTCAAGCTCCACCCGCTCCATCC
This sequence comes from Cobetia crustatorum, assembly GCF_000591415.1. Classification (GTDB taxonomy): domain Bacteria; phylum Pseudomonadota; class Gammaproteobacteria; order Pseudomonadales; family Halomonadaceae; genus Cobetia; species Cobetia crustatorum. Next base: position 59,645 of record NZ_JEMF01000011.1, on the reverse strand, counting down.
AGTCCTGTCCGGCTGCGCGTAGATCCCCGTAATGGCGTTGTCCCAATGCCATCAGGCGCTCACCGACATTGGCTCCGGCAGAAACCCCCAGGCGCAATCCATCGCGGGGATTCTGATGCACCAGCCCCCATTCCATGCGCAGTAGCGCTCGGCGACGCGCTTCCCCGATCGCGTAGAGATCGAGATTCTCAGTGGCGCTCCCAGCGGCGGCGCTGGCCTGTTGAGTGCTGTGATAGATCACCTGGCCCTCATCGGGTGCTTCCAGGCCTGATAGCACGCGCAAGAGCGTCGACTTGCCGGAGCCGGACTCCCCGACAATGCCCAGCACTTCGCCCTGATGCAGGGTGAAGTCGATGTCCTGACAGCCCTGATTGGGGCCATACAGCCGCGTGATGTTGCGGGCGTCGAGCAGAGCGGGACGCTTCAGCTGAGGGCGTTTCATGCCACCTCCTCGCGACGGTTCTGGCAGTAATCGGTGTCAGAGCACACGAACATGCGTCCACCCTGATCATCGGTGATGACTTCATCAAGAAAGCTGTCCGTGGCGCCACATAGTTCACAGGGCGTGTCCCACGCTTGAATCTCGAAGGGGTGATCCTCGAAATCGAGACTCTTGACGCGGGTGTAGGGCGGAATGGCGTAGAGGCGCTTTTCACGTCCCGCCCCGAACAGCATCAAGGCGTCACTCATGTTGAGTTTGGGATTGTCGAACTTGGGGATGGGCGAGGGATCCATCACATAGCGCTCGTCGACCTTGACCGGATAGGCGTAGGTGGTCGCGATATGGCCATGGCGAGCGATATCTTCATAAAGCTTCACGTGCATCACGCCGTATTCCTCAAGGGCATGCATGACACGAGTTTCTTCCTCACTGGGTTCGATGAAGCGCAACGGTTCCGGTATCGGCACCTGATAGACCAGAATCTGGCCCTTGGAGAGCGCTTTTTCAGGAATGCGATGGCGGGTCTGGATCACGCTGGCGGCTTCGGTGCGGGTGGTCGTCTCGACATGGGCGACGCGCTCGAAGAAGGTGCGAATGCTGACGGCATTTGTCGTGTCATCGGCACCCTGATCGATCACCTTGAGGACATCATTCGCGCCCAGGATGCTGGCGGTCAGCTGCATGCCGCCTGTTCCCCAGCCATACGGCATCGGCATCTCGCGCCCTCCAAACGGCACCTGATACCCCGGGATGGCGACCGCCTTCAGCAGGGCGCGGCGAATCATGCGTTTGGTTTGCTCGTCCAGGTAGGCGAAGTTGTAGCCGCTGTACTGGCTGTCTTGACCAGAAGTGTTCATGCCGAGGTCTCCTGTGAACGCCGCGGCGCTGAGGGTGCAGAAGAAGGTGCAGAAGAAGATTCAGAAGAGCTTTCTGACGGGAGTTCTGACGAGGGCGCAGACAGCGGAGCTGATGCGGTCGTATCTTTCAGCCCAGCATCCATCTCGTGCGCTCTTGCGCTCTCGACTTCATCAGCAGTGCCACCGCCGTCGCGGGCCGCATGCTCACGGCGCAAGCGACGCAGCAGCTCAAGCTCGGACTGAAAGTCGACGTAATGAGGCAGTTTCAGGTGAGAGACGAAACCGGACGCCTCGACGTTGTCAGCATGCGCCAGCACGAACTCTGGTTGCTGAGCCGGGCTTTCGACGGGCTCGCCCAGCTCCTCGGCGCGCAGTGAACGATCGACCAGCGCCATCGCCATGGTCTTGCGCTCATTGCGGCCAAACGCCAAGCCATAGCCCCGCGTGAATTGCGGTGCTTTCTCACGGCTGCCGCCGAATTGATTGATCATCTGGCATTCGCTGATGATGATCTCCCCGATACACAACGGGCCATCGAAGCCCTCTACCTCGATTTCCACCTCGACTGCCCCTTGGCGAATCTCACCGCTAAAGGGGTGGTTGCGGCCATAGCCCCGCTGAGTGGAATAGCCCAAGGCTAACAAGTAGCCTTCATCACCGCGTGCCAGCATTTGTAGTCGTGTTGCGCGGTCTACCGGAAAGTCAGGTGGATCACGCGTGATGTCATAGGGCATGGCACCGTCATCGACTTCCTGCTCGATCAGACCCTCTGCATCGAGGCTATCGAGAACCTGAGGACAGGCCTCGAGCGCGACCTCGGCGCGTGCTGGTGCGGGGCACTCACCCTCGGCCAGCAGCATGAAGTCGAGCAGGCGGTGGGTGTAGTCGTAGGTGGGGCCAAGCACCTGACCGCCCGGAACATCCTTGAAGGTGGCGCTGATGCGGCGTTCGACCCGCATGTCGGCGGTGCGCAGGGGCACGCTGTCAGCTAGACGCGGCAGGGTGGTGCGGTAGGCGCGCAACAGGAAGACGGCTTCGGTCAGATCGCCGCTGGCCTGCTTCAGCGCCAGTGCCGCAAGGCCAGGGTCATGCAATGAGGCTTCTGCCATGACACGGTCGACCGCGAGTCCGAGTTGTTCGCGGACCTGTTCGACGTCGATTTCGGGTTGATTGCGATCACCACGACGGCGGTCTGCCATCCAGCGATGCGCATTGGCGATGGCTTGCTCGCCTCCTTTGACGGCAACGTACATCAGGCGTGCTCCTCGGTAGCAGTGACGACATCGATCTGAGTGCTGCGGGGGATGGCGATCAGATGCGTATCAGCGGTCAGAATGGCATCGAGCCCCAACGGAAAATGCGCCCGATTGCAGGCCAGTCGCTGCATCAGGGCCTCTGCCTTCACGTCCAGCGCCACCACACGGCTGTCACGGATGCCGGGGCCGCTCAGGCGCCAGTCTCGAGTCGGCAATGGCCCATGTGCCGGGGCGTGAGGGAACCCCTCGGCAGACTTCAAGGTACCCGTTGCCGCCAGTACGACGATCAAGGTGGTGCTGCGATCAGGGTAGGTATCGCTGCCTTCACTGACATTCGGCATGCGCTGACAGCTGTGCGGTGTCACGAGGGCAAAGTCGGCCTCGTCCGCGCATGTCACGATCCGTGCACCGGTGTGAAAGCTGATGGCGGCGGCCAGGCCATCACGGTTGAGCTCATCGGCGATCCAGAGGCGTGACTCGAGATCGCACAGGGCCAGCAGCGTCCCCCATGCCGCGCTGGACAGCGCCACGCCCTGGGGCATCGACGACACTGGAATGTCGTGCACGGTCCCCGGCTCTGACATGGCGCTCAGTAGCTGGCGGAACAGGCGCTGGCTGTGGTGGACGGCATCATCGAGCGCTGGCCAGTCGTGCGGACGCAATTCGCGGGTGGCGACATCGTGTTGAGCTGCATGAGGCATGGTCATTCCCCTCGAACCAGAGTGAAGAAGTCGACGCGGGTCGCTGCGGCTTGTTGAGACTGTGCGTCATGCTCGGCCGCGAGGCGCTGTGTCAGCGGGGCAATCAGGGCTTCATCGATCTGGCGTGACCAGCGCGCTTCTCGGGCACACGCATCGATCACCGCGATGAGTTCGGCATGTTCGCGATCTCGCCCGGCTATCCAGCCGTGGCCCAGGGTGCCGCCGCTGGACGTGCCGTCGTCGAGCGCGACACTGACGCGGGTGAGGGTCATCTCACCGAGATTGAAGGCATTGCCCGAACCGCCCATGCGGCCCCGGACCATGGCCATGCCGATGTCGGGTCCACGCACACAGCGATGTGAGACGGTGATGTCGAGCCGCGCCCAGCACTCGCGCAGGTGCGCAAGAGGTGTCAGTGCGAGCACGCGGTGACGTTGTGCCGGGGTGACGAGCTCTGATAGAGAGGAGTCAGGAGTCATGATGCGCCTTCGTCGTGGTCAGCCTGATGAAGACCAGAGTCGTGTCGTGGACTCGGGCCATGAGGGAAATCAAAGTGATAGGCGACGCGGTCAGCACGGGCTCGACTGACCGAGACTTCGACCAGACGCCGTTGCTCATCGACGTTGTCACTGGTCAGCACCATCAAGGGCGACAGGTGCGGGCACTGCAGCAGACGGCTGTCATCGCGATCGGCCTGGCTGGCTTCCAGTCGTACCTGAGCGCGGGACAACCGCAGGTGGTAATGCTGGTCGAGTAGTGCCCGTGTCGACCCCCCGCGATAGCGCTCGCACCAGTCCGGCACGCGCGCGGGATCAAACCAGTGGCGCAGGCGCAGCAAGGGCGCGCCATCGACGCTGCGCAGAGTGTCCACGCACAGCAACGATGCATCGTCATCCAGTCCGAAACGCGCGGCGATGCCGGCGGGAGGGCGGAGCAAGCCCTGATCCAGGCAACAGGTGTCGGTGTTGAATCCAAGCTCCGCCAGGTTGTGCGTCACTTTGCTGCCGGCATTGACCATGTAGTCCAGGCGGCGATCAACCACCTGAGTGCCCCAGCCTTGATGGCGCGTCACCATGCCCGCCGCCACCAGCTCATCGAGCGCGCGGCGCACGGTGTGGCGATTGACGCCGAAGCGCTTGGCCAGAGCGGCCTCGCTGGGCAACTGGTCCCCCGCGCTATGTTGGCGACGAATCTCATGCGCCAATTCATTGGCGAGCTGGCGATAGCGCGGCTCGCTTTGGGGCTGTTGACGCGCTTGCTGGCGCTGCTGTTGTTGACGATCAGTCTGACGATTGTGTTGCTGACGCTCGGGAGCGGCGACTTGTCTAGACATGTTAGCTCCTGGAGAAAGACCCCTGCATCAGGGCCTCTTCTCATCCTTGTTGATCAATGGGCGCGATCTGATGATCATTCCCTGCAGTCGCTAGATGAAGCGTTTGCGCAGACGTTGTGAGGCCATGTCCAGTCCGGTCACGGCGACGATGATGACCAGCATGACGGCGGCGGTTTCGGCGTACTGAAAGCCACGCATGGTTTCCCACAGCGCCACTCCGATACCTCCGCCCCCGACCATGCCCAGCACCGTGGCGGAGCGGATGTTCGATTCAAATCGATACAGGCTGACCGAGATCCACAGCGGCAGGACCTGAGGAATCAGTCCAAAGATGATTTCCTCGATGCGCCCGGCCCCCGTCACGCGGATACCTTCTCGGGGGCCGGCATCGCTGGCCTCGACCGCTTCTGAATACAGCTTGGCCAGTACGCCCGTGGCATGGATGAACAGCGCCAAGGTGCCAGCGAAGGGGCCCAGACCCACGGCAACCACGAACAACATGGCAAAGACCAGCTCATTGATGGCGCGACAGGCATCCATCAGGCGGCGCATGGGTTGATAGACCCACCACGGCACCAGGTTTTCGGAGCACAAAAGGCTGCAGGGCACCGCGACGATGATGGCCAGCAATGTGCCCCAGATGGCGATCTGGATCGTGATCAGCATCAGCTCGATGTAGTGGCTGAGATTGCCCCAGGTGGGCGGGAAGAAATCGCCGGCGAGAATGGCCATGTTGTCGGCATTCTCGATCAGCAGTCCCGGGCGCATCTCGGCGCCTTGCCAGGCCCAACTCAGGACACTGATGACCACGAACCAACCCAGCAGGGTGGTCCAGCGGCGCGGTGCCGGCAGGGACAAGGAAGGATGTGTGATCGGAGTACTCATCGTGTCTCTCTCAGAGGCGTTCACCCGCGGGTGTCGGCAGTCGCTGTCGTCATCGTGATGATCAGGCGGAGCGAGCATCTCTTGCTCGTGGGTCGCTCATGGGTCGCCCCGCCTGACAGGGATGCAATGCTCAGCCCGCGACGGCTGCTTGCTCAGCCTTGGCATCAGCCGTCTTGTTGTCAGACGCTTGGGTATCAGCCGCCTTGATTTCCTTCATGCGCATGTCGAGTGCTTCAAGCTGTGTGTCCAGCGCGGCCAGCTTTTCCTTGCGGTCGTCGTCTGACAAACCCTCGTCCTTGGCGATTTCGGCGCGCTGCTTGAAGAGGGCCAGCTGGCGAATCGGCAGCAGCTGGTCGTTGTCAGACTTGACGAATCCGGCCCACTGCAGCGGCGTGAGCACGGCCTGTTCTTCCGGCTATCGCCATAGTTGAGGAAGAAATCACGCAGGTGAGTCTTGGTGTCTTCCGCCAGATTGGTGCGCCATACCAGTGGGTCAGAGGGGATCAGCGGGGACTTCCAGACGACACGAAGCTGCGCGGCCTTCTCGGGTGCCGTGATCTCCAGGCGCTCCATGCCTTCGCTGTTGAAGGTGGCAACATCCACCTGCTTGTTGGCGACTGACAGCGCGTTGGTCTCGTGGCTGGAATTCAGGGTGCGTTTGAAAGCGGTGGACGCATCGATTCCGTTCTTGGCAAACACGTAATAGCCCGGGACCAGATAGCCGGAGGTGGAATTCGGATCGCCGTTGCCAAAGATCAGGTCAGGCGCATTTTTCAATACGTCATCGATGTCGTGTAGATCACTGTCACGATTGACGATCATCAGGCTCCAATATCCCTGCTTGCCGCCTTCTGCCACGGTCTGGGCAAAGATTTCACCACCGGCACGATCCACGGCTTCCATGGCGGACTTGTTGCCGTACCAGGCGATGTCGATCTGATTGAAGCGCATGGCTTGAATCACCGCGGCGTAATCCGTGGCGAAGAATGGCTCGACCTTCATGCCGAGGGACTTTGACATGTCAGCCAGGAAGGGCTTCCACAGCGGCTGCTGGTTCTGGCTCGATTCAGTGGAAATGATGCCGAACTTGAGCGTCTCGGCGGCAGCGGCCAACTGGGCACCAGCGGCCAGACCGAGACCTACGATCAGCGGAAGGGTCAGACGACGAAAGGAAGCGAAAGCCATGGGGGAGTCTCCAAGAGGCAAGCAGTGGATCGAGCAATGGGGGAATGAAGCGCTGTTCTTGAGATGGACTGGTCCATAAAAGTGCTGGTCAACAAGTAGTGCTGGTCATGGAAGTGCTGGTTCACACCATGGCCGGTGCGACTTTTCGGGGCGCCGTGTTCTTGACTGCGCTGAGGGCAGGTGTTGTTGCCGAAGGCTCACCCGCGCGGAGTTCATCGAGCCCGGCATTTTCGTAAAGCGCCTGCAGTCGCTCGTCCGTCAGTTCGCCAATGGCGCCGTCGAAGTAGAGACGGCCATCTTTCAGTGCAATGGCGCGATGACAGTAGCGGCGGGCGACATCGACTTGATGCAGTGTGATGACGACGGTACGACCATCCTCGGCATGGATACGACTCAGAATCTCCATCACCTCGCGGGCGCTGCGCGGATCAAGCGAGGCGATGGGCTCATCGGCCAGGATTACCTCGGCGTCCTGCATCAACACCCGCGCGATGGCGACGCGCTGCATCTGGCCGCCTGACAGGGTATTGGCCCGCTGATGGACCATTTCTTCCAGCCCGACGCGTGCCAGGCAGGCGAGGGCGCGTTGACGCTCCTCATCGGTGAAGCGGCCCAGTAGCGAGCGCAGACGCGGCATGCTGCCCAGCGTGCCGATCAGTACGTTGGTCAAGACGCTCAAACGGCCGACCAGGTTGAATTGCTGGAAGATGTAACCCGTGCGGCAACGCTCACTCCGGCGAGCACGACGCAGTCGTCCGGCACTCTGGATTTCACGTTCCATCAGCGTGACGCGCCCACCGCTGTGACGGTTGGCGCAGGTCAAGCCAACCAGGTGACGCAGCAGCGTGGACTTGCCAGACCCCGATGGGCCGATGAGGGCCACCATCTCGCCGGGAATGACACGAAAGCTCACGTCGTCGAGCACCTGGCGGTGTCCGAAAGACTTGTTCAGGCTCTCGACAGTAATCGTGGGAATGCTCATGACGCCTCTCCTCTGGGGATGGCATCAGTGTGACGGGAGAAGATGAATGGCAGTTGTCTAGACAATGTCAGTTTGATGATGATCGTGGTTCATCATCTTGCCGCCAAGTGGAGGGGCCACTGATCAATGAACCATAAATCAATGACTTGACGGTGAGTGACATCCTGATGACATGTTATTGCCATCGAAATGCCATCTTGGCTGGTGAAGTATGAAAGAGACTGGAGTCGGCAAGAAGCCGAGAGTGGGAATGGTGATGGCTAGCATCAATGTTGTGCGTGATGACACTGGTCTTGATGCCGAGCACTGCGTTCCTCGTCGAGATAAGAGATTGGCCCATATCACTGCAGGGGGATACCAGATGCTCCCAGACTTTCAATGATGAAGTCCGTCATGGCTTGTGCTGCAGGTGAGAGGCTGTAGCCTTTTCGGCGGATCAGTCCGACCTCACGACTGACACTGGGGTCGGCCAGCTCAATGAAGCGAAGGCGTTCGTATTCCTGCGGAAATGCCAGGCGAGGAAGCGTCGTTACCCCCATGCCGGCGACCAGGGTGGCGGTGAGCGAGATCATGTTGGAGATATAGAGGTCATGCATCTCCAGTAGTGATTCAGCAGCGGTCCCTTGCAGCAAGCGCGAGGTGCCATTTCCTATCAGGGATTCACCTTGAAGCTCCTGCCACATCAGTGATGTGCGTCCTGCCAGTGGATGGTCGTCTCGGCAGACGACTCCCACTTCATCATGAAACAGCGGCTGGAACTGCAGCTCTTCATCACTTCCCCATAGGCTCGATAGACCGATATCGACTTGTCCGCTGATCACCTGTTCCCGTACGAAGTCGGCATTTCCATCGTGCAATCCCACCTTGATGCCTGGATAGCGACTGACAAATTCCGAGAGCAATTTCGGCATCAAACGACTGGCCACCGAGGGCACCACTGCCATGTCCAGCTGGCCGGCCTCCCTGGCCGCGCGTGCCTGCAGCTCACGACTCAGGCGATCATGTTGATTGATCAGCTCTCTGAAGCGCGGCAAACAGTAGCTGCCGTAGGGTGTCAGGGTCGCCTTGGTTCCCTTTTCAAACAATGCCTCGCCCAGGCGTCCCTCCAACTCTCGTATTGCCATCGACAGGGCGGGTTGTGTGCGGTGCAGATAGCGAGAGGCGGCATGGAAACCGCCGTGGTCCACGACCGCCAGAACATAGCGCAATGGCGTTATCTTGAGCTCTGCGATCATTGAAATAGACCTTAGTTTGATGGTAAGAAAAACTTATCATAAGTGATTTATTATTGATTATCTTTATCCCATGAACCCTCTTAGGCTGATGTCACCGCGTCTAAGGAGGTTCACATGTCTCAGCAGTCTACTACCACCGCTTACTCTCTCTATATCGATGGCCAATGGGTCTCGGGACAGGGCAATGTCGCTAACATCAATCCGTCTGATACCCGCGATGTCATCGGCCATTATGCGCAGGCCAGTGTCGATCAAGTGGCTCTGGCGATTGCCGCCGCCAAGCGCGGTCAGATCCAGTGGGCGACTTCCGGGCTTGAGCAACGCTATTCGGTATTGATGACCATTGGTGACGAGCTTATCGCGCGCAAGACGGAGCTAGGCAAGCTATTGGCACGCGAAGAAGGCAAGACATTGGCAGAGGGCATCGGTGAAGTTCATCGCTCTGGCCAGTTCTTCCATTACTACGGTGCTGAAGTTCTGCGTCAGATTGATGAGCGTGCTGACTCGGTACGCCCTGGCGTCGAGATTGAGGTTCGCCGTGAGCCTGTTGGTGTCGTGGGTGTGATCAGTCCCTGGAATTTCCCGCTGGCGACGGCGGTGTGGAAGATTGCGCCCGCATTGGCCTTCGGCAACTCGGTTGTCTTCAAGCCGGCCAACCTGGTCCCCGGCAGTGCCTGGGCACTCGCGAGATCATCCATCGTCAATCGCTTCCGAACGGGACGTTCAACCTGTTGATGGGCCCGGGCAGTAGCGTAGGTGATGCGCTAATTTCCAGCCCTGATATTCACGCATTGTCCTTCACCGGCTCTCTGGAAGTCGGGCGGCGTGTTGCCGCGGCGACGGCCGCCAATCTGGTCAAGTGCCAGCTGGAGATGGGCTCCAAGAATGCGCTGATCATCGCAGACGATGCTGACATGGAGCTGGCGGTTGAAGCCGCCTTCAATGGCGCTTACTCGGGCACTGGGCAGAAGTGCACGGCGTCATCTCGTTTGATCGTTACGGAAGCAGTGCACGACGAATTCGTGGAAAAGCTGACGCAGCGACTGGCTGAGGTGCGCGTTGGGCATGCACTGGAGGACGGCGTTCACATGGGGCCGGCCGTCGATGCCAAGCAGCTGGAATCCAACCTCGGCTGGGTTCAGCGTGCACAGGAAGAGGGCGCGCGGCTGGTCTTTGGGGGAGAGCGCCTGGAAGGTGCGACTGATGGCTACTTCATGAGCCCGGCACTGCTGGTGGATACCACCAATGACATGGCGATCAACCGTGAGGAAATCTTTGGTCCGATAGCGTGTGTCATCAAGGTGCGCGATGCAGAAGACGCCATCGATGTGCTCAACGACACGCACTTCGGCCTGACTGCCGGCATCATTACCAACTCGCTGAAACTGGCCAGCAGCTTCAAGGCGCGAGCGGAAACGGGCTGCGTGATGGTCAATCTGCCGACCGCGGGCACGGATTACCACGTCCCGTTCGGTGGACGTAAGTCATCGAGCTTCGGCCCGCGTGAGCAAGGTCGCTATGCGCGTGAGTTCTACACGGTCGTGAAGACCTGCTACATCAAGGCGTGAGGAGGCTCCATGTCAAAGACAATGCTGACGATCGATGGCCTGCAGTACTCCAACTGGTCTCGCGAGATCTTCGAGCAGATGCGTGAAGGGGGGCTGGATGCCGTGCATGCCACCCTTGTGTATCACGAGACGACCCGGGAAACGCTGACACGTCTTGGCGAGTGGAATCGACGTTTTGAAGCCTATCCCGACCTGATCATGCCCGTACATGTGCCACAGGATATCGCTATCGCTCAAGCCAGTGGCCGCATCGGTATCATCCTCGGGGCGCAGAACTGCTCACCCATCGAAGATGACATCGACATGGTGGAAGTGATGCGTGATCTCGGTCTGATGATCATGCAGCTGACCTATAACAATCAGAGCCTGCTGGCGTGTGGGTGTTACGAAGCAGAAGACAGTGGGATCACCCGTTTCGGGCGCCAAGTGATTCGCGAGATGAACCGCGTCGGCATGGTCATCGACATGTCGCACAGCGCCGAACGTTCCACGCTCGAAGCGATCGAGATATCGGAGCGGCCGGTCATCATTTCGCATGCCAATCCGGAAAGCTTCCATCCGGCCAAGCGCAACAAGTCAGACAAGGTGCTCAAGGCAATCGCAGAAAGCGATGGCTTGTTGGGGTTCTCGGCTATCCCTTCCATTTGAAGAATGGCTCGGACTGCACGCTGACCGAGTACTGCGAAATGATCGCGAGAACCGCCGACCTCATGGGCATCGAGCACCTGGGTATCGGCACCGATCTCTGCCAGAACCAACCCGTCTCCATTCTGGAGTGGATGCGCAATGGCCGCTGGTCGAAGGACATGGATTATGGCGAGGGCAGTGCAAGCAATGCCGACTGGCCTCGTCCGCTGCCCTGGCTGCGGGATAGTCGTGATTTCCCCAATCTCATTGCTGGTCTGAGAGCGGTCGGCATGTCCGAAGAGGAAGTGGCGGGCATCATGGGCAAGAATTGGGTCGCGCTACTTGAACGTACCGCCACGAAAAGAGAGGCAGTCCTCTACTGAGAGGAGATGCATGGCACCTGTGCCGAGCCAGGAATCCCCGGGATATCGCTCGGCCACCAACAACCATAATAAACGCCTGCCAATGACGAGAGTTCGTCAGAGGAACGCCACATGAAATCATCACAAAAGATTGCTGCGCGTGAGAAGCACGAGGCGCTGCCCGAAGGTCAGTATCGCTTCGGGGACCCTGTCGTCCTGATCTGCAGCATCGGTTTTATCCTGCTGTTCATCGGTCTGTCCCTGTTTGATCTTGAGGGGGTGGCGGAAGCCATCAGTGCCGGCTTTGCCTGGACCGCCAGGACATTGGGAAGCTACTTCCAGATTCTGCTGCTGCTGACCTTCTTCATTGCACTGGGGCTTACCGCCACGCCTGCGGCCAGCGCCCGGATCGGCGGTACGCGTACTCCGGAGCTATCCACTTTCAAGTGGGTATCGATCATCATGTGTACGCTGCTGGCCGGAGGGGGGGTCTTCTTCGCTGCCGGCGAGCCGGTCTATCACTTCCTGGTGACACCGCCGGCTTTTGATACCGAGCCGGGTACCGCGCAAGCCATCGCTCCTGCACTGGCCCAATCCTTCATGCACTGGGGCTTTCTTGCCTGGGCGATACTGGGCAGTTTGACCGCCATCGTGCTGGCGCATGCCCATTACGATAAAGGGCAGCCATTGCAGCCCAGAACGCTGCTTTACCCGGTCTTCGGCGAGAAGGTCATGAAGGGCAAACTGGGCGGAGTGGTGGATGCCTTGTGTGTCATCGCTGTCGTAGCGGGTACGGTTGGCCCCATTGGCTTTCTGGCGACCCAGGTCAGCTTTGGACTGCATGAGCTTTTCGGGGTGACCAATGACTATACGACGCAGTTGAGTGTGTTGGTGGTGCTCGGCATCGTCTATGTCACCTCGGCGGTGACCGGCATCGACAAGGGCATTCAGATCATGTCCCGCTTCAATGTCTTCCTGGCCTTGGCCGTGGCTGCCGTGATCTTCATCTTTGGCCCGACCTTGTTCATGGTCAATGCCTTCACTCAGGGCTTCGGTCAGTATCTGACCTCGTTCTTTGCCATGTCGACCATGACGGCCCAGAGCGCACCTGACTGGTGGATGCAGTGGTGGACGGTGTTCTTCTTTGCCTGGTTTCTGGGTTACGGGCCTCTGATGGCCATCTTCGTCGCACGTATTTCCAAGGGCAGCACCATTCGCCAGATGATTCTGACCGTGGCCGTCCTTGCGCCAGTGGCGACAGCGATCTGGTTCACGTTGCTGGGGGGCGCCGGTATCTTCTATCAGTTCACTGGCGTGATTGACCTCACTGATGCCTTGAACAACTTCCAGTTCGATGTTGCCACACTGACCGTCGCTCAGGCGCTGCCCGGTGGCACGGCCATGGCAGTCGCCATCCTGACGTTGACGACTATCTTCGTGGCCACCACGGGTGACTCGATGAGTTACGCCATTGCCGTCGTCAGCGCGGGACATGATGACCCCAGTCCACTGGTTCGCGCCTTCTGGGGGATCAGCATGGCGTTGATGGCGGCGATCCTGTTGTACATGGGGGCCGGCCAGATCAGCGCGTTGCAGCAGTTCATCGTCATCACGGCCATTCCCGTGTCACTCGTACTCTTGCCGTCACTGTGGACCGGGCCACAAGCCGCATTTGCAATGGCGCGTGCCCAAGGCATCACTAGCCAGCGTCCTGCGATACTGCCCGCTGATGAAGCAGGGGAGCGTTGATATGTCTCGCAAGGAGTATGGCGTGCGCCTCTCATCAACAGAGCAACGTCTGCGGCTGCGGGCGCCGGATGATGTGATGCAGCTTGAGCGTCTGGGCAGCCTGCATGCCAGTCGCCTGAGTTTCGTGAGAAGTCTGATGCGTCAGATGGCTCGTCAGCGCTGGCGGATCACTACGACACGTTTCGAGCTGGATGCCCACGGGCATGGCGTGGCGATTTATTGCTTGCAGACGCCGAACAAGCGTTATCACGGCGTCATCTTCTCCCAGGCACTGGAGGATGCGGCGCGTTCTGATCGCGTGATCGCAGAAGCCTGGGATGTCACGTTCGGCGTGGTGGAAGGTGACGTGGACGATGCTCTGCTGGAGCAGATGGCCGCCAATGTGCCGCTGCAGGAAGCAGGGCGTCAGCATCCAAGAATTCTGGTGCTATCGCGAGCCAATCGCAGTCTGCGTAATTTCTCAAGCTTCCTGGATGCCCTCAGCGCAGGGCATCAACCACAGCCTGAGTGGTTGACGAACGTGGGCTATCTCTACCGGACCACGGCGGTCTACGGCAACGGCAAGTTTGGTATCGCGGATTATGACCGCCTCAAGGACAACGCCGATTTCCATCGCCCATTCTCAGCCCAGATGCTGGCGGTGTACCTGCTGCGCCATTTCTCGATCCAGCAGATCGAACATATGGCATCTGCCCGCGCGCCAGAAACCGCTGTCCCGTTGGCAACGTCACTGAGACGCTATCTCGGCATTGGCAATTCGACCGGCTTGGGGATGGCGCCCTTCCTGATCAATCATCCGCAGCTGGTACAGCGCTGGATGGAGAGTCGTGAGCTAGCTCTTGCAGAAGTGACAGCCCAAGTGCCGAGAGAGCAGGAGCGTGCGCAACTGCTGGCACTGCTGCAGCGTGCCGAAACCCATCTACGGCAGACGATCACCGATGATCATGAGCAGGCCCTGCGCAATCAGGAGACGGTTGCCTCGCTCCCGGAGTTGAGAGTCTGGCTTGAGGTCGTGCCATTGGGGCCTGAGTTGTGGCAGGAGCTCATCGATTGGAGTCGCCAGCAGCATGGGTTGGAGGCACAGGAGTTGGTGAACACCCTGTTACTGGAGCTGTATCCGGACATCGTTGATCGCTACGAGGATTCCATGGCGGTGACGGAAGGCCTGGAATTGACGCCAGACATGCCGCTGGTTCATCTCAAGCAAGTGATCGAAACGCATTATGACTGGGCGCTACGTTTTGATTTCACTCAAGGCGAGAATCGTCACTGGTTCTGGTATCGCTCGGTAGAGAAGGAAGAGCCTCGTCTAGGCGAGCGAGACAAGGAAGCGGGAGCCGACAAGGAAATGAAACTGGCGATTGCCCCGCGGGTCGCGGATACCCATGCCGCGATCAGCCAGTATCTGGAAGAGAACCCGCAGGCGCTCGTGGTGGAGTTCCTGATTCATTGCCCACGCCACAAGGATATCGTGCGGCGTATCCAGACCATGTCCAGCACGAGCTTTGGTGAAATACGCGCCAATCTCTGGGCACGTGACATGAAGCCCATGCATCTATTGCGCACCAAGCTGTCTTTCTTCGGTGCCAGTCGTTTCGACCCGAAGTCCGATCGCTGGGTGCGGATCACCCTGTTCCAGGGAGCACCGCTGGTGGAGGAGCTCAACGCCGAGCCCGATGACCTGCTTGCCTTTGATGACTGGAGCTTTCCGCTGGAGCCGCAGATCAACCGCGAACCCGTAATGGGTATCACTGAGACATCACAACAAGAATCACCTCAAGCAATGGGAGGGATGTCATGAAGGTCTCCTACAACGAACTTCATGGTCTTTGCCGCAAGGCATTTCAGGCGATGGGCTTCGAGGATGGTGACGCGGGAGATGCCGCGGATATGGTCGCCTGGATGCAGTTGTATGAGCTGCAAGGCCTTGCTGCGCTCAATCGTGGACTGCGCTATCTGCTGGAAGACTCGGAAGAGCGACCGCCGGAAATCATCTATGCCGATGGAGATCTCGCGGTGCTCGACAGTCATGGGCATAGCGTATTGAAAAGCTCATTGCTGGCACTGGAACTCGGCTTTGCCAAGGCGCGGGCGCGTGGTCTTGCCGTCATCAAGATTCAGCATTGTCATAACCGCCAGTTGATCATGGGGTATCTGGCTCGTCTGGCGGGGCGGGGCATGAACGTGACCGCGTTCTGGCGCAATGCCCAGGATGTGAACGAGGCGGTTGGCAGTCCCATGATCGAACAGGTAGTGGGCTTCAGGGCCAACAGCCCGGTGCCCGAGATACGGGTAATCGTGCTGAGTGCGCCGATCCGTCATGCCAGTCTGGTGGAGGGGTTCACCGCACGTCTGCGCGAGACGGTGGCGGCTACGCCCTTCGCCGAAGCGCTGGGCAGCGTCACGCATCGCGCTGCTGGTGATCAGGGCTTGCATGAACTGCTGGCCGCCGCTGAGTCGGGTGGCATGCCGCATGTCATCTGGCTCAGCGTCGATTCGCTGTTGTTCGACAGCAGTGTCTCGGAGCTGTCGCGGCGCGGACAGCTGGCTTATGCCTCCCGCCCGAGCGGTCTGTTTCCCGGTGAGGCTGTCGCGGCACTGCTCTTCGAGCGTCTCGCGCCTGACTCACCGGCTCCCTTGCAGGGCTGGCAGGTGCCGCTGGCAGCAACGCTGACTCATCCCGAGCGGGGCAGCCGAGAACTGCGCCGCTCGCCCGCACCGTTGATGCAGCTGATCGAACGTCACTGGCCCGTGCAGGCCGGGAATGACGAGCACGCGCCCACCCCCGAGCCGTTCGAGCCCATGCGTCTGGTGATTGATAGCCTCGGGCTGCCTGGTCGCGCGGTGGAAGCCGGCACCAGCCTGATGAACCGCTGGCCGGGACTGGACATGATCGAGGATGGCACCACGCTCGATAGTTTCTGCGGCTGGCCGGGCGACGCCTGGCTTGCATTGGCGTTGGTGCTGGCGATCGCGGAACTGGAAGACAACGACAGCGCCCTGGTCGTGTCGCTGCGGGACGATACCCAGACCCGGATGCTGACACTCACGCCCTGTGCCGGTTAGCGCTGACGGCGCTGCGCTTGCCTTGTGCTGACTGTGCTCGTCCTGTGTTGAACATCGCTGCGTCATGAGACGCATGACCCGAACTGAATAAGCCGGTGCACTCGCTTACCGAGCGAAGAAGCTAGCGCACCGCGAGGATGTTAAGGATGGCAGATATTTCCTGGCTGGATAGCCTGCTAGAGTCGTTCGAGGTTTCGCTTGATCAGAATGAGCGCCTGCTCACGCTTGAGATGAGCGGCGCGGATTTCATCCCCCATCGACTGGTGGCAGAGGAGCGCGTCTCGCGGCCCTTCGCCTATACGCTCGACTGCATCTCGCAGAACGGTGATATCGAACTCAAGACCCTGATGGCGCAGCGGCGGCACTCTCGGTGCGTCAGGCTGATGGCAGCTACCGCAAGCTTTCGGGGCTGGTCGAGTCCGCCGCACTGCTTGGCGAGGACGGCGGTGTCTTCTATTACCAGCTGACGCTGGTGCCGTGGCTTTCGATGCTCAAGCTGGGCCGCGACAGCCGCATCTTCCAGGACCTCACCGCGGTCGAGGTCATCGAGTCGGTGTTCTCGAATCACGCCATCGCACAAGGCGAAGCTCAGGGCGGCTGGCGGCTGGACTTGCGCCGTGAATATCCGGCGCGCAGCTATTGCGTGCAGTATCGCGAGAGCGACTTTCAGTTCGTCAATCGCCTGATGGAGCAGGAAGGACTGTTCTACTACTTTGAACACGCCACGGACGACAGCGATTTCAATGGCCATCGCCTCGTCATCACCGACGATGTCGCGACCTGTGCGCCGGTGGAGCCGCAAGTCATCCGCTTTCACCGACAGGATGCTACCGAGTCTGAGGACTCCATCACCCAGTGGAGCGGCCGCCGTCAGCAGCAGCCGACCCGCGTCAGCCTCGGGACGTTTGATTACAAGCAGCCGGGCCTCGAGAAGCGTTCCGGTCAGGACACGCGCAGCGATCAGGGCAACCTCAGCGAACAGGAAGTCTACGACTATCCCGGTGAGTACTATTTCGATGATCACTCACGTGGCGAGCGCCTGACGGTCAATCGTCTTGAGGCGCATGAATCGCGCGCCAAGCGCTTCCATGGCGCCGGTGGTACGCGTCAACTGGAAGTCGGCCGCTGGTTCGAGCTCAGCCAGCATGCGCGTCACGAAGACGGCGACTCCAGCGAGCGTGAATTCCTCGTGCTGGGCCTGACCGTCTGTGCCGAGAACGCACTGCCGGTCTCCGCTCATCTCAAGGCATTGCCTGGCAGCTTGCAGGCGCGCATGGCCAGTGCGCGCAAGGCGCATGGCCTCGAGAGTGACACGCAAGATGACTATGCCGGCGTCGGCACCGGCCAGTACTTGATCGACTTCGAGTCTCAGCGTCTCAGTCAGCCGTATCGTCCGTCTCTTGATCATCCACGCCCTTCACTTGGCGGCCCGCAGACGGCGATGGTCGTCGGCCCCGAGAATGAAGAGATCCACACCGACTCGCTCAACCGCGTGCGGGTGCAGTTCCATTGGGACCGCAGCGAAAAGGGTGCGGCCGATGCGAGTTGCTGGCTACGCGTCGCGCAACCCAACGCCGGTGCGGGCTGGGGTAACGTCTTCGTGCCGCGCATCGGCCAAGAAGTCATCGTCGATTTTCTCGAGGGGGATGCCGATCGCCCGCTGATTACCGGCCGCGTCTACAACGGCGACCAGACCCCGCAGTGGCACTCCAATGGCTTGCTCTCCGGAATGAAGAGCAAGACCTATCGCGGCAACAAGTACAACGAGCTGGTGTTTGATGACGCCACCGATCAGGAGCGTGTACGCCTGAACTCGGAGCACGAGAAATCCCAGCTCAACCTCGGCTATCTGATTCACCAGCAGGGCAACACACGCGGCAGCTTCCGCGGCACCGGTTTTGAATTGCGCTCGGATGCTTACGGTGCCGTGCGTGCGCATCAAGGATTGTTGCTGACCAGCTGGGGCCAGATCGCCGCCAATGGTGAACAGCTCGACCTCACACCGGCGCAGCAGCAGCTGGCCAGTGCGTATCAGCTTTCCAATACGCTCAGTGACAGCGCCACCAGCCATGAGGCGGAAGCCCTCGCGACGCTCGATAACCTCAAGCAGGCCAGTGAAGATGCTCAGGGCCGCTATGGCGCCCAAGATAGTGGTAGCAGCTTCGATGGCACCTCTGCTCAGGGCACTGCCAACGGTGGGCGCGGAGAAGCTGCGCGCCTCAATGCCCCCTGGCTGCATGTCAGCTCACCGGCAGGCATTGCGACCAGTACGCCAGAATCCCTGCATATGGCACAAGGCAAGTCGCTCAGCATCACCAGCGGCGAAGACATCAACCTGGCCACTGGCCGCAGCCTGATCGCCTCGCTCTCCGAAAAGTTCTCACTCTTCGTGCAGCGCTCCGGCATCAAGCTGTTCGCCGCCAAGGGCAAGGTGGAAGTGCAGGCACAGAGCGACGCGATGGAACTGACCTCCGAGAAAGGCATGACCATCACCTCCACCGAAGGCGCTGTCACCCTCCAGGCCAAGAACGAGATTCTGCTTTCCAGCGGCGGCGGTTATCTCCGCCTGAGTGGTGGCAACATCGAAGTGCACGGGCCGGGCAAGGTGGATGTCAAAGGCGCACAGCACAGCTTTGGTGGGCCGGCGAGCATGGAGGCGACGTTGGATGAGCTACCGGAGGGGACCGATTGTGAAACCAAGCATAAAGGCGCTGCAGGTCGCGGCTCGGCATTGGTTGATGGGTGAGATCACAGAATGACAAATTGGCTGATTCACGATCATCTCAATGGACCGCTGACACTTGGGGGCGTCGAGTTTATCGGTGCGCTCCAGCCACGACGCCGATTGGATCTGCACGCGCTAACACCCCATCTATATCGCATCACTGAGTCTGCAGCTGCTCAAGTCAGGGAGCAAGCCGAGGCCATGTCGCGCCATGACATGCCGCCCTCGTATTGTGCGTTATTGCGTGCGGATGTCGATGCGAGCGTCTTGTTGGATCAATTGAGTCGATTCTGCTTGGTAGCCACTCCAACGGCTAAATGGATGTATTGCCGTTTTTTCGACCCTCGAGTCATGACTCATCTGCGATGGATTTTGACACCGCATCAGCTGCACTCTCTATTGGGTAAAGTTGAACGATGGGAGTTTTTGGATTCTCGCTCGCAATGGGTTGTATTGAATAGTGCCCCACAATCTACGTACCAATTGCGGTTGGTATTTGATAAAAATCAGGAGCGTACCTTGGCTACCTTGCCATTGCTGCGGGACTGCCTGAAACAGTGGCGGCTTCATGACTCATTGGCGCCGAATGACGACGCACAAGCTGGTGCTCGTGTCGCCGACTGTCTAAACCGGGCGCATGAGCGCGGATTGATAGATGAACGAGATCAAGTCGCAATGACTCTGCATGAGCTACTGATCCATCCTGATATCTGCCAGCACCCTGACATCAAGAACGCGATTGTGTTGGCGAAGGGTGGCGAGGGCTATCGACACGTGACGGCGGGCTGGCCAGCGGCACGTTGGGAATCTATTCGGACACAATTAACCAATCGGGAAATGACGTAGCATGAGCGCGATTCCGAACATCAACGAAGTGGTGGTAGCTGCTACTGCAAACGCTTCCAGTCAAAGTAACGATGCCTCTACCGATACAGGAGGCTGCAGCGATTGTCAGATGTGCCAGAAATCCCCAGGCTGGTCATACTCCCGGTACGTTACGCGGCAATTGCCGAGAGCCACGCTCACGGTATTGATGGACTCGTGCCGATAACAAGTGGAGGAAACTTCGGTGATGGCGTCCTCGACAAGTCGATGCAGAAAGCCAACTATATTCTGCGGTGCATGCGATTCGGCTACTTTTATCTGCACTTTCCGAATGGCGATGCAGACGGTGTCAAATGGCGCAAGTATCGTGTCACCAGTGACAGCAATTTCATTCCTCTTCCAATCGATGGTCTAGCAGCACCTGGTATAGAGAAAGCTGTGGCTTGTCGAAGTTCCAGCGATTGGCAGATGGCCCGTTGTGTCACGATCAGCCAGCCGGAGAAGGTGACACAGGCATGGTTGGCATTTTCAGATACTGACTGGGATAACACGGTGCGGGATCAGATTGCACAGAACCCCTCCCAGCGTATGCAGTTTCTTGATCCTTCTCTTTGTATCTCCCCGGCAACGAGTCAGCCTCATACCGCACCACTTTCGACAGTGGCCGATTGGGTGAGTGAGTATCGCCATAACACGGAACAGAGCTTCAGCAGTACCGTGGCTGACAAGGATGATCCGCAAAATACCGCTACCTTCGAATCCGTCTATCCCTATCACTGGCGTGCCTTCGAAGCCGACGATTTGATCGGTACGGCTGAGAGAACATCACAGGGGCGATCCATTCTCTTTGCGACTCACGATCCACGGGGGATCACCGTCGAGCTCAATGCCGAGCAGATTCAGGCGGTATCCGCGTCGCTGCAGCGCTTCAGCTGGCGGAGTTCCTCCTGGGAGGGAATTCAGGCGCTCAAGCATACTGTCGAAGTGACAACAGAATCTGTCTACCGAAGTGGTATTGCCGCGAACGAGTCGATGATGCTGAACGTACCGGAAAATCGGCTTCGTGAAGCGAGACAAAGAGTGGATAACGGTACGGCTTCGGAAGCGGACCTCAAGACCATTTCGGATATGGAAGCGCTACTGGAGGAGACTAAGGCAGCGCATCAACGCCAATATCTCAGTTCGGATACGATTCGAGCTCGAAGTCAGCGTGCTTGGAAGGAAACGCGTAATGACGTCTGGTTTGATGTCTATGAAGATGATAGCGAATATTTGCGGATGTCAGACGAGGAAATTGAGCAGGACTTCAAGGAGACCGTCTCCAAGGTATTAAAAAATGATCAGGACAAAGTGCACACGCCGATTTCGGAAGATCATGCGATATGGCTTGGGTCGGACGCGTTGAAACGCTGCTTTGAATGCGACTATCGGACCGACGATCTAGATTCTGGCGTGCATTACGTCCATCACTTTATCGAGTGTCTCCAAGATGCCGCCGACCGCGCGGAATGCGAGAGCGTCATCCAGGAATGGATGGAACAACCTGATTTGGATGACACTTCTAATATACTCATGCGTAGTCTGGTTTGGAATCAGCAGACACATGCGGATGTCGTGAGCGATCTGACGGGGACACTGATTACGAAAAGCAATGCTCAAATGGCACTGGACAAGATGAATAGTGCTTGGGCGGCCAGTCGAAAGCATATGTTCAATCCGGAAGCCTCTGAGGATGCCGCCAAGAATGTTTTCTCTCATTTGCTCTACCAAACCGGCGCGCCGGTTGCCAAATTTCTTTCTCGCCAACTCGACTCGGCAGCGATGAATGTTTACGTCGCCTCATCGATGTTGGCTACCGGGCGACTGATGTTAAAGCGGCCCCTGGCTGGCACGCCCGGACAGCACCTCGATTGGTTGGCCGCGCAGATGCGTCAACAGATACCGCGCAACAAACGACCGAGTGCCAACCAGATGCGTCGTGTCATGCAGGCTTGGTTGAAGACGGGGGAGGCCGAGCCAACGATTCGCATTCCCCATATCATCTTGCTCGATGATACTGCACTCCGTCAGACAGCCGATGGCAGTGGTTCAGGCCGAGCGGCAGAGGCCAGATTGTTACGCTCCGATCGTCCAATCATTCTTACAGCGAACAATATTCGCGAGACCGCGTTGCCGAAGTTTCAGGCTTTCGTCAATGCTGATACTCGGATAGCGGCCGTTGGGTTGCTATTCAGTACGGCCTCGATGTTATTCGCGCGAGACTCGATGCAAAAAGCGAATGTATTTGCAGATGAGGAAGCCGCAGGACGTTTCTATGCGAGTAGTTCAGGGCTGATCGGTGGTGTATTGAGTACTGTCGAGACAGGCATAGAGCGAGCGATAGCCGTTAACGCCATCAGTGTCGCCAAGCAGGATAATGCCTTGGCCCGGGCCGTAAAGTTTGGTCGGGCTGGACGTTTCTTTGGCGCAGGCGCAGCTTGGGGATTTGCGTATTATGATTTTCAAAATACTATCGAAAACTATCATAAAGGTAACTTGGTCTTAGTAGCATTATATGGCCTGTCAGCTGGTGTAAATACACTGCTTGGATTTATGTCGATATTTGTCAGATTTCTTACGGGCTGGGCGGGATTGATATTTATGATCGCTTTGGGAGTAACGCTGCTAATAGAGGCTATTAAAGATAGTGACGCTCAGAATTGGCTAAAGCACTGCTTTTATGGCAGCGAAGATCGTTGGCCCAGTGTCAAGGTAAGTGACAAAGAGCTACAGAAGGTATTGGAGAACTGATCATGAATAAAGCCCAGCAAAAGATACTTGAAGCAGTGGGTCTTTTAAGTAACAATCGACTTAGTTGTTCATCATTTTCTAAAAAACATATACTGGATGTCAGGAAAAAATCGGCTGAGATAAAACCACCAAGTTTTATGTGTGCTAAACGAAAAGACTGTCTCATATTAGCAGAGTCTTGGTTCCGTGAAAGAGGGTTGTATTTTTCTTGGGGAATGTTAGGTGGTTCTGTACTTATGAGTATTTTTTTGTACATGGCATTAATAATGCCTTGGTTTTCTGATGTTCCAGTTGGTATCGCGGAAATTTTTCTTTTAACATTCTTGGCTCTTCTTGGTTTTTTATTTTCCTATCCTCTGTTCTTTGCTGCGAAAAGCGAGCTGAAGACTCAAGGGCTTCAGTACACAATCTTCAACACCGACTCAAATAATGTCCACTTTGTTAGTGATGTCGACTTCCAGCCAAAAACCTGTCGCTGGGAGGAGTGTACATTCTGTCTTGCCTACTCGGCTGGCAGTATCGAAGGCTACTATTATGAGCTCAAAGGCTATCTTTTCAATGAAGATGGTAGCGTCAAGGATAGCTTTTCATTTGATGACTATCACTATATGATTTCGAATAGCGATAATACTCGCCAAGCGATGATCAAGGATCTTTCCGCCAGGTTTGAATATGTACGCCGTTTTATGGAAGAGGGATCCGACTCGGTAGAACCTATCGCTGGGTCACTTGATTTGAAGCCAAGTCTCTCCGAAGCTGCACATCGATTTCAGCCCAGGTCCGAAGCTTCGGAGGGTAAGAAGTTCCATGTAATCTATTCAATAGTACGCACGGTGTTTCTGATTCCATTTAGTGTACAAGTCGTGGGCCACTACTTCTTCTGTCGCTATTGTCGCCTACCACAGTGGCCGCAAAATGTGATTGACGAGTGTGGTGAAGATATTTTCCCAAAGCGGTGATCTCCACCATGTTATGTACCACGGTCGCAGACTTTGAGTGTAATACCCCACAGGGAAGGTCAGGTGTTGCTTTCAGAATCTGCGGTTGAGGAGTATTGACTCAACGATTCTTGACTATCTTTTGTTCGTTCTATAAGGGTGTTATCCATGTTCAGTGCAGGCGATGGCGTTATCGTACTAGGTGATAGCACGACTCATGGCGGTAAAGTGGTGTCTGCCCAGCCCAACTATCTGTTGGAAGGCAAGCCAATTGCCGTCGTGGGCGATACTGTGGTGTGCCCCAAGGATGGCCACAGCAAGTGCAAGATTATCGAGGGGCATCCGACGATCAGTCTGAATGGCAAGCCTGTCGCATTTCATGGTTGCCATACCTCATGCGGTGCGACGTTGATCTCAGCAGCGAGTGGCAAGCACGGTTTGGGGTAATGAGCACGGCTCATGCCCAGTAGCCTTATGTTCTCTCAAAAATCCTGCAGCAAAGGCAAAGGCTGCGGGATTTTTCGTTGTACGCCCCAACGAAGACTCGAGGTCACATCACGAGAAGTGAAGTACTGTCTGAGGTTGTCGCCAGAAGTTGTCCTCCCTTGGGATGACAGAGTGGTGTACTGAGACATCTCCCCTGTGCGCCCTTGCCCATGGGACCTGTATTGAGGAGTCAGTCATGATCACCTGGCCAGAGGCGTTTTCCATCGAAGGGCAGTATGTCGCGTTGGTGCCGCTATCTCACGATCATCATGATGGTCTGGTGGAGGCCACTGCCGATGGGCAATTGCATCGTCTCTGGTATACCAGTATTCCGGACAGTGCCGGGATGGCGGAGGAGGTCGAGCGCCGATTAGCACTGGAGACGATGTTGCCATTCGCAATCTTGGATGTCGCGACGGGCATAGCGGTGGGTATGACGACCTACATGAATGTCAGTCAGGAACATCGGCGTCTGGAGATCGGCTCTACCTGGTATCGTAAAGCGGTACAGCGCTCGCCAATGAATACTGAGTGCAAGCTGTTGTTGCTACGGCATGCGTTTGAGCAGCTTGGGTGTGTCTGTGTCGAGTTCCGCACGCATATCTTGAATCAGCAGAGTCGTCGTGCCATTGAGCGCGTGGGCGCAAAGCTGGATGGTGTGTTGAGATCCGATAGGATCATGGCCAACGGCACCGTGCGTGATACCGCAGTGTATTCCATCATTGCTAGTGAATGGCCGATGGTGAAAGCCAATCTGATAGAGCGGCTTGAGCAAACGAGCTAAGACGCTGCTCGTATTCTGCCGTCCAGTGAACTAGAGAGGAGTGCGGAAGTACGCTGTTTGGTTGTCTCTCTGGGCGATGCTGATGATCAGCGTGCCATCCAGCCACCATCGACGGTCATGATAGTGCCATGCATATAGTCTGAGGCGGCTGATGCCAGAAAGACGACAGGGCCTTTGAAGTCTGCTGCTGCTCCCCAGCGTCCGGCAGGGATGCGCGCGAGAATATCGCGTGAGCGTTCCGCGTCTCGGCGCAGGCCATCAGTGTTGTCGGTCGCGATATAGCCGGGAGCGATAGCATTGACGTTGACGCCCTTGGCTGCCCATTCATTGGCGAAGGCTTTGGTGAGCTGAGCAATGCCGCCTTTACTGGCCGCGTAGCCCGGTACGGTGATGCCACCCTGGAAGGAGAGTAGTGAGGCGGTAAAGATGATCTTGCCGTTGCCGCGAGTCACCATCTGTTTGCCGATTTCTCGCGTCAGTATGAACTGGGAGGACAGGTTGATGTCGATTACGCGGTCCCACAGTTCATCGGAGTGCTCGACGGCCGGAGCACGTTCGATGGTACCGGCATTGTTGATCAGAATATCGATCTGTGTAGTGCTTAGTTGCTCAGCCAAGCGATGAATGGCTGTGCGGTCTGAAAAGTCACAGGCGATGCCGGTGAACGTGCGGCCTAGTGCTCGAATTCGTTCACCTACCTCGCCGCCACGCTCCGACATGCTGGCACTGACACCGATGATATCGGCACCGGCCTCTGCCAGCCCAATAGCCATGGCGGCACCGATACCTCGACTGGCACCGGTCACGATGGCTGTCTTGCCGTATAGCGTGAAGGTGGTCAATACACTCATGCTGAGACTCCTGCTCCATGGCACGTGAAGCTAGTGCCTTCCGTGTGTGGTCGTAATCCTGTGGCTCATTGTCTTTCGTGTGATCCGCGCAGACTCATGAAGCCCAAGGTAAGTTAGATAAGGCTAAATCAAGGCTACCTGAGACGTGTGTTCATGAGTAGTTGGCTAAAGTCGTTGTCATGAGTCGCAAGCGGGATAGTAATAAAAAAGCGAGACAGGCCTGAGCCTGTCTCGCTTTTTTACGTTCTGCCGCTGTCAAACTCGCGCGATATCCTGAACTTCGTCAATCATCAGGTATCAGCGATTTCAGGAAGCGACCAGCATTTCCAGCGTGGCGCGAGCGCCATTGTCGTGCAGACTCTTCAGGGCCTTGAGATAGGCATCGCGGAAGCGCGGTTGGTCGACCAGGTCTCCGAAGAGTTCACGGTTGTCGATGAAGGCGGTTGGCTCATCATGTTGACGGCTGGCACGCTCCATCAACTCTTCCTTGAGCGGATCGACCACGTCGATGGTTTCGCCTTGCTCATCCACGCCTTCGGCGTAACGTGCCCAGCTGGCCACGACAGCCGCGGTACGGCGCAATTCACCCCCATTCTCCAGCTGTGCATGGGCAACGGGAATCAGGAACTTCGGAATGCGATCAGACGTCTCGGCGCACAGACGGGCGAGGGTGTCTTTCACTTCCGGATTGGCGAAGCGTTCGATCAGGGTGCGGCAATGCGCATCGAGATCGATACCCGGCAGCTGGGCCAGCGTCGGGCGAGCTTCCTCGTTCATGTAGCCGAGCAGGAAGTCGACGATCAGCGGGTCGTTGCAGGCTTCGTGGGCGTAGCGATAGCCGGCCAGATAGCCGAAGTAGCACAGCGCCTGGTGGCCGGCATTCAGTAGACGAAGTTTCATCAGTTCATAAGGTTCGACGTCTTCCACCGGCTGCACGCCGGCGTCTTCGAAGGCCGGGCGGCCATTGGCGAAGTGGTCTTCCAGCACCCACTGGGTGAAGGGCTCGCAGACCACCGGCCAGGCGTCTTCCACGCCGAAGCGTGAGGACAGCTCTTCGATGTCATCCGGGGTGGTCACCGGCGTGATGCGGTCGACCATGGAGTTGGGGAAGGGCACTTCCGCTTCGATCCAGGCGGCCAGTTCGGCATCGCGTGCACGCGCGTAGGCGGTGAACATCTTGTGAGCGACGTTGCCGTTGCCCTCGATGTTGTCACAGGACATCACGGTGAAGGGGGCGACGCCGCGTTCGCGACGACGTGCCAGGGCCTCGGTGATCAGGCCGAAGCTGGTCTTGGCAGCGCCCGGATTAGCCAGGTCGTGCTGGACGTCGGCGTTCTCGAGATTGAATTCGCCGGTCACCGGGTGGAAGTTGTAGCCTCCTTCGGTGACGGTCAGCGAGACGATGCGGATCGCCGGGTCGGCCATCAGCTCGATCACGGCATCCGGGGAATCCGGTGCAAAGCGATAATCGATGATGGAGCCCACCACGCGCGGCTCGTAGTTGCCGTCCGGGTGCTTGAGCACGACGGTGTAGAGGTGGTCCTGAGAGGACAGGGCTTCCTGCATGCGGCGATCGCCCGGCATCACGCCGACACCGACGATGCCCCAGTCCAGTGCCTTGCCCTGGTTCATCAACTCGTCGAGGTACATGGCCTGGTGTGCACGATGGAAGCCGCCCACGCCGAAGTGGACGATGCCCGCGCTGACCGCAGCACGATCATAGGTCGGGGTGGCTACCTTGGCGTCCAGCTGAGTCAGACTGGCATTGGAGAGACGAGTCATGGGGGGGAGGTCTCCTGCCGCGTATCGCGGTCGGGTCAAAAGAGGTAAAGAAGTCGTCGGTATTAACGGCCAGCGGCGAAGGTAGTCCTTCGATTCAGGACTGCCTTCGCCGTTGGCTTGGCAGGAAGCCTCTCGGCGCCTGCCGACTCAGCTAGCAGTAGAAGCTTGCTTGGGAGCCTGATTGTTGAATAGCGCCTTGCTGCGCTGAAGCTCCCAGTAGGCGAATGCAAAGTAGATCACCGTGCACCAGATCGTCACGTCATAGAACATCTGACGATTTGCCTCGTAGGTCGCCATGTCCGGGCTACCGAGCAGCACGCGAAGCGCCAGGACAAGAGGAACTGCGAGCCCCAATACCATCCAGATGGCCTTGATGACCTTGGTCAAGCCGGAGGTGTCCTTGATCGGCGCATAGTTCGTCGTGTCTGCCTGTTTGGCGTGCAGTGCTTCTACGCGCTGCTGGAAATCCTGCTCTGCGGCTTCAGCTTCCGGATAGGACGCCGCAGCACCTGCTTTCCTGGCCATCACGGTGTAGAGGGCGATAGACACGAACCAGGTCGGCAGGAACAAGTAATAAAATGGAATCAGATCCAGCGTCTCCAGACTGAAGCCGAAGATCAGCGAAAGACCCCAGGTCGCCAGTGCCGGTACGTTGTGCTTGAGGCCCTTGTAGCGTGCCCAGTAACGGCTGAAGCCGAGTTTTGGGAACAGATGGTGCTCGGCAAAGATGATACCGCCGACCGGGACCAGTACGAGGCCAGCATAGGTCAGCAGCGGCAACATACTGCGATAGACGAACGGGAAGCAGCTGAGCACGGCCACGCAGATACCGACGGCCAATGTTGCCTTGTTGCGCGACAGGTTGGGCATCGCGGACTGAGCGGCAAGACCTGCGCGATAGAGATTGGCGTTGGCGGTGGTCCAACCAGCGACAACCACGATCACGAAGCCGGCAGCGCCAAGGGCGTGCAGAGCAACCTCACCCGGTTCCAGCACTTCGATGCTGATACCCGCAACGGCAGCAGTCGCAGCGCCCATCAGGCCAGCAGAAATCCAGGCAACGTAGTGGCCGAACATCATGCCAGTGCCTGTTGCAAGGCCAGAGCGCATGCGCTTGGCATAGCGCAGCAGCGCCATGTCGATCAGGCCGAAATGAGAGAAGGTATTGGCAGCCCAAGCGAAACCAATGACTTCCCAGATGCCGATGCCGGCTTCACCATCGGAATTGATACCCGTGAAGACGGTGCTGCCTGCGACATCAATGAAATTCGAGAAACTGGTCAGGCTGGTGTTGCCGGTCACGGACTCAGCGAGTTCTGGCAATAGCACTAGGCCGCCAATGGTGAACATCAGCATCAACCACGGGGCACAGATGCTGGCGAATTCTGTTAGCGCATTGAAGCCATAAACCGCGACAAGTACCACGATGGCGGCAACGGACAACGCAAGCAGAATGAACTCAAAGCTGGTCGGATACGCCTGAGTCTGTGCGGGAATATCGAACAGAAGTCGCACTGCCGTTGCTGAAACAGTGATCATCGCCGCCGAGATGGCGGTGAAGATGATGACGTTGGCCCAGTTATAGAGGCGCGACATCGAATCACCGGCGATGCGGTGTAGATAGGTGAAGAGGCTGAGACGCGTTTCGATGGCGATCGGCGTCGTGATCAACCAGAAGCTGAGAACGGCCAGGGCATTACCGATCAGCAGGCCGAACAGGATGTCCCATATTCCGGCACCGAGCGCAACGAAGGTTGCACCGATGACGAACTCGGTAGCGGCGACATGCTCGGCGGCGTAAAGACCGGCGAAGTGCGGCCACCGATGCAGTTTGTGACGTGGTACCGGCAGTAGTTCATCGTCCATCTGGGCGATTTGCCGATCCAGGTCTGGCGCAGTACTGGCCATGTTTGGCTCCTTTTTTACGGCTTATCTTGCTGCTCCTACCTGAGGCGTCACGTAAGTGCGATGGCGTTCAAACCAGCAATGACGAGGATAAGTCGTCAACCAAACGATCAAATTACTCAGTGGCGGTGCAAATGATCGGCGAATGGTCCTGAAAACGCAAAGCTCTCGTGCTAGAACTTTGGGCTATGTCGCCAGAATATCGCGCTTTCATGGCATGTCGAAGCCGCTGTATCTCCCATGATACGGGGCTTATAGCGAAAGCCAATATGAATCAATGACACGATTCAGCAAAGAAAAAATCCCTCACATCTGGTCATTGGCACGTATTCGGTCATTTTTTACGTATGAAGAGGGGCCAATGCCAAGAGAAACGACAAGAGTAATGCCGTTGCAAAATGCGCGGATGCGTACTGGCCCCAGTGATCGCACAGTCATCCGCGGCTGTCCTCAAGGATCATTTCGCAACGATGCTGATTCACGTGACAGGTGGGCGGGGGAGCATTGCTTTCTGCCGGGGAGAGGTAGGTAAAAGCATCAGGCTATTATGTGTTCAATCTTTCTTTCAGCGTCTCTCTCACGGCTTCAGGAGTGAACGGAGGCTGCAAGAAGCGTATGCCTGTCGCATCAAACAACGCATTGGCAATGGCGGGAGCGCCGGGCAGTGAGGTGGATTCTCCGACGCCCAGAGGTGGTTGGTCCGGTCGATCCAGCAGCATGACATCGATGTCGGGGATCTCGGAGAAGCGCAGTATGGGATAGCTGCCCCATTCACGGCTGGTCGGCAGGCCATGTTCAAAGCTGACGCGTTCCTTGAGGGCCCGGCTAAGCGTCTGGATGACATTGCCATGCACCTGGTGGCGGACACCGTCAGGGTTGATCATCAGTCCTGCATCTTGCCCGACAGTCAGTCGAGTGATGACGATGCGGCCGCTCTCTGGATGTACCTTGAGCTCGACGACCCATGCGGCGAGTGCCGCACCAAAGCCCGGGAATTTGCTGTGCACATACTGGGCGTAGGCGAATCCTCGTCCTGTCAGCCAGCCATCGTCATCGACACTTCCGGCAGGGACAGAGTGCGCAACGCGTGTTTCCCAGCCTGCGCGTGTCGCCACACGCATGGAGAGTTCGATCGCACGCGAGTCCGTGAGTGCGTTGAGTCGATAGGCAACCGGGTCCTGCTTGGCGAGATATGCCAGCTCATCGATGAAGCTCTCGTGGGCAAAGGTATTGGGCATGGCCGAGACGCCGCGTAACCAGGAGGCGCGCACCAGAGTGGGCACGTCATCGCAGCTGATGTCGCGTTGTGGATAGTGGTAGGGCGGTACGGATGTTCGATCGCCCATCTCGAAGGGCAGGTCGCTGGGCGTGGTGGCGCCGGTCAGCAGGAGTGCCAGGGTCGGTGAGTTATTCGAGGGATAGCGTGAATTGAAGCGATAGGCGATAGGGATACCGTCTGCATCGATCGCTCCCGCGACCGTCATGAGCTGAGCGGCCCCCTTGGGTTCCCAGGCATGTTCCTGCGCGCGTGTCAGCTGGACGCGGACCGGGCGGCCCACCGCACGTGAGAGCAGGGCAGCATCCGCCCCGACATCATCAGCACAATTGCGACCGTAGCAGCCAGAGGCCTCCATGCGAGTGATCGTGATCTTCCCTTCATCCAGCGCCAACAACCGAGCGAGGTCCGCTCTCAAGCTATGAGGATTCTGAGTGCCTGACCATAGCGTCAGCTGGCCATCACGATAGTTGGCCAGTGAGCAGGAAGGGCCGATGGAGGCATGCAAGTGATAAGGCCATAGATAGGTACGCTGCAGTGAGTGGCTGGCAGTGTTCAGCGTGTCTTCGACATTCCCCTCTTTCAGCAAAGGGCGGTGCTTGGCGGGCAGTGCGCGCAATGCTTGCGCGATGTCATCCAGCACTGGAAGGTCCTCGCAGTGTCGCCATTCTGTCTTGAGCTTGTTCGCGATGGCAGCCGCTTGCTCTTCGCGCTCCGCGACTACACCCACGAAGTCACCGATGACCACGATATCTACCAGCCCCGGCATGCCCATCACGGATTGAGTATCGACATCCATCAGGCTGTGGCCGATGAAGTCACCGCGATCATGTCCTATATAAGGAGGGCGAACGACAGCTCCGTGCAACATGTCTGGCAGTCGCATGTCGTGAACGAAGGTCAGTTGGCCCATGGCTTTTTCGGGGATGTCGACGCGTGGTGTCGGCTTGCCGACAATTCGATAGTCGCTCACTGGCTTGAGAGTGACCTGCTCCTCAAGCTTGAGGGCATGTCGATGTCCTTTGAGCAGCTCGCCATACGCGATACCGTGAGTGCTGGCGTGTGGCGCCTGCGAGGGCTGTATTGACTGCACTCGACCGCCGGAGCAGCGCAACGTCGTGCGAGATACGCCAAGGCGTTTCGCGGCCAGATCCAGCAGATATTCTCGAGCCTGGGCCGCCGCGCGCCGAAGGGGGGCAGCCGTGATCTGAATGGTGGCGCTGGCAATGGTCGGCCCCTGGTTGGGTACCTCAAAAGGATGGCCCAGCACCATGCTGACCTGTGCGTAGGGGACTTCCAGCTCTTCGGCCACGATCTGGGCAAGTGAGGTGCGAATGCCGGTACCCAGATCGACATGACCATTGAAGGCCATGACGTAACCATCCTCGAGTATCGCAATGAAGAGTTCCGGCTCGAGAGGAACGAAATCGGAATGTGTGCCGGGCTGGCCAGGGGCAGGCCTGGGGGGAATGACAGGGTCACGGTAGACCACCAGTACATCAGTGCTGGTGAGGAGTGCATGGCGGTCTGGCACTGATGGGCGAGTCATGTCGAGTCCCTGTTGGTGGTTGGATATGAGGTGATGGCCTGTCAATGTCTTGCATCAGTCGCTGACCGCTACTCGTCATGCCAGTCCCTTCTTTCAGGTGCCGAGGTCATGATTCATGGTGTATACATGATGAATATCGAGGATCAATCTGCCAGATGACTTGAGATTAATATCCAGATACTTTCTTTTATAGTCAATCTTTCAAGCTGTTGATGATGTGGTTGTCGCACACTGGTCACACCGTGTTGTTAAGGTGTACACCTCATTATATTGGTATGATCTCCTTCTTGAGTCATTGCCAGACGGGATACCTGCCACTAGTCGGGGCCGTATATTTCAAGGATGCATTATGACGATCGACAGACAGGACAAGACGATGCCCGGCACGGAGCATCCGACTCCAGCAGAGCAGGGCTATGATTTTTCCGAGCAGGTTGGCCATTTGCTGCGCAAGGCGTATCAACGTCATACGGCCATCTTTCAGCGTCACTGCAGTGATTCGCAATTGACGGCTATTCAGTTCGTGACGCTGTGTACCGTGATGGAGCGAGGGGCCAGTTCACTGACGGATATCGTCAAGGCGACCGATATTGATCCTGCCACTATTCGCGGAGTCATCAAGCGTCTCAAGGCGCGCGAGTGGGTGACACTGGCGACGGATCCCGCTGATCAACGCAAGGTCATGGTGGCGATTACCGAAGCCGGCGAAGCATTGGTCGAGAGCATGATTCCGGTGGCGCACCAGATTACTGATCAGACCATGAGCAAGCTCAATTCTGCTGAGCGCATCGCGTTGCTGCATCTGCTTGAGAAGATGAACAGACCCTAGTCATGAGTCATCGGCGTCGTGTTCGGTGCTCAGTCTAGTGAGAGCTCGATCTAGCAAGGGCTCGATCTAGCAAGGGCTCAGCCTAGTGAGGGCCTAGGCTCGAGAGGGCTCAGGTATCGCCGAGAACCTGTCGACAAGCATGCCCAGCGCATCATGGCTGGGCATGCTCATTCACGCTTGTTGCAAGTGCTCAAGCGTCTCTTTCAGTGATACGACGTCACCATATTTACTGTCGATGTCGAACAGATTGGCTTCATGAGGCGCGGGATGCCGGTCACCGACGCATTCACGTACCACCATCATCCGGAAGCCATGCTGCACACCATCGACGGCAGTGGCGCGAATGCAGCCGCTGGTAGAGCAGCCCACCACGATGAGAGTGTCCACGCCCATTGCCACCAACGTGGAGGCCAGCGAGGTGCCGAAGAAGGCACTGGCATATTGCTTGGTGATGACGAGTTCGTCATCTTGCGGCACAACCTCCTGGCAGAATTCTACATAGGGGCTGCCGGGCACCATGGCGCGCATGACGGGCGCCTTCTTGACCCAAATGCCACCATCACGCTGGTCAGGTGCCTGATAGAGAATGTTGGTGTGAATGACGGGAGTGCCGGTATCGCGAGCACATGCGAGCAATGCTGGCATTCTCGCCACGGCTTCCACTACGCCAGGGGCATAGAGAGGCGACTCGGGCTTGATATAGCCCTGCATGAAATCGACGACCAGCAAGGCCGCCTTGCTGCCAAAGCCCAGGCGTCCATCCCAGACACCTTTGTAGTTGTCTGCTGCCGCAGTGTCTTGATCAAAGGATTGCATGCCAGTCTCCTCAATAGGCGCCAGACAGTAGCGCACCAGCACCGGGGACTACCGGCTCCAGTTCCAGCGCTTTCAGCATGGCATAGGTCGTCGCGATGGCCGCAGTGATGACCGGCTTGCCCGTTAGCGCCTCGACCTTGGCCACGGCCGAGAGTGACGGCATCTGGACACAGGCCGA
The DNA here is from genome assembly GCF_000591415.1 of Cobetia crustatorum. Taxonomy (GTDB): domain Bacteria; phylum Pseudomonadota; class Gammaproteobacteria; order Pseudomonadales; family Halomonadaceae; genus Cobetia; species Cobetia crustatorum. The sequence goes on along the minus strand of NZ_JEMF01000011.1, from coordinate 25,663 downwards.
GAGTACGATGGCATCGACCTCGCTCACATCCATGCTGGCCACGATCGCTGGCAGGTTGTCTGGATCATGACGAGCAACATCAAGATTGTTGGGGATTTCCAGCGCCCGATAATCGAGCACATCAATCCCTTCCTCGCGAATGTAGTTCACGACCATTTCCGTCAGCGGTTTCATGTAAGGGGCAACGACGACGACGCGCTTGGCGCCTAGCACTTCCAGCGCATCGACCAGTGCACCGGCACTGGTCACGACCGCGGTCTCCGCGCCGTTGTCGGCAGTGCACTGGCGCAAGCGTTGTTGAGACTCGCGATGATACCCAGGCCCCATCGACATGATGGCGACGAGACAGGCATAGCCCATGACATCGACCGCTGCGTCCGAGAGCTCCAGTGCACAGCGATCGGACTGGGCATCCATCGCTGCCAGCTCTTCCTTGGCAACGGTCTTCATGCGCATCCGGCTGGAATGGAAGGTGAAGCGCTCAGGGCGAATGAGTTGCCGTGCTGTCAGCATGGCGGGAATTTCCGTCTCCATGGTGATGTTGGAGCTCGGGACGATCTGGCCGATACGGTAGGTCTTGGTCATGACGAATATCCTTGCTTAGAGGGGGTGGCCGAGGAAGTCTTCAAAGGCCTCGAAGAAGCCTTCGTAATCATCCCAGGGGATCATGTGGCCCGCGTGCTCGGCCAAGGTGATGCGGATATTCGGCATGAGGTTCTGTATTTCCGTCTTGTCCTCTTCTTGAATCACGCCGCCTTTACCGGCGCACATCAGCAAGGTCGGCACCTCGATATCGGGCAGGTCTTGATGAATGTCCACCGAGTGGAATTCTTCGAAGGCCTGCACGATAGCCGGGGTGAAGCAGGTATGAAGCCATTCGGCGCGCAGCTGCAACTGGTCATCGCTCCAGCTGGCGCAGTATCCGCGCATGGTTTCGATGTCAGCGCCGAGAGTGCAGTCACGAATAGAGTCGACATACCAAGGCAGCTTGCTGGGATACTCCCGGCGACCCGGGCCTGAGACGGGCGGGTCGATCAGTACTAGCTTGCTGACACCTTTCGCTCCTCGTGTCTTCGCACGGATGGCAAATCGTGCGCCCATGGAATGTCCGGCCAGAATGACGTTTTCAAGCTTCAGGGCATCAATGAAGGCGATGAGATCGTCTGCACAGGTATCGATGCCGTACTCAAGCTCAGCGCCCGTAGAAGACAGACCGCGTCCTCGCACATCCAGTACATAGGTATCAAAGTGACGCCCGAGGCGCTCTGCGACAAATCCCCAGGTGATGGCGGGGCTGGTAATGCCGGGCACGAGAACCAGTGCCTGGCGTGGTGCGCCACCGGCTACCGCGGCGTCTCCTCCCCCGTAGCGAAGGTAGTGCTGACGAATGCCATTGGCCTGAACGTTGGCGCCATACAGGTAGGTGCTGTTCATGCGACATGCTCCTTGGGAGAAGAGGCTGGTTGTTTGAGCGGCACCTCATAGACGTCATACCCGAATACCCAGGCAGGATCTTCGTCATGGCGTAGCCAGGTGTTGTCGTGAGAGACCTGTTGCACGCGTGAGGCACGTTCGAAGCGGTTGGTGCGATAGAGCTCGAACGCTTCCTGATACTGGTGAGCACCGACGTCTTCGAGGCAGCGCACCAGCATCGCAGCATCTTCAATTGCCATGGCAGCCCCTTGCGCCATATGGGGCTTCATGGGATGGCAGGCGTCGCCGAGGAGGACTAGTCGATTCTCGTGCCACGTGGGCAGCGGGTTGCGTTCGAGGAGGGGCCATTTGGTGACCGTCTCAGTACAGTCAATCAGTGCCTGGACTGTCGGGTGGTAGCCTGCAAAGGCGGCTCGCATCTCCTCGCGAGAGCTGTCGACGAAAGAGGTGCCATGATTCCACTCGGGTTCAGGCACGCCTGTCACGTAGTAGTACTCTTTCTCATCGCCTGTCACGAAGTAGACCATCATGTGCCGATCTTCTGACCACCACTTCACGCACGCCTCGAAATCGAGATCGTAAGCCTTGAGCTTTTCTGCCGAGATGATGGCGCGATGCGCGACCCAGCCACTGTAGGTCGGTGCCTCTGGGCCCAGCAGTTTTTCGCGGATGCGCGAGTTCACGCCGTCCGCTCCAATGACGATATCGGCCTCTTCGATACTGCCATCGGAGAAGGTCATGACGACCTTGTTTCCGGTCTCGTCTATGTCGACCAGACGCTTGTCGAAATGCAGCCGCTCCTGGTCAAGAGTGCTCACCATGAGTTCATGCAGGTCACCACGGTGCACGGTGATGTACGCCGCACCATATTCCTGTAGCGCAACGCTGCCGAGCGGAATACGTGACTGATGATCGCCCGTCTTTCCGTCACGACTGAACCAGTAGTCGGGGTGCGATCCCATGGCGTTCAGTTTTTCTTCTATTCCGATGCGTCGCATCACCTTCATTACATTGGGACCGAGGTGAATGCCGGCACCCAGTCGAGAAAATGCTGCCGCTTGTTCATACACCTTGGTGTCATAGCCGGCCTGTTGCAGCAGGGCGCCAGCTGCAGCGCCTCCGAGTCCGGCGCCGATCACGGCAATGGTAGGTTTCTGTGTCATCTCGACGTTTCCTCTTGGTTTTTTTATTGGTAGACCGTCCGGCGTGCGATGCAGGATTGGCCCTGTGAGAAACCAGGGTATCTGGTCGCTCTCAGAAGGGATGTGAGGCGGATGTATTACTAGGGTGTTGATGATGTAAAAACAACGTATACACCATTAATGGGAAGGTCAAGAAAGTATTCGCACATTTGTACCAGTCGTATTTTGCGAATTTTTTGATGATTCATCGGCAATAATGTGCCGATTAATGCTATGTTTGGCGGTTTTATAAAATTATTGGTCAAGACTTGCCAATCTCTTTGATCCAATGCTATATGTTGTACTCGTTGGAATTTATGAGCGTACACACTATTTTTCTGGGCATGGTAATGCACCGTGATGGACAGGATTTTCCATGCGATGCACCAAGCGTGGGCATGAGGCGTCAGGTGCCACCCGTATCCGGATGACAGAGAGGTGAGAGATGCCAGTCAGTCAGAGCGAGCTAACGCAACATTTTGAGCATGTGCTGTCGCTATCGAAAATTGACGACACTCAAAGTGTGGCGGTACTGAAAAGTCACTATTCCAACGGCATGGTCGTGACCGCCGCCATGGAGGCTGCGCAGCGACTGGGGGCCAAGGCGTATATCGTCGAGTTATCGTCGTTCAATCATCGAACCGCCGTCGGCAATGATCTGACTGCCTATGTGGGGCACACCGCGTTGACCAATCATCCCGCGGCCCAACAGGCGTTGATGGCCGCAGACCTGGTGGTCGACACCATGATGTTGCTTCACTCGCCTGAGCAAGAAGCCATTCTCAAGTCCGGTACACGGATCTTGTTGGCGGTAGAGCCCCCCGAGATGCTGGCACGGATGCTGCCAACCCAAGAGGACAAGCGTCGTGTCGAGGCGGCTGCGAAGGTTTTCAGGGGGGCGTCCACGTTCAGCGTGACGTCAAAGGCAGGGACGAATTTCACGGCCAGTCTCGGGCAATACCCCGTGGTCAGTGAATACGGGTTCGCTGATGAACCGGGGCGTTGGGATCACTGGCCGAGCGGATTCCTGTTCTCATGGCCGAATGAAAGCACGGCAGAGGGAACGATCGTGGTGGATATCGGCGATATTCTGCTGCCTTTCAAGACCTATGTACGCGAAAAGCCGATCACGTTGGAAATTCGTGAAGGTTTCATTCATCGGATTCACGGCGGTTTTGATGCCGAGTATCTGCGCGAGTACATGGCCCACTTCAAGGACCCTGATGTCTACGCGTTTTCCCATATTGGCTGGGGCTTGCAGCCGAGAGCTCAATGGACGGCACTGGGGTTGCACGACAAGAACGATGCTATCGGAATGGATGCGCGTGCCTTCGAAGGTAATTTCCTGTTCTCCACGGGTCCCAATACCGAAGTCGGTGGGCCACGCAATACGCCTTGTCACATGGACATTCCGCTTCGCCATTGCTCCGTTTTCCTTGACGGTGTTGCCATGGTGGAAGAAGGCAAGGTAGTCGCGCCCAAGTAGTTTCGCCTAAGCAGTGGCGACCAAGGAGTCCTGCGGCGAGCACTGATGGCGATCAGCGCTACCCCATATTCCGTCGCCACATGAGAGGAACTTACGCCCTCTGCTCATCACGGTAATGCTTAAATGAGGCTCCTCAGAGAGCCCAGACCATCTAACAAAAATGACGAGTCCCATGACCCAGACACTGACGTTGACGGTTGATCGAAAAACACATGTATTGGCGGTGTCTCCGAACATCCCGCTGCTGAATGTGTTGCGCAATGATCTGGCGCTCAACGGCCCCAAATATGGCTGTGGGTTGGGGGAGTGTGGTGCGTGCAGTGTGCTGGTCGATGGCATGGTTGCGCGTGCTTGTGTCATCCCGGTGTCATCGGTCGTTGGACGTGACGTCACGACACTGGAGGGCTTGGTCGTTGATGGGCGTCTTGATCCGGTACAACAGGCATTCATCGATGCTCAGGCAGCGCAGTGTGGCTATTGCCTCAATGGCATGATCATGACCGTGCGTGCCTTGCTCAACCGCACGCCAATGGCAACGGCTACTCAGCTGCGCACCGCCCTGGAATACAACCTCTGTCGCTGCGGCACTCACATTGAAATACTGGCAGCCGCTCAGCGTGCGGTGATCCTCAATGCCGCATCGAGCCAGGAGGCGAGCCATGAGTGAGTCTCAAGGCTGATCATCCCGGCTGAATGGCCATCTGGACTGGCGCAGAGTGTGCGTTACGGCGTGGTCTTGCGGCCGCCCCATTACGCGTGGGATGGCGACAAGTTCACCTGCGATCAGCTGCTGGAGGTTGCACCGCTCCATGACGTCTCTCTGTCGGGAAATGTCGATATCGTCATGGAGGGCAACTTTGTCGGTGTGGTGGCAGACAGCCTGCTGGCGGCGCAGGAGGCTGCGCGTCGACTGACGGTCACATGGCATCCCGATGGAGACAACGGCCAGGTGGCTGGTGTATCTTCGATCGCGAGAGAAGTGATAAGAGCGGCGACGGCGGACGAGATCGCAGTGTCGACCGCCGAGCGAGATAGTCAGCGTCATGACCATGAATATGGTTGGCCGAGCCGGATGGGATGGGGAGATGTCCCAAGCTGGATCATCGCGGACTGCACGGCGGATAGCTCAGGGTGTGGGGGCAGACTGCGACCCCCGAGACTTTGACGCGTGATCTTGCGCTATTGACGGGACTGGATGCCAACAGCATCTCGTTGTCTGTCACCTCCCCTGAACAGATCTCCGGATTGGGCCGTCATTGCGGCGATGATGCAGTCGTTGATGCGGCGCTCATGTCTCACGCCATTGGTCGCCCGGTGGCAGTATGGCTGGATGCGAGCTATGTCCGCGATGTGCATGCCCTTGGCTTGGCGCAGCGTATTGCCATCGATGCAGAGCGCGAAGCGAGTGGAAAGATACTGCGTTACCGCAATCGTCAGGCACATGCGGCGAGCGATGTTCCTGCGGTAGGTCTGCTGTTGTCAGGGGCGATGACTGACGATGCAGCAGATGAGGCAAGGGCGTCTGCACCAGGCGAGACTGCAAGCGAAAGTGTGCGGCTCTTCTCCCCGTATGTCTTTCAAGATGAGTGCCTCTCTGCCCGGAGCGAGAAGGAAAGAAACGCGTCCGTGGAGACGGGAAGCACGGATGACACCTTGGCTGACGTGCAGCAAGCGTTTGCTCGCGAGTCCTTCCTGGATGAAGTGGCGCACGAGAGTGGCCAAGACCCCATCGCACTCCGGCTCCAGCACCTTGAAGATCCACGCGGCATCGAGCTGATTTGTTCAGTCTCGAGTCGTGCTCAGTGGCAGGGTTCGGACTCCATGTCGTCGAGTCCGCGAGATACCGTGACAGGGCGTGGCTTTGCTTACTCCCAGTTGCCGGATCGTCATCAGCGTGTCGAGGAGGGGGTACGCTCCGCCTGGATTGCCGATGTCGAAGTCAACCGTATCACTGGTGATGTCACCCTGACTCGACTGGTCGTGGGACAAGATGGCGGACCCGCGCTTGATACCGCGCGCTTGCAGCAGACACTGCAGGCGCGCGTGCTCGGTGAGGCGACGCCCTTGCTGGGCAATGAAGCGGCATTTGATGAGTGGGGGGATGGTCGGCGCAATATCGTGATGCCAGTGCGCAGGGACTCTGCCATGGCAGTCACCGACACCGCTGTCACCGACATGCCACCAGGTGACGATGCACGGCTGACGTCAATGTCAGGTCTTCCTGACGATGTCGACATGTCGCCGGGCGTCGCTGTCATTGCCAATGCCTTGTTCGATGCCACGGGTGTGCGATTCAGACAGCCACCCTTTACGGCCCGTCGCGTGCGTCAAGGGATTAGCGATCGTGACATGACAAGCGCTGCGGCAATCGCTTTGCGCGCTGAGCGTCCTGCCAGTCGCTGGTTGAAGGTGACGGCCCTGGCCGCCGTTGCCAGTGCCGTGGCTGTGGCCTGGCCGTGGAAGAGTGCCATTGCGCCAATTAGCCGTCCCGCAGCCAATGTCTATTCTGCTCAGACCCTTGAGCGGGGGCGATTGGTCGCTGCGGCGGGTGACTGCGCGGCATGCCATACCGCTGAGAACGGTGTCGTCAATGCTGGCGGACGCTCCTTTGAGACGCCCTTTGGCACGCTCTTCAGTACCAACCTCACCCCTGATGAGAAGACGGGCATCGGGCGCTGGTCTTATCCGGCCTTTGAGCGGGCAATGCGCCATGGCATCAGCCGTGATGGACACAATCTGTATCCAGCATTTCCCTATACCGCCTTTGCGAAGGTGACGGATGCCGACATGCAGGCGCTATATGCCTACCTCATGGTGCAGCCGGCAGTCAGCACGCCGCCGCCGGACAATGCCTTGAACTTCCCGTTCAATCGGCGGGAATTGATCGGCGGTTGGAACAGCATCTACCACGACAGCACGCCCTTTTCGCCAGACCCGACGCAAAGTGAACTGTATAACCGGGGAGCCTATCTCTCTGAAGGCCTGGGGCATTGCAGTGCGTGTCATACGCCGCGCAATGCCTTGGGTGCTGAGCGTGGCGGCAACGATTACCTGTCGGGAGCCATGGTCGATGGTTGGGAGGCGCCCGCACTCACTGGCATGAGTCGCGCGCCGATCCTCTGGAGCGAAGCTTCGCTGTATGACTATCTCCGCGAAGGGAAGTCGTCCTTGCACGGCGTCGCGTCTGGCCCCATGGCGCCTGTCGTCGCGGGACTGGCGGAACTTCCAGAATACGATGTGCGTGCCATCGCACACTATGTGGCGGCGCAGATGGATGCACCGGCTGGCGATAGCCTCGCCATGCGCGAAGAGGCTCAGTCGAGAGTGGCTCGGTCGCAGACAAGCCTGCGGGAATGGAAGGTGGGGAGCGGCTGTTCGAGGGGGCGTGTGCCTCCTGTCATGTCGAACATCTCGTGCCGTCATTCTCCAGTGCAACGACCTCGTTGGCATTGAACACCAATCTGCACAGCGCCTCTCCCGACAATACCCTTCAGACAATTCTGGGAGGTGTGCATGCAGAGCACGCTCCCGGGGTTGGCAATATGCCCGGATTTTCGGACAGCTTCACGGATGCTCAAGTCGTCACGCTGACCCGATACCTGCAAGTGCGCTTTGCACCTGACAATCCCCCTTGGCGTGACGTTGAACAACGCGTATCCGCGATACGCGAGGAACACCGCAACGCATCATCATCTCACCCCTAAAGCGACAATAATAAGAGGTTGATCATGAAGAGAAGTAAATGGATATGGCTGATATGGGCCCTGGTCCTGCTCTGTTACCTAGTGCCCTATACGTTACTGACCCATGTGAGTGCATGGTACGGCAGTTTCTTGTTCTGGTCGGTGGCGGGGGTGATCGTCATTGCCGTGAACCTCTATATCACCAAGGATTTCGAGGAGCACAGCAATGACTGAGTCACTGATCTGGTGGTCCATCGCCATCTACATGTTGATTGCCGTCGGAATTGCCTTGCTGGCGCGCCAAGGGGGCGCGGAAAGTATGTCGGGCTACTTCCTGGGCAATCGTCAGATGAACGGCTTTGTCTCGGCAATGAGTTACAGCGCCACGACCTACAGTGCCTTCATGATGGTGGGTCTTGCGGGGCTTACGTATGCCGGTGGAGTCGGCGCCCTGGGATTCGAGATCATTTATTTTGCCGGTGTGTCGCTGGTTGCCATCTTTGGTCCCAAGTACTGGGCAGTGGGCAAGGCGTTTGGCTTTGTCACTCCAAGTGAAATGTTGGGGCGACGTTATAACAGTCGTCATGTCGCCATGGCAGTCTCGATTGCCAGTTGTATCTTCCTGATTCCTTACGCGGCAGTGCAGCTGGCGGGGGTAGGGTATTTACTTCAGGGGACGACCAACGGAGCGATCGACTTCACCACGGGTGTGGTAATGGCGACGGCCATTGCGATCTTCTTCTCGTATGTCGCGGGCATTCGGTCTGTCATGTGGACTGACTCACTGCAGGCCATCATGATGATAGTGGCCTCCACATTGGTCGCGTTTCTGGTGATCAAGGGACTCGGTGGCTTCGGGACCCTGTTTGATACGCTGGCCACCGAGAAGCCGCAGTCATTGACGGTGCCGGGCTCGGGGCTGTTCAGCTTCGTGACCTTCCTCGGGCTTACCATTCCGTGGTTCTTCTTCAGTCTGTCCAATCCTCAGGTCAGCCAGCGCCTGTTCATGCCATCCTCGTTGAAGGCCATGCGACAGATGCTGCTCGGATTCCTGGTGTTCGGCCTGATTTACACACTGGTATCGGTGCTGTGGGGGTTCTCGGCCCTGGTCGCCTTCCCGAGCCTTGAGAGCGCTGATCTGGCAACAGCATCGTTGCTGAGTTCCGGATTCGTGCCGCCGGTGCTGGGTGTCATTGTGTTGATTGGCATCATGGCGGCTGCCGTCTCTACCATTGACTCCATCATGCTGACGCTTTCATCAATGCTCGCGCGTGATGTCTATGCCAATATCAATCCTGCTGCCAGTGAGAAGCGTCAGTTGATGGTCGGCAAGATTGTCGTTCCCTTGATTGCATTGATGGCGCTGGGCTTTGCTGAGCTCAAACTCGACCTCATTGCCGTATTGTCGGTGGCCGCCTCGTCAGGCCTGGTCGCGGCAGTGCCAGCCATCATTGGTGCCTTCTATTGGAAGCGCGGCACGGCAGCGGGCGTACTGGTCAGTGTGATCGGTACTGGTGCCTTCGTACTCTTCATGTATGCCACCGGCAATTCTCTGCTGGGCTTGCCTGCGGGTATCTGGGGAATCATTGTCTCCACCGCGCTGTTTATCGGTGTGAGCCTCGTGACGCAAGTGCATTCAAGCTCCGCTGTTGAGTTCATGCTGGCCATTTCCGATGAACTCAACAGCAAGCGGACATCATCGCAACGGAGTCATGAAGCTGACCGCCTTGACGCTAATCCCTTGAAGCATGCTCCTTGAAGCCTCTTCTCGTGAAGCTGGTCCCTTGACGCTAGCCAGCGAGCAATGAACTCAGTAGCAACAAAAAAGCCCCTATAAAGGGGCTTTTTTCATGGTGCAGGGTTGCTGCTTCAATGCTGGCCGTCATCAGGCGTAGGCGCTGCAGACCCACGTCAATGTGGCCGGCGTCGATCCCTTGTAAGTGATGGCATGTCCCAGAGTGCTGTCAAACGCCAGGCTGTCGCCAACGCTGAGATCGATCGGATCGTACAGCTCTGTCCATACCGTCACTTCACCGCTGGTGACAATGACCTGCTCCTGCCCTGAGTGCTTCTGCAAGTCGCCAAACTCTTCCAGATTCCGATTCAGAATCGTGGTCTCCAACACCATGTATTCCTTTGAGGCCACATTGTTGCAGAGCGGCCTGAAACGATAATTCGGCGTTTCAATTACTTCTCCTTGCTGGGCGCGTGTCAGCGCCAACCAGCCGCGAAAGGTCTTTTCTTCGGCGTGATAGAACAGCTCACTGACATCGACTTCCAGCCCCTTCGCAAGACCCACTATCACTTCAAACGTAGGAGAGATGCGTCCATTTTCGATGCGCGAAATGCTGGCAGCGGAGATCCCCGAGGCGAGTGCCATGGCAGCGATGGTGAAGCCTCTCGCCTTGCGTAACGCCCTGAGATTGTCACCGATGGCGCCTGCCTTGCGTTGTCTGTGCTTCAGGACAGATGCCTGTTCCGGATGAGTGGACATGATGAATTGGCTCCGTCGTGATAGTGAGCGTAGGGCAGTGTTCAACCGTATCTGCCACAGCAGGCTGTTGGCGTGGCACGGAAGTGTACAGCGTCTCGCGATGAGGGTGCTGGTTGAATGCCATGAGTGACCTGGAGGTGAATATTTAGAGCGTAACGGGATCAAAAGTCGAGGCAATATTCACATTTGACGCAATATTGCGTATATGCAATGCTGGCTTGGCGAAGTGAGAATTCAGTCTGTCTGGTGATATACCCCCTTGATGGTGCAGGTCACGCCTCGGCGTCGACGAGGCAGTCATCAGCCACATCAGCCCCGATACCCGACACGTCCGTCCAGGATGGTCTGAGGAAAACAATAATGTATAACCTCAAGAAAAATGCACTCGGCATGGGAATGGCCGTCACTCTCCTGGCAAGCTTGCCGGTTCAGGCAGAAGAGATTGACTGGAAGATGGCGACCCCCTGGGGCGGTGGCCCTTGGCTTGAACGAGATGCCAAGACATTTGCCGACTATGCGACTCAGCTGACGGGCGGGGACGTGAACATCCAGGTGTTTCCCGGCGGTACGCTAGGGGGAGCGCTGCGCGTCACCAATACCGTCAAGTCAGGTGTTGCCCAGATCAGCCATAACTATATCAATTACGATTACGGCACCGATCCCACTGCTGCGTTGTTGGCTGGGCATTCCAGTGGTCTGACACCGGAAGAGTTCATGTTGTGGATGTATGAGGGCGGCGGCGTTGAGTTGTATGAAGCGTTTCGTCGCGAAGTCTTCGGAGTCATTGCCTTCCCGTGCTCCACGCTGGGCACCGAGATATTCCTCCACTCCAGCAAGAAGGTGCAGACACTTGAAGATTTCCAGGGCCTGCGTCTGAGGACTTCAGGTGCGTGGGCTGAAATCGCATCACGCCTGGGCGCTTCTACCGTAGTGATGGCGGGCAGTGACATCTATACGGCGCTGGATCGCGGCGTGATCGATGCAGCGGAGTGGGGCAGCCCCGAGCTCAACAAACCTACCGGTTTCCAGAACGTGGCCCAGTACGTCATCTTGCCGGGCATCCATCAATCCGGTGGCATTCTCGAGTGTGAAGTGAATGTCGAGGCTTGGGAGGGATTGACGGAGGCTCAGCAGAGCCAGCTTCGTCTGGCGGGCAAGTTGAGTGTCTTTGAATCCTGGCTTGATAGCTCCTTTGCAGACCTCAAGGCCTTCAAGGAACTCCAGGATGGCCCGAATGAAATCGTCCAGCTGGATCCGTCATTCATCGACGCCATCTACGAAGAAACGCGTGCATGGGAAGATGAAAAAGCCGCTGACAATGAATGGTTCGCGCGTGTTCTCCAATCCCAGCGCACGTTCAAGCAAAGCATGACCACATGGCAGGATTATCGCTTGCCGATAGGCGGCATGGGTCGCTAGATATTTCGTGATCTTTCCTTCATGACACAGGCGACGCGTTCGCCTGTGTCATCCCCATGCCGTCATTCGGATCTTGTCATGAAAATAATCGATGCCATCGAGCGTCAGACCCGCTGGGCGGGGTATCTGGGGGCTGTTCTGATACTCCCCCTCGTACTCGCTCTCGTCTATGAAGTCTTCAGTCGCTATGTACTCGGGCAACCCACGCTGTGGGCGTTTGAAGTCAGTTACATGGTGATGGGTGCCATCTTCATGCTGGGCATGGCCAACGCACTGCGTGTTGGGCAGCATGTCAGCGTTGATGTCCTGAGTCAGAACTTCTCACCCCGCACCAAGGCATGCGTCCATCTCTTGTGCTACTGCCTGTTTCTACCCGTGCTGGTGTGGCTGGTGTGGGAATTGTCGTTCTATGCACTGGATGCTTTCTCTTCCAATGAGCGCTCAGGCCGTTCTGCATGGAATCCAGTCGTCTGGCCTGTCTTCAGCGTCTGGTTGATCGGCTTCATCTATCTTGCGCTTCAGGTCGTGGCAGAAATGCTCAAGTTCCTGTCGATTCTGGTAGGTAATGACGCCACGAAGGGGAACGCGCCATGAGTGATTATCTTGCCCTTATCATGTTCCCCGCGCTGATCGGATTGATAGTGCAGGGGTTCCCCATCGCTTTCTCGATGATCGTGATCGCGACGGTCTTTGGTATCGCTCAGTTCGGTGATGCCGCGGCCTATCAATTGCTGACCAAGATTGAAGATACCGCGTCCAATTCTATTCTGGCCGCCGTGCCACTCTTCATCTTCATGGGGGCAATGCTTGAGAACTCAGGGATTGCCGAGCGGCTCTTTGGTGCCATTCATCTATGGACACGTCGCTTGCCAGGAGGCCTGGGTGTTGGTGCTGTCATCATGGGGACCGTGTTCGCAGCGGCCAGTGGTGTCGTAGGCGCGACGGAAGCGGTCATCGGCATGCTCGCAGTGCCCGTCATGCTCAAGCACAATTATGACAAGTCACTTATCTCAGGCACCATTTGCGCCAGTGGATCTCTGGGAACGGCGATTCCGCCTTCCATCACTGTCGTCATTCTTGGCCCAGTGGCGGGCGTGTCGGTGGGATCGCTCTTCAGTGGCCTGTTGATTCCGGGCTTTTTGATGGCATTGCTTTTCCTGCTGTATATCGTCGTGATCTGTGCGCTGAAGCCGGCCTTGGCACCGCGTCCGGAGACTGATGAGCAGGGCCCGGGATGGGGCGAGATGCTCTGGGTTACCTTGAGCGCTCTTCTCCCGACCATGAGTCTGATCATGGTGGTGCTGGGTACGATATTGATGGGAGTGGCCACGCCGACGGAAGCGGCCGCATGCGGCGCCCTGGGGTCGGTATTGCTGGCACTGGGGTATCGCAATCTCACGGTCTCCATTCTATGGAATGCGGCCATCAGAACGCTCAATATCACCGCGATGATCTTGCTGATCGTGCTGGGCGGCAACATGTTTGCAGGCGTGTTCTTCGCCTCTGGTGGCATGGCGACCGTTCAGTCGCTGCTGCTGGATACCGGCATGAGTCCTTGGTTCATCCTGGGCACCATTCTGTTGATCGCCTTCCTCGCGGGCTTCGTGCTCGACATGATTTCTGTCGTGCTGATCATCATCCCTGTGGCCATGCCCGTCGTCGGCTTGCTCGGATTTGATGAAATCTGGTTCTGTGTCGCCTTCCTTGTCGTCATGCAGACAAGTTATCTGACACCGCCGCTGGCACCTTCCATCTTCTATCTCAGAGCCATTACGCCGCCTGAAGTCACGCTCAAGCATATGTACAAGGGAGTCATGCCCTTTATCTTCCTGCAGTTGCTGGTATTGGCACTGGTATTGGCTTTCCCGTCACTGGCGCTCTGGTTGCCCGATGCCATCAGTGGTCCGTCATGGAAGTAACGATTTTCTGTCTCGATAAAGGAATGATTCCGAATGAGTGATGCAAGACGTGATGATGCAGAGGCGGATGTCGTCCTGAACCGGGATGAGCTTCATTCGATCTGTTGCCAGGTACTGTCACGGCATGGCTTCAGCGAGCCTCATGTCGCGGCGATTAGCGAAGCACTGGTCGCGGCAGAAATGGCAGGGAGTCGATCGCATGGCCTTTACCGACTCATGGGATTCGTGGCGACACTGGGCAATGGAGGCGTCATCCCTGACGCAGAACCTGTCGTGGAAGATACGGCGCCTTCCGTCATCAAGGTGGATGCGCGGGGAGGATTCTCCTCTTATGCCTTCCGCCAAGGCGTACCGGGGCTAGTCAGCAAGGCAAGATCCTCCGGCATCGCCATTCTTGCCATCAATCGCTGTGTGCATGCCACGGCATTGTGGGTCGAGATCGAGCGCCTGACGCAGGAAGGTCTGGTCGCGATTGCCTGTAATCCAACGCAGTCCTACATGGCGCCTCATGGCGGCAAGGAGCCGCTGCTGGGCACCAACCCGATCGCCTTCGGATGGCCGCGCCCGGAGGGTGACCCCTATGTGTTCGATTTCGCGACCAGTGCGATTGCACGTGGCGATATCGAGCTGCATCGCCGTCAAGGTGATGAGATTCCACTGGGGTGGGGGGTCGATCGAGATGGAGCGCCGTGTCAGGACCCCGGCGAAGTGCTGGACCATGGCGCAATGTTGCCCTTTGGTGAGCACAAGGGCTCGGCGCTTGCGATCATGATCGAACTGATCGCTGGCCCCTTGATTGGCGACATGCTCAGTATCGAGTCGACTGAGTACGATCAAGGCAAGAAAAGCCTGCCGTATCATGGTGAACTGATCATCGCGATTGACCCGGCGCGCATCACCGGAGGGGATTCTCGACAACACATGCTGCGTTCCGAGCGACTCTTTGACATGGTGCAGCAGCAGGGGGCACGTCTGTCATCCGAGCGTCGTTATCAGGCACGTCAGAAACATGAAGCGCAGGGCGTGTCCCTCTCGCGAGCGCTTTACGACGATGTCATGAAACTGGCCTCGTGATAGGGGAAGGTCACACGCGATTATTGGCATGATGAAACAGAAAGGCCGCCTTCAAAGGCGGCCTTTCTGTTTATGGCGAATTCTAGGCATGACATGCCTTTCTACCTGAATTCTCGAACGTCAGCCGCGTCATGAAGAAAAATGCTGGCAGTCGTTGAGCTGGAGCGGGAACTGACATAGTCAGACATGGCAGATTGGTGGCGGGCGGAGGACAACCTTAGCAGTGACGATGATATGCTCGGCTCTCGATATCGCCCGTGGACAGTCTGGTTTGGCAACTGTGCCACAAGAGGTCGATGATTCGCTGGAGCGTCATGAACGAACTGACACAACGCCTGCGCACCTTTCTCAAGGTGGTGGAACATCAAAGCTTCAATGCGGCGGCGCGCGAGCTGGATATCGCCAGTTCCACGGCCACGCGCCACATCAATCATCTGGAGCGACAGCTCGGTGAGTCGTTGTTGGTACGCACTACTCGTCACGTGCGCCTTTCGCCAGCCGGTGAGCGCGCCCTGGTTCGCTTTCGCGCCATCCTGGACGAGGTGGATCACCTCACCGGTGAGCTTGAATTGCTGAGCGAGCGGGTCGCGGGGCCATTGCGTCTCTCGGTGCCGTGGCGATATTCGCGTCTCTATATAGCGCCGCTGGTGAGCGAGTTCATGCAGTGCTATCCAGAGGTGACGCTGGACATCGTCAGCAGCGATCAGCGCGTGGATCTGGTCGAGGATCACTTCGATGTGGCGATACGTATCGGCCATCTGGAGGATTCGAGCCTGATCGCGCGTCACATCAGTGATCAGCGCTTCGTGCTGGCCGCCGCGCCGTCCTATCTCGCGGCTCAGCCGCCTATCCAGCAGCCGCAGGATCTGGAGCAGCATCGACTGCTGACCTTCAGCTACACCACGGCCAATCATCACTGGCGGCTGATACGCGATGGCCGAGAGTACCGTATCTCGGCACGCGCCCGTGCGCTGCGCACCAACAATGCCGATATTCTCACCCAGGCCGCTCTCGATGGCGCTGGCGTGGTAGTGCAGCCGCTATGGGCGATTCGCGATGAGCTGGCAAGTGGTTGTCTGATACCGGTACTGGAGGGCTATCAGGTCACCGCGGCAGAGTTCGACACAGGTATTCACGTCGTCTTCGCGCGCGAGAATCAACACAACCCACGCGTGCGTGCATGGGTCGATTTCCTGCTCGCCCGCCGCGAGCGCTTGTCCTGTGGTTGAGCCTGCGTCACTCCAGTGGAGTGGCCAGGCCGTGAGATGAGCCTGCAAGGCTGCAACACCAGAAATACCAGAAATACCAGAAACATGAAGGGCCCGATCTCGGGGGAGATCGGGCCCTTTTTACATCTTCATGGTGATTATCTCGGCGAGTCGTGTCCGCCTCAGTAAAGAATGTCGCTGCGGATGATGTACTTGGCGCCGTCACCGATTGGCTCGCCGGCATGCACGCAATGCTGCGGATGCGAGCCATGCGGGAAGCACAACACGCCTCCCTTGGGCGTGGCGACCGAGACGGTCTGGATATCATCGCGTGACTGGGCAGGTTTGCTGGGGTCACTGCGGCTGACCAGAAACTCGGTACGCCCGCCGCTATAGCCATCGCTCAGGAAGATGAGGAAGGTGTACTGGCTCATCAGGCCCGGGTAGGCATCGTGGATCACCTCATCATTGATGACGCGGCTGCCCGGCCAGGCGCCATCAGTGTGTGGCTTGAAGAAGTCGCCGGCTTCGTAACGGTAGACACGAAAGCGCGCATTGATGCCCTTGGCACCTTCGCCCTGGATCTGCTCGGTGACCAGTAGGGCAGAGCGCTCCCAGATGACCTGATCGACCGCTTCACTGACGATCCAGTTGACGTTGTGATTGTGGCGTACCGAGCGCGGCAGCGAGACCGGCGCATCTTCCTCGAAGCCCATTTCTTCCAGGGTGGCGACGAAGTTGTCGGCCTCTTCGGGTGTCAGCACATTGAGCAACTGAAAGGCACCGGGAACGCCCTCGACTTCCTGACGGACCACCTCTGGCGCGGCGTCGGCCTCGAAGAGGTCAGACACGTCGCCGTTGTCGGTCCAGATGGGCAGAGGCGTGGGAGAGAAGCCGCGTTCGTGGCGGACGACATGGAAAGACAAGCTCATGGCAAAGCTCCTGAAACTGGAAAATAGGGGTGACGAATATCTGGCCGGCAGGCGCGATGCGATTCAATGCCGGGCGTTGTGATTCAATCGGGATAACGGACCAATACCCGTGTCTCCAGACTGGTGCGCGTCGGCGCATCGTTCGAGTTATCGAGCAACTCGGCGGCGGTGTGTGCGACCGGTGGCTTGCCGGCACTGTCGAAGGCATTGAAGACAATGGCCTCGTCGGGGCGCATGTGAGATGCGAAATACCAGCGGTGATCCGGGTTATAGACGAGCCCCTGAATCTGCCCGCAGCGATCCGGATACAGAATATCGATATTGACCCAGTCGCCTGGCTGCACGGTTTCGGCATCAGCGAACGCTAGCGGGTCGCGCTCGACAGCATGCCCCATAGGCTGCCAGACATTGACGATGCCGTAGTGGCCGCTCAACCACTGCTCCGCCTGCTCGGGTGCCAGCAGGTCACGCACGCGCTGTGGGCCGGAACTCGGCGAGTAGTCGACATGCACGTGCTGTGCTGGCACACGTTCCCCTTCGAAGCCGCGCAAGGTGTGGTCGAACACATGCACCTCACTGACGCCGAGCTGCTGCTTGAGCAGTGCTTCGATGGCCGGTGTGTGCAGGCGGTCACGTACTTGTGCATCGCGCGCATCCACGGCAAGTGAGGGTGCCTCGAGAAATAGCATTCCCTGAGTCACAAAGCTTGGAGGAACGGCTCGCAGGTCTTGCAGCTTGACGCCACGGCGGTCGTGTTCCGGCTCGATGCGCCGCCCAGACTCACCATTCGGATCCACCTTGATCTGCAAGCCTTCTGGGCGGTCAAGCTGATAGTTGACGTATGCCATACGAGTAGGAATAGGGGCTGGCATGAGCGGGATCTCCTTCACGGTGAGTCGCCAGATAGCGTGGTCCAGCAATAACCTTCGAGCAGGCCATCTGGCGGGTGATGTCCTCAGTCCGCAAGGCTAGTGCACTGCTGGGTGAGGAAAAAGGCGCTCATGTGCAATTGGTTATTGCATAAACGGCAATAATTCCCCGAGAGCACGATCACTCCGATGTTTGCTATGCGGCGAAACGAGAAATACTCCCACCAGAACAGCACGCTGATGGTGGCGCAGGTAGTGCTGGCGGAAGAAATTCCCGAGAAAACCACGCCATTGATACTGAACTTCCACTTAGCCGTGTCATCCAGTGATGCCTGATTATGCGCACCAACCCATCGGTGGGTTTTTCATAAAATGCGAATTAACTGATAGCGTAAAGCTGACAGGACTGAATGCAGGTCTTTGACTGTGTCCCTTGCGGATCGCCGCTTGAGAGTTACTCCGGGAGCCTTGCATGACACTGGATATGAAATCTCAGTTTCGAGGTTGTTTGTTAGGAGGCGCCGTCGGTGACGCGCTGGGTGCACCGGTGGAGTTCATGTCGCGAAATGAAATTCTCTCTCGCTTTGGGCCCACGGGTGTCAGTGAGTATGCGCCAGCCTATGGTGGGATAGGGTGTATTACCGATGATACTCAGATGACGCTTTTCACTGCGGAAGGTTTGCTGCGCAGCCATGTAAGAGGCTGTCTAAGAGGAGTCTCGACACAAAGTGGATTGGTGAGCAGTGCCTATGAACGCTGGCTTTATACCCAGGGAGAGCTGACTCAGCAGGATACTGAGCAAGATTGGCTAACCAGTGGTTGGTTGATAAAGCAGCAAGCCCTTCATTCACGTCGGGCACCTGGCATGACATGTCTATCTGCACTGAAGCAGATGCGCGCATATGGTGATCAAGCCCGTAACGACAGCAAGGGCTGCGGCGGTGTCATGCGTGTCGCCCCCGTCGGGTTGTTCGCCCATGCCAGTAGAGCCTCCTTCGAGATGTGCTTCGAGTTGGGAGTAGATGTCTCTGCGCTAACGCATGGTCATGCGACTGGTCAGCTGGCCGGTGGTGTGTTGGCAGTGATGATTCAATTACTGGTGGTGGGTGAATCACTTTCCGAGGCACTGGGTCAGGCATGTCAGATACTCAAGCGCCACCCACGGCATGAAGAGACGTTAACGGCGCTTGAGCTGGCGACTGTATTGCTTGAAGAAGGCATTGCTCCCAATGATGCGATTGCCCGTTTGGGGCAAGGCTGGATCGCCGAGGAGGCGCTAGCCATCTCGGTTTACTGCGCCATGAAAGGCGCCAATTTCAGAGATGCCATTGAGATGGCCATCAATCACGACGGCGATTCGGACTCCACTGGCGCCATCACCGGCAACTTGTTGGGAGCGATGCTAGGCGAGGAGGTGATCCCTGCAAGTTGGCACACGTCGCTGGAGCTACGTGAGGTCATCAGTGAGATGGCGGATGACTTGCATGACTGCCAACGTTGGGAAATCTATACCGATGGCGGTGGCAAGGATGAAGCATGGGCATGGGAGAAGTATCCGGGCTACTAGCGTCATCAAGTACTGAATGTGATTCAGTACTGTGAGCACTGTTGCTTTTTGCAGGCCATAACGCCCCTGCCAGGTAATACCGACCTGGGTGATAAATGGCAGCGGCGTTAGTAAGACAATGGAGTGCGAACGCATCGCTCACGAAAGGGAGTGGTTTCAGTTATCGAGTGTTCAGTGGCTCGTTTTTGTCTGCTCAAGGTGCTGAATGAAGGGAGTTCTTGCCAGCAAGGCAATCACGCCAACCGCGAATATCAGGCGCGCGCCGAGGATGGCCCACAGGTCGGCGTCTAATAAAAGGATCAATAGCGTGTCTTCGATGACGCTGTGGCAGAGCCCGAGAAAGCACAGCACTAAAAAGCTATCGCGAATACTCATGACGCCTCTATCCAGATCACGTATCAGCAGTCCCGCGCCATAGCTGAGCCCCAGGGTTGCGCCGATGACGGTCACATTGGTTGTGGCCCGACCGATGCCCAATGTCGTGAGCAATGGCGCCAGCAACCAATGCAATACGCCTTCCAGCCCCAGTCGCTTGATCAGTTCGAGCAGTAACATCAGTGCGGTAATTACAGCGAGAATTACCAGCAGTGTCTTGCCTTGTGCCAACATCCAGACCTGCCACTGATCAGAGGCCGCTTCGGGACGCCAACTGATCGTCGCCATCTCTTGTCCCCAGCCGAATACGCTGTAAACCTGATGGATGATTGCAGCGAGCACCAATGCACCGGCTACGCGCAGAGATAGCGTAATCCACCAGGGGACGCCAGCTCGCTTGGCGACAACGCCTTCTACTGGCAGTGAATGGCCGATTAATAAAAACGTGCCGAGCACTGTCATCTCGGCCACGCTAACACTGAAGATGGAAAGAGCTGTGAAACGAAAAAGAAGCAGCATTGGATAGCAAGGAGGACATGGAAATGGCGAGCGCGGGGCAATCCAACAGATTGCTCCGCGCTTTTTTGTGCCGTGCCCATAGAGGGAGTGCCTATGTCACTGGCACATACTGTATCTCCATCCACGGCGCAATTGCTCGCAAGAGACTGATAATGAAGACTTTCTTATGATGAGACCGTATCGGCCGTTGCTCATGTCGTCAGACTTGGCATTTTTTGATGCCATAGTGGAATCAATGCTGTTCCGACTAAGGTATATGTTCGCTGCATCCATTCGTCCACAATGTGCGTATTCCAGATTGCAGAAGACGCAAAGCTTGGGGTGGAAGCAGTATGTCCCTGTCGTCAAAGCATACTGTCAAGTTTTTCTACGGTTCACATCATGAGATTGCATCCAGACTGCTTTTCTCAGCGTAGTAGTAAATATGCGCAACAGTAAGGCTGGATGGAGGGTCGGGTGATTGGACTTCACTTGAAAGACTTCCTTTAGATGCGACCAAAGTTGAAATTGAGGATGCTGGGCTAGCGGAAGTTTCTACTGCCAAGCGGTTGCAGGATAAAGGGTTAACTAGGCCATATTAGTTGTACAAAAGTTATCCAGAAATAATTCTAGAATTGATTTTCTGATTCACGAGCTATTTTGAATGATTTTTGAATTGGTTCACGATAGCTCGCTCGTTGTTTCTTTTATGGAAACAGTGAGCTGCCAGTGAGATGGCTAGTTAGGAAGCACGTTAAACGTTAGCATGGTAATAAGTTAGCGAGGTCAACAGAATTGATCTCATCACAACAGGGCGAAAACGCCCAGGACAGAACAGGAAACACATCATGAAAACTCTGAACCTCAAGACACTGATCGCCACTATCGCTCTTGCCACTGCCAGCACCGCCGCTCTGGCCGCTGATGACAGCCCTGCGGCACAGCGAGTGCAGCATTCCGTCAATCAGCAGGTCATTGAAGGCAATGCGCAGCAGGCACCGACAGGCCAGGCAACCTTCGCCGAGACAGGTATGAGTACCGCTGCTGGTCGCTTTCAGTACGCCTCCAATGACTATCTGACCCGTGGTTATGATCGCTCTATCCATCTGCACAGCAATGATGTTGCCAATGACGCCGGCAAGAGCGTCGCTGCCACTCGTGTTCAGCATGCCCTGAGCGATAGCAGCGTCTGATAGCGGGCTATCACGTCCCGATCTAGTTTCTGAACTTGAACTGATTATCTGAATTTACCGAGGAGAATGACCATGAAAGCCATCAATACTCTATTCGCCGTTGCCGCTCTATCTGTTGCAGCCACTGGTGTTGCCTCTGCCAGCGACAGTGCTGCAGATGCCCGTGTACGCGCTGCTCTCAGTGACAATGTCATTGTCGGTCAGGCTCAGCCTGCGACTCAGTCGTCTGCGCTGCGTCAGGCCAGCTTCGCTGACACTGGCATGAGCGCTGCTGCCGGTCGCGTTCAGCAGTCCATCAGCGCTGAGCGTATTCAGGGCGAGTCTCGTGCAGTAGCTAGCGATAGTCAGGGTTTCGTGAACGATGCAGGTAAAAGCGTCTCCGCCACGCGTGTGCAGAATGCCTTGAGCGACAGCAGCGTCTGATCATTGGCCATCACGCCAGGATCTGAATCATCAACCCAAAGTCATTACCTAGGTTTAATGAGGAGAACGATCATGAGAACCATCAATACCCTATTCGCCATCGCTGCCTTGTCCGTTGCAGCCACTGGCGTTGCCAATGCCAGTGACAGTGCTGCTGATGCCCGTGTACGTGCTGCCCTAAGTGACAGCGTCATCATGGGTCAGGCTCAGCCAGTGACTCATCAGGCAGCCGTGCATCACACAAGCGCCATTGATACTGGAATGAGTGTTGCTGCAGGACGTGTTCAGCAGTCCATCAGCAATAGTGGTATCCAGGGCAATACTCGCGCATTGGCGACTGATTCCGTGGACTACGCCAACGATGCTGGCAAGAGTGTCTCCGCGACACGTGTCGAGCATGCATTGCACGAAAGCGCTTGAAGATGGTGATCGTGTGAGGCTGAAGTCGGGCCTTCTGCGATTGGCCTCGTAAAGCTAGCCCTGCAAAGACAGCAAGACAGTAAAGGATGCTTATATGCCATCGCCTTACCCCTGTCAGTTGCTAGTGGTACTTACTGACCGTCGTGACCAAGTGTGATACGTCGTGACGGTCAGAGCCCCAGAACGCCAACAGTAGGAAAGAAGAACGCTTGAGCAAGTGTTTTGGACAAGCCTCATCGTAGGTGGGTGTGTCTGACAGATGTAGCAGAATCCTTTCTCAAACGCTTTCCTGTCCTGAATGTCCTGTCCCGACATTCTTTGCCCACCACTGGTGGGCTTTTTTGTGGGTGTTTGTCGTGAGAGTGGCTTGCTGGGTGGGAGGTTCATCGGTCCCAATAGGGCGGATTCCCGAAGTACTCTGAGAAGTAGTCCAGAAAAGCACGCACCTTGGGTGCTAGCTGCCGCGAACTGGGGTAGACCGCCCAGATCTCTGTCTCATTGACGAGAGGTGTTTCAGACAGCACTTCCACCAGCTCTCCACGCCCGAGATGACGATAGACGCTCCAGGTGGACGACAGGGTGATACCAAGCCCAGCGACACAGGAATCGCGTACGGCTTCACCATTGTCGGTACGAATGCGCCCCTTGACGCGGATCTGTTCGATGGCGTCGCCACAATGAAAACTCCATTGATCCATGCCTATCAATGTCAGGCACTCATGATGATGGAGCTCACTTGGCTGCATTGGCATGCCATGACGCTTCAGGTAGGTGGGCGAGGCGCAGACGATGCGCTTGTCGGTGGCAAGTCGGCGGGCGATAAGTGTGGAGTCCTTGAGCGCGGAGTTACGAATCGCGATATCAAAGCCGCCCTCCACTAGGTCTACGATGGTATCGGTCAGACGCAGGTCCAGTTCAAGCTCCGGGTAACGCTCGAGAAAACCGGCAAGTCCAGGCACCAAGTGCATGCGACCGAAGGAAGCCGATGCCGTGATACGCAGTGTCCCACGTGGGTTGTCATTACCGACACCCACAGAGGCCAGCGCCGCATCGGCGCTGGCGAGTACCTCCTCGGCATGCGGGAGAAAGGCACGACCTTCCTCGCTCAATGCGACATGGCGAGTGGTGCGGTGGAGTAGGCGGACTCCCAGGTTGTCTTCCAGCTTGCGTAGGTGCGCGCTGGCGACGGCGGGTGACAGCCCAAGATGTTCACCCGCTTCGCTGATGCTATTGACGGCCGCCAGGCGTACAAACAGTTTCAGGTGTTCAAGATGCATCTCGCTCTCCTGGTAGATGCCATTGTTTGCCACAGATTATCAACAGAATCTATAAACTGATTGTTCTTCATTGTCATTTATCATGCATGTTGATGCCAATTATCATGACGCCATCATCCATGAAGGAGAGCGAATCATGAAAGCGATGCTGGTCAAGTCATTTGGTGGGTCTGAGGTATTCGAAGTCGCCGAGATTGCCAAGCCGCAGGCGGCATCTGGACAGGTATTGGTGCGCATCGCAGCGACCAGTATCAACACTGTCGACACCATGATTCGCGAGATGGGTCCGGAACTGCCGTTGTCTCCGGCTCTTCCAGCGCTACTGGGCATGGATTTCGCCGGCACGGTCGAGGCTATAGGAGAAGGTGTCGAAGGTTACGCTGTTGGTGATGAAGTTTACGGATGTGCTGGCGGCTTGGCGGATCTGCCGGGTACTCTCACCGAATATATTGCGGCGGATGCGCGTCTGATTGCGCACAAGCCCAAGACGCTGAGCATGGTGGAAGCCGCCGCTCTGCCGATGGTCGGCATCACGGCTTACGAAGGCCTCAAGCGTGCTGGCATTCAGGCTGGTCAGAAGGTACTGGTGCACGGCGGTGCGGGTGGTGTGGGACATGTTGCCATTCAGTTGGCGCGTCATTTTGGAGCTCACGTTGCCTCTACCGTAGGGCGGGGTGAACATGAGGCCCTGATAGAAAGCTTGGGTGCCAGCGCCATCAACTATCGGTATGAGAAGGTGGCTGACTATGTCGCCAAGCATACTGACGGCCTTGGTTTCGACATCGTATTCGACTCTGTTGGCGGCGCCAACCTGCCGACCTCCTTCGAGGCAGCTGCGCTCAATGGCCATGTCGCGACGACTGTCTCCTTCATGGAAATAGATCTCTCCGTCGCGCACTTCAAGGGGTTGTCTCTGCACGTGGTGTTCATGCTGATCCCGATGCTGCATGACTTCCGCCGTCAGGATCACCACGAGATTCTGGCTGACATGGCGCGTATTGCGGATGCCGGTGAACTGAAGCCGATTATCGATGAGCCGACCTATCGTCTGGAAGAGGTAGGCCAAGCTCACGCTCGCCTCGGTAGTGGCAAGGCGACGGGCAAGATCGTCGTCGAGATATGATCACCTTGAGCGGTGTACTGAGCACTGCTCAAGCTGCGCGATGTAAACAGGAGAGAGCAGCATGAAAACCATTCTCGTGACAGGTTCCACTGATGGAATCGGTCTGGCGACTGCCAAGGCGTTGTTGGCGCGTGGCCATCGGGTGCTGATTCACGGTCGTAACCAGGTGAAGGTAGACGAGGTGGTTGCTGAGCTTGCCAAGCTGGCAGGGGCAGCGCGCGTCTCTGGGCATGTGGCCGATCTGTCTGACATGGCGTCAATCGAGTCACTGGCGAGAAATCTGCTAGCTGAGTATCCCCGACTGGATGTACTGATCAACAATGCCGGTGTCTATCGAGTTCCCGAGACGGTCACTTCGCAGGGCTGGGACATGCGCTTTGCCGTCAATACGCTAGCGCCTTACCGGCTAACCCAGCTGTTGATGCCATTGATGACGGGGGAAGGGCGCGTGATCAATCTGGCCTCGGCAGCACAGGCGCCCGTGGATATGGAGGCGTTGGCCGGCGAGACTCACCTGAGTGATGATTTCTCCGCTTACGCTCAAAGCAAGCTGGCGCTGATCATGTGGACACGTCATCTGGCTCGGAAACGTGATGCGCAGAGTCCACTGCTGATTGCTGTCAATCCAGGGTCTCTTCTGGCCAGCAAGATGGTCAAGGAAGGGTTTGGTGTGCCTGGCAAGGACATCAATATCGGCGCTGACATCTTGCTACGTGTTGCATTGGATGATGAGTTTGCCAAGGCCAATGGTGAGTACTTCGACAACGATTCTGGTCGTTTCGCCTCGCCTCATGCCCATGCCCTTGATGATGAACGCTGCCATGAAGTGGTGGCCGTGATGGAGCGCTTTCCTCGGGAGAGTGCGTGATACAGCAAGATGTTACCTCGTAGGTGTGGCTGATGTTGCATGGCGCTGATACTGGCAAGAGTGTTTCTGTGACTCGTGTGGAATAGTCGATCAACGAGAGCGTTTGAATTCCTCACTGCAGTTTCGCAACCCGGCTTTGGCAGACTTTTGTGTATGGATAATAGATCGAGCTTCTAGGGTAATCATAAGCCCGTAGGAAACCCAAGACCCCAAAGCCCGC
>NZ_JEMF01000010.1 GCF_000591415.1 Cobetia crustatorum | reverse complement strand
GAATCCCTCACGACCCACCAGATCTTGCCCCGTGCCTTTATTGGCGCGGGGCAATTTTTGTTGTGCCAAGGAAAACGTGTGTCGTCTCAAGGGATGCGTACTTGCGGCTCTCGCAGTTGGAGAGGGGAGTGTGCAGGAGTATCCTTGTAGAGTCCGTGACATGCGGGCAACGCTGCGGGCGATAGACGCCCAAGGCATATGCGGCAGCTTGGGGAGCCCAGCTGCTGCGCAGGCAGGGCCACCACGGGCCGTTCGCGTCCGAGGCCGAGTCCTGACCCACTCAGCACAGGGGGAGCCCCTGTGAGCAGGTGAGAGAGATATGAATAGCCTGACATACGCCACGCCGGGTCGTGAGGCCCACAATGCCGTCCGTGAGCAGGTGCGTGAGCATCTGGCCCGCGCATACTGCCCGACCCGCCCTGCAGCAGAAGATGCAGCCTTGATAAAAGAGATCAAGCAGCTGCTGATCGAGCGGGACGCTGCGTTGGTCGCACATTACTACTGCGATGACGCCATCCAGCAGCTCGCCGAGGAAACCGGTGGCTGTGTCGCCGATTCCCTCGAGATGGCTCGCTTTGGTGCCCGCCACGAGGCGTCGACGCTGATCGTCGCAGGGGTGCGCTTCATGGGCGAGACCTCCAAGATCCTGTCGCCAGAGAAGCGTGTTCTGATGCCGACGCTTGAGGCAACTTGCTCGCTGGACCTCGGCTGTCCTGAAGACGAATTTGCGGCTTTCTGTGACGCCCATCCAGAGCGTACCGTGGTGGTCTACGCCAATACTTCGGCTGCCGTGAAAGCGCGTGCAGACTGGGTAGTGACTTCCTCGATTGCTGTTGATGTCATCGAGCACCTGCACGCCAGGGGTGAGAAGATCATCTGGGCGCCGGACAAGCACCTGGGTGGCTACGTTCAGAAACAGACCGGCGCTGACATGCTGCTGTGGGACGGCGCTTGCATCGTGCACGACGAGTTCCGTGCTCAGGGAATCACGGACCTTCTCAAGGTCTACCCGGACGCCGCCGTGCTGGTGCACCCGGAATCCCCGCAGGCGGTGGTGGAGTTGGCCGATGTGGTGGGCTCTACTTCACAGCTGATCAAGGCGGCGGTGGAATTGCCTCATCGGCAGATGATCGTCGCCACTGATCGCGGTATCTTCTTCAAGATGCAGCAGGCAGCGCCGGACAAGCAGTTGTTTGAAGCGCCGACCGCAGGTAATGGCGCGACCTGCAAGAGCTGTGCGCACTGCCCATGGATGGCGATGAACGGACTGGAGAATCTGGCGGCCGTGCTACGGCGTGATCCGGCTCAGGCTAATCCCGAGGAGGTCTTTGTGGACGATGGCCTGCGTATGCGCGCCTTGAAACCGTTGACGCGCATGTTGGAATTCAACCGCTGATGTCTGGCCATTTCCTGATGTGATGGCACCAGGAATGGCTGAGTTGGACATGAAAAACCGCCGCTCCCGATTTCTCGGGGCGGCGGTTTTTCGTGCGGTACTTTACGTGTGTCATGCGCGCCGTCTGGCGCCTTCAGTCACAACGGATCAAAATTCATCGATGGCGTTGCGATAGCCTTTGAAGTCTTCGCGACGCGCGCTGATGCGGTTGGCCATACTGAAGTCGCCATCTTTACGTGCGGCCTCGTCAGCCAGCTTCAGCTGTGCGAAGGCGCGGTCCATGCGACCCTCCAGCTGATCGAATTCTGCACGGTAGAGGAAGGCCTCGGCCTTGTGTCCGCTACGACCACTGGCCTCCGAGGCAAGACTCCAGACCGCGGGGTCACTTGAGTGTTCTCGCAGGATATCCTCGAGTTGTTGGCGAGCGGCAGCAGGGTCTTGCTGTAGTGCGACTTCAGCCAGCGCCAGGCGTGTCGGGAGGTAGTCTGGTTGCAGGCGCAGCAGACGCTTGGCACGTTGGGTGGCCTCATCATAGCGGCGCGCATCACGCGCGACTTCGACGGCGCTTGCGCTGATCAACGTGAGATCAGGATGCTTGTCATGCAGGCGGTCCAGTGCGGCCAGTGACTTGTCGGTCTCGTTATTCTCAGCCAACGCCAGCGCCTGATAATAGGCAATGGCGTCAGGGTCTGGAGAGTCTCCGCGCAGTGTGATCAGCCCCTGCTCCGGTTGGCGAAGGTTGAGCGCCAGCAATGCACGAGCCGTACGAGTGAATAGGACAGCGTGGCCAGCGGATTAGGCGTTGCGGTCTTCAATTTGTCAGCACGGGCCTGGCTGTCACCGATGCGCGCTTCTGTCACGGGGTGAGTCAGCAGGAACTCCGGAGCATCGTTGCCCTGTAGGCTAGCCATACGCTGCATGGCGCGGAACATGCGCGGCATGGCTTTTGGATCGAAGCCCGCGCGTGACATCGCTTCAATGCCCACGCGATCGGCCTCTTGCTCGAAGCGCCGTGAGTAGGCCAGTTGATCGGAAATGGCGGCAGCTGTGTGCCCGCCATGGCCGCAATGCCGGCGGAACCACCGCCGCCAGCGGCGATCACCATGCCGGCAAGGAAGCCTGCTAGTGTCGGCAGGCGAGTTTCGGCTTGGCGCTCCATATTGCGCGCGAAATGGTGCTGGGAAAGGTGGCCAAGCTCGTGAGCGAGCACTGAAGCAAAGGCGTCGCGGTCTGGCGCAAAGGCGAACAGGCCGGTGTTTACGCCGACGACTCCACCGGGCACGGCGAAGGCGTTGAGCTGACTGCTGGCGACCAGTGTGATGATGAAGTTGCGATCATCCAGTTCGCTCCACGGGGCTAGTTGGCGGACTAGCCCGCCAATCCAATCCAGTGTGATGGGATCACCCCACTCGCGGACATGGGCGCGGAATTGGCGCAGCCAGGCACGCCCGATACGATATTCATCGTTGTTGGAAATACCGCCGCTGGCGCTGCCCAAGTCCGGTAAGCCATAGTCGTTCTGGGCGGCAGCCGATACGCTTACAGCAGGTGTGCTGAGGAGAAGAATGCCGAGCAGGATGCTCGGTAAACGCATGCTCGAGGGGCGTATGATCGCCTGTGATGATGTGGAGCGTCTCAGATGGGATAGCAACGACATGCAGGCAATCCTCTTGAATAAGGCGCAATGCGCAAGCCGCTCGGGCATAAGCACGTGGGCCAGACTGGCATTGGCAACCCCGCTGTTATTAGCTGATGGGGCGGAAAGTTGCTTTGTCAGGCAAGGTGCCCTTAAATCGGGGCGTTTTCAAGCTACGGTCTTCATGGCACGTAGCAGAACATCACAACGATAACGGAAGGGCAGATGGCATCCGAACGACCTACCGCTGAGACTGCGAATCCGATGATAGACCCAAAATCAGGTACCGACGCTCAACAGCTCGATGCTCGCGGTCTTCATTGCCCGCTGCCGCTGCTGCGCACCAAGCTCACGCTGGCCAGCATGGCTGCTGGCGAGCAGCTTGAAGTATTGGCCAGCGACGCCGGTGCCTGGGGGGATATTCCGGCTTATCTCGCGCTGAGTGATCATGCGCTCATCTCTCGCGAGGAAACCGCGAGCGGTGACTATCGTTTTCTGATCGCCGTGCAGTCCGAGGAAACCCCATCATGACCATGAAGACCCTGTTGCGCGGCTGGATCGAGCGTTATTTCTCCGATGAGGAGGCGGTGGTCCTGTTTCTGGTGCTAGTGCTGGTTTTTGCCGCCGTCATCTTGCTGGGCAGTATGCTGGCGCCTTTTTTCACTGCGCTGGTCGTAGCCTTCTTGCTACAAAGCGGTGTTAGCTGGCTGGAGCGCCGCGGCCTGCCGCGCTTGGCCGCCGTTAGCCTGATGACACTGGTTTTCATGGGCATCATGCTGGCTAGCGCGTTGATTTTGTTGCCGCTGGTCTGGCACCAGTTAGCCAACCTGATTCAAGAGATACCCGGCATGTTTGCTTCCAGCCAGCGTTGGCTGGGTGAGCTGCAAACGCGCTTCCCGGGATTGATTACGCCAGAGCAGGTTCAGCAGTGGATTGGGGCCGCTGGACGCGAGTTGACGCAATTCGGTCAGCGTGCCGTCTCGTTGTCACTAGCGTCGTTGGGCAATCTGATGGGCGTGATCATCTATCTGGTGCTGGTGCCGATTCTGGTGTTCTTCATGCTCAAGGACCGCGAACGGCTAGTCGATTTTACGCTGGCCCTGCTACCGAACAAGCGCCTGCTGATGAGTCGCGTCTGGAACGAGATGGATGACCAGATTGCCAACTTCGTGCGGGGCAAGGTGATCGAGATCGTCATTGTCGGCGGTATCAGCTATGTCACTTTCGTGGTGTTCGGGCTGCCGTACTCGGCGTTGCTGGCGATCGTGGTCGGCTTCTCGGTGCTGATCCCTTATATCGGCGCGGCAGGCGCAACGCTGCCGGTCGCAGCCGTCGCAGGTTTCCATTTCGGGTTGGGCGATACCTTCATGTACGTGATGGTGCCTACGGCATTATCCAGGCACTGGATGGCAACGTGCTGGTACCGTTGCTGTTTTCCGAGGCAGTCAACCTGCACCCGGTAGCGATCATTCTCGCCGTGCTGTTCTTCGGGGGCATTTGGGGCTTTTGGGGCGTGTTCTTCGCCATCCCGCTGGCAACCCTGATGAAGTCATTGCTGTATGCCTGGCCACGCCGAGCGCGTGCCGCGGAGAACATGGTCTGATGTGACCTTTGAAGATGAAAAAAGCCCCGCCATCTGGCGGGGCTTTTTTTGTTCATTTTCGGGTTCGGTGCATCAAGCGCCAGCACGAAGTCTCACGCTGCTGAGTTCAATTCGCGAGCCGCTTCCAGTACTTCCTCGACGTGGCCCTTGACCTTAACTCCGCGCCATTCGCGTGCCAGATTGCCATTAGCATCGATCAGGAAAGTGGAGCGCACGACGCCCATGCTCTCCTTGCCCATGAATTTTTTGAGGTGAATGACGTCAAAGACGCCGCACAGCACTTCGTCCGGATCGCTGATCAGCTCGAACGGATAGCCTTGCTTCTCACGGAAGTTCTCGTGGGTGCGCAAGCTGTCGCGAGAAACGCCGAAGATGATGGTGTTGGTGGCTTCAAACGCTTGCAGATGGTCGCGGAAGTCACCGCCTTCGGTGGTGCAGCCCGGGGTGTGATCCTTCGGATAAAAATAGATGACGGCTTGCTTGCCCTTGAGGCTTTCGGGCGTGACCACGGTATCGCTGGTGGCTTGAGAGGTGAAATCGGGGATTGGCTGACCGACGCTGACGCTCATCGTGTTCTCCTGGCAGAAAAGGTGCCACGCGTGAAAGCGGGTGGCAGAAGGAAGGATGGCTAAAAACGGGGCGGGTCGAAACACGCGGGCGAGAAACGGGCCGTCGCGCGAGTTTTTCGTGCCCTGTCCTGCATTACACGCAGGGTGTCGCAGCTTGTCAAAGTCCGCGTTACGGTGCGTGCTACAGCCCCGTACGCAAGCCATCGATCACAGCGATTGCCCCTTGTTGGCATGAACCTGTGCAGATGGCGCCTGTACAGGCTTCGATGGTCTTTGTAACATCGACATCATTGATACGGTTCGCGTGATGTCGTGCTCACGCATTCATGGTCTTGCGTTTACCACTTATGCCAGAGTTTGGCTCTTGTCTGCCCTCGTCCAGAAGGTAGAAAGAGCGGCTGGCGCATCAGGCACCAGAGGAGAGATCGAGGGATGATCACAGGTAGCATTGTCGCACTGGCGACCCCGATGAAAGCCACCGGCGAGATCGACTGGGACGCCCTGCGCCAGCTGGTCGGTTTTCACCTCGATAACGGCACCGATGCCATTGTGGCTGCCGGTACCACCGGCGAGCCCACCACCATGTCTTTTGCGGAGCATTTCGATGTGATTCGCTGCGTGGTCGAGACGGTTGCTGGCAAGATTCCGGTCATTGCCGGTACGGGTGCCAACGCCACCTCTGAAGCGGTTGAGCTGGCACGCTACGCCAAGGAAGTCGGCGCTGATTACTGCCTGTCTGTCGCGCCGTACTACAACAAGCCGACCCAGGAAGGGCTGTATCAGCACTTCAAGGCCGTCGCAGAGCAGGCCGGTATTCCGGTCATTCTCTACAACGTGCCGGGCCGGACTTGCTCCGATATCTACAACGAGACGGTCTTCCGTCTTGCTGAGCTCGACAATATTGTCGGCCTCAAGGACGCCACCGGTAATCTGGAGCGTGGTCAGGAGCTGATCGATCGTCTCAAGGATACTGACTTTGCGCTTTACTCCGGCGATGACGCGACAGCCTGTGACTTCATCCTGATGGGCGGGCATGGCGATATTTCCGTGACGGCCAACGTCGTGCCACGCTTGATGCACGACATGTGTACTGCTGCGGTTGCCGGCGATGCAGAGCGTGCCCATCAGATCAACACGCGCTTGATGCCGCTGCACTCCGCGCTGGGTGTCGAATCCAATCCGATTCCGGTCAAATACGCCATGCATCGCATGGGGATCGCACCGGAAGCTGGCATGCGTCTGCCGATGACCTGGTTGTCCGATCAGTATCACTCCACGGTTGATGAGGCGCTGCAATTGGCCAAGGTGCTTAACCAATGAGTCAGCGTATTGTGCCACTGGCCCTGTTGACCGCACTTGCGGTGGCGGGCTGCTCCAGTGATGGCTATTACTACGACCGTAACAGCGAATATGGGGATGCGAGCATTGCGCCGCCGCTCGAGCTGCCGGCGACCCGTAATGCAGCGGATTACCAGGATTCCATGCCGGTGCCGCAGGCCAGCAGTGACTTCCTTGCCAGCGAAGATTTTGAGGCACCGCGCCCTCAGCCGCTGGCGACCAGTGAGCAGGGCGAACGTGAATTCGTCGCTCTGCGTCAGAGCGGTGATGCCCGCTGGCTGGCAGTGAACGCTGCGCCGGCAGCTGTCTGGACACGACTGCAATCCTTTGCGCGTGACCAGGGTCTCGACGTGCAGAATATCGATGCCGGCAAAGGCGAGATCACGACCAGTCAAGGCGTGATCAGTGTCAGCCAGGGCTTGCGTTCCGACGCTTCCGAAGTGCGCTGTCAGCAAGGTGCCGGTGTGTCCGGTAGCTGTCTGAATGCCCTGCGCGGCTATCTGTCTGCTTCTTCTTCTGACAGTGGTGTATCGCTGGCAGCGCAGTCGCTGAGCCGTGATGACCGTGTACGCCTTGAAGGCCGTGACGGCACTTGGCAGGTCGATCTGGCACTGGATACCGAGCGCAGCTGGGCTGAGCTGCTGTATCAGCTGCAGAAGAACTTCAATACCGAATACCAGAAGCTGACCGACCAGAATCGCTCCAAAGGTGAATTCATGGTCGATTATATTCCGCGCGAAGATCGTGATGGTGGCTGGCTGGGTATCGGTGGTGACGGTGATCCGTTGCCGATGGTGCTGACACTGCGTGGCGAAGATGATCACACGTTGGTCACTGCACATCGTGCCGACGGTGAAGATACCTCGCCGGCACTGGCGCGCGAGTTGCTCGACGCCGTGGCGTCGACACTGCGCTGAGCATGCTGCTTGATACGCATTGCGCCGCCTCATCTGACGTTTCGTCGGATGAGGCGGTCGCGTCGTTTCAGTCCCTCTTTCCCGCACCCGAGGGCGGTGCAATAGCCTCTGGTCTGCTGGTTGAGGGGCGTCAGGGCGTAATGGCGATGGCGTCGCTTGGCAGTGGCAGCAAGGGCAACGGCACGTTGATAAGAACGCGTGAGGCGCTGGTGCTGGTCGATTGCGGCTTTACGCTCAAGGATACCGAGGCACGTCTGGCGCGCCTTGGAGTGCATCCTTCTCAGCTGGACGCCGTATTGGTGACGCATGAGCACGGTGATCACTTGAGTGGGGTTGGCCCGTTGGCGCGTCGACATAAAATTCCTGTGCATCTGACGGTGGGCACCTGGCTTGCTGGACGTGCGAAGAAGCTTGGGATATTGCCGACTCGTCACCTGATCACACCTCAGCTGGAATTCGCGATCAAGGATCTCGAGATTCTGCCGGTCACCGTGCCACACGACGCACGTGAGCCAGTGCAATTCGTGTTCAGTCGACGTGGTGAGACAACGGCGCGTCGACTGGGTGTGCTGACGGACCTTGGTCATGTCAGTGAGCATGTGTTGCAGTGCTTTTCGGATTGCGATGCCTTGGTACTGGAGTTCAATCACGATCCGCAGATGCTGGCGAAGGGCCCGTATCCGCCTAGTCTCAAGCGGCGTGTTGGCGGGCGTTTTGGGCATCTGGCTAATGCACAGGCCTGTGCTGCCTTGCCATATCTTGGGTTGGCACGTCTGCAACGACTGGTAGCGTCACATCTGTCAGAGCACAATAATCATCCGTCACTCGCCCGTGAGGCGCTTGCGCCTTGGCTTGAGGGTGACGATAGCCGCCTGATCATCGCCGCGCAGGACAGCGGCTTTGGTTGGCAGGCCATTGCCTGAATCACAAACGCCCGGTCGCTCTGCGATCGGCGTTTGTGATTCAGGACTAGCTGACCAGACGGACAGCTCTCAACGTATTCCGTCATGTGGTGGGTCTTTCATTCGGCCAACGACGTGGCTATCAAAGATTCAAGCGTGATCGAGCCAATTTCGACCGCCTAAACACTCGACGCTGTGTGCGTCATCAGGGGGAACCTCATGGAAAAGCGTGAAGCGCTCTACGCCGGCAAGGCCAAGTCTGTCTTCGTTACTGACGACCCGGATCTGCTGCTGCTGGAATTCCGCGACGATACCAGCGCCTTCGACGGCAAGCGTATCGAGCAGCTGGCGCGCAAGGGCATGGTGAACAACAAGTTCAATGCCTTCATCATGCAGAAGCTCAAGGCGGCCGGTATCCCGACTCACTTCGAGCGTCTGGTCAGCGATAACGAATGTCTAGTCAAGCGCCTCGACATGATGCCGGTGGAATGTGTGGTGCGTAACATTTCCGCGGGTTCGCTGGTACGTCGTCTAGGCATCGAGGAAGGCCTCGAGCTCACACCGCCGACCTTTGAGTTGTTCCTCAAGAACGATGCGATGGGTGACCCGCTGATCAATGAATCGCTGGTCGAGACCTTCGGCTGGGCAGAGCCTGCACACCTGGCGCGCGCCAAGGAACTGACCTTCCAGGTCAACGACATTCTCAAGAAGCTGTTTCTCGACGGCGGCATGCTGCTGGTCGATTACAAGCTGGAATTCGGTGTCTTCAATGGCGAAGTCGTGTTGGGTGATGAATTCTCACCGGACGGTTGCCGTCTGTGGGATGCCGAGACGCGCGAGAAGCTCGACAAGGACCGCTTCCGTCAGGGGCTGGGTGGCGTGATCGAAGCCTATGAAGAAGTCGGTCGCCGTATCGGTATCGACTTCACTGCGTGATGGCGGCCTGACGATTCGTCGTCACGCTGTAAAGTGCATGAAAAAACGCTCCCTCTGCCATTGGTAGAGGGAGCGTTGTTGTTGATGGGGCAGGGGCCAGAATGATGTTGTCAAAAACGTCGCTTACGAAGAGCGCAGGCTTGCCAGTTCGATTACCTGCCGCGCGACGCTCGCCAGCGCGTGGTCCTGACCTTCGTCATCCAGACTGCCATCCTCGCGGAAGGCGCTCCCCGCACGTGACACTGCGATCTGCTGTGGCGTGACCAGCATGCCGAGATTGTTCAGGTACAGGCGTACGAAGGGCAGGGCGCGCATGCCACCCATGGCCCCCGGTGAAGCGGAGACGATGCCGACCGGCATGCCGCGCAGTGCATCCATGCCGCTCTGACCATCAGTCGCGGGACGCGATAGCCAATCGAAGGTGTTCTTGAGCAGCGGGCTAAAGAAGCCGTTGTATTCCGGTGTCGCCAGCAGTAGCCCTTGATGACTGGCGAACAGCGCTTGTAGGTGATCAGCGCTGGCAGGCCGGCCGCTGACCTCTTCGCTATCGCCATCGTAGAGTGGCATCGGGAAATCGTTGAGGTCGAGCAGAGTAATCTCGGCACCTGATTCACCGGCCAGATGCGCCAGACGGGTGATCAGGCGGCGATTGACAGAGGACTTGCGGGTACTGGCGGCGAAGGCTAGTAGGCGGACGCTCATACGGCAGACTCCCGAGAGATGGCGGATAAACAGCAAGTAGTCGACATACCTGCCCAGTATGGGCAGTCAGCGAGGTTATCTGCCATCCCGCAATTCGTCTTGCCTGATGTAGTTCAGAGGAATATGCCGTTGCGTTCATCTGCTCAAGCGGTGGTGTTGATGAGAGTGATCGATAGGAAGCGTTACGCAGTGACGATGGATTGAACCTGCATGAACAATTGGTCGTCCGGCTGAGTGAGCGCAGTAAAGCGTACATCTACATCCACCAGACGTACGCCATACTGACGCTGACCATCGGCTGGCTTGGCAGCGTGATAAGCCGGGCGTGGGTCCTGTGCGAGTACTTCCTCGATCAATGCGCGCAGGGTGGCGTGATCGGCCCGCTGCTGGAGTGTCTCGGTGGCGGCTGTGCTGAAGACGACTGCATGACGAGCAGGCGCTGCCGGTGCATAACCGGCTTGGGCATCGGGAACAGCATCGACCCACGGCAGATACGGCTTGATATCCATGACTGGCGTGCCATCGAGCAGATCATGTCCGCGTAGCAGCAAGCGCACGCCATTGTCGCTCGAGCTGGCCCCGCTCTTGCGTGCCCCGGTTTCGACGCCGGCCAGCTCAACGACAGACTGACCCAGACGATTAGGGCGGTGCGTGCTGCGTGACGCAAACACGCCGGTACGTGCGTTTCCGCCAAGGCGTGGTGGTCGGATCAGCGGCGTCCAGCGGGTAGGGCTTGCGTGAAACAGGAAGTGGATCCATAGATGGCTGAACCCCTCAATGTCGCGTACGCAATCCGGGTCATCGAAGGGCGGCAGTAGATGGAGGATGGCGGTGGCATGACGTGCCAATCCCGGCTGACGGGGAATGCCGAACTTGTCCGGATAGCAGCTCTCGATGATACCCACCGGCTGCATGGCCTGTTCGCTCAGGGCGGCTGCTTGTTCGCATAAATGCACGGGAAGCCGCGGCAACCGACGTGCCAGCGCAGTAGCCTCGCCAGTCGCGTCTGGTACTGGGGAGTGATCCATGTGATCTGAGGGAGTCATGATAAGTCGTCGACAATGGGCGTGAGAAAAGCGCACTCGATAGAAAACAAGAAAAGCAGCGCAAAAAAAGAGTCGTAGACGCCATGATGCCACGCTCGGTAGCGCGTGGCATGTCTTGCGCCATGACGGCCTCATCCCATGATTGCCGCGCGCCATGACTGGTCTCGCCTTGCCGGCTTGTGTAGTCTGCCGCGAGAGCATCGCCTCGCAGCGCTGCATCGTGATGCTGACGTATGGGCTGATTGCCCCACGGGACTCTTGAGGGCCACTTTCATCATGTCAGACCCTATCACCATTGCCGCCACTTCTTCGGGCGTACAGTCGATGTTGGACCTGGACCGTCTTGCGCAGGCGAGCCAGCAGTTGATTGAGGCTGGGCGAGCGCTGGACGCCGCAAGCCAGGTACCCGCGACCGGTGGTAATTTCTCTTGTCGTCTGAGCGACACCTTGATGGCAGTGACCGCCTCGGGCTGCCACAAGGGCCGTTTGACGACAGCTGATGTCCTGGTCAGCGATTTCGCCGTCAGGTTGCTGGGCACCTCCCGCAAGGCCTCTGATGAGGCGCGTCTGCATGGTCAGCTGTATGAAGACCTGCCTGAGGCTCACGCGATTCTGCATACCCACTCCCGTGCGGCCACGGTGCTGTCGCTGTGTCACGTCGGCGATACGCTGAGTCTTGAGGGTTTTGAACTCAACAAGGCGCTGGAGGGTGTCAAAAGCCACGAGACACCGGTACGTCTGGCAATATTCGACAATACTCAGGACATCGCGGCGCTGGCGCTTGATGTTCGGGTACGGCTGCAAGTGGATGCCAATCTTCACGGCTACCTGATCCGTGGCCATGGCCTCTACACCTGGGCCAGCAGCATGACTGCCTGCCGCCGTCATATCGAAGCACTCGATTTCCTGATGGGCTGTGAACTGGAACTGAGGAGACAGCGATGAGCTTTCTAGCGATCTACGCCGAACAGGACGCCTCGCGTCCGCAGTTGCTCACCACCGATGGTGCGCAGATCGCCCGTGAGCTTGAAGCCGAGGGTATTCGCTTCGAGCGTTGGACGGCGGGCTGTGAGATGAGTGACCCGACCGATCAGACCCAGGTGCTGGCGGCCTATGCCGATGATGTGGCACGCCTCAAGGCCGAGAACGGTTTCGTTACTGCTGACGTGATCGGCTTGACGCCTGATCATCCTGAGCGGGCGGCCTTGCGCGGCAAGTTTCTCGATGAGCATCGTCATGCTGAGCACGAAGTACGCTTTTTCGTACGCGGCAGCGGCATCTTCTATTTGCATCTGGGTGAGCGCGTCTTCGCGGTCGGCTGTGAGCAGAATGATCTGATTGCGGTACCGGCAGGTACACCGCATTGGTTTGATATGGGGCCGACGCCGGATTTCACCGCCATCCGCCTGTTCACCAATCCAGAAGGCTGGGTCGCCAACTTTACCTCCAGTGACATCGCGAGCCGTTTTCCGCGTCACGAGTCATTGGCTGAGCACTTCACCCAGACAGCAGCCCCACATTCCGAGGAGTCCGCATGATTCGCGCCATCGTCACCGATATCGAGGGCACTACCGGCTCGATCCGCTTCGTGCATCAGGTGTTGTTCCCTTATGCACGCCAGCATCTTGGCGATTTCCTGCGCGAGAATGCCGAACGTGCCGACGTGGCGGAGCAGATCGCCGCCACCCGCGCGCTGGCCGAAGCACCCGAGGCCAGTGTCGAAGGCGTGATCGCTATCCTGGAAGGCTGGATTGACGCGGACCGCAAGGCCACGCCGCTCAAGGCTCTACAGGGGATGGTGTGGGCGCGGGGCTATGAGGCTGGTGACTTCACGGGACATGTCTATCCTGATGCGGTGAAGGGGCTTCGCGATTGGAAGGAACGCGGACTGTCCTTGTATGTCTACTCTTCAGGCTCTATTCAGGCGCAGAAGCTGTTGTTCGGTCATTCTGATGGGGGAGATCTGACACCGTGGTTTGCTGGCTACTTCGATACCACTACTGGTCCCAAGCAGGAAGCCGATAGTTATCGCCGCATTGCTGGTCAACTCGGGATACCGGGTGCCGAGATTCTATTCCTGTCCGATGTCGTCGCTGAGCTGGACGCCGCCGCCGCTGCCGACTTTCAGACATGGCAGCTAGTGCGCGAGCCGAACATGGTTACCGGTGACCATCCGCAGGCTAGTAGATTTGATGAGATATCCTTCAGCGGTTGAGTCAATAGCATTGGCTTGCAGGGACATTGGCAGGCTTTCTTTCGGGAGGGCATAAGGGGGACGAACGATTGCACAGTCAGACAGATAGCAGCGAAGTACAGGACGTTCGCATCAGTATCGTGCCGGCGTGCACCCAGCATGCGGCAGATCAGGCCGAGGTGTTTTATCAGGCTGTCATGCAGGGGGCAGCAGGCTTTTATGATCTGGCACAGCGTGAACAGTGGGCAGGACGTGTACCGCGTGATGCAGAGCGCTGGGCTGCACGTCAGCACCGC
The DNA here is from genome assembly GCF_000591415.1 of Cobetia crustatorum. GTDB lineage: Bacteria > Pseudomonadota > Gammaproteobacteria > Pseudomonadales > Halomonadaceae > Cobetia > Cobetia crustatorum. Next base: position 47,245 of record NZ_JEMF01000010.1, on the reverse strand, counting down.
TTCGAGGTATTGGTGGCTGAGCGTGATGGTCGTTGCATCGGCTTTTGCGAGTACGCCCCCGAGTGGCCGTTGGCACGCATCGAGATGCTATATGTCTATCCAGGCCTGACGGGACAGGGTATCGGCTCACAATTGCTTGCTGCTGCCGAGAGTGACTTGCGTCGACGTAGTGTGCGCGTGGTGAGTCTTGAAGCCAGTCTGATGCTATCACCGGGACTGGTGCGCCGTGGCTGGGAGAGTTTAGGGCTGGAGCACGTCAAGCGTAATGGAATCTGCCTCAAGCGTGAGCGTTTCGAGAAGCGTCTCGACGAGTGAGTGCAAGTTCGTGACAAGAAAGCGCCCTCAGCGATCGCTCGCTGGGGGCGCTTTGCGTCAGTCATCTGGGCGCAGGATCACCGGCATGATAGCTATGACGTGATGAATGTGGCGGGTGTCAGGCCATGGTATCGACGATTCCGCCTTCCACACGCAATGCAGCGCCCGTAGTGGCACTGGCCTGCTCAGAGGCGGCATAGACACTCATGTTGGCCACTTCCTCCGTTGTCGCAATGCGCTGAATGATGGAGGACGGACGGGTTTGCCTGACGAAGTTGGCCTCAACCTCTTCGAGCGTGCTGCCTTGCTCCTCGGCACTCTTCCTGAGCATTTCCACCACACCTTCGGAGCGTGTCGGCCCCGGCAAGATAGCATTGACGGTGACATTGGTTCCGGCCAGGACCTTGGCCAGGCCTCGAGAGACGGACTGTACGGCAGACTTGGTCATGCCGTAGTGGACCATTTCACTGGGAATGTTGAGCGCGGATTCGCTGGAGAGAAACTGGATACGGCCCCAATTGCGCTCTTTCATGCCGCGAGCGTAATGGCGCGACAAGCGCACGCCTGACATCACGTTGACCTGAAAGAATTGCTCCCAGGTGTCGTCATCCGTCTCGAAGAAGTCCTGTGGCGCAAAGATACCGACATTGTTGATCAAAATGTCGGTGTCCGGCACGGCGCGAATCAGCGTGTCGCAGCCCTCGCGAGTACCAAGATCTGCCGCTACGCCCTGTACTCTGCTATCTGGCAGCTCTCGTCGAAGACTAGCCACGGCCTCATCAACCCGTGATTGCTGGCGGCCAGTGAGAGTGACGCTGGCGCCTGCATGGGCAAGGCCCGAGGCAATGGCGTAGCCGATACCCGCGGTGGAGCCACTGATGATGGCACTACGTCCGGTGAGATCGATTTGCATGCATCCTCCTTCACAAAGCGGGAAGCTTCACGTGACAGTAGAAATGTCCTGACACTCTGCAAGGCATGATGTCGGGAGACAGGTAAAACAAGGGTGAAGGCGATGCGGATCAGATCTTGCGCAGGTGCATATGACGCAACAGCCCACCGGGGCCCAGGTCACGATCACCCAGTCGCTTTACGGCATGCTCTTGCAGCAGGCTGTCCAATGGTACGCTGAGGTTGGTGGCGATCAGCCGTGCCAGTGGGTTGAGCAGCCGCCGGATCACACCGGCCGGCTGCTGACCGCGCAAGCCCTTGTCGAGCAGTGACAGTTCCCCATCGTGGGCCAGCACGCGCAACGCCTCATTCAGGGCAGCCTGTGGTTCAGGTACCACGGCAATGATCAGGTGGGCGATCACTACATCGAAGTAACCGTCAGGGAAATCGAGTGCCATGGCGTCGCCCTGTTTTACGTTGGCATCAAAGCCCAGCGTCTCGGCACGTTCACGGCAACGGCGCAGCATGGCGGGAGAGGCATCGATGACTTCAAGTTCGATATCGCGCGGTAGGAAGGGCAGATCGAGCCCCGTACCTGCCCCAAGTAGCAGTACGCGCGTCCCGGCTTTCAGGTCCAGTGTGGCAAGTGCCTCACGGCGTGCCGACTTCAGTGCGCGCGCTGCTACCTGATCGTAAATCGGTGCGTAAAGACTCCAGCGAGCTGTCTTCCAGCCTCTGCGTGCTTTGGAGGTACTGGCAGGTGGAGGCGTGACGGGAGAAAAAGGGGACATGGGCGCCTCCCTGGCGGCATGGCAAGCAGGATGCCCCCTCAAGGAGGCAGAGCCTGCCGGTTGGCTAGCGGGTTTCGACAGTGTAGACGCGCATCGACAGATCGATGGCGGTTACATCCTTGGTCAGCGCGCCTATTGAGATGCAGTCCACGCCGGTGGCAGCGATGCCGGGCAAAGTAGTCTCGTTGACGTTGCCTGACGCCTCCAGCACTGCCGGCGTGGCATGTGCCTTGTTGCGGGCGACGGCTTCGATCAGCTGCGCGTTATCGAAGTTATCCAGCATGATGACGTCGGCACCGGCATCCAGCGCCTGGGCCAGCTCCTCGAAATTCTCGACTTCCACTTCGCAGGTCAGGTCAGAGGCGATGTCGCGTGCCTCACGCACGGCTGCCGCGATGCTGCCACAGGCGGCGATGTGGTTTTCCTTGATCAGGAAGGCGTCATACAGACCGATGCGGTGATTGTGGCCACCCCCGCAGCTGACGGCGTATTTCTGGGAAACCCGCATGCCGGGCAGGGTTTTGCGAGTATCCAGCAGGCGTACATCGCTGCCTTTTACCAGCGTCGCATAGTGATTGGCGCGAGTGGCAGTACCGGACAGAGTCTGCAACAAGTTGAGCGCTGCGCGTTCGCCAGTCAGCAGTGAGCGCGCCGGGCCTTCCAGCTCAAGGAAGGGCTGATCGGCGTCGATACGGTCACCATCGCTGGCAAGCCACTTGAGGCTGACGCGCGAATCGAGGCGACGAAATAGCTCATCGACCCACGGTACTCCGCAGAGTATTGCTGGCTCACGGCTTATGACGCGGGCCTTGGCCCACTGGCGCTCCGGAATCAGTTCGGCAGTGATATCGCCACCGCCGACATCTTCGGCAAGCAGGCGGGCGGCACTGGTACGGATATCTTCGGCGAGGGCGTCGTGGAAGTGCATGCGTATCGGGTCCTTGTGCAAAAAGTGCTGCCGGAGCAGGGCTGTTGGCGGCGGAACGCCGCTGACACAGACCCATAGCTGCCGAGCATGCCATAATGAGAGCCATTATAGGAAAAGCCACGCGAGCGGTCAGTCACTGTTCGTCTGGTGCGAGGACAATATGCGCTATTGCTCAACCTTGCCCGCCCTACGTGCGATGCCGTTCCCGTCTGGAGTTCTTGATGCCCCCCTTTTCTTCCTTCCCACGGTCGGGCCAGTTGGCACGCCTGTCGGTCACCGCCGAGCACTGGCTGGAGAGCGCCCGCTGCGTGCCCTCGCCCAATCATAATGCCCGCCCTGAGGGAGAAGTGTCGGCGCTGGTGTTGCATTCCATCAGTTTGCCGCCAGGGCGTTTCGGTGGGCCTGCCATCGAACAGCTATTCACCAATCAGCTCGACCCCGACGCACATCCCTACTTCGCCGACATCCATCAATTGCGTGTCTCTGCACATGTGCTGATCCAGCGCGATGGGCGGCTAGTGCAGTTTGTGCCTTTTGACCGGCGTGCCTGGCATGCCGGTCGCTCACGTTGGCATGACGGTGAGCGTGAGCGGGTCGAGCTCAATGATTTCAGTATTGGTATCGAGCTGGAAGGTGATGAGGTTCACCCGTATCGCGATGTGCAGTACCGCACCTTGGCACGCGCTGTCGCAGGGCTGTTGCAACGTTACCCAGCACTGACGCGCGATCGGATTACTTCGCATGCGCGGATTGCGCCGTTGCGCAAGACGGACCCTGGTCCTGCGTTTGATTGGGCGTATTTTGATCGGTTATTGGATGACATTCAGGGCTAAGGTCGTGGTCGCGCCGCAATGGTGCATTGCAGCATCGTAGATGCAGATTTTTACTGATGGTCGACGAAGTGCGCTGTGGCGGGGCATGTTGGTAGTTTTATTACACGCTCGGTCGACAAGCCTTATATGAACGGGGTGTGAATCCCTGCCGAAAAGTGGCGCAAGCCAGTGGTGAGGCGGGGAAGGCATTACCTGCATTATTGCGTGAGGACTCTGCTCTCCGAATTGGCACGGGGGGGTGTTTGCGGTATCTTTCACGCCAAATGACGGCATCTTGTGCCCCGCTTTGGCGCACAACGCATGTCGCACCTGACGGTCGGTCAATGCCGCCTCAGACGCTTTATCGGAGATGTAGCCCACTCAGAAGCTACGCCCACACTGAAGAGCGCCACTGGTTCCGACGTAGCATTTCGTCGGAACATCTGACAAAAAATTTCTTCACTCGGAGAGACGTCTATGAGTCTGGAGGCAAGAGAAGATCTCGATCCGATCGAAACCACGGAATGGTTGGACTCCCTGGAATCGGTTCTGGATCGCGAGGGCGAAAATCGTGCCCAGTACCTGATGTCACGCCTGGCCGACCGTCTGCGTCGTGATGGCCATCAGGTACCCTTCTCGGTGACCACGCCCCATCGCAACAGTATCCCTGTGCATCGCGAAGCGCGCATGCCAGGCGACCTGTTCATGGAGCGTCGTATCCGTTCGCTTATCCGTTACAACGCCATCGCTCAGGTGATCCGCAATAACCGTGCCCATAAGGGCCTGGGCGGTCACATCTCGAGTTTCATGTCCAGTGCGACGCTTTATGACGTAGGTTTCAACCACTTCTTCCGTGCGCCGGAAGGGGACTTTGAAGGCGACCTGCTGTATATCCAGGGCCATGTGGCGCCGGGTATCTATGCACGTTCCTTCCTGGAAGGCCGTCTGTCCGAAACACAGATGGATAGCTTCCGTCAGGAAGTTGACGGCAATGGCCTGTCTTCCTACCCGCACCCGTGGCTGATGCCGGATTACTGGCAGTTCCCGACCGTTTCCATGGGGCTGGGTCCGATTCAGGCGATTTACCAAGCGCACGTCATGAAGTACCTCAACTCGCGTGAGTTGAAGTCCATGTACGACCGCAAGGTATGGTGCTTCATGGGTGACGGCGAGTGTGATGAGCCGGAATCTCTGGGGGCCATCTCGCTGGCTGGCCGTGAGAACCTCGACAACCTGATCTTCGTCATCAACTGCAACCTGCAGCGTCTTGACGGTCCGGTTCGCGGCAACGGCCGCATCATGGATGAGCTGGAAGGCGTCTTCCGTGGTGCCGACTGGAACGTGCTCAAGGTCACTTGGGGCCGTTTCTGGGATCCGCTGTTCGAGCAGGACAAGAAAGGCATCCTGCAAAAACGCATGGATGAAGCCGTCGACGGTGACTACCAGAACTACAAGGCTAACGGTGGCGCGTACACGCGCGAGCACTTCTTCGGCAAGTATCCGGAGACAGCCGATCTGGTCAAGGACATGTCAGATGACGACATCTGGCGTCTAAACCGTGGTGGTCACGATCCGTACAAGGTCTACGCGGCGTACCACGAAGCGGTCAACAACTCCAATGGTCGTCCGACCGTCATCCTGGCGCATACCGTCAAGGGTTACGGCATGGGCATGGGCGATGGCGAAGCCGCCAACGAAGCCCACCAGGTCAAGACCATGGAATACGAGGCGATGAAGACATTCCGTGATCGCTTCGGTATCCCGTTGACCGATGAACAGCTGGAAGAAGTGCCGTACTACAAGCCGGCCGATGACAGCCCGGAAATGAAGTACATGCACTTGATGCGTGAGCGCCTTAACGGCTATCTGCCGCAGCGCCGCACCGAGTACGAAACGCTGGAAATTCCGCCGCTGGACGACAAGATCTTCGCGTCCCAGCTCAAGGGTTCCAACGGCCGCGAAGTGTCCACCACCATGGCCTTCGTGCGCGTGCTCAATGGCCTGGTCAAGCACAAGACTCTCGGCGAGCGTGTCGTCCCGATCATCCCTGATGAAGCACGTACCTTCGGTATGGAAGGCATGTTCCGTCAGCTGGGGATCTACACGGCGGCGGGTCAGAAGTACGAGCCGGTCGACAAGGGTCAGATCATGTATTACCGCGAGGACCAGAAAGGTCAGGTTCTCGAGGAAGGCATCACCGAAGCGGGCGCCATGTCAGCATGGATCGCGGCGGCAACGTCGTATGCCAACCACAACCTGCCGCTGATGCCGTTCTACGTTTATTACTCGATGTTCGGCTTCCAGCGTATCGGTGACCTGGCGTGGGCCGCAGGCGATCTGCAGGCGCGTGGCTTCCTGGTCGGTGGTACCGCGGGTCGAACAACGCTGAATGGCGAAGGCCTGCAGCACCAGGATGGTCACAGCCATATCCTGGCCTCGACCATTCCGAACTGCCGTACCTACGATCCGACCTATGCGCATGAAGTGGCGGTCATCGTGCAGGACGGCATGAAGCGCATGTTCGAGCAGCACGAGCCGATCTTCTATTATCTGGCAGTGATGAACGAAAACTACGAGCAACCCGTGCTTGAAACGGTGCCCGCAGACGACATCATCAAGGGTATGTATCTGCTCAAGGAAGGCGCGAAAGACGGTAAGGCACGCGTTCAGTTGATGGGCTCCGGCACCATCTTGCGTGAAGTCGAAGCGGCTGCGGTGATGTTGAAGGATGACTACGGTGTCGATGCTGACATCTGGAGCGTCACCAGCTTCAATGAGCTGCGTCGTGAAGCGCTTGAGTTTGAACGTCAGTCCTTCCTCAAGCCGGAAGAGACCCCGGCCAAGCCGCACATCACGAAGTGCCTGGAAGGGCGTGATGGACCGGCCATCGCAGCGACAGATTACATGAAGCTGTTCGCCGACCAGGTACGCGCTTGGGTGCCGACTGACTATCACGTGCTCGGTACCGATGGTTTCGGCCGTTCCGATACCCGCGAGAAGCTGCGTCACTTCTTTGAAGTGGACCGTAACTTCGTCACCGTTCAGGCCCTCAAGGCGCTGGCGGACCGCGGTGAGATTGACCGCAAGGTCGTCTCGGAAGCGATCAAAACCTATGGCATCGACCCCAATAAGCCGAATCCGCTGAACGTCTAAGCGGAGATCGCGGAACAGGCGAGCGGCACTTCACCTATCAAGATGACGGTGATAATAGTGCCGCTCCCCGTGCACGTTTTGGAAGGAGCACGATCTTGAGCAGCGAAATCATCAAGGTTCCCGACATTGGCGGTAGCTCCGATGTCGAGATCATCGAGGTAACGGTGGCGGTGGGAGATGTGATCTCTGCCGAAGACACCATGATCACGCTTGAGTCCGACAAGGCCAGCATGGATGTGCCGGCACCGAAGGGCGGCAAGGTGGTAAAAATTCTCGTCAAGGAAGGCGATACCGTCTCCGAAGGCGATGACATTCTGGAGCTGGAAGCGGAAGGCGAGAGCGATGCTCCTGCTGAGGAAGCTTCCGAGCCTGCTCAGGAAGCGCCGAAAGCTGACGCTCCCAAGCAGGAAGCTTCGAAAGAGGAGCTCCGCAGCAGGCAGCCCCTCAGAAGGCCGCTGCCGGTGGCACACAGACCGTCGACATCGTCGTGCCGGATCTGGGTGATTCCGAAGCTGTGCCAATCATCGAGATGGGTGTGTCCGAAGGCGATGAAGTTGACGCCGAAGATGCGCTGATCACGCTGGAATCTGACAAGGCCAGCATGGACGTCCCGAGCCCGCACAAGGGCAAGATCGTCAAGCTGACCGTCAAGGAAGGTGACAGCGTCGCTTCCGGTGATGTCATCGGTCAGATGGAAATCGCAGGTGAAGGCGGTGACAGTGCCTCCTCCAACGATGCGGCCTCTACCGAGTCAGCCCCGGCAGAACAAGCGTCTGAAGAGCAGGCAGCTGAAGCGCCAGCCGAAGAAGAGCAGACGTCCGGCGAGCCGCAGCGCAAGGAATTGCGTGTGCCTGACATCTCTGGCAGCGATGCTGTGCCGATCATCGAGATGGGCGTGGCAGTCGGTGATGAGGTCAGCGAAGAAGATGCGCTGATCACGCTCGAATCCGATAAGGCGACGATGGATGTGCCCAGCCCGTATGCGGGCAAGATCGTCGAGCTTTCCGTCAAGGAAGGTGACTCGGTCTCTGAAGGCGACCTGATCGGTTACATCGAAGTGGCAGGTGCTGCTCCGGCGCCGAAAGCTGCCAAGGCAGAAGCTCCGGCCGCTCCCAAGGCTGCCGAAGCGAAGAAGCCGACTCCGACGCCGGCTGAAACACCGAGTCCGGAAGCGCAGATGGCGGCACAGAAGCCGAGCAAGGGCGCCAAGTCACACGCTGGCCCGGCTGTCCGTCTGTTGGCCCGCGAGTTCGGGGTTGATCTTGCTGACGTCACGCCAAGCGGTCCGAAAGGTCGCGTGGTGAAGGAAGACGTCCAGGCTTACGTCAAGCAAGTGATGAAGAAGGCCAAGTCCGCACCGGCAGCTTCCGCTGCGCAGGCCACCGGCGGTGCCGGTATCCCGCAGGTGCCGGATCAGGACTTCAGCCAGTTCGGTGAGATCGAAGAGTCGAAGATGGGCCGCCTGATGAAGGCTGGTGCCACCAATCTGCATCGCAGCTGGCTCAACGTCCCGCACGTGACTCAGTTTGACGAAGCCGATATCACCGAACTTGAGGCCTTCCGCAAGTCCATGAAGGCCGAGGCGGAAGCCGCGGGTGCCAAGCTCACGCCGTTGCCGTTCATGATCAAGGCGGCAGCGCATGCGCTGGCCAAGTACCCGCAGTTCAACGTCAGCCTCAAGTCTGACGGCGAGACCCTGGTGCACAAGAAGTACGTGCACATTGGTATCGCAGTGGATACGCAGGATGGCCTGATGGTGCCGGTGATCCGTAATGCGGATCAGAAGAGCCTTCTGGATCTGGCTCGCGAATCCGTTGAGCTGGCCAAGAAGGCACAGACCAAGAAGCTCAAGCGCGAAGAGATGACCGGTGGTTGCTTCACCATCTCGAGCCTTGGCTCGATTGGTGGGACTGCCTTCACGCCGATCGTCAACACGCCGGAAGTCGCCATCCTGGGTGTCTCCAAGGCGCAGATGAAGCCGATGTGGGATGGCGCTGCCTTCCAGCCGCGTCTGATGATGCCGCTGTCGCTGTCCTACGATCACCGTGCAGTCAACGGAGCAGATGCGGCGCGCTTCACCGCCTATCTGGCTCAGGTGCTGACTGACGTGCGTCGTATGCTGCTGTAACGACAGATGCAGTCATCTCTGTGAGCGACGTATTGCTCACTGACAGAACGGCCTCCTTCGGGAGGCCGTTTTTTTTGTGTCTGGCGCATCTCGAGAGCGTTGGCGCGTCAATGACGGCATATCTGTTGCTGATTCACGCAACATGCCATGATTCCTGCCAGGAAGAGTGCCGTGGCGCGACTCATCGGATGATGGGGGACGGGCGTCAGCAGGCGCGCTTCACTGAACCCTATTGGATCGGTCAAGGAGCAAGGCAATGGAATGGCTGATGGACCCTTCGGCGTGGGTGGCCCTGGCAACCCTGACCGCACTGGAAATCGTGTTGGGTATCGACAACATCATCTTCCTGTCGATTCTGGTGGCACGTCTGCCGGAGTCTCAGCGTCAACGTGGCCGCATGATCGGGCTTGGGTTGGCGATGGGCATGCGTATCGTGTTGCTACTGTCGTTGTCGTGGCTGATGTCACTGACCGCGCCGTTGTTCAGCGTGGCGGACTTCAGTTTCTCCGGGCGTGATCTGATTCTGGTCTTCGGCGGACTGTTCCTGCTCGGCAAGAGTACCCATGAGATTCATGCCAATCTGGAAGGGGAGGATCCCGCGGAAGAGGGTGCGAAGAAAGGGGGGGCCAGCTTCATGGCGATCATGCTCCAGATTGCACTGATCGACATCGTCTTCTCGCTGGATTCGGTGATCACGGCCGTCGGAATGGTAGATCAGCTCATGGTCATGATCATCGCCATCGTCATCTCGGTGGGCATCATGATGGTAGCCGCCAAGCCGATTGGCGACTTCGTCGATAGCCACCCGACCATCAAGATGCTGGCGCTGTCCTTCCTGATCATGGTCGGCATGATGCTGATGGTGGAAGGCTTTGGGGTTCACGTTCCCAAGGGCTATATCTATGTGGCAATGGCTTTCTCGCTGGCGGTGGAGATGCTCAATATCCGTCTGCGCGGCAAGCGCGCCAAGGCAGTGCATCTGCGTCGGAGTAGCCAGGCAGAAAAGACGACCGAATAAGCGTTCACGTGCAAACCGCTTGAATTTTCCGGTGCCCCTGCGACTCAGAGTCGCAGGGGCACTTTTGTTTGTAGCATTGCACTGATGGCATGCATTGATAGCAACAGTTGATAGCGCTCCCTGATGTCCCGAGCACTACGGCCGCGCGAGGCGGCATACGCGCCTTTGGTGTGCTTGTGCCATTGCCGTGTGAGCGGTATCGTCGGGTTATACATTGCATGCCAATGACATAATGAGATCGCAAGTGCGGGCAAATAGTGAGTGCTCGTCACCAGTCGGTCCAATACCTGTTTTCATTCTGGTAATCGACGATTTCGGTTATTTCAACGACATCGATAGCGTCGACGATCAGAGCGCCTCGGATGGCCATCTGCTACCGAGGGCGGGGCGCGCAAGCGTCAGATGACTTTTTTGACACCTGTTTCATATTTTTCGTTTGCACATTCAAGGAGCAGTACCGATGCGTTTGATCCTGTTGGGCGCCCCCGGCGCCGGCAAGGGCACCCAAGCCCAGTTCATCTGCGAGCGTTTCAACATTCCGCAGATTTCCACCGGGGACATGTTGCGCGCCGCAGTCAAGGCCGGCAGCGAGCTGGGACTCAAGGTCAAGGAGATCATGAATACTGGCGGGCTAGTGTCCGACGAGATCATCATCGCCTTGGTCAAGGAACGCATCAGCCAGTCTGACTGCGAGAATGGCTTCCTGTTTGATGGTTTCCCACGGACGATTCCGCAAGCGGACGCCATGAAGGAAGCCGGTGTGAAGCTTGATCACGTGGTCGAGATTGCGGTGGCCGATGAAGAAATCGTCAAACGTTTGTCTGGCCGTCGTGTGCATCCGGATTCCGGTCGCGTCTATCACATCGAGTACAACCTGCCGCGCGAAGAGGGCAAGGACGACGTCACTGGTGAAGCGCTTATCCAGCGTGAGGATGACCGCGAAGCTACCGTGCGCAACCGTCTGTCGGTCTACCATGAGCAGACCGAACCGCTGGTCGAGTACTATTCCAGCTGGGCTGCCACTGGTGCTGCGCAAGCGCCCGCCTACCATCGTATCGAAGGCATCGGCTCTGTCGATGACATTCGTGGTCAGCTGGTCAGTGCGTTGGAGCACTGAGCGCCGCTACCCGTCATTGCAACATTGCATGACTGACGCGATTCGAAAACGCCCGCAGACATTGTCTGCGGGCGTTTTTTTAGGGGTATGAAAAAGAAATCGTGAGTTGCGGTATTTCACTCTCCAGCGTGGCTGCGGGGGGTACGGCACGACTGACGCCCGCTGCCGACACCTGCCGTGGACAGCCTGCGTCTTTTGCTGCTTACGGCGGACAGGTAGAATCGCGTCACATTTTTCTGACGACGAACCGCCCATGACCACGCTTCTGGCCATTGATGCATCCTCCTCCGCCTGTTCCGTTGCCCTATGGCAAGACGGCGTTGTTACTGCCGAGCGTTGTGAGGCCCCTCGTCAGCATACCCAGCTGATGATGCCGATGATTGAGGCACTCCTCGCGAGGGCTGATGTCGCCTTGAATGACCTCGACGCACTGGCCTACGGCCACGGGCCAGGTTCTTTTACCGGCCTGCGTATCGCTGCCGGCACTATTCAAGGGCTGGCGTTCGGGCTCAACTGCCCCGTCATTGGGGTCTCGACGCTCAAGGCGCTGGCGCTGCAGGCCCATCGTCATCACCACGCACGCTTCGTGTTGCCGATGCTTGATGCTCGCATGGGTGAACTCTACACCGGCGCTTACCGCGTCATGACGCGCAGTGATGGCGAGTTGAATATCGAGCAGGTGCTGCCAGAGCAAGTCTGTGCACCGGGACTGCTCGAGTTACCGACAGACCTGCGTGAGCATGACTGGTTGGCGATTGGCTCTGGTCTGGTCATGCATGACGAACTGCCTGAAGTGCTGCGTGCCAGCCTGGCGCAGCGTCTGCCAGAGCCCCAGCCAGATGCCGAGGACATGGTGATGCTGGCAGCACAGGCGTTTGCCCGTGGTGAGGCCGTACCTGCCGTCGAGGCGCAGCCGGTTTATCTGCGCAATGAAGTCGCGTGGCGCTGATCGCCTCATAAGATTGGTACAAGGTTTTATCGTCAAACTGTTCTATCAAGCGTGACGCCACTCTTGTCGTCCGTGTGGGCTATCTGAGGCCCGATGTTTAAAAAGGATTTTTCATGGAACTCATGCATGTGGTGGCATTGGCCATCATTCAGGGGCTGACGGAATTTCTCCCGATCTCGTCCTCGGCTCACCTGATTCTGCCGTCTCAGGTGTTTGGCTGGCCAGATCAAGGGTTGGCCTTCGATGTCGCAGTTCACATCGGTACGCTGCTCGCCGTGGTGATGGCCTTTCGCAAGGATGTCATCAATATTCTGGGTGGCTGGTTTGGTCAGTTCAGTGGTTCTGGCACGCTAGCCACTCGTCAGACGGAAGATAGTCGCCTCGGGTGGGCAGTATTGCTGGCGACGCTGCCGGCCGTCATCTTCGGGGGATTGTTCGGTGATGTGGTAGAAACGGCTGGGCGCTCCATTGCCGTGATCGGGACGACGACCATCGTGTTTGGTCTGTTGCTGTGGTGGGCGGATGCCAAGGGGACACGTACGCGTGATCTGGCGACGCTGACCTTGAAAGGTGCGCTGATCATTGGCCTGTTTCAGGCGCTGGCGCTGATTCCCGGTACGTCTCGCTCCGGTATCACCATCACTGCTGCACTGATTCTGGGCTTCGAACGCCAGAGCGCTGCGCGCTTCTCTTTCCTGCTGTCGATTCCGCTGATTCTGGCGGCCGGGGGGCTCAAGGGGCTGGAGTTGATCGAGACGGGTACCGAGGCGCAGCTATTTGATGTGGCGCTGGGTGTCCTGCTGTCCTTCCTGTCGGCACTGGTCTGCATCAAGTTGTTCCTCAAGGCAATCGATAGCATCGGCATGTTGCCGTTCGTGATCTATCGCTTGCTGCTGGGTGGCCTGCTGTTCGGCATGTTGCTGCTGTAAGCGTTACGCTGGATGGCGTAAGCTTGACTACTGACGGCGTCGCACTTGCGGCGCCGTCAGCGTTTCTGTCAGCCTGTCATCAAGGTGCCCGAGCGCCTGAATCTTTTTCTTTCGTCACTCACCGAGTCTGTTTCATGTGCCCTATCGTTGCCCCTGATGCCACGGCCCCCGTAATTGCCATTGCTCGCTCTCGTGTTGACGCGCGTCCGGAGCTTGCGACACTGGCCGCCCACTTCGGCATTGCGATTCGTGATGACGACGCCCTGCCGTCACTGTTGCTGGATGTACAGTTGGATGAGCAGGGGGCGCTGCGGTTGGTGATTGCTGGTGATGAGCGTGAATACGGCAAGCCGCTGTGTGTGGATTTCGTGGCGGGGCGTGTCGATCATCGCCGCCGCTTCGGTGGCGGTCGCAATCAGCTGATTGCCCGCGCCTGTGGCCTGAATCGTGGTGCGCTACCCAGTGTTGTCGACGCGACAGCAGGTCTTGGGCGCGATGCCTTCGTGCTGGCAAGCCTTGGGGCACCGGTGCTGATGGTGGAGCGTGTTGCGGCCACTGCAGCGATCCTGGTCGATGGACTGACGCGGGCGCAGGGCTGCTGGGACGAGGAGGTGCGTGAGATAGTGTTGCGCATGCAAGCCTTGCACGGGGACGCCACGCAGGAACTGGGGGAGCTGGTCGCGCAGTGGGATCACCCGCCGCAGGTGGTGCATCTGGATCCTATGTATCCGCACCGGGACAAGTCGGCGTTGGTGAAGAAGGAGATGCGCGTCTTCCGCACGCTGGCAGGCGATGATGCCGATGCCCCCGCTTTGCTTGCGGCAGCGCTTGAGGTCGCCACGCATCGTGTAGTGGTCAAGCGCCCGCGCAAGGCTGAACCGATTGGCGGCATCGCGCCGAGTCACATGGTGGAAGAGAAGACCAGTCGCTACGATGTCTATGTGAAGCAGGCGCTGCGCTAGGCCGGCGTCAAGCCTTAAGAAACCTAAAGACCCCGCTTGCGATGAGAGTCGCAAGCGGGGTCTTTTTATCTGGCTGGCATGATGAAGGGGCAATCATTACTCGCTGGCAGGACTATCCTCGCTCTCAGGCTCACTCTCAGATTCACCCTCGGTCTCCTTGTTGCGCAGGCGCACATGCTGCAGGCGATGGCGTAGCGCGGGGTCGAACAGGTCACGGCCCCGCAGTTGCAGCTCCTCAAGCGCTTCGCTGAAGCACAGTCTGCCGTCTTCCAGCCAGATGAAGTCCAGCTCCAGTAACGTATCAAGCAATCCGCTAAACAGGCGCTTGTCGAAGAACTCTGGTGCATTGAGCCCTGACAATAGCGTCAGGCGCTCTGCCAGCGCGCCAGAGTGATTCTCCAGTGCCTCGCGATCCAGTGTGCCGCTGCCATGCTGCAACAACACGGCGAGCAACAGATAGCCGCGCTCCAGCGTGGGTTGGACTGGCTGAGCGAGTAGGCGTAGCTGCTCGGAAGGCTCCTTGCTGGCGACAGGACGTGACCAGCGAGCAGGCGTGTCGCAAGTAGCCGGTTGATGCTCTAGCAGGCCCTCTTCGCTCAGTAATGCCAGTGTCGTGGCGATATCTGCCGTCAGGTCGGCGGATTCCGGCACGAACAGCTCTCGTACCAGCACCGGCCAGGCGGGGCTGATCTGATCGGAGAGCGTCTCGAGCGTGAACTGCGGGTTGTTGCGGAAAGCGAAGGCGATCAACGCCGGCAGCGCCAACAGATGCAGGACATTATTGCGATACCAGGTCAGCAGGCTGGCCTGCTCTGGCGTGGCGATCACCAGCTCACCGAGGCTTTGTGGGCGCAAGGTGATCAATCCCAAGTGTTGGCAGTGTGCCAGCCAATCCTGAGGGTCGCCATCGGGTAGGGTATGGTCCTGACGGCCCGGCAGCTTGCTTGCCAGGCGTACCAACATGGCGAGCTGACGCTGCATCAGGCTCGCCTCGATCGCATGGTGCGCAGTGGAGAGCAGCACCAGCGCTGTCAGCGAGACAGGATTGAGGGCGGCGGCGGCATTGATGCGCGTCGCGATCTCGTGGCCCAGCTGTGGCACCGCCGTCGTTAGCCATTCGGGGCGACGTTGATGGCGACTCGCCTGCCAGTCAGGTGTGCTCTCATCCAGCCAAGCACCCAACTTGAGTGGCTCACCGATATTCAGGTAGACCTTGCCGAAGGGTTGCTTGAGCTGGCCCAGTACGCGGAACAGGTCCAGCGGCGACTCTTTCTTCTTGCTCGCTCCTGATAGCTCTCGCTGGTAGCTGACACTCTCGAACACCTTCTCGTAACCGATATAGACCGGCACGAAAGCCACTTCGCGACGGGTATCACGCAAGAAGGAGCGCAGCGTCATCGCCAGCATGCCCGGACGTGGCGGCAGCATACGGCCAGTGCGTGAGCGTCCACCTTCGATGAAGTATTCCAGCGGGTGGCCACGGGTAATCAGCTGATGAACATATTCATCAAAGACCGCGCCGTACAGACGATTGCCACGGAAGCTACGGCGCAGGAAGAAGGCACCGCCGCGCCGTAGAATCGGACCGATGATCGGCATGTCGAGATTCTTGCCAGCCGCGACATGTGGTGTCATCAAGCCTTCGTGAAACAGCACGTAGGACAGTAGCAGGTAGTCGATATGGCTGCGGTGGCAGGGAACATAGATTAGCTCGCAGTCACCGGCAATTGCCTTGACGCGCGACATGCCGCGCACCTCAACGCCATCGTAGAGCTTGTTCCACAGTCGCTTGAGGGCATGTGCCAGGAAGCGCTGAACCGGATAGCCCATGTTCGAGGCGATTTCACGGCCATATTTCAGTGCGCGTTTTTCCAGCCGTGCTGGTCGTTGATCCTGCTCACGCGCTAGCTCGGCGATGACATCCTGTACGGGGGGAGCCTTTTGTAGATTGCGGATCATGGTGTGGCGATGAGAGAGGTCTGGCCCGAGCAGACGGGTGCGCACACGACGGAAATGCACGCGCAGCAGCCGCGCAACACGGCGACGTGCCAGCGCCTTATCCTCGGGGCCTTCGCGTAACACCTCGTGCAGGTTCAGCGGCTGACCAAAGTGAACATCTACCGAGCGACCGTGCACAATGATGGCAATTGCACGCCGCAGTACACCTGTGACACGCCAGCTGTCAGCTGAGATGAACTTCCAGAAGCCGAATTCCTTACCCGGTGCGCGTCCCCAGAACACACTGACCGGTACCAGCTGCACTTCAACGTCATCTGGTGCGGTCTCCAGTGCCTCGATCAGCTGCGCCAAACGGCGTGAGAGCAAGCTCTTGTCGTTGCGTGAGCGACGCAATAGCCGCAGGCGTGAGTGATGCAGCCTCAGGTCACCTATGCTCAAGGACAGCGTCGGTGAGGGCAGACCGCGAGCCTCACAGAGTTGTTCGACGACCAGCTCATCCGACAGCGCCTGATAAGGGAAGACGTAGACCACTGGCAGATCAGGATCGAGATTCAGTGCACTGTGATCGAGCGCATTGATGTCGGGTTCTACCGCGCGCAACTCTACCCACTTGTCCAGTAGACGGCGGCTGAGGTTGCGCAAGGGGCGCACTAGCAGGGTGACTGGCGACATGGGAGAGTCTCGCAGGTGTGCTCGAAGACGATCAGCTGAGGGACACAGCATCGCGATAGGTATCAGAGGTAATGTGTCAGAGGCGATGAATCAGGGTTTACTGGTACTTTTACAGGGTCTGGCTGGTGCGCGCAGCCGTGTGCATGATATTGATCATTATACGCATTCTGTCTGGTGACGCCGACCTCGGTTGTCATGTCAGGGTGTTGTCGTTACAGGAGGCTGGGTATGCTGGGGATGTGGCGATCAGGCAATCGTTTTACCTTGTTGCCGGAAGGCGCACGCTTCCTGCCTGGCATGCTCAAGGCAGTGGATGAAGCACGGCAGTCGATTCTGCTTGAACTCTACCTGGCCGAGAGCGGACATTTAAGTCGCGTATTGATTGATGCCCTATGTACGGCCCGCAGACGTGGCGTCAATGTGCTGGTGCTGTTGGATGGCTTCGGATCGCTAGGACTCAATGAGGCAGATCGGCAGATCATGATTGAGGCCGGTATTCAGTTGCGTATCTATAATCCACTCCGCTGGTGGCGGTTAAGCGGTAACTTGACGCGTGATCATCGCAAGTTGCTGGTCGTGGACGGGGAGATCGGATTCACGGGCGGATTTGGTGCCGTGGATGTGTTCGCCGAGGCCTGGTCTGAGGTGGCGGTACGCGTCGAGGGGCCTTGCATACGTGATTGGGTGCGTCTCTTCGCACGCGTGTGGGATTCGCCAGCCAGCGCTGGGCCGGGGAGTCGTCAGGCGGTATGCGGTGTAAATGTCAGCGCGACCCGTGTCGATGGCTATCTCGGCATGCGTGGACGCGTTGTCTGGGGACATGGTTTCCGCTATCAGGCCATTCGACACTCTTTGCAGCATCAATCCAGCAGTGCCCGCAAGCGGCTATGGATATGTACGCCTTACTTTGTACCAACCTACAGCATGCGACGTCGTCTGCGGCGTGCTGCACGGCGTGGTATCGATGTACGCCTGTTGATCGCCGGTAATTATCACGATCATCCCGGTGTGCGCTCAGCGGGTCAGCGCTTCTACACGCGATTGCTCAAGGCGGGAGTGCGTATTCATGAGTTCCAGCCAAGCTTTCTGCATGCCAAATTTTCGCTGGCGGATGATTGGGTCACGATTGGCTCGTGCAACTTCGATCACTGGAGCCTGCAATGGAATCTCGAGGCCAATCAGGAGGTGCAGGACCATCGCTTTGCTGCTGATGTGGCGGCGTTGTTCGAGAACCACTTCACACATAGCGTCGAGATTACTCAGGCCGCCTGGCTGAAGCGGCCTTGGCTGCAGCGCTGTCGTGAATGGGGCTATGGCACCCTTGATAGTCTCGTGACGCGTTTACGTTGAGTGTTTTCTGTCTCGCACGGCTAATCATCTGAGCGAACATGCAAGAACGGGCGGCCCCTAAAGGCCGCCCGTTCTTGCAGATATGGCTAAATATCAAAATCTTAACGCTTTTTTCCGCCGCTTTTATTCCCCTTGCCACTGGCCTTGTTACCAGCGTGTTTGCTGCGCGGAATACCGGCAGCCCCAGGTGCAACGGTACCCGGAACAGCAGAGCCCTTGCGGCGTGGTGACGGCTTGGGGCTTTCCGGCGGCACGCGATATAACAGGTACAGATCCAGCAGTAACTCGGGTAGCTGGTTGACGAAGCGCTGAGCGCCGATCGGGTCAGCAATGAGCTCGCCGATTTCAGCGTCTTCATCATCGAAGACACCGGAAATGGCCATGAAGGGTAGCAGCAGCTCAGCAGCAGACTCTTCCTGTGTGCCAAACCATGCCTCTTCGTCCATGAAAACGCCTTCCATGAAGCCTGCACACCAATCGCCAATCGGCGTCTCGACCGGATCGCTGCCGCCAAGATCCAGCTCGAACAGCAGCTCTGGCAGTATGCCGTGCTCAAGCGCCTCGATGGCATTGCTGCGCATCTTCTCGAACAGGGCGACGACGTCGGCTTCCTGTTGTGGGTTTTCGTAGGCCGGCTGACCCTGGAACAGTTCTGGCAACCACAGGCTGGATGGCACTTCACGCGGCGCAATGGCTAGCGCCAACATGAATCCGTGTGCACTGATAATGTCGAGCGCCTCCGGGCCGACCAGGTCGGATTCGAGGAATTCGTCGAGGATATCGAGGGATTCATCATCCAGCAGCGGCTGGGTCTGGACAGGCTCGGCCATGGGGGAAAGTCTCGTGTGCAAAGGGTAGGAGTCAGGCAGTGCCTTCAGGCAACTGCGAATGACGTTAGTGTATCATTCCGTGCCTGAGTATTTTGTGACGCTCGGTGTCTACACCTGAGCCGGAGCGGTTCGGTTCAGCTATCTTTCTTGCACTTTGGTGTTCGTGTCATGCCTTCTTCTCCTACGCCTCGCGTTGTCGTTAGCCGCTACCGCTTTCCCGCTGGCCATGTACTGGCCTGTCTGGGAGAAGCGCCGGCTACGCCGCTGCCCTTGGCCGATGAGGCTACGCTGGCAGCACTAACGGCCCCGTCGTTACATGCCACGCTAGAGGCCCAGGTGCTAGCCTGTCTGGCGCGCGCCCGAGTGTTATTCCCCGCACTGCGCATGCCTTCCATTTCCTGTCGCCTCAAGGGACGTACTGCGGGTACGGCGGATTCGACGCGTCAACGGCTACGCTTTAACTGGCAGCTGCTCAGCGAGAATCGCCAGCACTTTCTGTCCCAGACCGTCCCTCATGAGGTGGCGCACTGGGTGGTGATGGAAGTGGTGGAGCGCGCGAGCGGCCAGCGGGTCAAGCCGCATGGCCCGGAGTGGCAGCAGGTGATGACGAATCTCTATGGCGTCTCGCCTGAGGTGACCCACCGCATGGATGTCTCGGCAGCCAGTCCCATGCCGTGGGCCTATGGTTGCGCCTGCGATGCGCCGCATTACTTCAGCCATCGGCGTCATGCCAACGCATGCCGTGGCCACCGTTACCGCTGTCGCCGCTGTGGTGAAATGCTGATAGGGCCATTGGTATCGTCGTAAGGCCATTTGCATGCCATTTTTATTTTCTCACTTCCTCCGTTGAGGTCTACTTTCGCGCAAGATCAGGTTTTCCTCCTCCCAAAGGCGTGTTCTTCCCCTCCGAAAGTCGCTGTGACCTTGGTTCTGTTTGTTGATAATCAGTTGAAATTGTTAGTAAAAATTTTTCTACCAAGGTCTAGTGTGTAGCCCCCCCATGCTTGGGTTTAAGCTGGATCTGACTTTGATCGACTCGCAAGGTGTCGTCTTCAAGAGCATATGAATGCTCCATAGGGCAGCTTTGCCATGGCAAGCGTCTCGCCATGCAAGCCATCCGCTCCCGACAATAACAATGTCGATACCTGCGTCGCCCGCCAACTTGTCAGAGGTCGTACCATCATGAGCGAACATGCCAAGCTCCATCCGGTCGCATCCGACGTCGCTGCCCGTGCCTGGGTAGACCGCGAAGGCTATCAGGCCATGTACAAGCAGTCGGTAGAGGCTCCCGACGACTTCTGGGCCGAGCAGGCCAAGACGCTGGACTGGTTCCGTGCACCTTCGATCATTCGCAATACCGATTTTGGCCCCGGCAATGTCGATGTGCGCTGGTTCGAGGATGGACAGCTCAACGTGTCGCACAACTGTCTCGATCGGCATCTAGCGACGCGTGGCGATCAGGTCGCCATTATCTGGGAGGGCGATGACCCCAACGAATCCCAGTCAATCACTTATCGCGAGCTGCATGCGCGTGTCTGTCAGTTTGCCAATGGTCTCAAGGAATTGGGCGTCAATCGTGGCGATGTCGTCACGCTCTATATGCCAATGATTCCTGAGGCTGCGATGGCGATGCTGGCCTGTACTCGTATCGGCGCGGTGCACTCGATCGTCTTCGGCGGCTTCTCGCCAGATGCGCTGGCGGGTCGTATCAGTGATTCCAGTTCACGCATCGTGATTACTGCTGATGAATCGCTGCGCGGTGGCAAGCGTGTTCCGCTCAAAGAGAACGTTGATGAAGCACTGGAACGCGACGGCACCGACTGCGTCGATCACGTCTTGGTGGTAAGGCGCACAGGTGGTGATGTCCAGTGGGGTAGCCGTGATTGCTGGTTCCATGAGCTGGTTGATCGTCAATCCAGTGAGTGTCCGGCTGAGGCGATGGGGGCAGAGGACCCACTGTTCATTCTTTACACCTCAGGCTCTACCGGCACGCCCAAGGGGCTGAAGCACACCACTGGCGGCTATTTGCTGTATGCGGCGATGACACATCGTTATGTATTCGATTATCACGATGGCGATATCTACTGGTGTACCGCCGATGTCGGCTGGGTGACGGGGCATAGCTATATCGTCTATGGCCCGCTGGCGAATGGCGCTACCACACTGATGTTTGAGGGCGTGCCTAGCTATCCGACTCATGGCCGTATCGGTGAAATCATCGATAAGCATCAGGTGAATATTCTCTACACCGCACCGACTGCTGTACGTGCCTTGATGGCGCATGGTGATGCGGTGATGGACTCCAGCTCCCGAGATAGTCTGCGACTGTTGGGGTCGGTGGGCGAGCCGATCAATCCCGAGGCTTGGGAGTGGTTCCATCGCGTGATCGGCAAGGGCAACTGCCCGCTGGTAGACACGTGGTGGCAGACAGAAACCGGCGGCATCATGATTGCACCGCTGCCTGGCGCCACTGACCTCAAGCCTGGTTCTGCGACGCTCCCGTTCTTCGGCGTGCAGCCGGCACTGGTTGACAACGAGGGCAATATTCTGGAGGGAGTCGCCGAAGGGAATCTGGCGATCCTCGACAGTTGGCCAGGTCAGGCGCGCTCGATCTGGGGCAATCACGAGCGCTATATCCAGACCTACTTCTCAACCTATGACGGCATGTACTTCACGGGTGATGGCTGTCGCCGTGATGAAGATGGCTACTACTGGATCACCGGGCGTGTCGATGATGTGCTCAATGTCTCTGGGCACCGCATGGGCACCGCCGAGATCGAGTCTTCACTGGTCGCGCATGAAGCGGTTGCCGAGGCAGCAGTGGTTGGCTATCCGCACGATATCAAAGGGCAGGGTATCTATATCTACGTGACGCTCAATGACGGCATCGAACCGACTGACGAGCTGAAGAAGGCGCTGACACAATGGGTACGCAAGGATATTGGGCCGATTGCCTCGCCGGATGTCATTCAGTGGGCGCCAGGGTTGCCGAAGACACGCTCTGGCAAGATCATGCGGCGTATTCTGCGCAAGATTGCTGCCAACGAGACCGATGGCCTGGGTGATACCTCGACACTGGCAGATCCATCCGTGGTGGACGAATTGATTGAGCATCGTGCTAATCGCTGAGTCAGTGAGCTGATCTGTAGCAAGTGGAAATGACATGACCGAAGCGTGGGAGCCTGGCTCCCACGCTTTTTTTGTACCAGAAACGTCAAGTGTCACTAAAAGACATGTTTGCCGTTGAGGAGGGCCTCCTGAGGAGTGCACGGACAGTTTGAAGCGCAGATAATGATACCTTTGGGCAAGATTTTATTAACGCGGCACTGCATGTGACTGCTTGAGTGTGAGGTTTTCACATTCAAGCCATATTCAACTCACTATCAGGGTAACTCCATGGCAGCGGCAGGTAATTCCGATGCACCCTCGACACCTTCAGAGGCGTCTCCACAGATAGCGTCTGGAGACTCTTCGCAGCAGGCTTCCTTGCAGACAGATGACGGTGAAAATCGTCCACGCGCTGTGGTGCTGATGTGCCTGTCGGCGATCTCTTTTGCACTGATGGGTGCGATGGTCAAATTAAGCGGTGACCTGCCGCTGTTCGAGAAAGTCTTTGTACGCAACCTGATCAGTCTCGGTGTGGCAGTGGTGATGGTGCGCATCGCGGGCGCTCGCTTGCTGGGCCATTGGCACCATCAGCCGCTGTTGCTGGCGCGCTCGTTGATCGGGCTTGGTGGAGTAATGAGTTTCTTCTATGCCATTGACCATCTGCTGCTGGCGGATGCCACCATCCTCAACAAGCTGTCACCATTTTTCGTCAGCCTTTTTGCAGGGCTGTTTCTGGCTGAGCGTCTTGGTGGCTGGCGACTTGTCGGCATGTTAGTCGCTTTTACCGGCGCAGCGCTGGTTATCAAGCCCCAGTTAGCCTTTGCTGAAGGTGGCGCTGAAGCGCTGGTGCCAGCATTGATTGGGCTTGGTTCGGCGATGTTGGCTGGTGCGGCCTATACATTGATTCGTGCGCTCAGGGGGCGCGAAGCCTCGGCAACAATTGTGCTACATTTCTCGCTGGTATCGAGCGTGGTGACGTTGGTGCCGATGCTGATGAATCCGGTGATGCCGAGCGGCCCGCAAGCATTGGCGTTGTTAGGGATTGGTCTTTTTGCAGCGGGTGGCCAGATTCTGATGACGACGGCCTATCGATTGGCGCCGGCGGGAGAGGTCTCGATTTATTCCTATCTGACCATCGTTTTTTCAGCGTTGGCGGGTTGGGCGCTGTGGGGGGGAGGTGCCGGATGTGGCCAGTCTGATCGGCTTTGTGCTGATTGCTGGTGTGGCATTGGTCGGCTGGCATGCCAGTCGCGTTGCGGGTAGGGTGGTCTGACTCGCCATCCCTAGGATGCTGTCAGAACTCGCGCATGGATTGATCGCTCATCGGGCCTCAATCCGTGCGATACTCGTGTTCCCCGAGCGAAACATCAGTATGTCTCCCGATGGTGGGCTGCTTTGTTAAACGCGCGTTCCATGGGGTAACATGCTAGAAAATAACGGCGATTGTTGGTCGGCCAGGAAGGTCGACGATGATCACCATCGGGGTTTTGGAGGAGACTCAATGGCCTTTGCCCAGAAGTTTATCGTTGCAGACGATCATCCGCTTTTTCGTGCCGCACTGACGCAGGCGCTCAGGCAAGTGGCCTCTCAGGCGGAGATCGTTGAGGCTGACAGCATGGAAGCGACCAACGAAGCTGTTGCCCGCCATCCCGATGCTGACTTGATCCTGTTGGACCTGCACATGCCGGGAGCCCATGGCTTCTCTGGTTTGATTCAGCTGCGTGGCCAGACTCCGGATATCCCGGTGGCTGTTGTATCCGGTAGCGAGGAGCCCTATGTGGTGCGCCGCGCCATCGATTACGGAGCCTCCGGTTTCATTCCGAAATCCGCAAGCCTTGATGTGATTGCCGAAGCGATTGGCGAAATCCTTGAGGGTGAGGTGTGGCTGCCGACGTATATCGCCGAAGCCATGGGCGATTCGACTGAAGATGAGTCACGCTTTGCCGAGGCAATTGCCTCGTTGACGCCGCAGCAGTTCCGCGTGCTCAACATGCTCACTGAAGGTCTGCTCAACAAGCAGATCGCCTATGAGCTGAGTGTCTCTGAGGCTACCATCAAGGCTCACGTGACTGCCATTCTGCGTAAGCTCGGTGTGCACTCACGCACTCAGGCTGTGATCGCGGCCCAGCGTCTTGAAGTCGAGCCGCCGAAGGTTCGTTCCTGAGCCCAGGTTCGTTCTTGAAGTAAGGCCCGCAGCAGCAGGTTGCTGAAAGCATGAAAAAATCCCGTCCTGTCACTGACAGGGCGGGATTTTTGCGTTCACTGGCAGTCATTCCCCACGCTGATATTGGCTATCGTTGGTGACTTGCCATCAAGAGGAATGGCCGCAGCGATAAGGCTACGGCCGTGCGTGCACTGACTAGTCTGTTGGTGGTGTCTCCGAAATATCATCTGCGCCGGAGGTACCTGTTGCATCCGACGCTTCGTCACTACCGTTACTGATATGCTTCTCGGCCCGGTTGGCCTGCAGAGTACGCGTCAACAGAGCACGCAGTGCAGCAGGTCGAACCGGTTTTAACAGCAGATGATAGCCGGCACGCCGCACTTCCTCGGCGACCTCATCAGTGCGGTCAGCGGTGATCACGACACCTGGTACCGAGCCGGACAGGCGCTCATCCAGTGCATCCAGTGCCATCAAACCAGTGACCTCATTGTCGAGGTGATAGTCGGCGAGAATGGCATCGGGATCACCATCCAGATTGCGGATAACCGATTTAGCTCCCCCAATAGAGGTGGCGGTGAACACTTCACAGCCCCAGCCGGACAACATCGCCTTCATTCCCTCGAGAATCAGACTCTCATTATCGATACACAGGATGCGTGAACCGGTCAGTTTGTTGCCTGCGCGTTTGCGAGCCGGTATGGCATCAGGATGCTCGGCAGCGGGCAGTGTCTTGCTGATCGGTACACTGACGGCGAAAACGGTGCCGATATCCACCCAGCTGCGTACCGTGATGGGGTGGTCCAGTACGCGACTCATGCGTTCGGCAATCGACAATCCAAGGCCGAGCCCCTTCTCGCTTTCCTTGTGGCGCTCGGTCTGATCGAGGCGGCGGAATTCCTGGAAGATCTCGGTCAGCTTGGATTCGGGAATACCGGGGCCGGTATCCCATACTTCGATACGGATACGATCCCCAATACGACGACAACCCAGAAGTACGTGCCCCTGGCGGGTATAACGCACCGCGTTGGACAGGAAGTTCTGGACGATACGCCTGAGCATCTGACCATCGGAATCGACGGCCAATTGCGTCATCACGACCTTGAGGTCCAAACCGCGATTTTCTGCCATCACCTCGAATTCCGCCTTGAGCGGTTTGAGAATGTCGGAAAGGCGGAACACGCTGCGGCGCGGAGCCAATGCGCCGGCATCCAGCTTGGAGATATCCAACAGAGTGCTCAGCAGTTCTTCGGCAGCCTGCAGTGAGTTATCGATGTGATTGGTGGTGGTCTTCATCTCGCCCTCGACCTGCTGCGAGAGCGCGGAGGTGAAGAGTCGCGCAGCATTCAAGGGCTGTAGCAAGTCATGGCTGGCAGCGGCGAGGAAGCGAGTTTTTGAGGCGTTGGCGTCTTCCGCCAACTTCTTGGCCTGACGCAATGCCTGCTCGGCCTCAGCACGTACGCGGTTCTCGGTACGTAACGCCTCATTGACCTGTGACAGTTCACGCGTACGCACACGGACGCGCTCTTCCAGATTCTCGTTGGTTTCCTTGAGCGCAATTTCTGCCAGGCGCCGTTCGGTAATGTCCTGATAGAGTGCAAAGAAGCCGAGAATATTGCCCTTGGTGCTGAAGTGCGGTGTATAGGTGACCAGCATGTAGCGCACCCCGCCCTCCGGTGCTTCCAGCGAGATTTCAAACGATACCCGTTCACCTGCCAGTGCACGTGTCATCCATGGGGCGCGCTGGCGATAGATGTCTTCCGGCATCGCGGCTTCGGCTGGCTCGCCGATGACGGCGGTGCGATCGATCCCCATTACCGCTTCGTAGGCGCGGTTAGTGAAGAGATAACGACATTCTTTGTCGAAGTAGGCAATCAGCGCTGGCACGTTATCGGTATAGATGCGGATATTGTTTTCCGAACGGATCAGCGCTTCTTCGGTGCTCTTCTGCTGAGTGATGTCCTGATAGGTATAAACGAAGCCACCGCCGGGCATCGGGTTACCCTGAATTTCCATCACGCTGCCGTCCAGGCGGTAGCGTACATAGCGATGTGGCACACCATCACGAATGGCGTCCAGCAGCTGATCGACGTGCTCTTCTGGGTCGCCGGGGCCATATTCACCATTGTGGGCGTTATAGCGGAAGATACGGTCAATCGGCGCACCGACCCGAATCAGATTGTCCGGGAAGCGGAACATGTCCAGATAGCGTTGGTTCCACACCACCAGTCGCATGTGCTGATCCACCACGCTGATGCCCTGATGAATATTCTCGATGGTGGCCTGCAGCAGTGCGCGGTTGAACTCCAGTACCTGTGAGGCTTCATCGACGATCGAGATGACGTCCGAGATGCCGATGCCACGACCCTGGAGTGCCGAATTGACCACGATACGTGCCGAAGAGGCGCCGAGGACGGAAGCCAGAAAGCGCTCGGTGAACTGGATCAAGTCGATGGATGCACGTGCATGCAGTTCCAGCGGTTGCCCACTGCGGCGGCCGTAGTCCTCAAATGCACGCTCGACCTGTTCATCGCTCAGGAAGCGTTCGCACAGGACGCGCAGGTCAGAGACAGAAGTGGAGCCGGTCCATGGGCGTGAGACGCTGGTCTGGCGCGTCTCGACACTGTCGACGAACAATGAGGCTTGTATGCGTTCAACCACGCGCTGTGGCGTCATTTGAGAGACAAAGATGTAGAAGAATAGATTAAGACCCAGTGACAGCATCACGCCATGCGTTAGCGGGTCACTGAAGGGAAAGCCGAATAGGCCATGCGGTGACAGCCAATCGATTCCGAGTGGACCATGATTGACCATTTCTGCTGGCATCAGTCCAGCTTGTGACAGCGCAGGGACCAGTAGCGTCCATGCCCATACTGCGAAGCCAGCATTCAGACCAACAATGACACCCAGGCGGTTGCCACGCTTCCAATACAGGCCACCAATCAGCGATGGTGCGAACTGGGCCACGGCGGCAAATGATAGTAGGCCAATGGCGGAGAGGGTGCTGTATTCAGCAATCAGCAGATAGAAGCCGTAGGCCAGCCCCAGGATCATCACGATGGTCAGGCGCCGGGCCAGCAGCACGATATGGCTGTAGTCACGGGCTTCGGTGTCGAACCAACGCAGCCTGAACAGCAGTGGAATGACGATCTCGTTGGAGATCATGATCGAGACGGCGACAGCGGCGACGATGACCATGCCGGTCGCGGCCGAGAAGCCACCAAGGAAGGTCAGTAGTGTCAGCCAGGTCTGGCCGGCCGCCATGGGCAGGGCGAGCACGAAGCTATCCGGTGAGACAGAGCCATCCGGGAATAGCGTCAGGCCTGCCGCGGCAATGGGCAGGACAAAGAAGGAAATCGCGATCAGATAGATCGGGAATAGCCAGCGCGCGCGGCGTGCATCTCCATGGTGTGTGTTCTCGACGACCGCGACATGGAATTGGCGCGGTAGACAGAAGACGGCCAGCATCGCGAGTAGCGTCTGTGCCCAGAAGCCAGAGCCGAAGGTCTGGGTTTCCAGTTGCTGTTGCAGCGCCAGGTAGGTATCGGCCTTGGTGAACAGATCTCCCAGGCCATCGAACATTCCCCAGGTGACATAGGAACCCAGTATCAGGAAAGCCACCAGCTTGATCAGCGACTCAAAGGCAATGGCCTGCAGCAGACCTACGTGATGCTCGGTGGCATCGGTATGGCGTGTACCAAACAGGATCGCGAACAGCGCCATGATCGCTGCAACATAGAAGGCGGTATCGCCTAGCCACGGCGTACGCGTCACGTCACTGGTGTCTGTCAGCACCTGATAGGCGCTGGAAACGGCCTTAAGTTGCAGGGCGATATATGGCAGGGTGCCGATGAGTGCCACTAATGAAGCAAAGACGGCCAGCGACTGTGTCTTGCCGTAACGCGAGGCAATGAAGTCAGCGATCGAGGTGATGTTCTGTCGCTTGGCGACACGAATCATCTTCAACAGGATCGGCCAGAATAACAGGCAGGTCAGGATCGGCCCGATAAAGATGCTCAGATAGGCCCAGCCGCTGGTCGCTGCCTGACCGACGCTGCCGTAGAAGGTCCAGCTGGTGCAATAAACTGCTAGCCCCAGACTGTAGACCGCTGGTCGCCGATTAGGTGACCCGTTTTTCTTGGCGTTACGATCCCCGCGCCATGCAATCGTGAACAGCACCGCAATATATGCGAGTGCCACTGCAATCAGCCACCACCCCTGGAACATGTCGCTCTCCTCTCTGGAAGCGCCATTCTACGCAGGCCGTGCCACGAGGCCCAAGCATTGCATCCTACCAAAGGCACTGAAGCTGCTCGTATTTGCCTGCCAGCTTCATCGCATATCAGTCAGAGACAGGGCCTTCGAGCATATCAGGCAGAAAATTGCGCTTGTTTCACGTAAGGATTACCAAGGGATAGCACGCTCTCAAGTAGTAGTGTGTGGGATGACCTCGGTTTCATGCTTACTCATTTGGCCAATAGACCAAGGGATTGCGCCTTTAGGTTATAGTGTAACTTATTGATATATGTGTAATTAATATGCTTTGCCAAGTAATAAAGAAGAGATGGCTAACGCTCGCGACTAAAGTCAGCCTGCAGTCATCATCTGACTTGTCTACTGTCAATTACGAGTCTTCGTGTTTCTTAAAAAGCAACGGTAATGGCAGGGGATATCAAGCGACCGAGAAAAAGCACCGTGAGTGACATCTAGCGGCAATGTGCCGATAAGGTGCTAGCTAATCTGTCACTAACCACAATAACAACGCGAGAATTTCGTCATGAAAGAAGCGAATGCCAAGGCCTACTGGGCTGCCAATATCAAGCTGATCATGGGGTACCTCGTGGTCTGGTTTGTCGTGTCCTATGGATGTGGGATATTGCTGGTCGATGTGCTCAATAATATTCATTTCTTCGGTTTCAAACTGGGATTCTGGTTCGCTCAGCAGGGAGCGATCTACTTCTTCCTCGCGCTAATCATCATGTATGCCCGCTCAATGAACAAGCTTGATGAGCGCTTCGACGTGCATGAGCAATAGGGCATATTTCGCGTCTCGTCTTACACAATAACAAGATGATCGATATCGCCAAGGACAACGCCAATGGATGTTCAATTACTGACGTATCTGTTTGTGGGCGCTTCGTTTGCGCTCTATATCGGTATCGCGGTCTGGTCGCGAGCCGGATCTACCAAGGAATTCTATGTCGCCGGGGGTGGGGTGCATCCTATTGCCAACGGAGCGGCAACGGCGGCGGATTGGATGTCTGCAGCTTCCTTCATTTCCATGGCAGGGATCATTGCCTACTCCGGTTATGACGCCTCCGTTTATCTAATGGGCTGGACCGGCGGTTATGTACTGTTAGCAATGTTGCTGGCGCCTTACCTGCGTAAGTTCGGCAAGTTTACCGTGCCGGATTTTGTGGGTGATCGTTACTACTCAAGCGTCGCACGTACTGTTGCCGTCGTCTGTGTCATCTTCATTTCCTTTACTTATGTGGCAGGTCAGATGCGCGGTACCGGTATCGTGTTTGCCCGCTTCCTTGAAGTCGATGTGAACGTCGGCGTGATGATAGGCATGGCGATCGTCTTTTTCTATGCCGTACTCGGTGGGATGAAAGGCGTCACCTATACCCAGGTCGCCCAGTACTGCGTACTGATTTTTGCCTTCCTGGTGCCGGCAGTATTCCTGTCGATCATGATGACGGGGCATGTACTTCCGCAAACCGGCTTTGGCGGCACATTGGTAGATGCACAGGGCAACGATACTGGTGTCTATTTGCTTCATAAGCTGGATCAAGTGGTGACTGACCTTGGCTTCCGCGAGTATACCGAGGGCTCAAAATCCACTATTGATGTCTTCTTCATTACTGCTGCGCTGATGTGCGGTACTGCAGGCCTGCCTCACGTCATCGTGCGTTTCTTCACTGTTCCGACAGTACGTGATGCGCGTATCTCTGCGGGCTGGGCGCTGTTCTTCATTGCACTGCTGTACACCACTGCGCCGGCTGTGGGGGCTTTTGCTCGCGTCAACCTGATTGAAACCGTCAATGAGACTGCTTATGAAGAGTTGCCGGGATGGTTCTACAACTGGGAAAACACCGGACTGATCGGCTGGGTCGACAAAAATGGTGATGGCATCATCCAGATGCGCGGTGGTGATCCGTTTGTCGGCAAACCCTCCTATGAGGCGCGTCAGCCAGTCAGGGAGCACGCGGAGAGTATGGCGAGCGTCTGCTGAGCAATGCGCCCACCGACAACGAGAGCGAGGTCTATATCGATCGAGATATCATCGTGTTGGCCAACCCTGAAATCGGCAATCTGCCGGCCTGGGTGATTGCGCTGGTAGCCGCAGGTGGTGTGGCCGCCGCGCTATCGACAGCGGCCGGGTTGCTCCTGGTCATCTCGTCGGCAATCTCGCATGACCTCCTGAAGAAGACGCTCAAGCCGAATATCACCGAGAAGCAGGAGTTGTTGGCAGCGCGACTGGCAGCAGCGGTGGCAGTCGTGATTGCCGGCTATTTCGGTATCAATCCGCCCGGGTTCGTGGCCCAGGTCGTGGCCTTTGCCTTCGGGTTGGCTGCATCGAGCTTCTTCCCCGTCATCTTGCTGGGCATCTTCTCCAAACGGATGAACAAGGAAGGTGCGATCGCAGGGATGCTGGTCGGCCTGGTCTTTACCTTCAGCTATATCGTGTTCTTCAAGTTCATCTCGCCAGAGCTGAACACGGCTGAGCATTGGCTGCTAGGTGTTTCGCCGGAAGGCATTGGTACTGTGGGGATGATACTCAACTTCATCGTCGCGGTGCTGGTCTGCAAGGCGACACCGCCACCGCCCGAGTACATCCAGCACATCGTCGAGGATATCCGTATCCCACGCGGGGCAGGGGCATCAGTGGATCACTGATCGACGGTAGCAGGGCCTGTCTATGCGATGCAGAGTGATTCGTACAAGACAGGCCCATGAACGTATCCCAAGGCCCCGCCGTGCTTATGCAGGTGGGCCTTGTGGCTTGGTGGCCTGTGCAGCGCCGCGCTGGATGGGCATAGGTGGAGTTCGTGTCATGCAAGCCACACTTGTTGATATCCCGTTTAATGAACCCCCGCTCAGTCTGCTGGATACACGCAACCGCCAGCGGTTGGCCGAGAGTGTTGATCTGCGCTATTTCGAAACACTGGCACAGCCGCTGACGCCTGGCGCGGTAGGTGACGCCGTCTACATCATCTACAAGGGTGAAGTAGTAGAGCTGGCGTCCGAGACGCCGCTTCCGGATGCTGCAGAGTTGAAACAGGCTGCTCATGAGGGGCGCGATGCCTGGGCGAGTCTGCGCATTGGCCATTACAGCCAGGGAGATCTCTTTGGTGCGTTGACCTTGCTCAACGGTGAATGCCGCACGCGCTTTGTTTGTGAACAGGAAACTCTGTGCTATCAGGTGCCAGCGGCACTTTTTCATCAGCTGTGTGCCGAGAGTCCCGATTTTGGCAACTTCTTTCAGCACAGTCTGCGTGACAAGGCACGGCTATTGGCCGCTTATCGTGATACGCGGTTGGGAACGAGCCATGACCAGACAGACTTCATGTTGGCTCGCGTGATGGACTGCATGCGACCGCCACTGGTGATGGCGGCTAACCGCAGCATAGATGAGGGTGTGAGGGCGCTGGAGGCAGCACGTGCTGACAGCCTGATTATTGAGGTTGAAGGGCGCTACGGTGTTGTCACACGCACGGATTTGCTCAACGCGCTCGTGCTGGAAGGGCTCGCCTCGACGCATCGACTGGCACCCTTGGGTAGTTTTTCGTTGGTGGCAGTGACGGCCGAGGACTACCTCTTTCAAGCGTTGGTCCAGATGACGCGGCATCGTGTCGCGAGGGTCGTGGTACAGGAATCACTGGCATCGGATTCACCGGTCGTCGGTGTGATCGAGCTTACTGATGTACTGGGGTTCTTCTCCAATCGTAGCCAGCTGGTGAGTCTGGAGATCGAGCGTGCCAGCGATATGGAAGCGCTCGCACTGGCCAGTGCTCGTCTACCTGAGCTGGTACGTGCGCTGGTGCTGCAGGGCGTACATCTACGTCATGCGATGGCGCTCCTCAGCGCGCTCAATGGGCGCCTTGTCGAGCGTACCTTTGTGATGACGGTCGCCGAGGTGCGGAGAGAATCGTGCTGTCTGATGCTGATGGGTAGTGAGGGGCGTGCAGAGCAGCTGCTCAAGACTGATCAGGACAATGGATTGATTCTGGCCGATGGCGATCAGTGGCCTGAGTGCGAAGCGGTCATGGAAAGTTTCAGCGCTGCGCTCGCACGGTTGGGATACCCACCATGTCCGGGCAATGTGATGGTCTCCAATCCGGACTGGGTTGCTACGGAATCACGTTGGCGTGGCAAGATCGCCCGTTGGTGTGCGGGACGAGACGGCGAAGCGCTGATGAATCTGGCCATCGTCTTTGATGCGCGCGCGAGCGGCGGCAATGGTGAGCTGGTCGAGAGCCTGCGCAGCCATCTGGTGCGTCACGTTAACCATGATGAGTTGTTGTTATCGAATTTCGCTCGTGCGGCGCTGCGCTTTTCGACGCCGTTGACACTGTTTGGCTCGTTACGCACGCCGCGGCATGGTATCGATATCAAGAAAGGCGGCATCTTTCCGATTGTGCATGGTGTGCGCACGATAGCGCTGGAGCGTGGCGTGATGGCCACTAATACCTTTTCTCGATTGGACGCGCTGGTCGCGGACGGCAGTATCGAGGCCCGCGATAGTGAAGACCTTACCGAGTCGCTATCGCTGTTTGCTGAGCTACGCCTGCGTCAACAGCTGCGCCATCTGGATGAAGTTTCGATGACATCAGGCTCAAGCGGCATTCAGGCGGACGCGAGTCACCGATCAGACAGTCGTGCTCGTGAAGTCGATGAAGGTAGCGCCAACCTGATCATCACCCAGTCGCTGTCATCGCTGGAGCGTGATCTGTTGCGCGATGCCCTGAGTCGAGTGAAGGACTTCAAGCAACGCCTGACCCATCGTTACCATCTCGAATATTAAGAGACTTGTTGATCGACTGCTGGGCTTCATACCTCAGTGGGATACTGGGCATCTGGCCCAAGGAGGTTGCATGTTTCAGCAGTTACGACGCGCCACTGATCGCCGCAGGCATGCACATGGCGAGTTTGCCGAATTGTTCAGGCCTTGGCATGGCGATGAGCGAAGAGGAGAGCGGGTGGCACTGGACTGTGAAACCACCAGCCTGGAGATTGGCTGCGCCGAGCTGGTATCGATAGCCGCGGTACGCTTCGATGCACGGCGCATCCAAACATCCGATGCACTCTCGTTACATCTTCAGCGACCCAATAGCCTGCAGGGCGACTCGATTCGTATTCATCGTCTGCGCGGTATTGATCTACACGGTGGTGAGGCTCTGGGTGATGCGCTGAAGCGCCTGCTGTTGTTTATCGGCAACCGTCCTCTAGTTGGCTGGTGTATAGATTTTGATGTTGCTGTAATCAATCGGCATCTACGCCCGCGATTGGGGTTTGATTTGCCTAATCAGCGTCACGATCTAGCACGTGATTATTTACAAGGTTGCCGTCGTGTGCAGCCAGAGTCTCAGCCTGATCTGCGTTTTGATTCCATGGCTGAAGCACTCGGTGTGCCGGTAATCGGACGGCACACCGCCTTGGGTGATGCGGTCACCAGCGCGTTGATAGCACAGCGACTGATGCTATCAGCGCCATCGATGAAAACCCGGGAGGGGCTGGCATAAGCCTCTTGGATATTAACCCAAGGTCTGTTGCCGGAATGTCCAATGGCTACAAATGGTTGGTTTGGCCACACTGAGGCTATACAACGCACCCATTGAAGAGGGTGAGGTTGATCCGAATTACACGCCAGTGCACGATCAGGCCAGCAACGCGGCCAGCCATGCAGGATGCAACACCGAGCAGTCTTGATAATCATAACGAAGCGGCGACAGTGTGCAGAGGCCACCCGCGACACGGACCTGCTGTCAGTCAGTTTCAGTCAGGCCTGAGAATGCTTTGGCATCTCAGGATTGCCATCACTGCGCCAGGTGGTGGCCACCGGGTTTCGGGCATGTGCTCGAAGCCCGGTTTCAGATAAGGCCTCAGATGTCTGATGCCTTTATTGACGACTTAGGGTTCTTGCCCACGAGGTGCGACATGCTGATCGCGACCAACACGCTTTTGATTCTCGGTCTTGCCATTGTGCTGTTTTCCTACAGCCACTACATCCGTCGTACGCAGGATGTACGCGGTGTATTGATGTTCTGGTCTCGCAAACTGGCGTTGACCTCTATTGAATTCCGTCTGCAACGCTTCGGTATTCTCGTAATGCTTGGCGGTGTGGTGATTCGTTACCTGGAAGTGCTGCGATTGTTTTGAGGCAGGGTGCATTATTCTCTTCTGCGCCTTCTTTCACTCCTCAGATAGTTGCCAATGAATCTGTTCAACGCCCGCCTTCGGCGGGCGTTGTGCGTTGTGAGAAGCTGGACTTCCTGCCTGACTGCCTCTGTGACGCACCATTGGCGAGTGCTAGACTATGCGCCCTCCCAAACTGCCTGTCCTGACTGCCATGCCCCCATCTGATACCGAGTCCTGTGCGGACTCCCGTGGCACATCCGGTGCCACCAACAAGCGCGACCTGAACAAGCTGCAGCGACGGCTGCGTCGTCAGGTTGGTACCGCGATCACTGATTACGGCATGATTCGTGATGGTGATAAGGTGATGGTGTGCCTGTCCGGTGGCAAGGACTCCTATACCATGCTGGATATCCTGATGAACCTGCAGCGCAATGCGCCGGTGGAATTCAGCCTGGTAGCAGTGAATCTTGATCAGAAGCAGCCTGGCTTCCCGGAACATGTATTACCCGCTTGGCTTGAGTCAGTGGGTGTCGAATATCACATCCTTGAGCGCGACACCTACTCCATCGTCAAGGAGAAGGTGCCGGAGGGGAAAACCACCTGTGGGCTGTGCTCGCGCTTGCGTCGTGGGTCACTTTATAGCTTCGCTCAGGAAATCGGAGCGACCAAGATCGCGCTTGGCCATCATCGCGATGACATTCTCGAGACGTTGTTCCTCAACATGTTCTTCGGTGGCAAGCTCAAGACCATGCCGCCCAAGCTGCTCTCGGATGATCAGCGCAATATCGTCATTCGCCCGCTGGCCTACTGTCGTGAATCCGACATCGAGGCCTATTCCGCCGCGCGTGAATTCCCGATCATTCCCTGTAATCTGTGCGGCTCTCAGGAGAATCTGCAGCGTCAGGTGGTCAAGGATATGCTGCAGGACTGGGAGCGTCAGTATCCGGGGCGTCTGGAAACCATGTTCCATGCCGTGACCTCCGTCGCGCCATCGCATCTGGCGGATCGTGAGTTATTCGACTTCGCGGGCCTGGATGACCAGCGCGATCGCTTCAATGCCTCGCGTATCGATGTATTGGACATGAATTCCGAGCAGGCCAGCATGGAAGAGGACCTCTTCGAGGCTGAACGTCGTGTTCAACCGGCAGTCGGTCTCGATATGGCACTGGGGCGCGAGCTTTAAGTTTCTTGTTCTGATATGACACTGAGGGTGCTGCTGTCTGCGCTTGATCAAACGCCATCTCGCTTGCTGCGAGGTGGCGTTTTGCCATGCGTTGAACGGTGACAGGCCCGCGACCATTGTCGTCTCGCCTGATGGCGCGCGACCTCGCATGCTTGAGGCTGACGCGGCGCGTGGATGCGTCGACAGGGCAGGGGGGATTGGACATGAGCAGCGATTACGATAGTGACGAGCGGGGCAATGGACAGCAAGGGCAGCGACTAGCGGCGACGGTACTGCATGGCTTCGATGAATATCGCTCGCGGTTCAAGCATATTTCCAGTGACGCGCGGCGGCGTTTCATTGAGGCTGATTGGCGAGAAGCGCAACAAGCCTCCGCGGCGCGCATCAACCTGTATGACGAGAAAGTGGCTGCCACCATGGAGCGGCTGGGACGTGCTTTCGAGCCTGAACGGCTGAGCGAGTGCACGTTGTGGACCGACGCCAAGCAGCATTACATGGCGCTGATTGACCAGCGGCTTGACTACAAGCTGGCCGAGACGTTCTACAATTCCATCTTCTGTAATGTGTTCTCCCACCGCCACATTCGTGATGACTGGATGTTTGTGTCGTCTTCACGGCAGGAGCCCGCCCGTCATTCTGGATTGAGCATCAGCCACCGCGTCCCCGTGAAGGGTAACTGGGCCTGTGCGCTAGAATCCGTGCTGTGCGAGGCTCCGTTAGGGATTGCTTTCGAGCATCAGGGGCGTGATGTCACGCTCGGGGCCGAGATGTTGCTCGATGCACTACCGGCACATGTCCGCGATGCACCAGATGCAGCTTTCGAGGTGCTGCGCAACGTGTTCTACCGTAACAAGGGCGCCTATCTGGTGGGGCGTATTGAGGCTAGTGGTGAAACTCTACCTCTAGTACTGCCTGTGCTGCATACCGAGCGTGACGGTGTCTATCTTGATACCGTTATTATCGAGCCAGAAGAAGTCTCGATCATCTTCTCGTTCACTCGCGCCTATTTCCAAGTGGAGATCGAGGTACCAGGTGAGGTGGTGGGCTTCCTGCAGACTCTGATGCCGGACAAACCCATCGGCGAGCTATATGCCGCTATCGGTTTTTATAAACATGGCAAGACCGAGCTGTTCCGTGGCCTCAATGAACATGTCGCAAGCCGTTCTGATCAGTTCATTATCGCACCAGGTGTGCGTGGCATGGTGATGGCGGTATTTGTGCTGCCCAGCTATCGATTAGTGTTCAAACTGATCAAGGACCGCTTCGCACCCGGCAAGGACATGAGTCGTGATCAGGTGCGTGAGAAGTATCGACTGGTCAAACGTCACGATCGTGTCGGGCGATTGGCGGATACTCAGGAATTCTCCAACTTTGTGGTGGGGCGTGACCATTTCGCCCCAGAGTGTCTGGCCGAACTGTTGGAGGTCTGTGGCTCTTCCATCAGCCTGCGCGGCAACAAGGTGCTGATCCGCCATTGCTATACCGAGCGCATGATGACGCCGCTCAATCTTTATCTGGCGCAGTGCGATGCAGAGGAAACGCGAGCAGTACTCAATGATTACGGCAATGCCATCAAGCAGTTGGCGGCGGCGGATATTTTCCCTGGTGACATGCTGCTCAAGAACTTCGGTGTCACCCGTCACGGGCGAGTCGTTTTCTATGATTATGACGAGATCAACTATCTGACGGAGTGCAATTTCCGTGAGATTCCCGAGGCACGTTACCCTGAACAGGAACTGGCTAGCGAGCTTGGTACTCAGTCGGGCCCAACGACATCTTCCCCGAGGAGTTCGGTCCTTTTCTGTTTGCGAATATGGATCTACGTAAGCTCTTCTACGAGTTACATCCGGAAATCTTTCAAGCCAGCTGGTGGCAAGGGCTGCAGGATGCCATCTTGGCTGGTCGTGTGATTGATGTTTATCCGTATCGCAACAAGCGTCGCTTTGGCATTGATCGCAGTCAGGATTTCATCGATGACTGAGCGAGGTGCTGCCAGCTGTCATTATCCACGCTATTCATTTACGTGACTCACCAGCAGAGAGAATGACGATGAGTGAAGGCTTCAAGGACCCGGGAGCACGGCACGGACGTCATCTGGTCGTGCTCAGTGGTGCCGGCATCAGTGCGGAAAGTGGTCTGCGTACCTTTCGTGCCGAGGATGGCCTGTGGGAGGAGCATCGGCTTGAGGACATCGCGACACCACAGGCCTTTCGGCGCGATCCGGAACAGGTGCTGCGCTTTTATGATGATCGCCGTATTCAAGTGAGGCGTGCGCGGCCCAATGCTGCCCACAAGGCACTGGCAGAGCTTGAGCAGGCCGGCTTTCGTGTGTCGGTGATTACTCAGAATATTGATGATCTGCACGAGCGTGCGGGTTCCCGCGAGGTCATGCATCTGCATGGTGAGATTCTCAAGTCGCGTTCGAGTGTCGATTATGGTCTGCGCTATCCGCTGCCTCGTGGCGGCATTCGATTGGGAGACCTGTGTGACAAGGGAAGTCAGCTACGTCCGGATGTAGTGTGGTTCGGCGAGGCAGTACCGCTTTACGCAATTGCCGAGGAGCTTGCAGCCGAAGCCGATCTTCTGCTGATCGTCGGGACGTCACTCAAGGTGATGCCGGCCTCCAACCTGTATGCAGCGGCACCATTGGATGCGCCGATCATCTTGGTCGATCCTGATGCTCACGAACTCGCCGAACCCGGTGTACTGCCGCTCGCCGAGAATGCTGGTCAGGCACTGCCGCGTCTTGTGCGCCATTGGTTGTATCAGGGTCATCTTGGCCTGCCTGATACGTTATGATGCGCGGCCTCAGGCCTTCCGTGGGTGGGAGGCCAGTCATTCTGAAGGGCGAGGCTCCTTCGGCGACCGGAAATCCAGAGTATGTTCGAGACGCTTAATCGCTTCTTCCCCCTGTGGGCATTGGTCTTTGCAGGCATCGCCGTGATTGCGCCGACGCCTTTTGTTGCGCTCAAGGACTTCATCCAGCCACTGCTGGCGTTGATCATGTTTGCCATGGGTCTGACGCTGTCACGCGAAGACTTCATGCGCGTGGCACGACGTCCATGGCCGATCGCACTGGGCTTGCTGCTGCAATACACCGTGATGCCGCTGGCTGCCTTCCTGATTGCGCGGATGTTGGGGCTAGATCCAGCTCTGACCGTCGGCATGGTGCTGGTGGGTGCGACTGCCGGGGGGACCTCTTCCAACGTGATGACCTGGCTGGCGGGTGGCCATGTGGCACTGTCTGTGTCGATGACCATGGCCTCAACACTGCTCTCCATCGTGATGACGCCGCTGCTGACCTGGTGGTTGCTGGGTGCCGATATCAACGTACCTGTCACCGGTATGCTGCTGAGCATTGCCAAGCTGGTGGTCGCGCCGATTGTGCTCGGGGTGATCGTGCATCACTTCGCTCGCGACGCGATCCGTGAATGGGAATCGGCGTTGGCGAGTCTGGCCATGCTGGCGATAGTGCTCATCATCGCTATCGTGGTGTCGCTTAACGTCGGTCGTCTCGCCACGCTCGGCCCGCTAGTGGCACTGGCAGTAGTCGCGCATAACGCCATTGGCCTAAGTGCGGGTTATGGTCTGTCGCGGCTGTGTGGGTTGGATGAACGCACTTCACGCACCATCGCTATCGAAGTCGGCATGCAGAATTCCGGGCTGGCAGCATCATTGGCGAGCCAGTTCTTCTCGTCGACAGCAGCACTGCCCGGCGCCATCTTCTCCATCTGGCACAACGTGTCGGGCTCGCTGCTGGCGGGTTACTGGAAGCGGCGTCCACCGAAGTTTGTCACCGGTAGCAAGCATCGCTACGAGGTGTAACTGCGACGATGAATGCAGTACGAGCCGAGATGATGGCTGTATTGGGCAATGGCGGCATGGTCCTATGAGGCCATAAAAGAAGGGACACGCATGCTAGAATGCGCGTCCCTTTTTCTTTGGTTCTGACCGCTCATCATGTGTGATTCCCGCTCCTCGTTGGCAGATGCCGCGCCGACCGCTCTGGCCGAAGACCGTCCCTTTCCTGACGACCTTGATACGAAGGGTAGGAGTGGCATCACTACACTGCCCAGCGGCGAGCCTGAGGAGTGGCAAGGCAGCCATCCGCGGCGTGAGTTCAAGGCGCGCGGCAGTCAGGTAGTTCGCTGTGAGGCTTGCCGTCTGCCGCAGCTCAACTGCCTGTGCCCCTATCGAGTCAAGGCTGAGTCACGTATTCGCTTCTGGTTGATCACGCATCCGCTGGAGCACTACAAGCCGACCAATACCGGACGCTTGATTGGCGATGTGCTTGAGGGTACTGACGTCTTCAGCTGGTATCGCGTCGAGCCAGACCCACGATTGTTGGCGCTATTGGAGGATGATCGTTACCAGCCGTTCATCATCTTCCCCGATGACCAACCCGATTATGCCGATCGTGTGGTGGATATAAATGCGATTGCCGGGGTGGGTGAAGGTGTGCCGACACATACGTCGGCAGGCGAGCCCCGTATACCCGTCTTCATCATGCTTGATGGCACCTGGCGTCAAGCGCGACGCATCTTCCGCAGAAGCCCTTATCTGGATGGCTTGCCGGTATTGCCGCTACACTCCCAACGGCTCACCCGCTATCACTTGCGCAAGGCTGCTTCCGAAGCACATCTATGTACGGCAGAGGTGGCCGCAGAGTTATTGCGTCAGGCAGGGGAGGAGGCCGCTGCGAGTGTGCTGGATGACTATTTTGACGCTTTTAACGATTGTTATCGTGCTAGCCGTATTCACTATGTATTGGAGCCAACAGCGCCGATGCTTCGCTTGTTGGCCAGACGTGAAGCTAGCGACAGCAGCGAGTAACATACGGTGTACAACTCCCTGCGCTTCAGATGACATCGTATAAAAAATGCCTCGTCGGAATTTCCGGCGAGGCATTTTTTATTGTCTGAATGCTGGTGTCAGCGACGCCAGAAGGCGGGTGCGAACAGCACTAGAATGGTGAAGATCTCGAGGCGGCCCAGCAACATGGCCATTATCAGAATGCCTTTGGCAGCACTCGGGATATCGCCGAAGTGGGTGGCGACTCCACCGAGGCCTGGCCCCAGATTGTTGAGTGCCGACCCGACCGCTGACCAGGCAGTGACCTGATCGAGACCTGTCGCCAGCATGCCAAGCATCATCAGAACAAATAATAATAAATAGACGGAGAAGAAGCCCCATACAGCCTCAGCGACACCTTCCGAGATGCGCATGCGGCCAACCTTGATCGACAGGATGGCGTTGGGGTGAATCAGGCGATAGATCTCCCGCGCGCCCTGTTTGAGGATCAGCAGGATGCGAATGACCTTCATGCCACCGCCCGCCGAGCCGGAACACGCACCGATAAAGGCGGCGATGAACAGCATCATCGGCAGTACACCAGGCCAGCCGGTGAAGTCGGCGACACCGAAGCCAGTGGTGGTTGCTATTGATACTGCCTCAAAGAGCCCGTGGCGCAGTGCCTTGCTGTCATCGTAGCTGCCGGTGAGTAGCAGGCCAGCGATGGTTACGCAGCTCAATATCAGCAGCAGAATCAGAAAGAAGCGTGTCTCCGGATCACGCAGATAATGGCTGATGCGGCCTTCACGCCAAGCGGCGAAGTGCAGGCCAAAGCTGATCGAGGATACCACCATGAAGAACACGCATATCATCTCGATAGTGGCGGAATCGAAGTAGCCGATACTGGCGTCGTGTGTCGAGAAACCGCCGACGGCGACTGTCGAGAAGCTGTGGCCCAGCGCATCGAACCAGCTCATGCCCGCTGCCCAGTAACTGGCAAAGCACACCAGCGTCAGCGCAGCGTAGATATACCACAGCGCCTTGGCCGTCTCGGTGATGCGCGGCGTCAGCTTGGAATCCTTCAGTGGGCCAGGGATCTCGGTACGATAGAGCTGCATGCCACCGATGCCCAGTGTCGGCAGGATCGCCACTGCCAGCACCACGATCCCCATGCCGCCTAGCCACTGGAGTTGCTGGCGATAATAGAGAATGGAGTGAGGCAGCAGATCGAGACCGGTCATCACCGTCGCACCGGTGGTGGTAAGCCCTGAGAAGGACTCGAACATGGCATCGATGACCGACAGATTCGGGTCTTCTGCCAGCAGGAAAGGCAGTGACCCGAAAGCCCCCAGTACGGTCCAGAACAGTACCGTGATCAGGAATCCATCACGGTTTCTGAGCTCTTTACGCGCTCGTCGATTGGGATAGTAGAGCAGAAACCCCGTCAGCAGAGTGATGCCCATCGCGATGGCGAAGGCACTCAGAGTGCGATCTTCGAACACGACCGAGATCACCATCGGCGGCACCAGTGTCACGCTGAACAGCATCAGAAGGATGCCGAGAATGCGATAAATCACGCGCAAACTCATGAGTCGCCTCCGCTGCGCGTGAGAAGGGGGAGATGTCGTCGAATGTCAGGAGTAATGGCCGGCATCAGAAGAAGGTCAGCCCGACCTGGAAGAGCCGCTCTACCTCGCGAATGCGGCGCTTGTCGACCACAAACAGAATAACGTGATCATTGGATTTCACCACTAGATCATGGTGAGCCACCAGCACTTCCTTGCCCCGTACGATGGCGCCGATGGTGGTGCCATCCGGCAGGTTGATATCTTCGATGCGCCGCCCAACCACTTTCGACGAGCGCTCGTCACCATGAGCAATCGCCTCGATGGCCTCTGCTGCACCGCGTCGCAACGAGTGGACATTGACGATGTCACCCTTGCGCACGTGAGTCAGCAGACCGCCGATGGTGGCCTGCTGAGGCGAGATGGCGATATCGATCTCACCTCCCTGCACCAGGTCGACATAGGCAGCATTGTTGATCAGGGTCAGCACCTTCTTGGCACCGAGGCGCTTGGCCAGCATCGACGACATGATATTGACCTCATCGTCGTTGGTCAGCGCACAGAAGATATCGCAGTCCTCGATGTTCTCTTCCAGCAGCAGTCGCTTGGAAGTGGCACTGCCGTGAAGGACGACAGTGCGGTCCAGCTTTTCGGAGAGGTCAGTACAGCGTGCCAGCGAGTGTTCGATGATCTTGACTTGATGGGTATGCTCCAGCGTTTCCGCCAGGCGCTCGCCGATATTGCCACCGCCAGC
Source organism: Cobetia crustatorum (assembly GCF_000591415.1). Lineage (GTDB taxonomy): Bacteria > Pseudomonadota > Gammaproteobacteria > Pseudomonadales > Halomonadaceae > Cobetia > Cobetia crustatorum. The sequence continues at coordinate 4,517 of NZ_JEMF01000010.1, read as the reverse complement.
AATGACGACGCGACGGAAGTTGCGATCAACACGGCGCAACTCACCCATTACGGTACGAATATCCTTGCGCGCCGCAATGAAGAACACCTCATCATCAGCTTCGATGACCGTGTCACCGCGCGGAATGATCGGACGATTGCGGCGATAGATGGCTGCGACGCGTGTGTCCACATTGGGCATGTGGCGGCGCAGGAAACCGAGCTCCTGACCGACCAATGGGCCGCCGTAGTAGGCCTTGACTGCCACCAGCTGAGCGACGCCATTGGCAAAATCCAGTACCTGCAACGCACCGGGGTACTCTATCAGGCGGCGGATGTGGTCGGTGACCACCTGCTCAGGACTGATCAGCACGTCGACCGGGATGGCATCGTGTGAGAACAGCCCCTTGCGGGTCAGGTAGGCCGTAGAGCGCACACGGGCAATCTTGGTCGGCGTGTGGAATAAGCTATGCGCGATCTGACAGGCGATCATGTTGACTTCGTCTGAATTGGTCACCGCGATCAGCATATCGGCATCTTCACCGCCGGCCTGACGCAGTACCTGCGGATAGCTGGCAGCCCCGGTCACGGTCCGGATGTCGAGGCGGTTGTGCAGTTCCCGCAGCCGCTCGCTATCGGTGTCCACTACCGTGATGTCATTTTCTTCGTGGGCGAGGTGCTCTGCGAGCGTCCCGCCGACCTGGCCTGCACCCAGAATGATGATTTTCATGTCCGGCTCGTCCGCTGTTTCTCAGTCGGCACAGGATAGACCAGTGCCAAGACGGAAGACAGCCGCGGCTCGGAGTCGAGGCGCGGCTGTCTGATACGATGCTGTGTGAAACTGGGGCGAACGCTAGATCCGCGCGCCCATTGCTATCTCAGCGGCTCTCTCAAGTGCTAGATCTACAAGTGCTAGATCAGACACTGGCCTTGGTGATATGCGCTAGATAGAAGCCATCGTGACCATTTACCTGCGGCAACATCTGGCGACCAGCGCCCGAGACACGGCCCCAATCGGCGCGGATGGTCTCGGCCTTGGCATCCGGAGTACCCGCGAGGAAGCGGTCCATCACGCGTGCATTCTCCTGCGTGATGATGGAGCAGGTGCCGTAGACCAGTGTGCCGCCCGGCTTGAGCATGCTCCACAGATTGGCCAGCAGCTTGCCCTGCAGACGCGCGAGATCGCCGATATCATTCGGGCGACGCAACAGCTTGATGTCCGGATGACGACGGATGACGCCACTGCCGGAGCAGGGCGCGTCGAGCAGAATGACGTCGAAGGCTTCGCCGTCCCACCAGTCACGCTCGCAAGCATCAGCGCACACGACGCCGGCGCCCAGCTCCAGGCGCTCCAGCGTCTCTTCCACGCGCTCGAGACGCTCGCCGTCGATATCGATAGCAGTCGCGTCCAGTGCCGAGAAACGCTCCAGCATGTCAGCCAGCTTGCCGCCGGGCGCGGTGCAAGCGTCGAGCAAACGGACACCTTCGCCTTCGGGGTTGATGGCGGTCACGGCCGGTGCCAGCAACTGAGCGGCTAGCTGAGCGGCCTCATCCTGCACGCTGACCAGTCCTTCTTCGAAGCCCGGCAGTGCACTGACATCGCAAGCAGCAGTCAGAGTGACACCGTGTTCGGCAAACGGGCAGGCGACGGCATCAATGTCGGCCTCGGCCAGTTGGACGAGGTAGTCCTCACGGCTGATGGCGGCGACATTGACGCGCAATGTCATCGGTGCCTGAGCATTGTTGGCTTCGGCGATGGCCTGCCAGTCGTCCGGCCAGTTGCGCTGGAAGGTATCCAGTAGCCACTGCGGGTGAGATAGCGCGACGGCAGGATCTTTATCGACTTCAGCTTCGAGCTCTTCCTGCTCACGCTGGAAGCGACGTAGACAGGCGTTGAGTACGCCCGTCGCCCAGCCCTTGCCGAGACCACGTGCAGCACCGGCAGTTTCACCGACGGCTGCGTGAGGTGCGATGCGCATATAGAGCAGCTGATACAGGCCGAGCAGTAGCAGGGCATGAATGTCCTGATCCTGCGACTTGAACGATGACTTCAGCAGCTTGCCAGCCAGTGCATCAAGACGTGGCAACTGACGGCAGACACCAAAGCACAGCGCCTTGTAGAGGCCCTGATCACGGCCAGCAACGCCAGACGGCAGGCTGTCCATGTTCAGTGAGGTACGTGCAGCCAGAACCGGTGCCAATGTCCGAGCGGCGGCGACGCGAACCGCCGCGCCCGGGGATGCAGGAGCATTGTCGGCTTGGCGACGGGCGCCGCCGTGCTTTTGTCCGCCACCCTTGATGCGGGCAGGCGGAAGAGAGTTGCGTTTCTTGCCAGCACCCTTGGCGGTCGGACGGTCTGACTGGCTCATGCGGAAGTCTCGGTCTGGGAATCAGTATCTGGGGAGTGGCTGGCGCCGAGGGCAAGGCCTTCGGGAAAGCGCGCAGCACGGGAATTAAGCAGGTCTTTGACGGCGAGCGGCTTGGCACCGGGCAGTTGGGCTCGTGTGATCTCGAGCACCTCATGACCATCGCCACAGGCGATACGCAGGCAGTCATTGCCGGGGGCAAGCAGCACGCCTGGCGTCACGGCTGTATCGAGGCGTTGTCCACCTGTACGTGACAGCCACAGGCGTAGTGGCTCACCTTCAAGGCGCGTCCAGGCTACTGGCCAGGGGTTGAAAGCACGAATGCGTGCATCCAGCTCAGCTGCCGGGCGAGTGAAGTCCAATTCAGCTTCAGCCTTTGATAGCTTGGCGGCGTAGGTCACGCCTTCCTCGGGCTGTGGCGTGGCTGGCAGATTCCCCTCTGCAATCGCGTTGAGTGCCGTGACGATCGCTTCGCCGCCTTGAGCAGCGAGTGCATCGTGCAGCTCGCCACCCGTGGTGCTAGCGGTGATGGGTGTACGACGAATCAACAGCATGTCACCGGTATCTAGCCCGGCATCCATCTGCATGATAGTGACACCGGATTCGCTGTCGCCCGCTTCAATGGCACGCTGAATCGGCGCAGCACCACGCCAGCGTGGCAGCAGAGAAGCATGAATGTTCAGACAGCCGAGGCGAGGAATGTCGAGCACCGCTTGCGGCAGAATCAGCCCGTAGGCCACGACCACCATGATATCGACGTTGAGATCGCGCAGTACCTGACGGTCGGCATCGTCCTTGAAGTTGAGCGGCTGATGCACGGGGAGTTCGTGCTCAAGTGCCAGCTGCTTGACGGGGCCGGGGGTCAGCTTTCGACCGCGGCCAGAAGGGCGGTCCGGCTGAGTATGGACGCTGACGACCTGATGCTGGCTACCCAGCAGGGCGGTCAGGCACTCGGCGGCAAAGTCCGGGGTGCCGGCAAAGGCGATACGCAGGGCTTTCGACATGCAAGAACTCTCGTATGGGGAGCGCGGTTGATACCGGGCTCAAGGTGCTGGCGGAGCAGTAATGATGTACCCGCAATAGCGGATCAGTAATGACGCGCACGGAGGCAGAGAAAAATCTCAGGCCTCCGTGCGGAATGTCTACCCAGGCCGGCAATGGCGCCGACTAGAGTGGATCAGTCTTCCTGAAGCTTATGGCGCTTCTGCATCTTCTTCATCACTCGGTCCCGCTTCAGCGGAGAGAGGTAGTCGACGAAAAGTGTGCCTTGCAGATGGTCATTCTCATGCTGAATACAGTGCGCCAGCAAACCATCGGCCTCGAGCTCGTAAGCGTCGCCGTTGCGGTCCTGTGCCTTGAGTCGTACCTTCAAGTAGCGAGACACTTCGGCATAGTACTCGGGGATGGACAGGCAGCCTTCTTGCATTGGCTCCTTCTCGTCACCGATAGGCGTGTACTCAGGGTTGATCAGTACCAGCGGCTGGGACTGATCTTCGCTGACGTCAATGACGATCAGACGACGATGCTCGTCGACCTGAGAGGCTGCGAGACCGACGCCTCGTGCGTCATACATGGTCTCGATCATGTCGTCGATCAGGGTCTGCAGTTCAGCATCAATCGCTTCGATTGGTGCGGCAACGTTGCGCAGACGCTCATCGGGGAATTCAAGAATTTCGCGCTTGGCCATGACTGGTGTAATTACCGTTGTGCTGTCAGTAAGGGTTTGACTGATATTGTAGTGTGCACAAGCGAGGAACGGAACCGATGGCCGTCAATGCTGCTACTATCGCGGCAATAGTCAGGGTTGATCTCATGTGCCAGCAGGCGCAGGGATGCGGGGCTAGGCGGGGTTCACGGTACGGATTTCAGAAAAAGATCATCGCCACCGACAGTGGCGGGTGGCAATAACGCAAGGGACGCATGAATGGGCATGAAACGACTGGTCGGCAATGCCGTCTTCACGGCACTCCTCGGCATGACGGTGCTGGGGGCAAGCGCAGGGATGTCGCAGGCACAGGCGGCAACGGTACGTGACAACGTACCGTCTACCTACGTGGTAGTGCGTGGTGACACGCTCTGGGATATTTCAGGCCGCTTTCTGCGTGAACCTTGGCTGTGGCCGGAAGTCTGGCGTGCCAATCCCCAGATCAAGAACCCGCATCTGATCTATCCG
>NZ_JEMF01000009.1 GCF_000591415.1 Cobetia crustatorum | reverse complement strand
CCTGCGGCCACATAGTCATCCTTGGCCTCGAACACGACCTCTTCCGGCATGCCGTCCAGCGTCAGGTAAATGTGACGCTTGCTGCCCTTGGCTCCACCCACGCCGGTGATCTGAACAGCATAGGATTCACCATGCACGTCGATCACGAACTCGGTCGGTACGCCGGAGGAAACCGGACGTTCCGCCTCACCTTGTGGCACCACTTCCGGCGCGAGCGTGCCATCGCGACGCTCAGTCAGGAAATCACGCCCCAATTCCGGGAACATGGCAAAGGTCAGTACGTCTTCAGGAGACTCGGCCAGCGCGCCCAGCTCTTCAGTCAGGCGTGCCATCTCGGGAGACAACAGATCTGCCGGGCGCCTGTTTCCACGGGGGCAGTACCGATGGCACGTGAGCGTACATCTTCATTGACGGCTGCCGGTGCCTGGCCATACCCCCCTTGCAGGTAGCGCTTCACCTCGTTGGTGATGCTCTTGTAGCGCTCGCCCGTCAGCACGTTGAGGACCGCCTGAGTGCCAACAATCTGTGAAGTCGGCGTGACCAGCGGCGGATAGCCGAGATCAGCACGTACACGCGGAATCTCATCGAAAACTTCACGAATGCGATCCAACGCATTCTGTTCTTTCAGCTGACTGGCCAGATTCGACATCATGCCGCCCGGAATCTGACTGATCTGTACCGAGACATCCTCACGCGTGAACTCGCTCTCGAAAGCGGAGTACTTGGTGCGCACTTCACGGAAGTAATCACCAATCTCACGTAATGCCTCAAGCTCAAGCCCGGTATCCCAAGGCGTGCCGCGCAGCGAGGCAACAAAGGATTCCGTCGCCGGATGACTGGTACCGCCGGCAAAGGCCGAGATGCAGGTGTCGATATGGCGACAGCCGGCCTCTACCGCCTTGATCTGACACTGCGGCGCAAGCCCTGCCGTGGCGTGGCTATGAAGATGAATCGGCACACTGACTTCGGCGACCAATGCACTGACCAGATCAAAGGTCGCATAAGGCGTCAGCAGCCCTGCCATGTCCTTGATGACGATGGAATCAGCTCCCATCTCGACCAGCTTGCGGGCCTGCTCAACGAACATCTCAAGTGTATGCACTGGGCTCACGGTGTAGCAGATAGTGCCCTGAGCATGCTTGCCAGCCTTCTTGACAGCGCGCATGGCAGTTTCCATGTTGCGCAAATCATTCAGAGCATCGAATACACGGAAGATATCGATACCACCGGCCGCTGCACGCTCCACAAAGGCTTCCACCACATCATCGGCATAGTGACGATAGCCGAGCAGATTCTGGCCACGCAGCAGCATCTGCAGTGGTGTATTCGGCATGGCTTCCTTGAGAGCTGACAGGCGCGCCCAAGGATCTTCTTTCAAGAAGCGCACACAGGCGTCAAAGGTCGCGCCGCCCCACACTTCAAGACTGTGGAAGCCGGCTTGATCGAGACGTGCAGCAATAGGCAGCATGTCTTCGGTACGCATACGGGTCGCTATCAGAGACTGATGGCCATCGCGCAGTACGACTTCGGTAACTTTAACGGTGTCAGCAGATACATCAGCAGGGGAAGCAGCGACAGAAGAAGCAATGTCAGTCATGTCAGCAATCCTTTTAATTGTAAGTGTATTTGACTAATACGAGGCTTGGCTCATGCACCCTTGCCTAAAGCCCCGCATGCGCTGCAATGGCGGCGGCAATCGCCAGAGCTGTCTGCTCCGGCAAACGCTTGACCGAATACTGAGTCAGCTCCGGATGCGCCGCGACAAAGCCAGTATCAAAATGCGCATTACGGAAGTCTGGATGCTTGAGGATTTCTTGATAGTAAGGCGCGGTGGTCTTGACTCCCTGCAGGCGCATGTCATTGAGTGCCCGCGAGCCACGATTGATGACCTCTTCCCACGTCAATCCCCACACGATCAGCTTGAGACACATGGAGTCGAAATACGGCGGAATGGTATAGCCGGTGTAGATCGCCGTATCCGTGCGCACGCCAGGCCCACCCGGCGCGTAATAGCGCGTGATGCGGCCGAAGCTCGGCAGGAAGTCATTCTTGGGGTCTTCAGCATTGATGCGGAACTGGATGGCGTAGCCGTGGTGACGAATATCTTCCTGGCGGAAAGACAACTTGTGCCCCCAGGCGATGCGAATCTGCTCACGGACGATATCCACCCCGGTGATGGCCTCGCTGATGGTGTGCTCCACCTGCACGCGAGTGTTCATCTCCATGAAGTAGATTTCATTGCCCTTGACCAGAAACTCCACCGTACCCGCATTGCGGTAACCCACGGCACGCGCAGCGCGGACGGCCATCTCACCCACATAGGAGCGCTGCTCGGGCGTCAGCTGTGGGCTGGGTGCGATCTCGATCAGCTTCTGATTGCGGCGCTGAATGGAGCAATCGCGCTCGAACAGATGAATCACGTTGTCGTGATTATCTGCGAGAATCTGCACTTCGATATGCAGCGGATCAACCACACAGCGTTCGAGGAAGACAGCAGCACTGCCGAAGGCCTTGGTCGCCTCGGAGATGACACGTCCCCATGCCTGCCCCAGCTGGTGTGCATCATCACAACGCCGGATACCACGGCCACCTCCGCCTGAGGTAGCCTTGAGCATCACCGGATAGCCAATCTTCTCTGCGACTGACAGCGCCTCTTCTACGTCAGCCAGATTACCAGCAGACCCCGGAGTCACGGGCACGCCTGCCGCTTTCATTGCAGCGCGCGCTTCGGTCTTGTCGCCCATGCGGGCGATCACATCACTGGTCGGCCCGACGAACGCGATGCCGGCGGTCTCGCAAATACGCGCAAACTCTGAATTTTCAGACAAGAAACCATAGCCCGGATGGATAGCATCACAGCCCGTCTCACGCGCCAGATCTACCAGTCGGCGCGCATCCAGATAGCCAGCGAGCGGGTCTTCACCAATGAAATGCGCCTCATCTGCGCGCTTGACGTGCAATGAGAACCGATCTGGCTCGGTGTAGACCGCGACAGAGCGGATGTCCATCTCTGCACAGGCGCGTACAATGCGCACTGCGATCTCCCCTCGGTTGGCAATCAGCAACTTGCGGAACATGGTGACTCTCCCTGCCGGAACGCTGTGGTCTTGTTATCAGACTTTCCACGCTACCCAGCGAGAGACCAATAGAAAAGTTGATATTTTTTTGCCAATCTATAAGCAAAACCTTATGACTGGGTGTGTCATGTCGCGTCCAAACCTGTTAAATCGTTTAACTTTCAGACAGTTACAAGTGTTTCAGGCAGTCTATCGCCAGCAGTCATACTCACGTGCTGCAGAGCAACTCGGCCTGACACAACCGGCAGTTAGTGCTCAAATCCGCCAATTGGAACAGGCGCTTGAACAATCGCTGTTCAAATACGCCGGCAAGACACTGCATATCTTGCCCGCTGCCAACGCTCTCGCAAGCTCTGTACAGTCGATTTTTGGCGAGGTCTCGAGCCTGCAAATGGAGCTGTCGGAGATTGCTGGCACAATCCGTGGCGAGCTGAACCTGGCCGCAGTGTCCACCGCTCAGTATGTGGTGCCACATATTCTGGCGCGCTTTCGTGCTCGCTATCCGGAAGTCTCGGTACGCCTCAAGGTCTGTAACCGCGGCCAGGCACTCGAGCGCCTCGCCGAACGCCGGGATGACCTGGTGATCATGGGCATGGTGCCGGACGACGCCAATCTGGCCTTCATGCCGATTCTGGACAATGAACTGATTCCCATCGTCTGGCCGGGCCACCCGTTGCTGACGGAAAAGGGCATCACGCTGGAAGACATGACGCAGTACTACATGCTGATGCGCGAACCGGGTTCTGGCACGCGCACCGCCTTTGAAGAGTTCGCCGCGCGCGAGCGCGTCTCGCTGCGCCATACGCTGGAGCTGGGCTCCAATGAGGCCATCAAGCAGGGTGTGATGGCACATCTCGGCGTCGCGATCCTGCCGCGCCTGGCAGTTCAGCTGGAGCTGGCCTCGGGGCTATTGGCTTCACCGTCATTGCCCGGCTTCCCGCTGCGACGCTCATGGTGCACCGTCTACCCCAAGGACCGCTATCCGACGCCGGTGACTGAGCTGTTCCTGCGCTTCGTCCGTGAGCTGCTGCCAGAGCTGAATGCGCACTTCAGTGCGCCCATGGAGCCAATGCCGGGCCATAGCGTGGCATGCCTGCCACTGGCCACCGAATAGCGTTGCACGGGGTCGCTGGCAGCCCATGAAAAAACCGCCCCGGAGAAAGTCTCCGAGGCGGTTTTTTCATGACGAGACACAGAATGTCTTACTTCACTTCCACACCATGTGCTTGCTTATCAGCGTGGTAGGAGGAGCGTACCAATGGGCCGGATGCCACATGCAAGAAGCCCATCTCACGCGCCTTCTGACCGAGCCAATCGAAGGTATCAGGATGCACCCAGCGATCGATCGGCAGGTGATTGCGTGACGGCTGCATGTACTGGCCTAGGGTCAGCATATCAACGCCGTGGTTGCGCAGATCCTGCAGCACCTCGAGCACCTGCTCGTCAGTCTCGCCCACGCCCAGCATCAAGCCAGACTTGGTCTTCACTTCCGGACGACGCTCCTTGTAGCCCTTGAGCAGATCAAGCGACCACTGGTAGTCAGCCCCCGGACGTACGCGACGATACAGGCTCGGCACGGTTTCCAGGTTGTGGTTGAAGACATCGGGTGGCGTCTGTTCGAGCACGTCCAGTGCGACCTGCATACGGCCACGGAAGTCCGGGACCAGCACTTCTATCTCGGTACCCGTGCACTTCTCGCGAATCTCGCTGATGCACTCAGCGATGTGGTTGGCACCGCCATCGCGCAGATCATCACGATCAACCGAGGTCACCACGACATAATTCAGTCGCATCTCGGCGATGGCCTCGGCCAGTTCGCGCGGCTCATCAGCATTCAGGATATTCGGGCGACCATGTGCCACATCGCAGAACGGGCAGCGACGCGTGCAAATGTCACCCATGATCATGAAGGTCGCGGTGCCACCACTGAAGCACTCACCCAGGTTCGGGCAGGAGGCTTCTTCACACACCGTGTGCAGGCCATGCTTACGCAGAGTCTGCTTGATGCGTGTGATTTCCGGTGAAGCCGGCATGCGTACGCGCAGCCAATCCGGCTTCTTGGGCAGAGTATCGGAGGGGATCACCTTAATCGGTATACGGGCGACCTTCTCGGCGCCACGCAGCTTCACGCCGCGTTCCTTACGAGCAGGAGCGGCGGACGGGGCGGGCTTCGGGGTAACGATGGTCTCGGTCATCAGTTCTGTCCTGCTGTTCGAGAAATGTCAGCCAGTGCCGCGGGCAGCCCGCTCACCGGAGTCAGGGTTACGTCGCCCAGGCTTGTACCCAGACAACGCACCAGGCGGTTACGCTCGATGGCAAGATCCACTGGCTCGCGAGTCAGGTCGCGTAGCTGGGTCATCGCCATGCCGGCATAGCCGCAGGGATTGATGCGCCCGAAAGGCGCGAGGTCCATATCCAGATTGATTGCTACACCGTGGAAGCTACAGCCACGACGGATGCGCAGCCCCAGCGAAGCAATTTTGGCCTCTTCCATCGACCGACGCGGATCATCGCCACGCTGCGCCGATTTTTTCACGTAAACACCCGGTGCATCAGGGCGCGGATACGCCTCGATATCATGTTCCGCCAGTGCCGTCACTACCGTCTTTTCCAGTGCCGTCACCAACTGACGTACACCGATGGCACTGCGCTTGACGTTAAGCAGCGGATAAAGCACTAGCTGACCCGGCCCATGAAAGGTCACCTGCCCGCCTCGGTCTGTCTGCACTACCGGAATATCACCCGGCATCAACAGATGCTCTGGCTTGCCAGCCTGACCCTGGGTAAATACTGCAGGATGCTCCACCACCCACAGCTCGTCCGGCGCATCGGCCTCGCGCGTGTCGGTGAAATGACGCATGGCCGACCACACTTCGCCGTAGGACATGAGGCCAAGATGATAGACGTGAATCGTGTTCATGCATGCGCTCCCGTACTGAAGACGCAAGATGGTGGGGGCAGACGTGTCACGTGGGCGTCACAGCACCATGTGGATACGACCAGTGGCCTTGAGGTCGCGGTGCAAGGCGTCTAGCTGCTCAGTGCTGGTAGCGATGATCACCACACGCACGCTGCGGTAGTTGCCATTCTTGCTGTCTTGCCAAGAGATGGCCGTCGCATCAAAGCCCGGCGCATGCACTTCGAGGATATTGCAGACTACTTCGACAAGATCTTCAGCAGCAGTGCCGACGATCTTGAGGGGAAAATCACAGGGATATTCGATCTTGGGGGGCGTCTGCCCACCCACTTCTGGCGTCTTGGCCATGGATATAGCCCTTCATGTAAATCTATTTCCGACCATTCTACTCAACAAAGGGCGATCCGTCAGCCGGATCGCCCTTTCTGGTCATCGTGGCCCTGATAATGACAGGTACACGACTGGCACAGTCGAGATGTTCAGGTCAGTTGAACAAGCCGTGGAAGAACAGCATCAATGCATCCCACAGACGCTTGAACAATCCACCCTGCTCCACCGACTCGAGCGCGACCAGCGGCTCTTCAGCCAACACCTTGTCATCCAGCTTGATCTGGAGAGTGCCGTACTGCTCACCCGCCTGAACCGGTGCCTTGATGGTTTCACTCACATCCAGGCGCGCAGTCAGTTTATCGGACTGACCGCTCGGCACGGTCAGGTAGACATCCTTCGCCATACCAAGACGTACCTGGTCCTTATCGCCACCCCAGACACGAGCCTGGTTAAGCACTGCGCCCTTGTCGTAGAGCTTCTTGCTTTCGAAATAGCGGAAGCCATAGGTCAAAAGTTTCTGGGACTCCTGAGCACGGGCTTCTTCGGAGCTAGTCCCCATCACGACACTGATCAAACGGGTGTCGTCCTTCTTGGCCGAGGCTACCAGACAGTAGCCCGCTTCTTCAGTGTGACCGGTCTTCAAGCCGTCAACATCCTTGTCACGCCACAGCAGCTTGTTGCGGTTAGGCTGCTTGATGCCATTCCAGGTGAAGTATTTCTGGGAGTAGATCTGATAGTGATCCGGGTAGTCCTCGATGATGCTACGCGCCAGAATCGCCAAATCATGCGCAGTGGAGTAATGCTCTGCATGCGGCAAACCAGTGGCATTCATATAGTGGGTATTTTTCATGCCCAGACGCTTGGCATGCTGGTTCATCAGGTCAGCAAAGGAACCTTCACTGCCGCCAATACGCTCAGCCAACGCGACACTGGCATCATTGCCGGACTGAATGATGACGCCATGCAGCAAGTCATCAACGGAGACGCTGGTACCTTCGCGGATGAACATACGCGAGCCGCCTGTCTTCCAGGCATTGACGCTGATGCGCACCTCCTCATCCGGGCTCAGCTTGCCGTCATCAATCTCGGTCTCGACAAGATAGGCCGTCATCATCTTGGTCAGACTGGCCGGCGGCAAGCGCTGATCAGAATTATGCTCAACCAGAATACGACCGGAATTGGCATCCATCAGAATCCACGATGACGCTGCCAGCTGCGGCGCAGCCGGGATCAGGGTATCGGTTTCAATGGCATGAACCGGACTGGCAGTAACGCTGGCCACCAGCGCAATGCCGCTGGCTGCCATCAGCGTGGCAAGCCGACGCCGGAGTGGAAGAAGTCTGGCTTTCAAGGACATGTTGGAATCTCTTTGACACTCATGCGTTAGCCGAGACGTTAGCCTCGGCCATGTTGCACCCCGTCACGGGATACATGATTAATTGACACGCTCTCACCGTCTCAGCGCGGCGCCTTGACGCTAAAGGCACCAGCGAAGCCAGCACTGGCCAGCGCCGACTTCAGGGGCTCGATACGGACATTGTCTTCCAGCGGGCCAACCTGCACCTTGTACAGATTGCCATCTCCCAGCACGCGGACCGGCCGATCAAGCGCTGTGCCAATGCGTTGACGAATGCTGTCAGCCTTGCGCTGGTCACTGACTGCCGCGACCTGCAGGAAGCTGGCCTCGCCAACCCCACCAGACGCAGCCGCGCCGGAATTGCGCGCCGCAGAGGCTACCACGGGCTTGGCAGCAACGCCCGCGCCTGAAGCAGCAGTCGTGGCAGAACCGCCCGTTGCGTCCATTTCCTCAAGCCCGGCAATACCCTGCTCACGACGAACGGCCTGACTGCGAGCCAACAGACGCTCAGATTCTGCCGTCCCCTTGGTCGGACTGGAACTCGGACGCCAAGTGGCGGCATCAAGTGCCTCGACACGCACATGACCTGTGCCATGTCCCAGCATGTCAAGGCGCCACGCCGCACTGTAAGACAGGTCAATCAGTCGATCATCATGGAACGGCCCACGATCATTGACCTTGACGATGACCTGCTTGCCATTATCCAGATTCGTGATGCGGGCATATGTCGGCAACGGCAGTCCTTTATGCGCTGCCGTCATGGTGTACATGTCGTAGACCTCGCCGCTGGCAGTGGCGTAGCCATGAAACTTCTTGCCGTACCATGAGGCAGTGCCCTCGGCGACATAGCCGCGCGGATCTTCCATTACGTTATAGCGCTTGCCCCACACCTCATACTCGCTGCGATTGCCGCTGCGCGTGTAAGGCTCTACCTGCGGCACGGCGTCCGGCACGGTAGAGACATCCGGTGCATCTTCAGGGTAGGCATCGGCGTCCATATCGTAGCGACCATTCTTACCCGCCTTCTTGCCAGTACTGGTCGATGCGCCATCACTGACCTGCGTGCCCCCACTGCTGGCACACCCGGCTAATAGTGCAAGCGCTAGTGCTAGCGGTAGCGCGCGTGACCAGCTCATCCAGCACCCCCATCCTCAAGGCGACGCTTGATCGCCTGGGACAATTCATCGACGGCCATGGCATACAGATGACTGTGGTTATAACGGGTAATGACGTAGAAGTTGTTGTAACCCACGGCGTAGCGATAGCCCTTCTTGAGGTCCAGCGCCAACGGAATGACTTGAGTGTTGCCCGACACACCATCGGCGACGTCAACACCGGCAGCCTCAAGCGCAGAAACGCTCATGTAAGGCTTCTTGGTCTTGTTGAAGGTCACGGATGACGGCGGTTTGCCCGGGCCATCTGCCACACTGACCACCGGCGCACCCGCTTTCCAGCCATGCCGTGCGAAATAATTGCCGACACTGCCGATAGCATCGACCGGGTTATTCCACAGATCACGCACACCATCACCATCGAAATCGACGGCGTAGGCCTGATAGCTGGTCGGGATGAATTGCGGATAACCCATCGCGCCGGCGTAAGAGCCCTTGATGGAGAGCGGATCGATACCCTGTTCTAGCGTCAGCTGCAGGAAGGCCGACAGCTCGCCGCGGAAGAAAGTGCCACGACGCGGGTGATCAAAGGCCAGCGTAGAGAGCGAATCGATGACGCGGTGCGTGCCGGTATGCTTGCCGAAGAAGGTCTCGACACCAATGATGGCGGCGATGACTTCCGGCGGCACGCCATATTCGGCTTCCGCACGGTCAAAGGTCTCGCGGTGCTCAGCGATAAAGCGCTTACCGGCTTCGATACGCGATTCTTTCATGAAGATGGCACGGTACTGGTCCCAGCGCAGGTGCCCCTCGGCAGGACGGGACATCGCATCCAGCACTTTCTGGCTGTAATCGGCCTGATTCATCAGCTCGGTCACACGGTCGCGATTCAGCCCCTTGGCCACCAGCTCATCTACCAGCTTGGCAGTTTCCGGGTGAGTCGCCGGCGCGAAGCCGTCCGGTGCAGCTGTAACTGCCCCGGCCATACCGAGTAGCGGTGCTGCCACTACCAGGGCAGCACCCCAGCTCTTCAGACGTCGCCCACGCGCATTGTTCACCGTCATCGACTCTCTCCTTGCCTGTCTGCGAGCTCGTGCTCGCGAATGTCCTTGCCACTCAGCCACTGCTTTACGTCGCATCAACGCGACAGCAGGCGCCGGTGAGTATGAATGCTCATGAGAATACCGAAGCCAGCCAACAAGGTCACGCTGGAGGTCCCACCATAACTGACCAATGGCAGCGGAACGCCCACCACCGGCAAAATACCGGACACCATGCCGATATTAACGAAGACGTATACGAAGAATGTCAGGATGATCGCACCGCCCGTCAAACGAGCAAAGCTATCCTGGCCATTATTCGCCATTACCAGTCCACGCAGTACGATCAACACGTACAGTGCGAGGAAAAAGCTCATACCGATCAACCCCAACTCTTCACCGATGACCGCGACGATAAAATCGGTATGCCGCTCTGGCAAGAATTCGAGTTGCGACTGGGTGCCCAGCGTATAGCCCTTACCGAAGATACCGCCGGAACCGATCGCCGTCTTGGACTGAATGATATTCCAGCCAGACCCCAGTGGATCAGACTCAGGATTCAGGAAGGTCAGCACTCGGCGACGCTGATAATCATGCATCACCATCCACAACAGCGGCATGGCGGAGGCCAGCAGAGCACCGAAGAAGGCAATCAACTTCCAGGACAGCCCCGCCAGCAGGATGACGAATACGCCAGCAGAGGCAACCAACAACGAGGTCCCAAGGTCAGGCTGGCGCGCAATCAGCAGCACCGGCGCCACGATGATCACTGCACAGACGGCAAGATCTCGCCAGCGCGGCGGCAACGGCCGCTGCCCTAACCAGCACGCCACCATCATCGGCATGGCCAGCTTCATGAGCTCGGAAGGCTGAAAGCGCACGACACCAGGAATGACCAGCCAGCGCTGCGCGCCCATGCCGACATCTCCTAGCACCTCTACCGCCACCAACATCAGGAAGCCGCCCCCGTAGACAACCGGCGCCCAGCGATACAAGGTGCCAGGCGACAGCTGGGCCAAGCCAATCATGACACCTAACGCCAGCGCCTGACGCGATGCCTGGCGCAGCGTGAAATCAATATCCTGGCCGCTGGCGCTGTACAGCACGATCAGCCCACAGCCGAGCACGATCAACAGCAGCAACAGCAGCCATGGGTCCAGATGCATCCGCTCCCAGAGACTGGTGCGACGGCGTTGGTTGAGATCGCCGCCCATTCCGCGCATCGAACGCTGATAATCAGTCGGCATTGCTCTCTCCTTGCTCACCTTCACTGTCT
This sequence comes from Cobetia crustatorum, assembly GCF_000591415.1. Lineage (GTDB taxonomy): Bacteria > Pseudomonadota > Gammaproteobacteria > Pseudomonadales > Halomonadaceae > Cobetia > Cobetia crustatorum. Next base: position 61,359 of record NZ_JEMF01000009.1, on the reverse strand, counting down.
AACGGCTCTGGAGGTGGCTTGAGAGCCTCGACCAAGGCAAGCGCAGTATCACGCGCCGCAGGTTCGATTCGCGGCAACAGCCAGTAATCCGTCACTGCGCGCGCCATCGGGCCTGCCACAGAGCTGCCACCCTGGCCGTTCTCGATGACGACCGAGACCGCTATCTCGGGATCCTCGACCGGTGCAAAGGCCGCAAACAAGGCATGGTCACGCAGACGTTCCGCCAGTTCCTTGCCGTTGTACTTCTGATCTTGCCCAAGCGTGAAGACCTGTGCAGTACCTGACTTTCCTGCCATGCGATACTTGAGACCAGGACCAACATACTTGCGTGCTGTCCCCTCACGGCCGCTGACCACATCCTCGAGTGCCGAGATGACATCGTCCCACCAGGCAGGATTGTCCAGCACGATCGGCGGCTTTTGATCACTCTCGGGCAACAGCACCGCGTCATCGCCAATCCGTTTGGCCAGATGTGGCTGTACCTGCTTGCCACGATTGGCCAGCGTCGCCTCGGCGGCAGCCAGTTGCAGCGGTGTCGCCAGCCAATAGCCCTGACCAATACCGATGGAGATGGTTTCACCGGGATACCACGGCTTATTGTAACGATTGCGCTTCCATTCCTTGGAGGGCATCAACCCCGGCAACGCCCCCTGAACATCTAATGCAGTCTGCTCGCCAAAGCCGAACTTGTGCATATACTCACTGATGCGATCGATGCCCAGCCGGTAGGCGACATTGTAGAAATAGGTGTCATTGGAGACGGCAATGCCACGCCGCATATTGACGCGACCATGTCCCCAGCGCAGCCAATTACGATACTTGTGACTGTCGTTGGGCAACTGGAAGTAACCGGGATCGAAAAAGGTCGTACTCGTGGTAATGGCACCATTTTCAAGACCCGCCAATGACATGAAGGGCTTGACGGTAGAGGCAGGCGGGTACTGACCACGGATGGCGCGATTGAATAGCGGAAGATCGAGATCGGTACGCAGCGCGCGATAACTCTTGACACTGATGCCAGTCACGAACTCATTGGAATTGAAGCCTGGCACCGAGGCCATGGCAAGAATCTCACCCGTTTTGGGTTCGATGGCAACAATTGCCCCCCGCCGCCCTTTGAGCAGCCGATAGGCAAGATCTTGCAAGCCACGGTCAACAGTGAGGGTCAAATCCTTGCCAGGGACCGGATCAGTGCGCGACAGCTCGCGTAGCACACGGCCACGGGCGTTGGTTTCCACCTTGCGCAGTCCGGCCTGCCCGTGCAATTGCTCTTCATAGAAGCGCTCAATGCCCGTCTTGCCGATGAAGTGGGTGCCTGAGTAGTTGCCCTTGTCGAGCGTCTTGAGTTCTGCCTGATTGATGCGCCCAACATATCCCAACGTATGGGATAGCGGCTTGGCATCGGGGTAATAACGCAGTAACTGAGCCTCGACCTCAACGCCAGGCAGGCGGTAGCGGTTGACCGCAAGACGGGCAATCTGCTCCTGGCTCAGCTCGCTCATCAGCAAGGCAGGCTGGTAGGGACGCTGACGCTGGCGCGAGCGTTCCTTGAAGTCTTCAATCTCATCCGGCGGAAGATCAAGAATCTCCACCAGACGCTCAAGCGTTGTCTCGAGATCGACAGCGCGCTCACGCACGATGGTCAGGTTGTAATTGGGACGATTTTCAGCGAGCAGGCGACCATTGCGGTCGTAGATCAAGCCGCGAGTGGGCGGCAAGGGCTCGACACGCACGCGGTTCTTGTCCGAACGCGTGGTGTAGATATCGTGTTCAACAACCTGAAGGAAGAACAGTCGTGCCAACAGGCAGCAGGCCAGCACCAAGACAAGGCTGGCAGCCACGATGCTGCGAAGGCGAAAGATCCGCACTTCCTGTTGGGGATTCTTGATCGTCGCCCGGCGTTGGCGCATGCGGGTCTCGCAACTTGTGTCTTGTCGCAAGCGACTGGCGCTTACCGGTGATAAGGATGCCCGACCAGTAATGTCCAGGCACGGTAGAGCTGTTCCGCCAGCACAATACGCACCAGCGGATGCGGCAGAGTCAATGCCGAGAGTGACCAGCGCTGGTCGCACGTGCCAACAAACGTGGATCGAGTCCGTCGGGGCCACCAATCAAAATGGCCACATCGCGCCCACCCAGTCGCCAGTCATCTGCATGACGGGAAAGCTGTTCGGTACTCCAAGCCTTACCTAGGACATCAAGGGCAACAACATGTTCATTTCCCTTGAGTTTTTCCAGCATCCGGTCGCCTTCACTGGCCATGGCACGGGCGATGTCCGCATTCTTGCCGCGATTGCCGGGCGCCAGCTCGATGAACTCAAGCGAAAAATCTCGCGGCATGCGCTTGAGATATTCTCGGCTACCCTTCTCCACCCAATCGGGCATTTTCTGCCCGACTGCCAATACTCGGATCTTCATGTCCTGCCCCATGCGTTGTCATATCATCCGGCAGTGCCGTTGACAGGCATGCGTCCGCCTTTGGCGCTTTTCTGCCTTGCCCGACGCTTTCGCTCTCACACGTCAGCCAAATACAGGCATTAGCTGCGCTGTTCGTACTCTTCACGCGTCTCGCGGGGCAGATCGCTCCACAGACGCTCGAGGTCATACAGTGCACGGGTTTCCGGCAGCATGACGTGAAGGACGACGTCGCCCAGATCCAGCAGCACCCAGTCGGAACCGTTGTCGCCTTCACAGCCTAGCGGCTTCACACCCGCTTCCTTGACCTTGACTTGCACATTGTTGGCCAGTGCAGCGATATGCCGGCTGGAAGTACCAGTGGCAATGACCATGATATCAGTGACGCTAGTCAGCTTTGAGACATTGATCTCGCTGATTTCCTGGGCCTTGAGGTCTTCAAGTGCGTCGATAACCAGGTTTTTAAGAGCTTCGGTCTGCATGTTTCCTCGGGAGTTTGTTCGGCAGGGGGCGCATTCTACCCGCTGGGAGTGCGCGCGCCTATGGGCATCGTCAATCTACTCACCAAAGGCAAGTCATGAAGGCATTCCATGGCACTATTTCACGCAGATAACGACAGTTTCATTCCGACTGTGGACGATAAAGATCGTGCGCTTCAATGTGCCTGATCACCGTCTCAGGCAGTAGATAGCGCACGCTATCCCCCAATGCCAGTCGTTCGCGCACGAAGGTCGCGCTAATGGCCATCCGTGTCGGCAATGATAACCGCAACAACTGCCCACCCGGTCGTGCCATCAATGCCTGTACCGTTTCAACTTCGCGCCCAGCAATCAAGGCTTCAAGTGCTGGTGGCAAGGGCGCATCGTGATCCGGCCGCTCAATCACGACGACATGAGCATCATCAAAAAGGCGCTCAGCAGCGTGCCATTCACCCAACTTCAGGAAGGCATCATGGCCAATCGCCATCACCAGACGCGCCTGCGGGCCATATTCCGCACGCAGGCTCGCTAGAGTATCGGCACTGTAGGACGGACCCTCACGAAATAACTCACGGTCATCCGCCATGAGGCCTGGCTCACCTGCAATCGCGACTTCCAACATGGCCAGTCGCTCTTCGCTACTGACGCCAGGTGCCTCACGGTGTGGTGGCTGGTGGCACGGAATCAGGCGCACATGATCCAGCCCCAGCGCTTCGCGCAGCTCGATGGCGCTGCGTAGATGGCCATGATGGATAGGATCAAAGGTACCTCCCAGCATCGCTACACGCGGCACAGGACCAAGACAACCTTCAAACCCGCGACTTGTCTCGCTCGCTTCTTCCAAGCGAGAGTGATCATGCTCGTGGGGACTCGTGTCGTGTACCGCCTCACGCTCCTGCGCGCTGCCATCGACATTCAGCGGACGCTGACTATCGTCCAGCGCCCGAGGCGAGAAGACTGGTGCGTGTTGAAGAGCACGTTGAATGTCGTCGTGTTTCACTGACGAATATGCCCTTCACCAAACACGACATACTTGCGCGTAGTCAGCCCCTCCAGACCTACCGGTCCGCGGGCATGCAGCTTGTCAGTCGAGATGCCGATCTCGGCACCTAGTCCATATTCAAAACCATCGGCAAAGCGGGTGGAGGCATTGACCATCACCGAGCTTGAATCGACTTCTGCCATGAAGCGCCGCGCCAGAGAATAGTTTTCAGTGATGATGGCCTCAGTATGTCCTGAGCTGTGGCGTTCGATGTGCGCCATCGCCGCTTCAATGCCATCGACGATACGAATGGCCAGAATCGGTGCAAGGTATTCGGTGTCCCAATCTTCTGCGCTGGCCGTCACCGCCTGCGGCAACAGTGCACAGGTGCGCTCACAGCCTCGCATCTCTACATCATGCGCCGCCAGGCGCTCAGCGATACGCGGCAACACCTCAGCGGCCACGGGAGCATCAATCAGCAGCGTTTCCATGGTATTGCAAGTGCCATAACGATGCGTCTTGGCGTTCTCGGCGATGTTCACCGCCATGTCGAGGTCTGCCGTGGCATCGATATAGACATGACAGATGCCATCGAGATGCTTGATGACCGGCACGCGCGCGTCACGAGAGATACGCGCGATGAGACTCTTGCCGCCACGCGGGATGATGACGTCGACAAACTCGGACATCGTGATCAACTGGCCGACAGCGGCGCGATCCGTCGTCGCGACGACCTGCACCGCCGTCGCCGGCAAGCCCGCCATGATCAGCGCTTCGCTGATGATCTCGCCGAGTGCACGGTTACTGGCAGCGGCTTCGGAGCCGCCACGTAGGATGCAAGCATTACCGGACTTGAGGCATAGGCTAGCCGCTTCGATGGTCACATTGGGGCGCGACTCGAAGATGATGCCGATCACGCCCAACGGCACACGCATGTGACCGACCTGAATGCCACTGGGACGATAGCGCAACCCGTCAACTTCGCCGACCGGATCTGGCAGTGCCGTCACCTGCTCGAGCCCTTCGATCATGGCGTCGATACGCGGCGTGGTCAGCGCCAGCCGGTCCACCATCGCGTCTGACAGGTCATTGGCACGCGCGCGCACCAAATCTTCGCCATTGGCTTCGATAAGCGCATCACGGCGCTCGTCAATCAATCGCGCCATGGTCTGCAGGGCGCGATTCTTGATGCCGCTATCGACACGTCGCATCACGACGCTTGCCGCACGTGCCTCATGCCCCAGACGGTTCATGTAAGCTACGACATCTGTAATGTCGTACTTGCCCTGCTCGCTCATGTGCCTTGCCTCGCTTGTTTGAGTTGTCCACGATCGGTAGCCACTGACCCATCATCATCCGGCTTGCGGAGGAGTCAAAGGTGCCCTGATGATCGCAGGCGCTTTGGAAACTCGCCGTTTGGGGTATGCTGCCCACTGATTTGCACAAGACTGCTTGTCTAATACTGCTCGGCCAAGGAAAACGGCCAGCTTCATACCATCCACGGGAAAGGTGCCAATATAAGACACCATGGAGATCAAGTTCAAAGTCCGCATCAGTCAGTTCGTCTGCCTGCTCGGCTCTGTGCTGCTGCTGCTGGAAGCAGCTCGCCAGATCAGCCTCGGCCTGACGGTCACTGCACTGCTGCTTGCCGTGGGGGGCACCATGCTGTTGGTTGTCTCTCTGGCCCACGAGCTATTTGCCCTCAGCTGGTTCAGAACACTGGTCATGCTCAGCGTCGCGCTCATCATGTCGGCGCTGATACTGCTGGCGCCAGAACAACACCTGATGTGGCTGTGGGGCTTCCCCGTTCTGCTGCTGTACCCACGTCCACGCTGGTTAGCTCCCGCATGCGCAGCCATCGGTCTTGTCACGACCTGGTACGCCCTCAGGCCGCTGGGCAGTGACTGGCTAAGCCTTGGTATCGGCATCACTGCGACCCTGATGGCGCTCGGTGCCATTGGCGGACGGCGTCAGCAACACGTCTGGCATCAACTGGAGCGCCGCGGCCGCCGCGACCCGAATCGGGCTATCTGGTCACAATACCAGCTGATGCGTGATCTACCGCGAGAAATTGCGCGTGCTGATCGCGAAGGCATTCATATCGAGCTGATACTGTTGGCACCTGTCATGCCCGGCCGCCTCGTCCGTCGACGCCTGATGAACACACTGGACAGCGCAGCGATGGCGCATGAAACCCGCTATATACTCAACGGCGGCTGCCTGGCGGTACTGTTGGTAACGCGAGCTGAACGCATGGCCAGCCTGAGACGGCGCCAGCTGATAGAGCATCTCGCCATGCAGGTACGTGCGCGCATTCAGCCCTTGAACAACGGCGATATACATGCGCTTGATCTGACCAACCTTGGTCTCAATCTGGCTCAAGAAAGCGAACTGATCACGCTATTGTCCCCTCTGTCCTCTCGCGCTGACTCGCAGGATATCGCCTCGCATAGGGAGGTTGACGACTGATGCCATTTCTTACTGCTCTCACTCATACCCGCGATCACCGTCAACTCGCCAACCGCAAGACATTGATCATGCTACTGGCGACGTTAGTGATCGCCACCTATGCCCTGTGGCGTTATCTTGTCGGCGATTTCGACCATATTCTAACGCCAGTGTTATCAACACTCCTGATGGGCATTGCCACTGGGCTCAACCTCCTCGATGACGAAAATCCCCTACCCTCCTATCTCACGCTGATTGCCAGCTATTTGATGCTGGCGCTGGAAGCACCAGGGGCCTATCCGGGGCTATCGCTATGGCTGGGGCTGCCCTGCATTCTGACGCTGCTGCTGCTGCCACTCGCACCGGCCATGTTGCTCAATCTGGTGCTAGCTCCATTATGGTTATGGTTGCTAGGGCAGCAGGATGACAACTTTGGGGAAGAGTTACGTTATCTGTGCTTACTGTTGGTCGCCAGCCAACCCTTCGTCATCAATAGTTTGCAAGCCGACTTCATGACGCTGACTGCCAGCGAAGAAACCGAGTGCAACGCGTTCAATGCCAGTACCGGCCGGGAGCGTCTGACCAGTGAGGCGGCACGCGCCAGAGCGCTGGACCAGCCATTGAGTATTCTGGTGATCTATCTCCCCCAGCTGGAAATGCTCAGCGAACAGTTCGGCGAAGACAGACGCATCGAATGCCTATCCACGGCAAGCGAAGTCATGCAGGACATCTCTCGTCTGGGAGACTTGTTGTGTCGTAGCGATAAAGCCACCTTGTGGCTGATGCTACCCAATACCGGTGAGGCCGGCGCCCTGATCATGCGTGAACGCCTGACCGCAGCACTCGCCGCGACCACTCAACCGGAAACCGGATCAATCATTGCCCGCGCCCGCCTAGTGATTTACAAGGCCAGTGACACGTCGCAAAAACTCGAGCAACGCCTGCTGGCTGCCCAGCTTGCCCTGATGGATCTCAATGAATGAGCAACACCCTTGCCACACTGACCCACTGGCTAGACCCCACCACATTGATGGCAGTGCTTAGCGATCATCCCATCGCACTCATCAGTATCATCGGCCTTGTCTCCCTGCTTGAATCCCTCGCCATCATCGGGCTATTGGTCCCTGGCGTGGTCATCCTCACCGCGGGTGCATCGCTAGCCGGTCATCTTGAACTGTCGTTACCATTGCTACTGATATCGGGCGCGCTTGGCGCCATTATCGGCGATGGTGTCAGTTTTTGGCTGGGTGTCCGCTATCGTGATCAGCTCCCCGGACGCTGGCCTTTCTCACGCCATCCAGAGTGGCTGGACCACGGCCAGCAGTTCTTTCATCGTCACGGCAGCTGGTCGATCGCCTTCGGGCGTTTCGTCGGCCCAGTGCGGCCCATCATTCCGCTGGTGGCTGGCATGCTGAACATGCCACCCGCGAAATTCTTTCTGGTCAATGGCCTGTCGGCGCTGGCATGGTCACCGGCCTACCTGCTGCCGGGCTACCTGCTAGGTCAGACTTGGCAGTCACTATTTACGCTTCCTGATGGAGCTAACGGCCTACTCATAGGGTTCGCGTGCGGACTGATTCTATGCGCCTTTGCCTTTTCCTTCCTGCGCCGCCAGTTGGGTCGTGAAGGTCGCCTGTACCACTGGCTGGCATGTCGGATGCGCAAGACCTCATCGGGACGTCGTCTATGGTGGCAACTGCGCCATCCTGACCCTGAGGGCGAGTTTCCGCTCGCCTCGATGGCACTGCTGATCTTTGCCGTCATCAGTGTGCCAGCCATGAGCCTGACAGCACTGGCACACCCTGAGCCCTGGTGGATCGATCGCGTAGCAGCTTCGCTGGCCATCAGTCTCAATGCGCTAGTACCGAATAACTTCCTGCATCAAGTGAGCCTGATACTGTCTCAGCTGGGCGATGGTAGCGGCATGGCAGCGCTGGTCGCACCGTGGTTGTTATGGCTACTGCTCAAACGCCGTCATGCTGCCTGGCTGCACCTGACAGCTGCCTGGGTTGGTATCGCGTGCGCCAACACCGTACTCAAGTACTTGATTCAACGCCCCAGACCCGGCACGCCAGCCTTTCTCGAAGGTTCAATGTCGTTCCCAAGTGCACATACGGCTGGCGCGGTGGCCGTATTCGGCCTGGCTGCTGCCTTCATTGCTGAACGACAGCCTTCATCAAGACGTCGCTGGATTTACTGGGGAGCAATTGCGCTCTGCACCCTGATAGGCCTGTCACGCATCACACTCGGCGTACATTACCTCAGCGATATCCTCGGTGGTGCCTGCCTGGGCTTACTGGTCTGTGCCTTGGTACGTATCAGCTACCCGGCCTTCGTACGTCAGCCGCCAGTACCTGCTACGCAACCGCTCCCCGTGCTCTGGCTAAGCGCTATCAGCCTGCTGCTGCTGCTGGCCCGAATCCTGTGGCTACCGCTTTAGCCAGCCCGAACTCATCCAGCTTTCGATAACAAGATCTTTATCACGAGGATACTCATGCCCGGTCCCGCAGCCCCTCCCGCCAATCAGCCACAGGCCCTGATGGCGATTCATCTCGGTATCGCCTTGTTAGGCGGCACCGCACTATTCTCGAAAAGCCTGCCGCTATCAGCACTCGATATCACCACCTGGCGCAGCCTGCTCGCGGGGCTCTTCCTATTGTGGATTGCACGCCTGAAGTGGAATGTTTCGCTGCGCTTGAGTGGGCGGGACTGGGCGCTGATCGGCCTGGCTGGCTTGCTGATGGCGGTCCACTGGGTCAGCTACTTCCATGCCATGCAAGTATCATCGGTAGCGACCGGCATGCTGGCATTGTTTACTTATCCGATATTCATCGTGTTATTAGAACCCTGGGTCGAGGGCACGCGCCTGAAAGCACGCGATCTCGCTGCTGCTGCACTGGTCTGCGTAGGCGTATGGCTACTGGTACCAGGCGGTAACGGCAATGTAGATAGTGATAGTCTGGCGGGAGTGCTGTGGGGCGTATTCTCGGGGCTACTGTTCGCGATACGCAACCTGTTGGTGCGCTATCGTTTGAGCCACATCAATCCAGTGCTGTCGATGAGTTTGCAGGCGCTTGGCGTAGTCGTTCTCACCTTGCCGTTTGCTTCTGGTGACATCATGGACTCAAGCCCAGGCACCGGTATCGCCATGCTGGTACTGGCGATCGTCTTCACTGCGACACCCCATGCATTGATGACCTTTGCCCTCGGCGGTCTCAAGGCCAAGACCGTCGGCATGATTGGCTGCATGCAGCCTGTCTACGGCGTGCTGTTGGCTTGGTTAATCCTCGGCGAAGTACCGACCTGGATGACGCTGGTGGGTGGCAGCTTCATCGTGGCGGCGGCGGCGCTGGAAACATTACGCCGCAATTGACCAGGCTGATAGACACAGAAAGGCCCGCCATTGGCGGGCCTTTCTGTGTCTGGCGACATTGCAATCATGCGCTCATCCCGTGGCGAGCCAGATGCCCACGCCAATCATCAGGGTACCTGCGACGCGATTCATCAGTCGCACACGCGACCCGCGACCCAGCCAACGTGCCAATCCGCTACCACCACCGGCGTAAAGCATCAGACAACTGAATTCCAGCGTCAGAATGATGCCGACCAGCGCCACCAACTGCGGAGCCATCGGCAGACTGGCGTCCAGAAACGGCGGAAGTAGCGCGATGAAGAAGGCCCAGCCCTTGGGGTTGGCAATCGCGGTCACGAAGCCTTGCGTGGCCAGTTCACGCCGCGAGGCACGCGGTGCCGCACTGGCCTCACCTGCAGCGCCCAGTGCCAGACGCCCACGCGAGCGCCACATCTGGATACCCAGCCATGCCAGATAGGCTCCACCCGCCAGCTTGAAGGCCGAGAATACCATCGGGTAGCGCAGCATGATGGTGGCAACCCCAATCACCGCTGATACCGCCACCAACCCAACTCCCAGCAGCTCACCCACCATCATCCATAGAGTGCGCTTGACGCCCTGCGTCATGCCCAGCGTCATCGCCAATGTCATGCACATGCCCGGCGTCAGCGAGACCAGAAAAAAAGTCGGCACGAACACCGACAGCAATGACCAGTTCAACATTCTCTGCACTCCGTGTGCTTTTAATCTGTTTTCGCTATCGACACTGATGACGCCATTCTTCTTGACTACCAACGCGTGCGATCCATGGCTCAATCGCGACCGATGTGACCCTCACCCCAACGCGGCATCAGCGTGTGCGCTATCCCTAGCTGGTTGAGAATGCGCGCGACGATGAAGTCGATCATGTCATCAATGGATTGCGGACGATGATAGAAGCCTGGTGCGGCAGGCAAAATCACCGCGCCCATGCGTGTCAGCGCCAGCATGTGCTCGAGGTGAATTGCCGAAAAAGGCGTTTCGCGCGGCACCAGAATCAGTGTGCGTCGCTCCTTGAGCGCGACATCCGCCGCGCGCTCGATCAGGTTATTGCTAGCACCACAGGCAATCGAGGACAGTGAACCGGTGGAGCACGGACACACCACCATCGCACTTGGCGCACCAGAACCGGAGGCCACGGGGGCCATCCAGTCTTCGCGTCCGAAACAGCGAATCTGGCCAGATTTGGCGCCATAACGCTCGCTCAGCACCTCGGCAAGCCGCACTGGACGTGCTGGTAGTTCTTCATCCGTTTCGGTAGCAATCACCATGTGGGCAGCCTTGGAGACCATTACCATCACTTCGTGACCCGCCGCGACCAGACATTCGATCAGGCGCAGCCCGTACTGGGCACCAGAGGCACCGGTCAGCGCCACGGTCACGGCTGATTTGAATGCACGCCCCACCTCAGCTGTCTGTTGAACGTTATCCATCATTCCTCACCTTCCCGCGCTGCCAATGCACTCAACAACCGCTCATGAATACCCCCGAAACCGCCATTGGACATTACCACCACCCAATCGCCGGCACGTGCCTCACTGGCAATACGAAGGATGAGCGCTTCAAGATCACTCTCGACCTCGGTATCGACCCCCAACGCACGGCATTCAGCGACGGTGGCATCCAACGACCAACCCAGTGTTGGCGGCGCAAACCAGCTGACGCGGTCAGCAGATGTCACCGAGGACGGCAAGCGTGCCTTCATCGTACCGAGCTTCATGGTATTGGAGCGCGGCTCAATCACCGCCCACAGACGCCCGCCCTGCCCTTCGGCCGCTACGCCCGGCGCCAAGCCTCAAGCGTGGTCGCAATCGCCGTCGGGTGATGGGCGAAATCATCGATAATCTTGACGCCTGCCACTTCACCGCGCAGCTCTTGGCGGCGCTTGGGCGGCGCAAAACGCGACAGTGCTTCAAGCGCCGTCTCGACACTCACCCCACACTCGACTGCCGCTGCGACAGCGGCACAGGCATTGGCCACGTTATGACGGCCGCGCATTGACCACTGGCACTCGACGAAACGGTCCTGCTCACCTGCCACCTGGGCCGGTGCTGCCAGAGCGAAGTGGCTGCCATCAGCACTGATCAGGCGATAGCGCCAATCGCCACCCACATTCTCGATACCGCTCTCATCGCTGAAGCGTGTGACCGGGGTCCAGCAGCCTTGATCCAACACACGCTCCAGCGCCTCGGCGCCCGCAACTGCATCTGCTGCGACAACCAGCTTGCCACCTGCCGGCACGGTACGCACCAGATGGTGGAACTGACGCTCGATGGCCGCGAGGTCTGGAAAGATATCAGCGTGATCAAATTCCAGATTATTGAGCACGGCAATACGCGGACGATAGTGCACAAACTTGGAACGCTTATCGAAGAAGGCCGTGTCGTACTCGTCAGCCTCGACCACGAAAGGTGCTGTCGGATCGCCGATACGTGCCGAATCGCCCAGCTGCGGCGGCACACCGCCGATCAGGTAGCCGGGAGTGAGGCCGGCACATTCCAGAATCCAGGCGGTCATGGTGGCAGTGGTGGTCTTGCCATGAGTGCCCGCGATCGCGATCACTGGTCGCCCCGTCAGCACCTCATCACACAACCACTGCGGGCCTGAGGTATAGGCCAGACCACGCTCAAGCAGCGCCTCAATCTCTGGGTTGCCGCGGGACACAGCGTTGCCCACCACCACGAGATCAGGCGCGGGGGCAAGATTGTCCGCCGTATACCCCTCCATCAGAGTAATACCGGCCTCAGCCAGCTGAGTACTCATGGGCGGATAGACGTTGGCATCGCTGCCGGTCACACGATGGCCACGAGCGCGGGCAAGGAGTGCCAGCGAGCCCATGAAGGTACCGCAAATACCGATGACGTGAAGGTGCATCTGTTTCTCCAATCCGGAAGCCCGAGCAGCCTAGCATGCCCGCCAGGCCGCGAGTAGCGCGCGGACTGTCGGGAGAAAACGACAGTGTCGTGGCGCTCCCGCGTCGTGCAGGAACGAGGGGTTTCGGATATGATGCCGCGGCAGGCGTCAGCCCGCTCAAGCCCACGACAAGGAAGCAGAGACGAGAAGCCCATGGCCCAGCACAATGCCTTCTACGCCCAGTCTGGCGGCGTTACCGCAGTCATCAACGCCAGCGCCTGTGGCGTGATCGAAGCCGCCCGTGAAAACGGTGACAAAATCGGCAAGCTCTACGCCGGTCACAACGGCATTATCGGTGCCCTGACCGAAGACCTGATTGACGTCAGCCAGGAAAGCGACGAAAACATCGCGGCTCTGCGTCATACACCCGGTGGTGCCTTCGGTTCCTGCCGCTACAAGCTCAAGAGCATCGAAGATCACCGTACCCAGTACGAGCGTCTGATCGAGGTGTTCAAGGCCCACGATATCCGTTACTTCTTCTACAACGGTGGCGGCGACAGCGCTGACACCTGTCTGAAGGTGTCACAGCTAGCGGAAACAATGGGTTACCCGATCCAGGCCATCCACGTACCCAAGACCGTGGACAATGACTTGCCGATCACCGATAACTCGCCGGGCTTCGGTAGCGTGGCCAAGTACATTGCCACCTCCACCCGTGAAGCGGGTCTCGATATCGCGTCCATGTGCGCCACCTCCACCAAGGTATTCATCCTGGAAGTCATGGGACGTCACGCAGGCTGGATTGCTGCTGCTGGCGCACTGGCGGGCGAAGATGCGACCCAGCCACCGCACATCGTCATCTTCCCGGAAGTCGCCTTCCATCGTAAGCAGTTCATGGCACGCGTCGATGAGTGCGTCAATCTGTACGGCTACTGCGTGGTCGTGGTGTCGGAAGGTGCGCGCTACGAAGACGGCACTTTCCTGGCGGATGCTGGCAACACTGATGCCTTCGGTCACCGCCAGCTGGGCGGCGTTGCACCGACGCTAGCCGGTATGGTCAAGCAGGATCTGGGTTACAAGTATCACTGGGCCGTCGCAGATTATCTGCAGCGTGCCGCCCGCCATATCGCCTCCAAGACCGATGTCGAGCAAGCCTACGCCACTGGCCGCGCGGCCGTGGAAATGGCGCTAGCGGGCAAGAATGCCGTGATGCCGGCGATTCGTCGTCTCGGCGAGGGTAACGACTACGCGTGGGACATCATCGAAGCCCCGCTGGAGCAGATCGCCAACCATGAGAAGTTCATGCCGCTGAACTACATCAGCGACGATGGCTTCTACATCACTGAAGCCTGCCGTCAGTACCTGTCGCCGCTGATTCAGGGCGAAGATTTCCCGCCCTTCGTCAACGGACTACCGGCGGTCGCCAAGCTCACGCTAGCCAAGGTCGAGAAGAAACTGACGCCGTTCTCGATCTGATCGATCGGTTCATCGTCAAGCAAAAGCCCCGCACAGGAAACTGTGCGGGGCTTTTTCGCGTTGGTGTTTCCTGAAAGAAGCATGCGTCATCAGCAATAGACGACTATTTGAGCAACCACGACAGCACTAGCAACAACAACAGGATGCCCGCAACGCCCTGCCAGAAATTGGCCGGCTCGCGCATGGCCTCTGATGGCGTCAGCGCCTTGCCGGGGTCTTGCTGCGGCAGGCGTAGAGCGTAGAGCAACTCCGACAGGCGCCGGAAGCGCAGCGTACGCTGTGGGTCCAATGCACGCTTGAGGGCCTCATCCAACATCTGTGGCACTTCTGCATTACGCATGCGCGCCGATTGATACTCCAGTAGTTCGAGGTCAGTCTGGGTGCGTAATTGCTCAAGCGACTGGGAGTACGGCTGCATACCCGTCAACAGCCAGTAAATCACCGATGCCAGCCCATATTGATCACTGCGTCGGCTTACCTCAGCGCCTAACGCATACTCCGGCGCACTGTGCTTGGTCAGCCCAACCTGGCGTGCCAGCGGCCCTGCACTCTCGTGTCCATCGCCTTCACGCAGATGGCAGGCACCGAAATCCACCAGCACTACCTTGCCATGACGGTCAATCATCACATTATCCGGATGGATCAGCTGATGCATGACCTCACGACGATGAAGCGCATGCACCGCCTTTCCCAACTGACGCGCAATATCGAGACGCTGCTCAAGGTTGGCCTGAGGATGCTGGCGTGCCCAGTCGGTCAAGGTACGCGCTTCCAGATGCTCGAGCAGATAGTAGAGGTGGTCACGCGGGCGTGACGGCTCCATCACCTTGACCACAAAGGGCGAGTTGACCCGATCTACCACCCACTGCTGAAGCAGGAAGTGCTCCAGATAGGCATTTTTGAGCGACAATTCCGGGCTTGGCGCCTTCATCACCATCACGCGCCGGCTCTTGATGTCACGCACCTTGTAGACACGTACTCGCGCGCTGCGTGACATCACTTCAAGCACTTCCAATCCATCGATGCGGTCACCCGGCTCTAACTCACGTGGCACCGGTAAATCGCCATAGACACGCCCGGGGGTATCGTCGACGGCACTCGCCAGTCGATCAATACGCACCAGTTGGAAGCAGAATTGATCAGCGGTGTAGCCGCGCTCATCGGCACGCTCAGCAGCGGCATGCGCCAGACGCTCACTGGCCGCATCTAGATCAGACACGTCGGCACGAATCAATGAAACGAAATCTGACGGCAGCAACGTGCCACGCACGGCCTGCGTGGTCAGCAGAAAGATGTCGCCCTGTTTGAGGGGCAGCTCGATGTAATCGATATCGAGATTGACATCCATGCCCAGCGCGCGCGACGGATAACGATAGCCGCCGAGATCAGTGACATGATCACGCGAGATCTGCTCGAACTCACCGCCGCGCAGGCGAAATACCACCGTATCGCCGGCATGGAACAAGTGCGCTGACTGGCCGCGGAAGATCACCGCCGATATCGAGGTGACGTAGCTACCGCCGCGCACGAAGCGACTCTGGCTATAGCACCAGCTATTTAGCGCGCGTAGCACTCGCGTGGCAGAATATTTGACGCTCCAATTATCGGGCGTCGCAAAGTAGTCGGCCAAGAAGCCGCGCACGGTAAGATCACCCGCCTGCTTGGCAATCGCATTCTTGCTGGTGGTGTCCGCGATCAGCGCACACCCTCCTTTGGCCGCCAACTGACCTCGCTCAACCGGAATCTCCAGAGACATCGAGCTACGATGACGCTTGCGATCCGGCGCTACGAAGGCCTGCCCATAACTGAGTGAAAGCTCTGCATCCGCCAAGGCGGTCTCCTTAACTGTTGCTACACACTAGATGCCGCTGTCTCGATTCTGCTGTCACGATTTCGCTGGCTCGGTGCTATTTATTCATGAACGTAACACGCCAACATCACTGACTGGACGGTCTGAGTGCGCCTGATGGCGCTAGATGCGGCCAAGTGTTACCTGCTTGCTCACGTAACGCTATCACTCGATGGTGCAACAGCAGCTGACAGGGCATGGCATAATGGCAAAACGGTCTGTCAGTTCGTATAATTCAGCGGAATTTTGCCCCGCAGGCCTTCAACCCGCAAACCCAAGGACTCGACAATGAGTTTCGACAAGATCCCCGCTGGCAAGGAATTGCCGAACGACGTCTACGTAGCGATCGAGATTCCGGCTAATCACGCGCCGATCAAGTATGAGATCGACAAGGACATCGATGCACTCATGGTGGATCGTTTCATGGCCACCCCGATGTTCTACCCGGCCAACTACGGTTACATCCCGAATACTCTGGCTGACGATGGCGATGCCCTCGATGCACTGGTTGTGACCCCGTATCCGGTCACTCCCGGCAGCGTCATTCGCGCGCGTCCGGTCGGCATTCTCAACATGAGCGATGAAGCTGGTGAAGACGCCAAGCTAGTCTGTGTGCCGCACCAGAAGTTGACCTCCTTGTATGACGACGTGCAGGAAGTCACTGACCTACCGGAATTGCTGCGTCAGCAAATTGCGCACTTCTTCGAGAACTACAAGGATCTCGAGAAAGGCAAGTGGGTCAAGATCGATTCCTGGGCCGGCGCTGATGCTGCCCGTGCCGCAATCGTGAAAGCTGCTGCTGCCTACCTGAAGGACTAAATCCTTCCGGTGACTATCGTCATCTGCCAACAGGTGACCGACTAGTCGTAAAAAGCCCCCGTCATTGACGGGGGCTTTTTTGGTTCTACCTAGGCTACATCACAGCCGCTCAACCTGACTCACCGCTAGCGACGCTTGGCGATCAGCCATTCTCAAGCAGGCTACGCAGGTCGCTGATGGCAGAGTTGGCACGCGCGACGTAGTTGGCCATGACCAACGAGTGGTTGGCAAAGAAGCCGAAGCCGGAACCATTGAGAATGACCGGGCTACCGATGTCCGTCTGAGTAGACTCCAGCTCGCGGATAATCTGATCAATCGAGGTCAGCGCATTCTTGTCTTCCAATACACCATGGAAGTCATGACGCACTGCTTTGAGCAGATGAATCAGTGCCCAGGAGGTACCACGTGCCTGATAGAAGACATCATCGATCTCGAGCCACGGCGTCTTGATCTCTTCTTCCGTTTCCGTGTTCTTGGCCGACGTAGCATTCTTGTCACCGGCCAGGCTCAGATTGAGCTGGGACTTGCCAACGCTGGCAGAGAGACGCTGCGATAGCGAGCCAAGACGATTCTCGACATCAGACAGCCATGCCACCAGATTATCGGCACGCGCATAGAACTGGCCGTTGTTCTGGGTATCATCGCTCAGACGCTTGAGGTAATCCCCCAGCTGGCGATTGGCATCGGCGTACTCGCTCTCAGCTTTCGGCAACATCCAGGCATTGGCATCGATGAACAGCAGTGATTCAGCCTTGCCAAGCGCCTTGTCATCGCTGGACTGGGACTGAGAGCGACTGAATTCCTTGCGCATCTCGCGCGTCATGTCGCGTATCTGTACCAGCACGCCATATTCCCAGTTGGGCATGTTATCGAGCCATAACCCGGGCGGTGCAATGTCGTTCTTCAGATAACCACCCGGCTTGTGCAGCAGAGTGTCATTGAGCTTCATCAACGTGGCGACCGTTGCGGTACCCGTCGGCAGAGTTTCGAAGGCAGGTGCAACGGATTCACCATCAACACTGGCTTCAGGTACGGCAAGACCATGCACACGCGCCAATTCAGTGCGGGTGGCTTGATCAACATTGAACTCGTCCGGTTCAGTGCTCCAATAAATGCCAAGACCGACGCATACCAGCAGGTAAATGATGAACAGGCCGACCAAGGGTTTCCAGATCCAGCCATACTGAGGCGTTTCCAGCACGTCGCGACCTGCGCTGCTCTTGCTGCCTTTACCGAATAGGGCCATGCGTTTTTCCTTGTAGAAAGCCTTGTAGCAAGGCCTTGTGTAAATACGAGTAAAAAGACGTGCGATAAGACCTGAAGCAGATGTCGGTATCCGTGATGCATCTATCGCCGGTACTCATGACGTACGTCCTATCCTATCATGCGTCCCTGCGTGTACCAGTCGCACTCAGCGAGGTAGACCAGATACACGAAGATGATGACGTTGACATAAAGGCATATTCATCTGCGTGCAAGTCACCTTCGGTGATCATGGTCGGCATCACTCGCGCTGACGCTATCTTTCAATAGGCGCTATTCGCCGCTGACGCTCTCTCGCTGCTGACACTATCCCACGATAGACCACCGCAGCGGCCTCCGGCACTGTAAAAGGATGCTTTTGTGCTTCGTCCGTTTTTAGAAAGCTGCGCTCCGCTCAGTCCATCATTACTGCGCCGACTCGCGGCGACTGTTGTCGCCCTGCTGCTGACCTTCGCCGTACTGAGCACATCGACACCCGTCCATGCGGGTTTGTTCGGCAATGGCTCCTCTTCTTCCGGTACATCGTCATCTACCGGGCTTTTTGGCAGCGGTAACAGCAACAGCGAATTCCTGCCGGTCGGAGAAGCCTTCACTCCACGCGCCTGGCGAGAAGGCAGCAATCTCTATGTCGGCTTCACGAGTGCAGATGGCTACTATCTGTACCGACACCAGTTTTCTTTCTCCAGCAGCGATGTCGATATAGCGCTAGGCAAGGCAGACATTCCGTCGGGAGAATTCAAGCAAGACCCGTATATGGGCGAAGTACGAGTCTTTCATGACCCATTGGTCATTCGCATTCCTCTCAAGGGCTCCCCTAAAGGACTGCGCGAAGAGCGACCTGCCAATGGCCCGGTATCTCTATCGCTGACCTTCCAGGGCTGTGCCGATGCAGGGCTCTGCTATCCACCGGAAACCGTGACACTCGAAGCAGGAGAGCAAAGCGCACCGGCCCAGTTTGCTGATCTGGTGCCGACTTCCACTGCCAACATACCTGATGGCAAGTCCGGCGTAGATAGCGACAAGGCCAAGAGCCAAACTGCGTCACCGACGACGGCGACCGGTACTGATGCAGGTTTCAGCGCATTGTTTATCGATGCAAGCCTTCTTACGGCATTGGGACTGTTCTTCCTTGCAGGACTTGGACTGACCTTCACGCCCTGTGTATTGCCGATGATTCCGATTCTCAGCTCGATCATCGTCGGCCAGCGCCCCAGCCGTCCGCGAGCCCTGCTACTGTCCTCAAGCTACGCACTCGGCATGGCGCTGACCTACGCCGCCGCTGGCACGCTGATGGGACTGTTTGGCGCGGGTCTCAACCTGCAAGCCCATCTACAGGCACCGGCAGTACTGATTCCCTTCGCGGCACTGTTCGTCGTCTTTGCTCTCGCCATGTTCGGCGCCTTCAACCTACGCCTGCCCGGCAGCCTGCACTCACGTCTCGATGGCTTGCAGTCACGCCTGATGAGCGCAGGCCCTGGTGGACTGGCCCTCGCGGGGGCATTGTCAGTACTGGTGGTTTCACCATGCGTCTCGGCACCTCTTGCGGGTGCACTGGTCTACCTTTCAGCCAGTGGTGATGCGCTCAAAGGTGGACTGGCCCTGTTCGCGCTCGGGCTTGGCATGGGCATCCCACTGATACTGGTCGGTACTTTTGGTGCCAGCCTGCTACCCAAGGCTGGCAGCTGGATGAATGGCATCAAGCAGGCCTTCGGTCTGCTCCTGCTGGGTGTCGCGTTATGGTTGATAGAGCGACTGCTGCCGGCATCGCTGACCCTGCTCGGCTGGGCGGCACTCGCGATTGGCACTGGAGTAGCACTCGGAGCGCTCTCGAGCACCACGCAGGGCTGGAGCCGCGCCCGCCAGGCAATCGGACTGATCGCACTGGGCTGGGGAATGATTAGTCTGCTCGGCGTAGCCGGTGGCGCGACAGACCCACTCCGCCCGCTGCTTCCGTTCACCGGCGGTACGTCATCCGGCGATAACACGCAAAGCGAGGCACTTGATTTCACTACCGTGACCGACATGGATGCACTCAGTCGCGAGCTGTCACTGGCCGCTAACCGCGGCCAGCCGGTCTTTGTCGACTACTATGCTGATTGGTGCATCTCCTGCAAGGTCATGGAGCGCGAAGTCTTCCCCAAGGTTGCCAGTCAGCTGCGTCAGTTTCACTTGATCCGCGCCGATGTTACCGGCACTGGTGAAGAGACCCAGGCTCTGCTCAAGTCCTTCGGTCTTTTCGGTCCACCGAGTCTGCTGTTCTTTGCCGATAACCAGGAACTGCGTGAAGCCCGTATTCAAGGTGAAGTGAATACCGAACAGCTAGGCCTGCATCTGGATAAAGTCCTCCGTCAGCAGCGTAGCAAGTGATTCGCTTCACACTTCATCTGCGATTGCCGCCCGCCACCGTGCGTACGGTGGCGGGCCAAGCTCTTGTTGCATGCACAGATACTTCATCCGTGCCTCAACAGATGAACGGAAAGCGGCAAAAAATCAGGTTCGGTGCCAAACTGGACAGCGTTCGAGAATTTCGGCAGAATCCGCGTCACTGCGGCAACAGCCTAGGCTCAATAGGTAAACGTCGCGGATAGTGACGGTATCTTTGCACTTTCCTCTAGGGTTAACAGCTCAACGAGCTTACGACTCGGTATCTGCTGACAGAAGGGACTTTCATGGCACACATCCTGGTACTCAACGGCCCCAATCTGAATCTGCTGGGCACCCGTGAACCTGAGGTGTATGGCACGACCACTTTGGACGATATCCGAGTGCGTCTCAGTCTGCGTGCCAGCGAAGCAGGCCATCAGCTGGACTGGTTGCAGTCCAATGCCGAGCATGTACTTGTCGAGCGAGTCCATGCTGCCCGCGAGGACGGTACCGCCATTATCCTGATCAATCCGGCGGCCTTTACCCATACCAGCGTAGCGCTGCGCGATGCCCTGCTGGGTGTCGCACTCCCTTTTATTGAGCTGCACCTTTCCAATACTCATGCTCGCGAGGCGTTCCGCCATCATTCGTATTTTTCCGATGTGGCACGTGGCGTCATCATGGGCTTTGGAGCTCATAGTTATGACATGGCGCTTGAAGCAGCCCTGAATGATCTAGCCAGCGGCTAACACATCGCCATCAGGCCTCCTTTCGGCCTGACAGACAGATTCACCGGTCAGTTTCACGGCCGGGACAGCCATCAGGGCTGTCGCCCGCAGCCTTTGCAAAAACGAATGCAGTACGACTTCACTTACTTTTTCCAGCCACTTTTATATCGGGATTAATTTCATGGATATCCGCAAGGTCAAGAAGCTGATCGAGTTGCTCGAAGAGTCGAACATCAGCGAAATCGAGATCCAGGAAGGCGAAGAATCCGTCCGTATCAGCCGCCATCCGCAGGGCTTTGCCCAGCAGCCGATGATGCAGGCCCCGATGATGATGCAGCAGCCGATGCAGCAACAGCAGGCCGCTCCGGCTACCGGGGACATCGAGACTCCGGCAGCACCGGCTGCGCCGCAGGGCCATACCATCAACTCACCGATGGTCGGCTCCTTCTATCGCTCTCCGGCACCGGGCTCCAAGTCCTTCATTGAAGTCGGCCAAAGCGTCAAGAAAGGCGACACCGTTTGCATCGTCGAAGCCATGAAGATGATGAACCAGATCGAAGCCGACAAGGATGGCGTTGTTGAAGCGATTCTTATCGAAGACGGCGAACCTGTCGAATTCGACCAGCCCATGATCGTCATTTCCTGATCCCAACGGACACGTCACCATGCTCGACAAGGTACTGATTGCCAACCGCGGTGAGATCGCCCTTCGCATCCTTCGCGCCTGCAAGGAATTGGGCATCAAGACGGTAGCGGTGCACTCCAAGGCCGACCGCGACCTGATGCACGTTCGCCTGGCAGATGAAGCCGTATGCATCGGCCCTGCCTCCTCTGCCAAATCCTATCTGCACATCCCGGCGCTGATCGCAGCAGCCGAGGTGACGGATGCCGACGCCATTCACCCGGGCTACGGCTTCCTGTCAGAAAATGCCAACTTCGCCGAACAGGTGGAACGCTCCGGCTTCGCCTTCATTGGCCCGCGCCCTGAAACCATACGCATGATGGGTGACAAGGTTGCTGCCATTGAGGCTATGAAGCTCGCGGGTGTACCTACCGTACCGGGCTCTGACGGTCCGCTGTCAGAAGATGAAGATGAACTTTATGCCATCGCTGAGCGCATCGGTTATCCGGTGATCATCAAGGCC
Source organism: Cobetia crustatorum (assembly GCF_000591415.1). Lineage (GTDB taxonomy): Bacteria > Pseudomonadota > Gammaproteobacteria > Pseudomonadales > Halomonadaceae > Cobetia > Cobetia crustatorum. The sequence continues at coordinate 39,147 of NZ_JEMF01000009.1, read as the reverse complement.
GCGGCTGGCGGCGGTGGTCGCGGCATGCGCGTCGTACACTCCAAGGCCAGCCTGCTGTCCTCTGTCAGCATCACCATCGGTGAAGCAGCCGCTGCCTTTGGCGATGGCACGGTGTACATGGAGAAGTTCCTCCAGAACCCGCGCCACGTCGAAGTTCAGGTACTGGCCGATGGCCAAGGTCATGCTGTCCATCTGTATGACCGTGATTGCTCTCTGCAGCGCCGTCACCAGAAGGTACTGGAGGAAGCACCGGCTCCGCTGCTCGACGAAGAAGCCCGCGCCAAGGTGCTCAAGTCCTGTACCGATGCCTGCATTGAAATCAACTATCGTGGCGCCGGCACCTTCGAGTTCCTGTACGAAGATGGTGGTTTCTACTTTATCGAAATGAACACGCGTGTTCAGGTGGAGCATCCGGTCACCGAGATGGTCACCGGTATCGATATCGTCAAGGAACAGCTACGCATCGCTTCTGGTCTGCCGCTGTCCGTGCGCCAAGAAGATATCAAGCTACGTGGTCACTCCTTCGAGTGCCGCATCAATGCCGAGGACTCGCGCACCTTCATGCCGTCTCCGGGCAAGGTCGAGCTCTATCATGCGCCGGGCGGCTTGGGCGTACGCATGGACTCGCATCTGTACTCTGGCTATACCGTTCCGCCGCATTATGACTCTCTGATCGGCAAGCTGATCACCTGGGGCGAAAGCCGCGAGATCGCATTGACGCGTATGCGTATTGCTCTCGATGAACTGCTGGTGGAAGGCATCAAGACCAACACTGATCTGCACAAGGACTTGGTGCGTGACAGCGCCTTCCAGAAAGGTGGCGTCAACATCCATTATCTGGAGAAGAAGCTGGGCCTGTAATCCATGCCTGGCTAATGCCTGCAGGTGCGTAGTGGATACGCATCTGCAGGCAGACGTAACAGAAGGGTGGCCTCGGCCGCCCTTCTGTCGTCTCTATCCCCCTCTTCTCATACCGTTTTCTACAGGAGTCACCATGTCCTGGCTGCAACTCAAGTCCCGTATCGTTCCGGATCATGCTGAAATTCTCGAGCATCTGCTGCTTGAGGAAGGCGCTTGCGCCATCACCCTGCAGGACGCCGAAGACCAGCCGTTGTTCGAGCCTGACCTCGGCAGTACGCCACTGTGGAGTGAAACCGTCCTTACTGGCTTATGGGACGGTACTGAAGGCATCGAAGCCATGCGTGAACGAGTACGCGCTGGCTGGGCGGCATTGATCCCCGGCGAGCCCTGCCCCGAAATAGAGGTCGAAATCCTTGAAGACCGTGACTGGACGCGCGAGTGGATGGACGGCTTCGAGCCACTGCGCATGGGCCAGCGACTGTGGATCGTGCCCAGCTGGCACGAGGCGCCCGAGCAGGACGCCGTCAATCTGATGCTGGATCCGGGCCTTGCCTTTGGCACCGGTACTCATCCGACCACGGCATTGTGCCTGGAATGGCTCGACGGCCTGGCCGTTGACGGTAAGCTCGCCCGACACAGCGTGCTCGATTTCGGCTGCGGCTCCGGCATTCTGGCCATCGCAGCACTCAAACTCGGTGCGGTACAGGCACTTGGTACTGATATTGACCCTCAGGCACTGCAGGCCTCACGTGACAATGCCTTGCGCAATGCTGTCAGTGATCAGTTGACGCTCTGCTACCCGGACCGCCTGCCAGACACTGACTACCAGATCGTGGTCGCCAACATTCTGGCCGGCCCGCTGGTCGAACTGGCTCCACAGATCGTGGCCAACATCGCACCGGGTGGCCTGCTGGCACTGTCCGGCATTCTGGCACCGCAAGCGGCCGGCGTGCTGGAAGCCTACCGCGAGGCAGGCCTGATCATGGATGAGCCGGTAGAACGTGACGGCTGGGTGCGCCTCAACGGTCAGCGCCCGCAAATGACCTGATTAGCCAGCCCTCAATCGCTGCGGGGAATGCATCAGGATGAAATAGGCCTTCAAACCCCGCGGCGCTCTAGGTATCATGACGCCCCCGCGCTAGCCCTCATGCCCATCAGACACGAGCACCATGACAGAGACTTCTCTTCATACCGACCTGCCCTGCATCGGTATGCATCAGCTTCCCAATCGCGTGATTCTTGCCCCGATGGCGGGTGTCACCGATCGTCCATTCCGGCAGCGCTGCCGTGAACTGGGCGCTGGGTTGGTGGTGTCCGAGATGGTCACGAGCGACAAGCGCCTGTGGAATACGGTCAAGTCACGTACGCGCATGAACCATGCCGGTGAGCCCGGTCCGCGCGCGGTACAAATCGCCGGAGGCGATGCCGAGATGCTGGCCGAGGCGGCCGCTCTCAACGCCGAAATGGGCGCTGAGATCATCGATATCAACATGGGGTGTCCGGCCAAGAAGGTCTGCAACAAGGCCGCCGGTTCCGCGTTGATGCGTGATGAGCGGCTGGTCGGTGAAATTCTCGACGCGGTAGTTCGTGCCGTCGACATCCCCGTGACGCTGAAGATGCGCACCGGCTGGTGTGACGACACACGCAACGCGCTGATCATCGCGCGCATGGCCGAAAGCGCCGGCATTCAGGCGCTTTCCATCCACGGTCGTACTCGTCAGCAGAAATATACCGGCGAAGCCGAATACGACACCATTGCTGCTGTAAAGGCCGCGGTATCGATTCCCATCTTCGCCAATGGCGATATCGACAGCGGCGAGAAAGCCCGTCATGTGCTTGACTATACGGGGGCGGACGCGTGATGATCGGTCGCGCCGCACAAGGAAATCCCTGGATTTTCCGCGAGATCAATCACTATCTGGCCACTGGCCAGGTAGCCTGTGGCCCGAGTGATGCGGAGCGTGCTCACGTGATGCGCACCCACCTCGAGGCTCTGTACGAATTCTACGGTGACTACATGGGCGTGCGCATCGCGCGCAAACATGTGGGCTGGTATCTGGCGACACGCGAGGATGGCAGTGAGCTCAAACGCCACTTCAACCCTCTCGAGGAGCCAGATGATCAGCGCCAGTTCCTGACCCGCCTGTTCGGCGAGCCGGAAGGCATCGCCCGCACCGAGACGCAAGGAAGTCACGCAGCATGACCAGCAGGCACCCCCTCTCACCGGACGACGAAAGCCAGGCCACCCTGATGACGCCTGTACGGCACCATCAGACCCTGCGCGAGGCCGTCGAGCATTCCATGGCGCGCTACTTTGCCCACCTGGATGGCGAACAGGTTACCGACCTGCATGCCATGGTGATGGCCGAGGTCGAGGCGCCACTACTGGAAGCGGTGATGGCCCACGCTCAGGGCAACCAGACCCGCGCCGCCGACATGCTGGGCCTCAATCGAGGCACACTGCGCAAGAAGCTCAAGCAGTTTGATCTGATCTAATCCCGCCGGGCACCTTCACAGGTGCCCCGGCGTCTTTTTGTTGATCCACGAGTGGAGCATCATGCAAGCCAAGCCCCAAGCCATCCGTCGCGCCCTCCTGAGTGTTTCCGACAAGACAGGCATTGTCGAATTCGCCCGTGCCCTCGATGCCCGCGGTGTCGCCCTTCTGTCCACCGGCGGTACTTTCCGCCTGCTCAAGGACAACGGTCTCAATGTCACCGAAGTGTCCGAGCATACCGGCTTCCCGGAAATGATGGATGGCCGGGTCAAGACGCTGCATCCGAAGATTCACGGTGGCATTCTTGGCCGACGCGGTCAGGACGATGCAGTGATGGCCGAGCATGGCATCGATCCCATCGATATGGTCATCGTCAATCTGTACCCGTTCGCCGCCACCGTGGCCAATCCGGACTGTTCGCTTGAAGATGCCATCGAGAATATCGATATCGGCGGTCCGACCATGGTGCGTTCCTGCGCCAAGAACCACGCGCATACCACCATCGTGGTCAACGCAGCCGATTATGACCGCGTAATCGCCGAGATGGATGCCAACGACAACGCCGTCAGCGACGCCGCGCGCTTTGATCTGGCCGTGGCCGCCTTCGAGCATACCGCTGCCTACGATGGTGCCATCGCCAACTGGCTGGGCCAGCGTGTCGAAGGGGGCAGCGAAGGGCTGCCGCGTCAATACAACGTCAGCCTGACCAAGAAGCAGGACATGCGTTACGGCGAGAACCCGCATCAGCAGGCGGCTTTCTACGTCGAGGATGATGCGCGTGAAGCCAGCGTCGCGACTGCCGTGCAGGTACAGGGCAAGGCACTGTCCTACAACAACGTCGCTGACACCGATGCCGCCTTCGAATGCGTCAAGGCATTTGATGAGACGGCCTGTGTCATCGTCAAGCACGCCAACCCGTGTGGCGTCGCCATCGGCGAGTCGGCACTGGCCGCTTACGAGCGCGCCTTCCAGACCGACCCGACCAGCGCCTTCGGTGGCATCATCGCCTTCAACGTACCGTTGGATGCCGAAACTGCACAGGCCATTGTCTCGCGTCAGTTCGTCGAGGTGATCATCGCGCCGGGCATCAGCGAAGAAGCGGCTGCCATCGTCGCGACCAAGGCCAATGTGCGCCTGCTGAACGTCGCTGATGCGTGGGAAATCGAACGTGCCGGCGGCCATGACTTCAAGCGTGTGACGGGCGGCCTGCTGGTGCAGGACCGCGATCATGGCATGGTCGGCCGTGATGAACTCAAGGTCGTCACCGAGCGCGCCCCGAGCGAGCAGGAACTCAACGACCTGACCTTCGCTTGGAAAGTCGCCAAGTTCGTCAAGTCCAATGCCATCGTCTACATCAAGGATGGCCAGACCATTGGCGTGGGCGCGGGCCAGATGAGCCGTGTCTATTCCGCCAAGATCGCCGGCATCAAGGCCGCTGATGAAGGACTTGTCGTGCCGGGTTCAGTGATGGCGTCCGATGCGTTCTTCCCGTTCCGCGATGGTATCGATGCCGCTGCAGCAGCAGGCATCACAGCCGTCATCCAGCCGGGTGGGTCCATGCGTGACCAGGAAGTCATCGACGCGGCCAACGAAGCCGGCATCGCCATGGTCTTCACCGGCATGCGTCACTTCCGTCATTAAGGGCGCGTCATTAAGGGCGCGTCATTAAGGACGCGTCATTAAGGACGCGTCATTGAACACGCATCATTGATGGACAGTAGTGACATGACTGAACGCAGTGTCTAGCACATGGCATCCCGCGCTCAATCAAAAGCCCCCGTCAGCGACTCGCTGACGGGGGCTTTTTCTTACTCATGAAGGCACTACTGCTCAATCGAGCGGGACGTTGACCCAGCGCAGGAAGTTGTCACGCGCCACATTGCGTGCCGTAGCCGGTGACAGTGCATCGAGGAATGGCGTATAGCTTGACAGGATATCGCCCACTGAGCCGAAGCGCCCCACCACATCACTGCCCAGCACGAAACGCTCGGGGAAGCGTTCAACCAGCTTCACCCAGCGCGAACGCGGCTGGCCATTATCATCCAGCAGGTAAGGCTCTAGCACTGACCACGATAGATCGATGTTCAGATTCGGGTACGTCTCCAGCATGCGTTCCACTTCGTCGTACAGCCATTCGATACGCCCCAGCCGTCGCGTCAACTCGGCACTGGTGCCGGCGTGCGCCCAGATAAAGGTGGTTTTGGGGTTATCACGCACCGCGCTCTCGAATTCATTGAGGTATAGCGGCTCATGCCCTTCGCGCTTACTGGTGATATTGGAATGCACCAATACCGGCAGGCCTTTTTCGGCTGCCAATGCGTAGACCTTCATCAAGGCTGGATGATTGGCGCGCGGCGTCTCGCCATCGGTCAAGCGCGTCAGATCATCATGACGCGTGAAGACTTCACCAATGCCCTTCCAGAAACCGGGATAGATCGCCATCAACTGACGAATTTCGTCAGCCGCGTTCAGGTCAGTGGGATTGAAGCCAGTGATGAAGGGCGAGAAGCGTGCCTGCACCGGTTTGGGCGCACGGGTCAGCGCTTCGGCAAGGATGTAATCAGTGCCAGAATACCAGTACACCGGCGCATCATCGCCCATGTAGTAGCGCGGCTTCTTGGGGGCATCTTGCTGCCACTTCTTGGCGACGCCAATCCCGGTGATCAGTGCATGATCGACGTGTGCCGTGTCCATTGCATCCAATAAATCCCCCAGACCATCGCCATGCTGGAAGAAATCGACGAAATGTAGGTGAGCATCGCTGTAATGATAATCTCGCGTCGTCGCTTCGGGATTTCCATCCGCACCTTGCGCCACGCCGACTACAAGGCTGGTAGCCAACGCCAGGCCACCGATCAATAACGATCGTGGCAGGCGGTAGGCGAGCATCAAACGCGCAGGTGAAGCAATAAACAGTGACATGAAGAACTCCGGCAGACAGGACCCATGATTCTGCGGTGCCTACCGGCTATTGCGCAAGCGCACTTAGCCTGCCATTACGCCTTCACTGCCGAGCTGCTCGCGACGTGCGGCGACACGATTCCAGACCTTTTCGTGGAAGAAGAAGGCCACGGTATTGACGGCCGGTTCGACGATAGCGACCAGTCCTCCGACCACGATATCGCCAGTCAGCAGGTAGGTCACGCCGAAAGCGATGGTGAAGTGCATGCTGGCAAAGGTCAGTGTCTTGGTCATGTCGGCAGCCCTCCGGGCCATCAATATTCTGCAAGGAAATACAAAATGAATACGTGGGAAGCAGCGTGGTACTGAGTGGTGCTGCTTCGATGAAATTAATGATAGTGAGTCTCATCTGCATTATGAAATCACTTTACCCTACGTTATCGATAAGCCTTGGCTATCGCCCTTCCCGACGCCTGCTCTGATCCACGCGCGCCAGTCGAGCACAGATCCGCTAGAATGCACTGCCAGTCGGTTAATCGGTGCTGACTAGCAGCTTTAACTTTTTTTCTTCTTTTCTCCTTTTGTTCCTGCAAGGTCGCCATGACGCCGCATATTGACTCCGCTACCCTCCAGACACTGCTTGAACGCCTGACCGAAGATGCCGCTCGCTGTTTCAATGAAGGCAAGGTGGCCGACTACATTCCGGCGCTGGCAAAGGTAGATCCGGATCAATTTGGTATCGCTGTGTGCCATGTAGACGGTAGCGTCCAGTACGCAGGTAACGCTCGGACACGCTTCTCGATACAGTCCATCTCCAAGGTGCATGCGCTGGTACTGGCGATGCAGCGCCTTGAATCCGATGAAATCTGGACACGCGTGGGCCGTGAGCCTTCCGGTCAGGCCTTCAATTCGATCATGCAGCTGGAGGTGGAGAACGGTATACCGCGCAATCCCTTCATCAATGCAGGTGCGCTGGTGATCACCGACCTGCTGGTGTCACGCATCGTCTCGATCCAGAACACTCTGCGTGAGCAGCTCAGACGGCTTTCCGGCAGTGATGACATCGGCTTTGACGAGAAGGTCGCTCGCTCGGAGATGGACCACAAGGCACGCAATGCCTCACTGGCCTATCTGATGCAGGCCTACGGCAATGTCCATGCTGATGTGGATGATGTGCTGGATACTTATTTTCACAGTTGCTCGGTGGAGATGGACTGTGTGGAGTTGGCACGTAGCTTCGCCTTCCTCGCCAACCGTGGCGTCAATCCACTGGATGGCAAGCAAGTGGTCACGACGCTGGAGACACGTCAGATCAACGCACTGCTGCTGACCTGCGGGCTATATGACGCAGCGGGCGACTTCGCCTGGCGGGTGGGCCTGCCGGGCAAGAGCGGCGTCGGCGGCGGGATCATCGCGATTCTACCGGGGCAGATGAGCATCTGCGTGTGGTCGCCGCGCCTGGACGGCTATGGCAACTCGATTGCCGGTCGTCATGCACTGGAAGGACTGGTGGCAGGGATGGGGCTCTCTCCTCTTGGCTGAGCACGGCGACAGGCGACAGGGCACAAAAGACAGCCAACAAAAAGGGCGAGCCGCGTCCGCCACGCTACTCGCCCTGTCTTCAATCCGTGAAGACTATCACCACAGGTCCCGCTTATTCACTGTAGTTTACTTAAGAACATTCACAAGTAAGTGAATGCCGACAAGCTCATCAAGAGATTACCGTCACTGACCAGTAAAAGTGCTGAGCTTTTGCCTCAGCCATAGGGATACCACGCGTTAGAGCACAACTGATTGCCAAGTCCTCTAAAGCAACGAGAACCCATTAAAGTGAAAGCGCCCGCTCGATTCTCCTCGAGCGGGCGCTTCGTTTGCGATTCTGCCTTACTGATGTGATGCATCAATTCAGCAGTGATCACAAAATACAGACCAGATTCATCAGGTCAAAGACAGGCACAGATACTTGGTTTCCATATACTCTTCGAGACCGTATTTGGAGCCCTCTCGACCCAGCCCCGATGCCTTGGTGCCACCAAAGGGTGCCGCAGCATTCGAGATAAGACCGGTATTGATACCGACCATGCCATAGTCGAGACCTTCCGAGACACGCCACACACGCTTGAGATCACTACTGTAGAAGTAGCTGGCGAGGCCAAACTCGGTGTCATTGGCCATCTCAATAGCCTCTTCCTCACTTTCGAAGGGGAAAATGGCCGCCAGCGGACCAAAGGTCTCTTCACGCGCGACCTTCATCTCTGGCGTCACCTGAGTGATCAGCGTCGGCGTGAAGTAGCTCCCCCCCAACGGATGCGGGTGTCCACCCAGCAGCAACTCAGCGCCCTTATCAAGGGCATCACGCACGTGCTCGGTGACCTTCTCGACAGCATCATTGTCGATCAGCGGGCCGACCTTGACGCCTTCATCAAGTCCGTTACCAATCGTCAATTCAGCATTCATCGCGGCCGCCAGCTTCTCGCTGAAAGCATTCACGACGCTGGACTGAACGAGGAAACGGTTGGTACACACACAAGTCTGACCGGCGTTTCTGAACTTGGCGGCCATCGCGCCTTCAACTGCAGCATCGAGATCAGCGTCCTCGAATACCAGGAAGGGAGCATTGCCACCCAGTTCCAGCGAAATCTTCTGAATGTGCTGGGAAGCATTGGCCATCAAGCCGCGACCCACTTCGGTGGAGCCGGTGAAGGTCACCTTGCGCACGATGCTGGAATCCGTCATGGCAGCGGCAATGTCTTTTGCCGAACCCGGCACGACATTGAACACACCGCGCGGCACACCAGCGCGCTCAGCCAATACCGCCAGCGCCAGTGCGGAGAACGGGGTCTGGCTGGCCGGCTTGACGACAATGGGGCAACCCGCTGCCAGTGCGGCACCCGCCTTGCGAGTGATCATCGAGCACGGGAAATTCCATGGCGTGATGGCAGCGACGACGCCAACAGGCTGCTTGAGTACGATAATGCGCTGATCACGCTTGGCGGCCGGAATAGTATCACCGTAGATACGCTGACCTTCCTCGGCAAACCAGCGCAAGAAGCTGGCAGCATACTGAATCTCACCAGCGGCTTCGGCCAGCGGCTTGCCCTGCTCCAGCGTCATGATGCGCGCAAGATCATCCTTGTGCTCAAGCATCAGCGCATACCACTTCATCAGGATGTCAGCGCGCTCGAGGGCAGGCGTATCTTTCCAATCAGAAAAGGAGCGCTGGGCAGCCTCGATGGCACGCTCAGTCTCGGCATAGCCCAAACGCGGCACACGACCAATGATCTCGCCAGTGGCGGGATTATTGACCTCTACCTGCTCGCCAGAATCAGCGGCTACCCAGCCACCGTCAATATAGGCAAAGGGGCGAAACAGACTGGTATCGTTAAGATGTTCCATAGTGGACTCCCGAGACATGCATGCAGGTCAAGCCGAGATATCGGTAGCATCAAGCTCCTGATTCCTTAAATGCCACTTGGATTCCATCTAGGCACCAAGAATGCTCAAGGACGTCAGACACTACCGATACGTTCAAAGGCTACCGATAAGACTAGCCTAGTGGGTGGGGGCGTTACTCAACAACCACAACCCCAGCAGTGTTATCAGCAACAGAGCGATCAGGCTTTTCGCCAACCATGGCGAACCAATACGAGAAGTAGAGGACGTAGGAGAATCCGAGAGGGAGGACGGTTCAGCAGGCATCTTCTTGCGTGCCTTCTGTTGCTTCACTCGTGCATTGAATACTTGTACGGCACGCCCATTACGCACTTCGAAATCGACTGCCAGCCCACTGCCAGGCAAGCCGCGTCCGCGCCAGCCGACCAGATCAAAGATATGCTCTGCGCCCTTCTCATCCACGATAATGCCTTCCTGGCGATCATCATCGAAGGTCTTGATTTCACCTAGCACGTCACGACTCCTGATATTCGAGCGATATTCGACAGACTCTATCTGACAGAGCATCAAGCCGGAGACACCAGACTCTCGTCAGGTGTGATCTTCACGGCTGTCGGACAGCGTAATGGAGACTGAATCAGAGAAGCGCAGCGCATGCGGTTTGTCGATTTCGACCTGTGCCGTCATCACCTGCTCATGCCTCATCACGATATCGAGCACTTCACGCGTCATGCGTTCGAGTAGCGCAAAGCGGCCATCCTCGACATGGGCGATCAGTTGCTTGGTGATGGTGCGGTAGTTGAGCGCTTCGCTGATGTGATTGAACTGCACCGCACGTGCAGCGCGATAGCGGATCACGACATTGATCACGACGTCCTGACGATTCTGGATCTCATCTTCGTTGATACCGATATAGGTACGCAGACGCAGATTCTTGATCCGGATGGTGGCGAGATCGTGATCGAGATGTTCATCATGCAGGGCATGCATCGGCATCGGCTGGTACTCCGATCAGGGAGGGCGTCCTCAAGGAGATATCATTCTCATGAGGTGGCGCCCTCAATCGATAACGCCGCCGGAAGCGGCGGCGTCGTGGTATTCACATCAGCTAATCAGCGTCAAAAATTCCTGCCGGGTCGGCTGATTGTCACGGAAGGCGCCTAGCATGACCGACGTCTTCATGCTGGAATTCTGCTTTTCGACGCCGCGCATCATCATGCACATATGACGCGCCTCGACGACAACCGCTACACCACGCGCACCGGTCACCTGCTGGACCGCTTCGGCAATCTGTTTGGTCAGGTTTTCCTGAATTTGCATACGACGCGAGTACATGTCGACGATGCGTGCAAACTTGGATAGCCCCAGCACCTTGCCCGCAGGCAGATAGGCGATGTGACACTTGCCAATGAAAGGCAGCAGATGGTGTTCGCACATCGAATACAGCTCGATATCCTTGACCAGTACCATCTCGTCGGTATCGGAGGTAAAGACGGCGCCGTTGACGATCTCCTCCAGCGACTGATGATAGCCGTGCGTCAGGAACTGCATGGCCTTGGCAGCCCGCTTCGGGGTATCCAGCAAGCCTTCACGCTGCGGATCCTCACCGAGTGCAGTGATGATCTGGCGGTAGTGGTTGGCAATCTCTTCGGTCATCCGTCTGCCTATGATATCGGTCAGGGGCGCACGTGAGCGCGCGCATAGCAGGGGTAAAGCACATAAGTTATACAACAGATCATGATCAAACAAACCTCGTACAACTATGTGTTCAATGTCAGGGGCAGATTCTACCTCAGGGATGCCATCAGCGCAGGCCTGATCACGCTCCAGCTCAGCGATTCACCGCCTAGCCTGCTCAGCACTCATAAACATTCCCCACGATATCCTTCCTCGATAACGACATCACCCCCACCGAAGACCGATGAGGGTGATGTTTCGCGCCGACATGCTGTTCAAGCGCGTCTATCGATCAGAGCATCATTTCTGTCAGGCAAGCCAGCGCGGTGTATCCAGCGCGACGCGCTGCTGCTCAAGACTGCGGATATGATCATCCCAGTATCCCAGGCTCGCGACATGTGAGAAGGCTAGCGGGAAGGCAGGATCTTCCCAGCGCCGCACGACCCAGGCGCTATGGCGCACCATGCGTAGAGTACGCAGCACTTCTATCCATTTGAGCTGGCCGCGATCGAAATCACAGTGCTGCTCATAACCTTCCAACACTTCCGAGAGCTGCATGTGCAACTCAGGGTCACTGTCTCCCGTCAGCAGCATCCAGAGATCCTGTACCGCAGGAGCGCTCAGGCAATCATCGAAATCCACCAGCGCGAAGTGTTCATCGCGCCCGAGCATATTGCCGATATGACAGTCACCGTGCGTGCGGATCAGGGCATTCTCTGGCCAGCTCTGCTCGGCGACCAGCGGTCGTAATGCTTCGATCACCCGAGTGTAACTATCACGCTGGCGCTCACTCAGCCAGTCAGATGCCAGCACGCTGTCGCGACTCTCATCGAGGATGCGCGCAGGAGATAGCGTCTCGCGCTCCTTAAACTGGCTCTTGCGCCCAATGGCATGCACACGACCGATCAGCTCACCCAGATGAAAAAGGTGTTCCGCTGATTCTAGTTCTGGTGCACGTCCCACGACGTGGGGAAATAACGCAAAATCAAATCCTTCGTATTGGTGAAGGGTCTCACCATTCGCATTCGCCCAGGCGGGCGCCCCCGGAACACCAGCATCCTCAAGCTCAGCCAGAAAGGCATGCTCCTCGAGAATCTGTGCACGACTCCAGCGCTCCGGACGATAGAACTTGGCCACCCAGCGTCGACGATCGTCATCGGCTAGATGGTAGACACGATTCTCGTAGCTGTTGAGCGCAAAAGGCTCACCAGGCAACCAGAATCCTAGTGACTCGACAGCGGCAACAACACGATCAGGCGCCAGTGCATCAAAAGGGTGGAAGCGTTTGTCCACTTGGCCATCCTGAGCCGTTGATGTCGGCCAGGTATTACCATTGGACAGCGCATCAATATCACTCGAGGTGCCGGAAGATTGCGAGGCAGCAGGTGGAACAGGATCAATAGGCATGGCAATTCCTCGGGCATGGACCAGCAAACGGCTGCCGGACCCTGCATGCTATGAGATTAGACCCTCTCACCGCCAGTCTTCTCCCTGATTGATCACCAAGACGAGTGTGACGCAAGAACAAAGGTTAACCCTCAAGCGTCGCAACAGCTGTCGATAGCGGCGTGCGAGCCAGCACACAGGCCACTACCTCACGAGCACCAGCCTGGCGACATGCCAATGCCAAGCTATCGAGCGTCGCACCACTGGTCATCACATCATCAATCAGCATGACGCTGGCGGGTAAGGAGCCGATGATGTCATAACGCCCTCGCTGCGCTTTTAGACGTCCGCGTCGCCCGCGCAGACGCTGGTCGTCATGAGAGGAGGCATCATCTCTCAGCCTTGCCACCTTCTGGGGATGCTTGCGCACCGTCTTCTCGAGCAACTTGTACAACCCAGACAGTGGATCGTGTCCGCGTAATTTCTGCCGCCTCTCATCTGCTGGCACCAGAATCACGACGGCTTCTGGATGCAGTGACAGCCATGCTTCACATAATGGTGTCAGTTCACGCTGCATCAGCAACCCCAGCAATCTACCTGCACGACGCTGATGTTGGTCCTTGTAGCGCTGAAACAACCCTGCCACTAGCCCTTCATAACGCAGCGGTGCAAAGGTGTGCTGAAACGCAGGCGGCACGAGAAGACAACGCGCGCAGGGTGACATGCTCAGAGCGGCGGAGGCCATGGGCTCAGCACAGCAAGGACAGGCATGACGATTGCGAACAATCATCGCATCGCATTCATCGCACCAGTCACTGTGGCGTACGCTCGTGACCGAGCGCTTCTTGCCCGATGGCATATCGTTCGAGTACTGACTGCCCTCCGAGGTATCGACTGATTGCTGACGCAAGCAAAAGGCGCACGGCCGTGATAGTCGCCATTGGTTAACCTTGGACTCCTTTAATGTTGACAGCGCTCGTCGAAACTCTATCATTCCAGTCAACCTTTAATAACAAGGAACGTTGACCTTTTGATCGACGCACAGAATCGACCAACAGATCTACGCCACCCTCGCCCTGCCCGCCTGAAGAAGGACCTCTATCTCATGACCGTAGAAGCCTCGCCCGTGAACACGCAAGCTGCGAATACAGCAACCGCCACAGCAGCCAGTACATTTACCGGTACAGCTGCTGACATACAGGTGCGGCACGACTGGGGCGTCGCAGAGATAGAAGCGTTGCTGGCGCTGCCCTTCAATGACTTGTTGTTCCGAGCGCAACAAGTGCATCGTCAATATTTCGATGCGAACGCGGTTCAGATCTCCACCCTGCTTTCCATCAAGACAGGCGCCTGCCCCGAAGACTGCAAGTACTGTCCGCAGTCAGGCCACTACAACACGGGGCTTGGTAAGGAAAAGCTGATGGAGATTCAGAAGGTCGTCGAGCAGGCACAGGCAGCCAAGGAAGCCGGTGCCAGTCGATTCTGCATGGGTGCTGCCTGGAAGAGCCCACGCGCGCGCGATCTGGAAGTCGTCACCGAGATGGTGCGGCAAGTGAAATCGCTGGGGCTAGAGACCTGCATGACGCTGGGCATGGTCGATACTCAACAGGCCAAGAAACTGGCCGATGCCGGCCTCGACTATTACAACCACAATCTGGATACCTCGCCGGAATACTATGGCGAAATCATTACCACGCGTAGTTATAGCGAGCGCCTCGATACTCTAGCCAGTGTGCGCGAAGCCGGCATGAAGGTGTGCTCCGGCGGTATTCTCGGCATGGGAGAGACCACTACCGATCGCGCCGGACTACTGCGACAGTTGGCCAATCTCCAGCCGCAGCCGGAATCCGTACCGATCAACATGCTGGTCAAGGTCGCGGGGACACCACTGGAAAACGTCGAGGATCTCGATCCCATCGAATTCATTCGTGCTATCGCCGTGGCGCGCATCATGATGCCGAAGAGCCACGTACGTCTCTCCGCCGGCCGTGAACAGATGGATGACTCTACCCAGGCACTGGCCTTCCTCGCCGGTGCCAACTCCATCTTCTACGGCGAGCGCCTGCTGACCACCGGCAACCCACAAGCCAATCGTGATCGTGAGCTGTTCAGCCGCCTCGGACTGCATCCTGAAAAGCGCGACGAGGTGGCGAGTGATGAAGTGCGCGAAGCCGCACTCAAGGCCGCCATGGAAGAGCAGGCGCGTACCAACGTGGAAGGCAGTCTGTTCTATGATGCCACGCAGGAAGCGACTCCAGCCACGGGCAATGGACATGCCCGCGAGCGCAAGCCGTGCGGCATGGTGGTCTGAATTCACGTGGACGGTATCGATTCAGACCAGAGTGAAAGGTCAACGGCAAGCTTCACGCACCTGGCCAGCCTGCTCACCCATCGTCAGCAGGCTGGCCGCTATCGACAGCGCCTGACACTTGCCTCGGCTCAGGGCGTACACGTCAAGCTCGTCGCTGCCGGCGGTAGCACTCCTGAGCGGCTCAATTTGCTCAACTTTACGGCCAATGACTATCTCGGGCTGGCGGCACACCCCGCCTTGATTGAGGCCGCGTGTGTGGCGGCTCGTGAGTACGGTGTCGGCAGTGGCAGTGCGCATCTGGTGAATGGCCATCAACAGTCACATCATGCGCTTGAGCAACGGTTAGCGACTCTCACTGGCCGGCCACGCGCGTTGCTGTTCTCCACTGGCTTCATGGCCAATCTTGGCGTTATCGATGCGCTGGCCAATGCTTCACGCGCTGCTGGACGCACACTTGCGATCTTTCATGATCGCCTCAACCACGCAAGTCTGCTGGACGGGGCACGACTCGCATCTTCCAACACGACCTCCGTCAGCTCTCGACGCTTCCATCACCGTGACCTTGTTGACCTTGACCGTCAGCTCGGCCTCTCGCGTGCGGATGACCGACTGGTCATCAGTGACGGTGTCTTCAGCATGGATGGTGACTGTGCTGACACCCAGGGCTTGAGTGAAGTATGCCGACGTCACGGCGCTTGGCTGATGATCGATGATGCCCATGGGGTCGGCGTACTGGGCAATCAGGGTGAAGGGTTGGTCAGCCGTGATACCTCGCTGGCTGACGTCCCGATAGTGGTCGGCACATTGGGTAAGGCGCTGGGCAGCGCTGGGGCCTTCGTGGCAGGCAGCGAAACACTGATCGAGAGCCTGATTCAACTGGCTCGTCCCTACATCTACACCACCGCTCAACCGCCACATGTCGCCGCTGCCACCCTGGCAGCACTCGACATCGTCAAGCATGAACCTGAGAGACGCGCTCACTTGCAGGCGCGCATCAAACAATTTCGCGATGCTGTCGCCGTATATTCACAGGAAGCAAGTTGTCGCTGGGACTCGCCGGGCATTCCTCGACGGTTTCAGGTGGTAGCGACGAGATCCTCATACCGATTCAGCCGCTGGTACTGGGTAGTGAAGTACGGGCACTTGCATGGAGTGAGGCGCTCAAATCACGCGGAATTCTAGTCTCCGCGATTCGTCCGCCCACCGTACCGCTTGGCATGTCACGCCTGCGCTTCACTTTCTCAGCAGCTCACCAGATAGAAGATATTGATCAGCTACTGGAAGCTATTGCCGAGGTATTGGCACAGGAGCAGCAATCCAAGGGTGAGACTTCATGGCCGCGCTGACACGCCTGGTGCTATTCAACGGCTGGGGAGTCGATGCGCGAGTATGGCAACCATTGATTACGAGCCTCACTTGTCACCTCGCCTCTCACCAAACCTCATCGCTGCATATGCAGGAAAGGCGGCTTGAGATTCTGACGCCAGACTGGCCACAACCAGCATCCGAAGCCAATACAGCTCATCTGTCAGAACTGGGAGGAGCACACAGCCTGTGGCTGGGGTGGTCACTGGGTGCACTGCGCGCAGAAGCACTGGCAAACTCATTGCCAGCGGAGCAAAAGCCTGGCGCGAGAATCTCATTGGCGATGGGACCTCGTTTCGCACAATCGATATCATCATGTTCTCAGCTGGAATTTCCGGCACTCCCAGCGGGCACGCTGACAACCTTCGCTAACGCCTTCACTCGCTCACCCGAGGCCAGCTGGCAACACTTTCTCCGCTGGCAAGCCAGTGGCGAGGCAGATGCGCGTGACTGTTTGAAACGGCTACGCGCATTGATCGGCACACGTGCCAGCTACTCACCAACAGTATTGTCAGCAGGACTGAATGAGCTCGCGACCCGTGTCATGACACTATCTCGACCAGAGGAATTCTGGCTGGGAAAACATGATCCGTTGCTAGCGCCGGGCTTGACCGCGGCATTACATGAACAGGGGCATCACGTGACTGAGTTTGATGGCGGCCACTGCTTACCCGTCAGCTGCCATGAGGCGCTTGCGGAGGCACTGCTGAAGCGAATGGCATCTGGCGGCAGCCGCATCTGCCAGAGCGAGAACTTCTGACATGCAAACCGCACACTCTCTTCTATCGACGACACGCACCCACATCGCCAAAGCCTTTGATCGCGGCGCTGCCGACTACATTACGCTTGCACAAGCGCAACACGTGATGGCGCGCATGTTGTTCGATGCACTGCCTGTATATCTTCCAGCACGCTCTCGGGTACTGGATATAGGCTGTGGCCCGGGCCACTGGACTCAAGCATTGACTGCACGCTACCCCGTTGCCCACTGCCTTGGGCTCGATCTGTCGATGGCCATGCTGCAAGAAGCCGCTCGTACCGCCGACAATGACAACATCAGCTGGTTACGTGGAGATGCCGAACGGCTGCCACTGGCAAACGACAGCTTCGACCTGGTGTTCTCAAGCCTTGCAGTACAGTGGTGCGATAGGCCAGAAAAATGGCTCAGTGAGATCGCTCGCATCTTGCGCCCAGGCGGCAAGGCCTTTATCAACACGCTCGGCCCCGGCACCTTGAGCGAGGTACGGCACGCCTGGCAGCGCGATGATGATTCAGTGCGTCACTTTCCCTCAGCAGAGACACTTGTCACACTGGCGACATCAGCAGACCTTATCTGCGAATGGGACATGCGACAGCATGTCTTTCACTACCCTGACTTCGCTCGCGTAATGGATTCCATCAAGAGAATCGGGGCACAAACGGCCAGTGGCCGGCGCCTTTTACGCGCTGATTTACAGCATGCTCGATCTCGTCATGAAACATTGCGCACCGAGAAAGGATTACCTGTTAGCTATCACGTAATTGAACTTACACTCGAAAAACCTGTCAACAATGATAATGAAATACAAAGAAAATTTGCATAAAGGCAACAA
Source organism: Cobetia crustatorum (assembly GCF_000591415.1). GTDB lineage: Bacteria > Pseudomonadota > Gammaproteobacteria > Pseudomonadales > Halomonadaceae > Cobetia > Cobetia crustatorum. The sequence continues at coordinate 21,167 of NZ_JEMF01000009.1, read as the reverse complement.
TATGCCCTCACAGGACATACCTCGACCCTCTCTTACCAGTCACGGTATTGCCGCATTTGTCACCGGCACTGACACCGAAATTGGCAAGACCTTCATTGCCAGCGCCTTGTTGGCCCGAGCACGTATGCGTGGCCTTACCACCCAGGGTTTGAAGCCTGTCGCCTCGGACTGCTTTGAGAACCATGATGGATTGGTCAATGTCGATGCATTGTCACTACAAGCGCAATGCACGCCCCCAGTTGACTACGAAGCCATCAACCCTTGGCGTTTTGCGCCTGCCATCGCACCGCATATCGCAGCGCGCCAGGCAGGTGTTGCGCTAGAAGTCAGTGTGATTGAAGCGCACATACGACGTCAGGTGGCGACAGCATCACGTGATCTAACGCTGGTGGAAGGTGCTGGTGGTTGGCGAGTGCCGCTCAATGATGAGGAAGATTTCTCTGACTTGGCCATCCAGCTAGAGCTACCTGTCATTCTGGTAGTGGGATTGAGACTCGGCTGTATCAACCATGCTCGCCTGACACTGGAAGCGATCGAACGCGACGGCCTCGAAGTCGCCGGCTACGTTATCAATCACCTTGAGGCTGACATCGAAGTGAGTGAAGACAATATGGCCACGTTATCGCGTACGCTAAGAGCGCCATGTCTTGGCGTAGTGCCTTGGATGCACGATGACTTGAGCGACTGTCGGCATGCGGCAGAGCGTGCTGCCAGTTATCTGCAATTGCCCTGTGGGCTGGAGTCACGAAGCGAGCACGTCTCAGAAGATTGAGCTGTAATCAGGAGTAAGAAAAATATTGGCTATAAATGCAGACAAGCGATTGACTTGAAAGGCATCACAGGTAGAATACTGTCCAGCTTCTAGCGGGAGTGGTGGAATTGGTAGACACGCCAGATTTAGGTTCTGGTGCCGTAAGGTGTGGGGGTTCGAGTCCCCCCTTCCGCACCATCAGCAGTAACACGCTGATGATTTTCAGGTAATGCACAGCGTAGCCTGTCTTATTCTCTGTAATATCCCCTATTGCAGTGATGTATTTAAAAGAACGTCTCTCTGAAACATCCCTGATTCATCGCTGTTAGCCATTGTCTCAACGCTTGTCAGCACTGCGTTTCGTGATATGTCCTTTCCTCGAGTACCAAACCCTACCCTTTGCTTCAACATTTCTAACACCACAATATCGATTTCAAGAGCATCAGCCTCAAGAATATCGGCCCCCCTCGCGCTATGCTCGGCCACTGCAAGTATGTACTTGCTTAACTCGCAAATGATAATGCTCTCTTCTTTCGCCGATCTCAGCGACGGCGCACCCTGTTCTGTAACGTGGCCAGACTCAAACAGGCACTATTCAAGAGCGCTTGTTGTTGCTGTCGATCATGATGTACTGCCTGAGCGGTAGCCAACTGCTGGTTCACGTATTCAACACCACTGTTGAACTTATAGTAGTCACCACGTGATGCTATCTGACGGAAAGCTTCCAACTGTGTTGATTCCAATTCCAACATCTCGCCACGCGCCACGCGCGGTTCCGCTTGCGCAAGCGCCGAAATCAGTGGGCCCACTGCTTGATTCCACTCATTGCGTCGTGGACGAAAACGCCCTAGCAGAAAGCCAATAGTGCTCCCAGCCACGAGACCGCCTAGCCCCCACAGTAATTCACTCGTCATCTTGGCGCCTCGATGGATTGGCCTGAAAAACACAATTGGTATTCATTATCGGTCAGTATACTCGAGAATGATTACCCCCATACCATGAGTGCAGAAAACCCATCAATCAGAGGTTTATGTTACTGCCCTCGAGCACCAAGAACGATGATGGCGCTTCCGAGCAGGCAGATGACAGACCCGATAATATCCCATCGATTTGGCAACTGTTGCTCCACCAGCCACAGCCAGATAATCGAAGCGGCAATATAGACACCCCCATAGATAGCGAAAGCTCGACCAGCCTGACTCACCTCTACCAATGATAATAACCAAGCAAATAGGGCTAGGCTCATCAGACCAGGAATCAGCCACAGCGGGCTGCGTGCCAGCTTCCACCAGGCCCAAAAACTGAAGCAACCGGCGATCTCTGCCAGCGCCGCGAGAGGGTAGATCCACAAGAGTGACATGAATTGAACTCATTTGAGAAAAGATGACAGCGCCCTGTCAGCTGTCGTCTTCAGGCGACTCCCGCCCACAGGCAAAAGCCGCTAGGATGAATTAGCGGATAACGTGCTGGCAGATACGCCACGCCCATAGCACGCTCTACCATGACATGAAAATAAAGCCAGGATTGGCGCCGTCTTGCAGTGGATAACACCCTGCAACTCGCTTACAAGGAAACTCGGATGACACGGCAATGCCTGATCATCAATCGTTTGGATGCTGACCGTCTGCAGCGCTTGATCGATAGTCATCAGCAAGATGACGAACTCGCCACTCGGCTGGAAAGTCGCCTGATTCAAGCTGAAATCGTTGATCCCGATCAATTTCCCGCGGATCGCGTTAGCATGCGCAGCCAATTACGACTCACTGGTTCGCGCTCTGGCGAGAGCGAGTGGGTGCTACATTACCCAGACCCTCTTCATGAGGAGCGCATGGAAATCAGCCGCAGCATAACGGCAGTCTGCGAGCGGGAAACCGCCCTACCACTATGCATCATGTCGCCTTTGGGCATTGCATTACTGGGATTGCCGATCGGAGAGAGCATCAGCTTACCGGAAGACAATGGCGAAAATGATGTTATTCGCATTGATGCCATTGTGCATCAGCCAGAAGCCTACGGCATGTTTCACCTCTAACCATGCCTGACAGTTTCTTCTGTTTTGGCCCGCGCCACTTTATCTGGCGCGGGCTATACTATTAGTGTGAATGAAGGTAGCACTGCCAGCTGATTACGCCATATAAGCATGTGACTCAAACATGCCACTGCTCGAGCACGCCTGACGCCAACTCGCCAAAATTCCTGCTCCGTCACGCACGCAAGCAGGGCACTCTCGGTACTGGTCAGGAGGTCATTTATGAGCACGCGCTCACATCCACAGGTTTCCTCTACTGCACAGCGCCGCCTGCACGTAGCGCTCGATCACTATGCTGACAGCCATCAACATCCCGATAATGTGCGCATCCATCTGATATGTGTGCCACTGATCTTCACTGCGACTCTCATTCTGCTGTGGCGGATTCTCGGAGGGCAATGGATATCCAGTGAACCAGGCTTGGGCATGTGGATGATACCCGGTGGCGCACTGACAATCGCGACACTTGCATTTTATGCACGCTATTCGCTACGCGCCTTTAGCGTAATGCTTATTTGGACACTGGCCAGCCTGGCGCTGATGTTTGCCATGCTGGGTCTCGAGTGGCCAGTTGTGCCATTGATGCTGGCACTGTTCCTGCTGGCATGGACAGGCCAGTTCATTGGGCATCGTATCGAAGGGCGAAAACCTGCCTTCCTTGATGATTTACGTCAATTGCTGATCGGACCGCTATTCGTCCTTATTGAGCTATTCCCCGCTATACGCCACTGGCTGGTGGCACAGGATATGCCCAAGGCCGATTAACTGGAACATCGATGATTTATCCATAAAATGCCCCTCAACGCTGACACGCTGAGGGGCATTTGCGTAACGGAACGACTTTATCCCAATCTGTCAGGCTTACTGCTCAGGAGTGAAATCCTCGAGACTGAATGTCATCAAGGAAGCAGAACCGGCGGCAACCTGTGCCTCCAGCGCGACGGCACGCGGCAGAATACGACTCACGAAGTAATTCCCTAACGCAAGCTTGCAACGGTAGAAGCCTTCACCGCAGGCACCCTTTTCCTTGAGCCCGCGCGCTGCGGCACGCGCCATACGCAGCCACAGATAACTGTAAACACACAATCCGGTCAGGTTCAGGAAATCACTGGCAGCAGCTCCCAGCTCATCAGGATTATCCTGCGCACGGGCAATCAACTGCTCAGACACTCGCTCCAGACGCTCAAGTTCCTGCTGACATGCCTCAGCAAAACACTGGGTATCGCCATCATCATTCTGTGCACTCAGCTCATCACGTACCAACATCGCAAAGCGCGACACATAGGCGCCACGGTTGCGGTACAGTTTACGGCCCACCAGATCCATTGCCTGAATACCGTTGGTCCCCTCGTAAATCATGGCAATCCGCGCATCGCGCACATACTGTTCAGCCCCCCACTCGACACAGTAACCATTGCCGCCGTAAAGCTGTTGGGCCATCACAGTGGCATCAAAACCACGGTCCGTCAGCAGAGCCTTGGCCACCGGAGTCAAGAACTGCACGAGGTCATCAGCCGCAGCCTTCACCTCACTGTCAGCATGATATTTGACCCGATCCAGCTGCTGACCCACGAGTACTGCAAAGGCACGCCCCGTTTCGTTCCAGGTACGCGCCTCCAATGCCATGCGTCGCACATCAGGATGCACCAGTATCGGGTCTGCCGGCTTTTGCGGAGCGACAGCTCCCTTCGGAGCACGGCTTTGCAAGCGCTCAGCGGCAAAGTCCATGGCGCTCTGATAAGCCACCTCACCTAGCCCGAGCCCCTGCAGGCCAATAGACAGCCGTTCGTAATTCATCATGGTGAACATCGCTGCCAAGCCCTGATGCGGCTCGCCAATCAGGACACCCTCCGCACCATCGAAATTCATCACGCAAGTCGCACTGCCCTTGATGCCCATCTTGTGTTCGATGGAGCCACAGCTGACTGCATTCGCCTCGGCAGGCTCGCCGTTGCCATCCAGCAGATGTTTGGAGACCAGAAACAGCGAGATACCTCGCGTACCTTCAGGGGCGTCCGGCAGCTTGGCGAGCACGAGATGCACGATGTTCTCGACCATGTCGTGCTCGCCACCGGTAATCCATATCTTGGTACCCGTGATGCGATAACGCGGCAGATCCAGCACCTCATCATTGTCCTCAAGCGGCTCGGCGCGCGTACGAATCATCCCCAGATCAGTACCACAATGCGGTTCGGTCAGGCACATGGTGCCCAACCAGTCGCCGGCATACATCCGCGGCAAGAACATGCGTTTGACGGCTTCGGGAGCATGGCTGTCCATCGCCAGACAAGCGCCAGCATTCAATGCTGGATAAAGCGCAAAGCTGGTATTGGTGGCATAGAGCATCTCCTCGAAGGCCACCGTCAGCATCTTGGGCATGCCCTGACCGCCGTACTCGGGATTTCCGCCCAGCCCCATCCAGCCACCCTCAGCCAGCACCCGATAGGCTTCCTTGAAGCCCTTGGGCGTGGTGACCTTGCCTCCCTCAAAGCGTGCACCCTCGGCATCACCACTTAGATTGATTGGCAATAATTCTGCCTGCGTGACCCGCGCCCCCTCTTCGAGAATCGCCTCGGCCAGTTCAGCGTTCACCTCTTCGGTGGCGGACATTCCTGCCCATTCATCCTCAGCGCCAAACACCTCGTTGAGAATGAAGCGTGAATCCTTGAGTGGCGCCTGATACTTGGCCATGTAACTCTCCTCGCAAACAATGGGACAGCAGCGATATTAGCTCGCAGCAAATTCAAACGATTGCTTGAAACAATAGGCGCAATACTGCTCCACGTCATCTCGACCTTGGCCCAAGAGGCACCACCCAACCGATGCTCGAACAGGTTGGGTGGTGCCTGAAACGCCAGACGCCGCCACGGCATGTATACCGTGGCGCGTTTGGGGCATAGACTTTCAATAGCTCAATCCAAACGATAAACGATCATCACTCTCAGGCTGTCTGTACTTGTCCAAGCGGCGTCGGGTGCTTGCCATCTTCCCAGCCAAGGCTGCTATTCGCTGTCGGCGAGAACCACTTGAGCGAATCGTGCAGACTGACCACATCACCCACGATGATCAATGTCGGTGGCTTGAGTCCTTGGCCAGCGACCTGAGCAGGCATGTCTGCCAATGTCGCTACATGGACGCGCTGGCGTGCTGTCGTGCCTTGTTCTACCAACGCAATCGGCGTAGTGGATGCCAAACCATTGGCCATCAGCTGCTCGCAGATCAATGACAGGCTGCCCAGTCCCATATAGAACACCAGTGTCTGAGTTGGACGCGCCAGGGATTCCCAATCGAGATCACAGCTGCCATCTTTCAAATGGCCAGTAATGAAACGCACTGATTGTGCGTGATCACGATGGGTCAGGGGAATACCGGCGTAGGCCGCGCAGCCCGAAGCCGCCGTAATACCCGGCACGACCTCGAAACTTATTCCTGAGCTTGCCAATGTTTCCAGCTCTTCTCCACCACGCCCGAAGATGAAGGCGTCGCCACCCTTGAGGCGCACGACACGATGACCCGCACGCGCATAATCCACCAGCGCCTGATTGATGCCTTCCTGAGGAACGCTGTGATCGCTACGTGCCTTGCCGACATAGAGACGACGGGCCTGCGGATTGGCCAACGCCAGAATTTCGTGACTCACCAGCCGGTCATGAATGATGACATCGGCCTGCTGAAGATGACGCAGTGCTTTCAGCGTCAGCAGCTCCGGATCTCCCGGGCCAGCACTCACCAGTGCCACCTGACCACGCGTGCCGGTAAACCTTTCGCCCTCTTTTATGGGTAACACAGCTTCTCCCGCCACCAGGCGAGGTGGCAAACGTACGCTGGAATCGTTGGGATGGCGCGGTGCAAAAACCATCGCCTGCTGCTCACGTGCATGGCGCAAGATGCCACGATCACGTCCGACACTGCCGGTGGCTACCAGCCATAGCTGACCGGGTGCTGGCACCGGGAGCAGCGTATCGGCAACTTCCCAGCCTTCCCGCCCACACAGCATCTCCAGCGCAGGCATTCGGGTATCGCCGAATACACACAGATCAGCGCCAAGACCAGCGAAACGTTCCGCTAATGCCAGTGCCTCCTGCCCGCCGCCAATCAGGCACAGTTGAAGTCGTGAGGGGTCGCAGGAGAGATTGAGAAATTCCATGGGCATATCCACAAACGCTTGCAAGGCTGGGAAGCAGCCTCTAGTGATTGATATTTTAGAGCATAAGAAACACTCTCTAAAATAACTAATAAGAATAACCACCCTATGTGATGTCGTAGCTTCAGTATCTCCATCGTGGATCTTTCCATCAATGCTCTACTGAATCATGACCAATCCTTTGCTGAGCAGCGCACTAAAAAGCCCCCATCTCCAATAGGAAATGAGGCTTCGAGCTCAGCACGAGGTGAACAACTCAGACATTGAGCGTTTCAACTCCGCCCATGTAGCCACGCAGCGCCTGAGGTACCGTGATGGAACCATCAGCGTTCTGATGGTTTTCCAGCACTGCAACCAGACAACGGCCTACGGCAAGACCCGAACCATTGAGTGTATGCACCAGCTGCGGCTTCTTCTGACCTTCGACACGTACACGCGCTTGCATGCGACGCGCCTGGAAATCTTCGCAGTTGGAGATGGAAGAAATCTCGCGATAGGTATTCTGGCTCGGCAGCCAGACTTCCAGGTCGTAAGTCTTGGTCGCCGCGAAGCCCATGTCGCCCGTGCACAGAGTGACAGCGCGATACGGCAACTCCAACGCCTGCAGAATGGCTTCGGCGTGGCCACGCATCTCTTCCAGTGCTTCAGCGCTCTTGTCAGCCTCAACTACCTGTACCATCTCGACCTTGTCGAACTGATGCTGACGAATCATGCCGCGGGTATCACGGCCATAAGCACCCGCTTCACTGCGGAAGCACGGGGTATGTGCGGTAAATTTGAGCGGTAGGCTGGCAGCGTCGAGAATCTCGTCACGCACCATATTCGTCAGCGGCACTTCTGCGGTCGGAATCAAGAAGAACTCGCGATCATCATTGAGCTTAAATAGATCTTCCTCGAACTTGGGCAACTGACTGGTACCCATCAAGGATTCACGGTTGACGATATAAGGCACGTAATACTCTTCGTAGCCATGCTCCAACGTCTGCTTGTCGAGCATGAACTGCACCAGTGCGCGATGCAGGCGCGCGATGGAACCGTGCATGACGGCAAAACGAGAGCCGGTGATCTTGGCAGCCAGTTCAAAGTTCAGCTGACCACGCAACTCACCTAGATCGACGTGATCGCGCACAGCGAAGTCGAATTCACGCGGCGCACCCCAGCGGTGCAACTCGACGTTATCGCTCTCGTCGGCGCCTTCAGGCACTTCAGCGTTCGGCAGATTCGGAATACTTGCCGCCAGCGCATCTGACTTGGCCTGCAGTTCCGAGAGCTCTTTCTTGGCGGCGTCCAGACGCTCACCAAGGTCACTGACTTCTGCCAGCAGCGGCGCAATGTCTTCGCCGCGAGCTTGGCATTACCGATGGACTTGGAGCGAGTATTACGCTCGTTCTGCAGTGACTCGGTTTCGACCTGCAGGTTGCGGCGGCGCGCTTCCAGCGCAGAGAAGGCAGCGGTGTCCAGCTGATAGCCACGACGTGCGAGGCGCTCGGCAGTCGCTTCAAGGTCGGCGCGCAGAAGTTTCGGGTCCAGCATGTGGGAAGGCTCTCTCGTCGGATCACTCATGCCGCAAGGCGGCGCGGAAAGGTTATGCGACCTAGTCTACCTCAGCCAAGCCTCACTTCGCAGCCGCAGCGCGTCTCGACAAGCACTCACGAGACGCTGAAAAACGTCAGAGCAGAACGCGCGCAATCTTCATGCCCAACGCAACCATCCCCAGGCACGCCACCACGCTGACCGCAATATAGGCAAGGCCCACCAACGTGCGGCCGCTCATCATCAGATTAAGCGCTTCCAGGGCGAAGGTAGAGAAGGTCGTGAAGGCCCCAGTAAAGCCAGCCACCATGATCGCTTGCCATACGGGGGCTAACTTCAGCTCCTGCGTGACCCAGATGAACAGAAAGCCCATCAGGCAACTGCCAATCAGGTTGACACCCAGCGTGCCCCACGGGAATCCGCGACCGGCGGCTCCGAAGATCCAACCACTGATCAGATAGCGCCCCAATGCGCCGATGGCGCCGCCCGCTGCTACTGCCAACCAGGTTCCCATGTGCTCTCTGCCTCAGCTGCGTTACGGACTTCTGCCCCACATACCACATGGCGCATATCGAGCCACCATTGTAGAAAAAACGCGAGGCCCGGGGAACGCAAACAGCACAAAAGACCCGTTCCAGTAATGCCCCCCCCCCCCAGAGAACAGATCCAGAAAGCAAAACCATAGAGTAAATTCAGAGAGCAACGCTCACGGGCAACAAGGCGCCCTATCGGCCATTTTTCGGACGGGTATCATCCAACTCACTGCGCAAACCTTCCAGCACATGCTGCCACTGGCGATGCGCGCCCTCACTACCTCCAAGCTGCTCAAGGCCACGCGCAGTCCAGGTGCCTGGTGTGCCAATCCGCGAGGCGAGCTCACCGGGTGGAGTATCAGGATGCGCTTCCATCAACGCCAACGCATCACGCAGCTGGGCCATCAATAGCTGCCTGGCCTGTGGACCACTCATGCCAGGTACCGTCTGGAACCAGTCGAGCAGAGCCTGTTGTTGCGCGAGTTGCCAAGCATTGATGCACACCGCCAGCATGCTCGCCTCAAACGCCTCCTCCTCTGCAAAGGCAATAATCTGCTTGACCGCAGGGCCAAGCAGATCCCGTGTCAGCAGGTCCTCAGGATATAACGTCAGCGCGCTCTGCCCTTCCGAGACAGCAAGCCCTGTCATCACCCGCACCACTCGCGCCGGCGCAAACCAGCGTTGTAGATCGACCAGTGGCACACCTGCCGCCGTCACCATCAGATGATGATCTGCTTCCAGTACCTGTGCCTCGCGCAGCTCACTGGCCAACGGTTCAAGCTGATCCGGGCGAACGCCCACCAACAAGCACAGGCTGGCCTCGCAAACGGCAACATTACTGGCATGCCGGACAGCGCCGAAGCGCCATCCCAAGCGATGGCTGCGGACGTCATTGCGCGGAGATAGATGGAATTCAAGATCAGTCCGCGAGCGACCTTCACGCTGACTGCCTCGTGCCAGTGCCACCAACAGAGATTCCGTCAACTCGCCCACTCCCAGCACGCCAAGGCGCATAGGTGGGCTACGAGACTCGCGATAGCAGGGAGAGGAATAGGAAGGCGATGCCATGAGCTAACTCCTGATGACCAAGCATGAAAAGAAAAACAGCACCGGTAAAACAAGACACAAGATGACGCCTATAGTCGTAGCGAGTACAGGTATAACGGTTACGCAGTGTGAGATAACACAATAAATAGGTAGCGATAATCTACAAGATGATCCACCACAGCACTCTGCAATAGTCGCGTGATGCATATTGAATGACACTCATCTCAGCGTAGTCAGTCCTTACCTCCTTCACCGAGTTATCCCATACCGACAGACATTCAATGCCCTGACGGGCTGGGGCCACACGACCAGCTCAGGTAAGCTAGGCACATTGGCCTCTGTGGCCTGCCTGACGCGACTCACTGCCCGAGCGAGATCATGACTGAACGCCTGCTGAATACGCCTGCCCCCGTCGATGCCCTTTATCTGGACTTCCTGGCCGCCCTGCGTGATGCAGGCTTTGCCGGTGATATCAGTCCGGATTATGCCAACCGCACCGTGTTATCGACCGATAACTCTCTTTATCAGGTGCTGCCTCAGGCCGTGGTCTATCCACGCGATGCCGAGGATGTGCAGCGCATCGCCCGCCTCTCCCATGAATCACGCTTCGTCGGCGTCACGCTGGCCCCGCGCGGCGGTGGCACCGGCACCAATGGTCAGTCGCTGAATGATGGCTTGCTGGTCGATGTCTCGCGTCACATGAACCGCATTCTCGAGATTGACGTCGAGAATCGTCGTGTACGTGTCGAAGCCGGGGTAGTGAAGGACCAACTCAATGCCGCGCTAAAGCCACATGGCCTGTTCTTCGCACCGGAGCTCTCGACCTCCAATCGCGCCACGCTCGGCGGCATGATCAACACCGATGCCTCCGGTCAGGGCAGCTGTGAATATGGCAAGACGCGCGATCACGTGCTGGCACTGGATAGCGTGCTGCTGGATGGTACGCGCCTGCGCAGTCACGCCATTGATGAGGCCGAGCTTGAATCATTCTGTGCACGTGATGATCGCGTCGGTGAGATCTACCGTACTGCCCGCGCCATCGCTGATGAGCGCGCCGAGGAAATCAATGCCATCTTCCCGCCGCTCAATCGCTGCCTGACCGGCTACGATCTGGCCCACCTGCGTGAAGCCGACGGCCGTTTCAATCTCAATAGCCTGCTGTGTGGCGCCGAGGGCACGTTGGGCTTCATCGTCGAAGCCGAGCTGAACGCCCTGCCCATCGCGCCATGCTCAACGCTGATCAATCTGCGCTACGCAGGCTTCATGGATGCGCTGCGTGACGCCAAGACACTGATGGCGGTCGAGGGCAATCGCCCGACCTCCATCGAGACGATAGATGACACCGTGCTCAATCTCGCCATGCAGGATTTCGTGTGGGATAGCGTCGAGGAATTCTTCCCCGCAAGCGATACAGGCACGCCACCGATCGGCGGTATCAATCTGATCGAATTCAATGCCGATTCAGAGGATGAACTCGACGCCAAGGTGCGCGCTTTCAGTGAGCACCTGGCCAGCGATACCAGTGTCGAACGCCTCGGCTTTACCGAGGCCCGCGGCCGCGCACAGATCAGTCGCGTCTATGGCATGCGCAAGCGTTCAGTCGGTCTACTCGGCAATGTCGAGGGCGAAGCGCGCCCACTGCCCTTCGTCGAAGACACCGCGGTGCCGCCGGAGCATCTGGCCGACTATATCGCTGAATTCCGCGCAACACTGGATGCACGCGGTCTGCGCTACGGCATGTTTGGCCATGTCGATGCTGGCGTGCTTCACGTGCGTCCGGCGCTCGACATGAAAGATCCCGCTCAACAGGCGATGATTCGCGAGATCTCCGATGAGGTTGCCACACTGACCCACAAATACGGCGGCTTGCTGTGGGGAGAACACGGTAAGGGCGTGCGTTCTGAATACTCTCCCCGCTTCTTCGGCAGCCTCTATGAAGCCTTGCAGGAAGTGAAAGCCGCGTTTGACCCACTCAATCAGCTCAATCCAGGCAAGATCGCGTCACCTCGCCCTGCCGATGCCTTGATTGCATCAGATGCCGTTGAGACGGATGCAAAGGAAAATATTACTACCCCCTCAGTCTCTGGCGCCGGGACCTTTGATCCCAGGCTGATGCGGATTGATGAAGTGACCATGCGCGGCGATCTCGACCGTCAGATCGATGAGCGCGTATGGCAGGAATACGAAAGCGCCGTCTACTGCAACGGCAACGGTGCTTGCTACAACTATGATCCTAGCGACGCCATGTGCCCGTCGTGGAAAGCGACCCGCCAGCGCATTCACTCACCCAAGGGGCGTGCCAGTCTGATGCGCGAATGGCTACGCCTTGAGGGTAATGCCGGTCGCGACGTGCTCGCTGAAGCTCAGGCGGCGCGTACACCTGGGCTCAAGGGCACTGGTCTATGGTTAGCACGCCTGCCAGCACGCCTTGGAGCGTCGCTCAAAGCGCGTCGAGCAGCGAAAGGTCGTCCAGATAGCGATGAAACGGGCTTCGATCAGCAAGTGTATGACGCGATGGCAGGCTGCCTGGCGTGTAAATCCTGTGCGGGTCAATGTCCGATCAAAGTGAATGTGCCCGATTTCAGAAGTCGCTTCCTCGAGGTCTATCATCACCGTTATCAGCGCCCGCTGCGCGACTACCTGATCGGCAGTCTCGAATTCGTATTGCCGTGGGCCGAGCGAGTCACACCGTTTTATAACGCCTTATTGACCAATCGGCTGGTCAGTCGCTTGATGGAAGGCCCCATCGGCATGGTGGATGCACCGCACCTCTCGCGCGCCAGTCTGCGTCGTCAGCTCAAGAGCTGGGGAGTGGCTGAAGCTTCTGCCACTCAACTCGGCAGGTTGACGGAAGCCCAGAAAGCCAGAAGCGTCATCATCGTACAGGACGCCTTTACCAGCCATTTCGAAGCCCAGCTGGTGATCGACATCATCGAGCTACTGTCGCGCCTCGATATCTGCGTGTTCGTCGCGCCCTATGCCCCCAATGGCAAGCCCTTGCAAGTACAGGGCTTCACTGGTGCCTTTATGCACACTGCTCGCCGTCAGGCTGAGCGACTCAAGGCGCTGGCCAACTTCGGCGTACCATTGGTCGGCATCGACCCCGCGATGACGCTGACCTATCGCCAGGAATATGTGAAGACACTGGGGCCTGAGGCCGTGCCAGAAGTGCTACTGCTACAGGAGTGGTTGATCAGCCTACGCAAGCTGCTGCCCACGGGAATCACCAAGGCTACGCTACGCAAGATGGACCCTGGCATGAAGCTATTGAGCCACTGTACCGAGAGCACCAATGCTCCCGGCGCGGCCAAGGCCTGGCAGCAGGTCTATGCGGCCTTTGGCTTCAATCTCGAGACCATTGCTACCGGCTGCTGCGGCATGTCGGGCACCTACGGGCATGAGGCACGCAATCTTGCGACTTCACGTACCATCTATGATCTATCGTGGAAATCAGTGGTCGAGGATGAAGAGAATCAGAACAAACTGGTTGCCAGTGGTTACTCATGCCGTAGCCAGAGCAAACGTTTCTCGGGCAGCCAGTTGCCACATCCCCTGCAGACATTGCTACCGCTGCTACGTCGTGTGCAGTAGCCGGTAGATCATCGTCATCGAGAAATGTGCGAGGGCTGGCATCAGCGTTGTCAGCTGGGCAACCCAGCGTTGCATCACACGAAATCAGCGGCTAGGCTGCGCGCATTCCCGTCCGTAAAGGTTGGGCAAGATACACAAGGCATCTGTGCGCAGGACATTGGTGCGTGCGCTGTTAGCCGCTGGTCTGCAAGGCCAGGACACAATGATTTGATGAGCGGTGACCGCAGAAGTGGCACCGCTCATTTTCGCTGATTCCAAGGAAGACTCTCGATGACAGAACCCGCTCTGGCGCTGACCATGATCGGCCTGATGGCCCTTGGCTGTCAGTGGCTGGCATGGCGCATGCGTCTACCGGCAATCCTGCCCCTGCTGATTGTCGGCATTCTGGCCGGCCCGGTCACTGGTTGGCTGAAGCCAGACGAGTTACTGGGCGACCTGCTCTTCCCGCTGGTATCGCTTGCGGTGGCCGTCATCCTGTTTGAAGGCAGCCTGACACTCGACTTCAAGGACCTGCGCGGCCATGGCCATATCGTCAGGCGCCTGGTCACCACTGGTGTTGTGATCACCGGCGTCATCGGCACGGTCGCAGCACACTATCTACTTGATATGCGCTGGGAGATGGCAGCAGTGCTCGGTGCCCTGCTCGTCGTCACCGGCCCCACCGTAGTGATGCCGCTACTACAGACACTACGTGCACGCGGCAATCTGACTCAGATTCTGCGCTGGGAAGGCATCATGATCGACCCGGTCGGTGCCCTGCTCGCAGTACTCGTATATGAGTACGTGGCACTGGGCATGACCGGCAATGCTGCCTCGCATACGCTGGTACTGTTTGCCCAGACGGTAGGCCTCGGATTGGGCATGGGGGCGGTGGGCGGCTGGTGCTGGGGGTTGGTATTGCGGCACTTCTGGCTGCCACAGAAACTGCACAATTTCGGCACTCTGATGGTGATGCTGGGCCTGTTCGCCATTTCCAACGCACTATTCCATGAGTCTGGGCTGCTGACCGTCACCGTGATGGGCGTATGGCTAGCCAATATGCGTGGCGTGCCAACTCAGCAAATCATCGAGTTCAAGGAAACACTGACCATCCTGCTGATATCAGGATTATTCCTGCTACTGGCCGGTCGTCTGACGGTAGATCAGCTGTCGCTACTCTCATGGCCAGCATGGATCTTCCTCGGTGTCTTGATGTGGATCGCGCGCCCACTGACCGTGTGGATATGCACCATGGGCAGTGGACTGACATTACGCGAAAAAGCGCTGCTGGCCTGGTTGTCACCGCGCGGAATTGTCGCCGCCGCAGTAGCCTCGCTATTCGCGCTCAAGCTCGAGGCAAAAGGCATTGAGGGCGCGGAGATGTTAGTGCCGATGACCTTTCTCGTCATCATCGGCACTGTGGTGGTCCAGAGCCTGCTATCACGCCCTATCGTCAAGATGCTTGGTGTAGGCGAGCCACCGCCCGCCGGGTTCTTGATTCTTGGTGCCAACTCAGTGGCACGCATGGTGGCGCGCGAGCTGGTAGAAGCCGGTTTCTCGGTACGCCTGACCGACACCAACTGGGACGCCGTACAGGAAGCGCGCATGGCGGGCCTGCCGGTCTACTACGGCAATCCTCTGTCTGAACATGCCGTCCAACATCTGGAACTGACCGGGATTGGCCATCTGATACCGCTGTCCCCCTACCGTGAACTCAACAGTCTTGCCGCATTGCATTTCGAGCATATTCTCGGCCACGGACGTGTATTCAGACTGGCAGAAGACAATGGCAAGAATGCAAAGCGCCAGCAGGATCAAGCGCTAGGCCACCTTCCACTACTGTTCGATGGTCAGGTCACCTACGCCAAGCTGGCCAGCCTGCAGTCACAAGGAGGCCAGTTGCGGCGAACAAGCATCACTGAAAACTTCAGCCTCGACGATTACTGCGCCATTCATGAAGACCGTCTGCTGACATTGTTCTGCATCAATAATCAGGGCCGCATCCGTATCGCCACAGCGAATCTGCCTCTGACGCCCAAGCCAGGCGAGACGCTGATCAGCCTGATATATCCTGACTCGCCGGAGCTGACCAAGCCTGTTCAATCCAAGGCTGACAAAGCCGAGCAAGACAAGTCTCAGAAGACTGACAGTCGCATTGCGTCTGCCACAGATACCGGTATCTCTGCACCGCTGCCTGCCAATCGCCTGCCCGACACCAATTCCTGAAACAATCCGTTATCCAACACCATAAGGCCCACACATTGCGGGCCTTATGGTGTCAGCGCCTGAGGGCGTGACGCGCGCGTCACAAAAAATGCGTTAAACGTTAGTGGCAGACTCCGACAGCTAGGGAAAATGCTGGTAGAGTACGCGCCTGATTTGGCCATGCCGTCCGATGGCCAGTGATATTGCCTTGTCCTCAAACGTAACACCTACGCATTCAGGAGCTGCTTGATGCAGATCGTCATGGGCCTGGTGGGCGTCTTAGCCCTGCTGGGAATTGCCTTCCTTCTCTCTGAAAACCGACGCGCCATCAGCCTGCGTACCGTACTGGGGGCCTTTGCCATCCAGGCGGCGCTAGGGATCTTCGTGCTGTACATCCCTGCTGGCAAGGACATGCTGCTCGCTCTCAGCAAGGGTGTTCAAGCAGTAATGTCGAGTGCCAATGTCGGCATGGACTTCCTGTTCGGCGGTCTGGTCAGCGACAAGATGTTCGAGGTATTTGGCGGCGGTGGCTTCGTGTTCGCACTGCGCGTCCTGCCGATCATCGTATTCTTCTCATCCTTGATTGCAGTGCTCTACCACCTACGCATCATGACCGTGGTCATCAATGTCTTGGGCGGCGGTCTGTCCAAGTTGCTCGGCACTAGCCGTCCCGAATCACTGTCCGCCGCAGCCAATATCTTTGTCGGCCAGACAGAGGCGCCGCTCGTGGTGCGTCCGTTCATCGCGGGCATGACACGTTCTGAGCTTTTCGCGGTGATGACAGGGGGTCTTGCCTCGGTTGCCGGGTCAGTGCTGGTCGGTTACGCCTCGCTGGGCATTGACCTCAAGTACCTGCTGGCCGCTTCCTTCATGGCAGCACCGGGTGGCTTGCTGATGGCCAAGATGCTGATTCCGGAAACGGAAACCAAGACGCAAAGCGTCGAAGAGGCACTCGCCAAGGACACGGATCGCCCCGCCAACGTGATCGATGCTGCAGCGTCTGGTGCGGCGTCTGGCGTGCAATTGGCCATCAATGTCGGCGGCATGCTGTTGGCCTTCATTGCGCTCATCGCACTGGGCAACATCATTCTGGGGTGGGTCAGTGGTCTGTTCGGTTATGACGACATCACGCTGCAACTGTTGCTGGGCTATGCCTTTGCTCCAGTCGCGTGGGTCATCGGCGTGCCGTGGCATGAAGCGATCCAGGCAGGCAGCTTCATCGGTCAAAAGCTGGTGCTCAACGAGTTCGTCGCCTTTGCAGACCTCGCCAGTCACCAGATCAAGCTGTCCGAACATTCTGAAGCGATCATCATCTTTGCGTTGTGTGGCTTCGCCAACCTATCTTCCGTGGCTATCCTGATGGGTGGACTGGGACTGATGGCGCCCAACCGTCGCGGTGACATCGCACAGATGGGCATGAAGGCGATTCTTGCCGGCACCCTCTCCAACCTGATGTCGGCAAGCCTCGCAGGCTTGTTCCTATCGCTTTAAGGCGACCATCTGTGTCGTCGAAAGATCGCGCGCAAGAGATGCTACGATCATCGTTTCAACAACGCCCGCCTCATGCGGGCGTTGTTGTATCCAAAGATACGTTATTGACTCACTCTGCCCCGCCTCAGACAATACCTGCGTTGAAGCTAGGGTGTTCGGGAAACGGGTGAAAGCCCCGTACTGCCCCCGCAACGGTGATCGCAACGCTCATGCAGGCCGTATTGGCCAGCCACTGCCTCCGAGATAGTCTGTTAACACAGGCGTCTCCCAAGGGAAGGAGGTGGGAAGGCGCATGAGAGGGTGAGGCTTCTTTTCATGAAGTCCGCCAGGCGTCAGTCCGGAGACCGGCCCTTGCTTCCACACTGGTTGATGCGGAGGGCCTCACCAGTGGCAAATCGTCCGTATGCGCACCTTGTCAGTCAAGGTGCGTCAGGACGATGTGTGTTCACGCACCCTGTCACGCCTGTCCTCCTCATTGCGTCCGACGCCTGAGGATCATTCATGAATACCTATAACACTAACGGTCGCGCATCCGCGCAGTCCGGTGAATCTGCTGTAGCTACGCCCTTCCTTACGCGCAGCCCGCGCCTGGCATCCTTCACACTAAGTGGCGCAACGCTGGGTAGCCTCATGCTACTGGCACCCACCGCCCTCGCCGCTGAAGCGTCATCCGATGCGCTGGAGACCGTCCAAGTCACTGCCAACCGCATTCCGCAACTCCAGAATGATGTCCTGGCCAGCACCGAAGTCATCACGCGTGACGAAATAGACCGCCTGCAGGCCAGCTCGCTGGTGGATCTACTGCAATCACGCAATGGCATCGAAATCGCGCGCACAGGACCGATGGGCAATCAGACCAGCTTGTTCATGCGTGGCACGGAATCCGACCACACACTGGTGCTGGTCAATGGCCAGCGAGTGGCCAATAGTGCCGATGGCCTGGCGCGCTTTGAATTCCTGCCACTATCAGCGATCGAACGCGTCGAGATCGTGCGTGGTCCGCGTGCCAGCGTCTATGGTGCCGATGCCATCGGCGGAGTGATCAACCTGATCACGCGTGGCGGCACAACACCTGGCCAGCATGCCGAAGTCACCGTTCGCGCAGGTAGCGATGGTACCTTCCGCCAGAATGCCCAGTTCAGCACGGTGGAAGACGACACTCGCCTGTCAGCCAATATCCATCATGCCGAGAGCGATGGCTTCTCGCGCGTGATACCGGCAGTGAAGATGATGGCTTTGAAGCAACCGGTGCGGAGTTACGCCTGAGCCACGACTTCTCTCAGCGTGCCACCTTGTCACTGGGTATCGCGAATACCGAAACCGACTATGACTACGATGACTGTAATTTCGGTACTTCCGAGGACTGCACTGGGGAAGGTAGTCAGCTGGTACTGGATGGTAGTCTTCTCACTCATCTCAATCCGAACTGGGACATGACGGTCAGCGTGGCACGTACCCGTGATGAGTACGAAAACACTGAAGCCGGTAGCGATGCCGGGCGTGTCGCCAGCGCACGCAACGAGGTGGGAGTCCGTCACGACTTCTACACCAAGGTAGGCACTCTGAGTCTGGGTATCGATCACCGCGAGGAAAGTCTGGACGCCGACGGTCCGTTCTTCATTGCGGGGGGCTACGAAGTAGACAGTCGCTACGCGACGGGAATCTACGGTAATTGGCAGGTTCAGCAACAACGTCATCACCTGAATACCAGCATACGTTATGACGATGACAATCGTTATGGTCATCAGGTGACCGGCGGCACCAGCTATGCCTTCGACCTGACAGATGCCCAACAAATCGGTGCCAGCTACGCCAGCGCCTTCAAGGCTCCCAACCTGATTGATCTCTATAGCCCGTATGGCTCAGGCAACCCGGATCTGGATGCCGAGACCTCCACCACTGGCGAGATCTTCTGGCGTCTACAGCAACAACACTGGCACGTAGGCGTTAATGCTTTTCAGACTGACATCGACGATTTGATCAGTTACGAAGGCCCTGATTTTACGCCGATCAACATCGATCGATCGCGTATTCGTGGCGTGGAACTGAGCAGTGGCTGGAAAGGAGAAGCACTCAGCGTGAACCTCGCCATGACCTGGCAGGACCCGGAAGATCGCGATACCGGCAAACAGCTGAAGCGTCGTGCTCAGCGCTTTGCACGCCTGGATGCCGATTACGCTCTCAATGACTGGAACTTCGGTGCCACCCTGCGCGGCAGCGCTAGCCGAAGCGATACCGATGCCGATACCTTCTCGGATACGCGTACCGCTGGCTATGGCGTCTTCGACCTGCGAACCAGCTGGCAAGTGATGGCAAACGTCAAGCTCAGCGCCAAGCTGGATAACGTGTTCGATCGCGATTACCAGCTGGTGAATGGCTATAACACCCAGGGCCGCTACTTCGAAGGCGGCGTGACCTTGAGCTTCTAAGGCATGCTGCCTCGCGGCACGTCAAGCGTACTGTGCGACCTATGGGTCGGCACAGTACTTTGATTCAAAAGACATTTATATGAAATGCAAGAGCACTTAACGTGCACACGAGGAGTAACATGACGGAGCGTAATACTCGCCATAAAGCGGCAATGGAGAAGCTCAAGTCCCATGTCGATGACAAGGTGGCACAGGCCAATGAAGAGCGTGGCCAGCTGCTCGTCTTTACCGGCAATGGCAAGGGCAAGACGACGGCGGCCTGGGGCACCATCACTCGTGCATTGGGCTATGGCTACAAGGTTGGCGTCATCCAGTTCATCAAGGGGCTGTGGGAATGCGGAGAGCGTGAGCGCCTGGCGGAAGATGCCAATCTGGAAGTCCACGCCATGACGACCGGCTTCACCTGGGATACCCAGAATCGTGAAGCTGATACCGCCGCCTGCCAGGCCGTGTGGCAGGAAGCCAAGCGTATGATGGCAGACGATAGCGTCTACCTCGTCGTACTGGATGAGCTGACCTATATGGTCAAGTTCGGCTATCTATCGCTGGAAGAGGTGATGACTGCGCTGGAAAATCGCCCAGAAGAGCAGACTGTCATCATCACGGGCCGTAATGCCAACCGCGAGATCGTCGCCTGTGCCGATACCGTCACCGAGATGTCCGAAGTCCGCCATGGCTTCAATCACGGCCTCAAGGCCCGCCGTGGCATCGACTTCTAATCAACGTGAGGCAGCACGCACTTTCGCGATGGCAGCACAGACCTCTGCCATCGCCTCGACACTGCGCGGTCCCGGACGGCTGATCAGATCAGGATCAAGCCCCGCCAGAGCGACCGACGCCAGCGGGCCGGCGCCCGCTCGCCATTCAGCCTTCCAGCGCTGACGCGCACTACCAGCGGCCACAGGGTGCAGAATCAAGCGTGGCTTTGCCAACCACAGCGACTCACGACGAATCTGTGGCACCAGCGTTGGTGCATCCGCCAGCAGAGGCTCTCCGCCGCAACGACGAATCAGCTCATTGACCAGATGCCCGCCGGCCAATGTCGTCATCGGGCTATCACCGAGCATGAAGAAGACCGGCAGCGGCTCGCCCCCTACTGCCAGTAAGTGGCTCTCGAGTTGATCGATACGTGCCTTGAGTTCAGCCACCTGCCTATCAGCCTCGGCCTGTGTGCCCATCAGCTGGCCCAGACGCGTGATATTGGAAAGCACATCTGCCAGCGTTCTCGGCTCGCTGATGAAGATTGCTAAGCCCAGCGCCGCAAGCCGTCCGCGCATCTCTTCTGATAGCCCACTGCCCCACGCCACAATCAACGATGGATTCGCTGTCAGCACCGCTTCGAGATCCGGTCCTTGATAGCTGGCAACACGGGGAAGCCGCACGATTGAGGGAGGGTAATCACTGCCCTGGCTGACGCCAACCAATGACGCAAGTC
>NZ_JEMF01000008.1 GCF_000591415.1 Cobetia crustatorum | reverse complement strand
TTTTTGTGGGACAAGGTATGCAATGCAGGGCGGGCGAACAGGATAGTCAAACGACTCGCCGACCTGCCATATCGCTAGCTTTCGTCGCCGTGTGATGCGGTAGAAGTCTTGGCGATGGCACCGGTGTTGTCAGCGGCTTCAAGCTTGGCCAGCATGTTTTGAGATTCACGCTTGAAGGAGGCCAGCGCCTTGCCAGACAGTGAATTGTTGTTTGGCAACTGAACGCGCATCGCATTGACCTGACGATTGTTGACCATCACTTCATAGTGCAAGTGTGGGCCAGTGGAACGCCCGGTATTGCCAGATAGTGCAATCTTCTCCCCCATCGTTACACGCTCACCTTTCTTGACGAGCGGCTGGGAGAGGTGCAGATAGCGTGTCTTGTAGCCGTTATCCATGCGCAGTACCAGATAGCGTCCGGCAAGCGGGTGATTGCCGACCAGTTCGACCACACCATCAGCAGTCGATAGTACCGGCGTGCCGACACGTACTGCGAAATCGGTGCCTTTATGCGGGCTGATACGACCGGTGACGGGGTGACGGCGGCTCAGGTTGAATGGCGAACTGATACGCGCCTTGTGTGCCAGTGGATAGCGATTGAATGCGGGATCAAGCCCCTTGCCATCTGGGGTGTAGTAGCGGCCATCGCTACTGTTGCGCACTACCGTCAACGACTTGCGTGCACCTTCATAGCGGGCGGCCAGAATGCGCGAATCGGTACTGGTACCTTCGATCATGTCAGACTCGACCAATACCTGGAACTTGTCGCCCTTGCGGGTATCACGACGGAAATCGATCTTCTTGCCCAATACCTGTGTCAGCTGGGTGACATCAGCGACGCCAAGACCAGTGGACTCGGCAGACAGCGAGAAGCTGCCGCTCACTTCGCCAGCGAACATGCGCTGAGTGGCTTGAGTCGCTTTCTCAATCTTGGCGACATTGAAGGCAGTATCATCGGCATTACGCTTGACCATGAAGCCGCGACGAGCATCTTTCATGATGCGCAGTGCCAGCAGATTACCCTCTTCGTCCAGCTTGTAGTCGAAGCTGTCGCCAATTCGCCAGTGGGTCAGCACGCGCTTGTCCGGCAGGGACTTTATGATACGTGTCGTCTCGCTATACCCCAGGCCTAGAGAGCGCTCAGCCATCACGGCAAAGGTATCACCCGCCTGAACGGTATAGGTCTGCCACTCGGGAACGTAGACTTCCTTGGCTGCCAGCTCGGTTTGAAGCGTAGGGCTCTCCCCCAGCTCGACCGGATCAACCGACAGGTCATCGTAAGAGGTGCCACCCGCTTGCTCGTCAGTCGCTGTCCCGATAACCGCTTCGGCTGTCTTCACCGCAACCGGTGCCAGAGCCACGACAGGGCCGGCCGCGTCTGCTTTGGGATGATAGGTTTCATCTGTCAGCAACGTGGGCATGTCGAAATTGATATCGACGATTTCGCTGGGCTTGAGTGCGGCCAGTGGAATATCACCGGTGGCTAGAATGGCCTGCTGTTCGGCATCCAGGCTGGCAGCAGACCGGCTGGCAGAAGACAGAGGAGCTTGCGCGGTGTCGGTGCCAGGAGTAGGCATCGTCATTGAGCCTGTAGCGCGCATATCTGCGCCAGCCAGGTCGATGGCAATGCTTTTCGAGATAGGTGAAACATCTTGAGTATCAAGAGTTTCGATAAGCTTGTGAGCGCCCAGCACGGTGACCATTGTCGCAACAGGTAAAAGAAGATACTTGTGCACGCGTGGGAGCGAATGGAGGATTCGCAGCATTAAGGTGACCAATAATGAATAAGTGAAGTGAAAAGATGACAACAAATTTAGCATTCGAACCTTAACCAAGGATTTTCACCACCGATAGGGTGGACACATATCCAGTATGAGTAATTCAACCTTATTTTTATCATGGCTAGTGCGAATAGAGGTGTCTGTAGCATGAGGTCGGACGAAAATAGCGCCATTTTTGCTTAAGAAACACTGTTCAAGTAGTAAATCCTGCTGGGTGTTAAATTTTGTAACAATGCAGTAAAAGGCCGCAATTGCCCGCTCACATTGAGAGGATGGCAACCTGATGGAAGATGATTGCTACCAGTTGCCGTCAAGCAGTGAATGCTGGATGTCCTGTCATTCACGATGGTGCCCAGCATATGTTGTCTGATTTTTTATCTTCGTCATGTCAGGATTGACTCACGTGTATTACCGCACGCGTTCTGGAGAGTTCCCTCGATGTCGTCACGCGTGACACTGGCTCAGTGGCAAATGTTGGCCGCCGTGATCGATCACGGCAGCTTTGCCCGTGCAGCCGAGGCCATTCACAAGAGTCCTTCAACACTCAATCATGCTGTTCATCGGTTGGAGTCATTGCTTGGCGTCAAGGTGCTTGAGCCGGCTGGGCGTAATGTTCGTCTGACTGAAGCGGGAGAGTTGTTGCTCAGGCGCGCACGTCAGTTGATAGAGAACGCCCAGGCACTGGAAGAGGTGGCTGACTCATTGTCTGCCGGACTGGAGAGCGAAATCACGCTTGCCGTGGATCAGTTGTTTCCTCCCGACGTGCTGGCGCGAGCGCTGGAAGCCTTTTCCGCTGCTTATCCTCAGGTACGTGTCCAGTTGCACGAGACGGTACTGACGGGAGGATGTGAGCTGTTCGATAGCAAGCAGGTTGATCTCCTGATCAGCGGTCTGGCTATGAGAGATCATCTCGGCGTACCTCTGGTGCGCGTGCCCTTTGTCGCGGTGGCGGCTCCTGAGCACCCGTTACATCAATTGCAGCGCCCGCTGGATCTAAGAGATCTGGTTCAGCACCGCCAGCTGGTATTGCGTGATAGCGCGGCCACCTCCGACATGGATGCAGGGTGGCTCAAGGCCGAGGCGCGCTGGACTGTTAGTCATGTGGCAACCTCGGTTGATCTTATCGAGCGCGGGCTGGGCTTTGCCTGGCTACCCCAGACGCGGATTGAAGCTTCACTGGCTGCAGGGCGTCTCAAACGACTATCGCTGGCGAATGGCAGTGAGCGTGACGCCACATTGGTGCTCTATCTGCCAGATGAAGACCGTGCCGGCCCTGCCATTCAGGCGATGGTGGAACATCTGCGCGTCGCAGCCGGTCTGACGAAGATGTCAGCAATGTAGCTTCAACGTGTTGGCTGCCATTTTTGACAGCAGCCGTCGTTGATCATCAACAGGAGCAAACAGCATGGGATTACTGGTCGAGGGATGCTGGCAGGACCGCGGATACGACACCAAGGGTGCCGGTGGAGAATTCAAGCGCGAGAGCGCCAGCCTGCGTGACTGGGTCGTGCCCCCCGGTGCGACCGAGCAGGGCCCTGACGGGCAGGCGGCGGTTCCCGCCGAAGACGGGCGCTATCATCTCTATGTCTCGCTGGCCTGTCCGTGGGCCCACCGTGCGCTGGTGATGCGTTCTCTCAAGGGACTGACATCGGTCGTGGGCATGTCCTTCACCAGCCCCTACATGCTGGAGCATGGCTGGAGCTATCTCGAGGAAGAAGGCTCCAGTGGTGATCCAATCAACGGCGTGCGCTACCACCATCAGCTCTACACCATGACCGACCCGCACTACACCGGCCGTGTCACCGTACCGGCGCTGTGGGATCGCAAGGCGGGGCGCATCGTCAGCAACGAATCCGCCGACCTGGTGCGCATCTTCAACGACGCCTTCGATCCGCTGACCGGCAATGACCTCGACTTCTATCCCGAGGATCTGCGTGGCGAGATCGATGCAATCAATGCCGAGGTCTATGACAGGGTCAACAATGGTGTCTACAAGACCGGCTTTGCCACTCGTCAGGAAGCCTATGAGCGTCATTTCACGGCGTTGTTCGAATGTCTGGACTCGCTGGAAAGCCGTCTGGCCAGCTCACGCTACCTTGCCGGTGAATGGTTGACCGAAGCGGATATCCGACTCTTCACTAGCCTGGTGCGCTTCGATGTCGTCTATCACGGCCATTTCAAGTGCAATCAGCGCCGCATCACCGACTATCCCAATCTTTCGAACTACCTGCGCGAGCTGTACCAGTGGCCGGGCATCGCCGAGACCTGCCATTTCGATCACATCAAGACTCACTACTACGGCAGCCAGCTTGCCGTGAATCCGACCGGCATCGTCCCCATTGGCCCGGCGCTGGAGCTTGAGGCGTCCCATGATCGCGAGCGCCTGAAAGGGCAGGGCATCCGCCGCCACGCCTGACAAGAGGGTTTTATCTCACTGTCGTTGCATCCGGCCTGAATCAGGCGCCTGATCTGGGGCGTCTGACCTTCGCCAGCCAGCGATCCAGCGCATTGCCGAAGTCGCGTTGCTCGCGCTGGCCATAAGCCGAGGGGCCGCCGGTATGCTCGCCGCTGGAGCGCATGCTTTCCATGAAGTCGCGCATCTGCACGCGCGCACGGATATTGTCTGCATCCAGAATCTCACCACGGGTGGTCATGACGTGGGCGCCTTTCTCGATAGCTTCCAGTGCCAGCGGAAGGTCAGAAGTGATCACCATGTCCCCCGGATGAGCGCGCTCGACGATCAGCTGGTCAGCGGCATCAGCCCCCGCAGGCACCGATAGCGCCTTGACATGAACGGAGCGCGGCAGCGGCACCTGATGATTGGCCACGAACCAGGTCGGCGTGGCAGTGCGCTCCGCTGCCCGTACCAGAATATCGCGTGCGGCACGCGGGCAGGCATCAGCATCCACCCACAGTGTTGTTTGGTGTTCAGAAGGCGCTGTCGTGACATGTTCAGACGGCGATATGGTGTCGGTCATGCAGGTAGCTCCCAGAGGGATTGTGAAGGCCAGAATGTCAGGCAGTCTGCGACCAAGGTCAAAAGAAAAGATGCAGAATGCGTGAGGGGCTGCTAGAATGCCAGTTCCTCGCATGTAGTGACCCACCATCCTGAGTAGCCGAACCCGACGCGATCGCCTTTTATATATGGCCATCAGCCGGTATTTCGTGCCTCCCGGACCGCGTGGCGTAGCTTGCCCGAGCCATCCGTGACCCCTCGAATTTTCGACGTCCGGCCGCCACGATGCAAGACCCGTCCCTGTCCACAGTGTGCATGATGGAGCGTCCCGAGACTCGTATGTAGAAAGAGCCTCTGGTTGCTGTACGGTCGCCGCAGCGTTGTGCCTGAAAGTGGAATTGCGTCCGCCTTCAGTGCAACCCGGGCCCGTCCATGCCAAGACGTCCAAGTACGTATTCGTACGTTTTTTCTGATGATGCCAGTGCCTTGTGCCTGACGGCATCGCCAGACGGAGCCCTTACGCTTCGTGTCGGTTCAAGCCGACCCATTCTTCAGCCGCAAGCTTTACTTGTGGCCATTTAGGTGTGAGATATACATGACCACGACTTCCGTCGTCGATCGCTTTAGCGATCTTGCCCTGCTGCCTGCCGTCCTGACCTCTCTCGAGAAGCTGGGCTACGAAACTCCGTCCCCCATTCAAGCTCAGACCATCCCGAGTCTGCTTGAAGGGCGTGACATGATCGGCCAGGCGCAGACCGGTACCGGCAAGACCGCTGCCTTTGCTTTGCCGCTGTTGACCCGTCTTGATCTTGACCGCCGTGAGCCGCAGGTTCTCGTGCTGGCTCCGACCCGCGAGCTGGCTCAGCAGGTCGCTGTCAACTTCACTCGTTACGGTCAGTTCATGCGTGGCCTGGAAGTGGCGACTCTGTGCGGTGGTCAGGATTACCGCGAGCAGATGCGCAGCCTGAAGAGCGGCGCCCACGTCGTCGTTGGTACCCCGGGTCGTGTCATCGATCACCTGGATCGCAAGAGCCTCAACCTCAACGGCCTGAAAGCCTTGTGCTTGATGAAGCCGATGAAATGCTGCGTATGGGCTTCATCGATGACGTCAAGCGCGTCGTGGCTGATACACCGAAGGAAGCGCAGCGCGTCTTCTTCTCCGCGACTCTGCCGACCGAAATCGAGCGTATCGTCAACCGTTACCTGGTTGATCCGGTCAAGGTCGCCATCAAGTCCGAATCCGGCATGGCATCTACCATCGAGCAGATGATGGTGCGTGTCGAAGGCGGTGCCAAGCTGGAAGCGTTGTCTCGTCTGCTGGAAGTCGAGACAGTCGATGCTGCTATCGTCTTCGTGCGGACTCGTGCTGCCTGTACCACTGTTGTCGAGCAGCTGATCGCACGCGGTATCTCCGCGGCGGCCCTGTCCGGTGATCTGGATCAGTCCCTGCGCGAGCGTACCGTGACCCGCCTCAAGCGTGGCAAGGTCGACGTGCTGGTCGCTACCGATGTCGCCGCTCGTGGTCTGGATGTGGCGCGTATCACCCACGTCTTCAACTATGACCTGCCGGGTGATAGCGAATCCTTCGTGCACCGTACTGGTCGTACTGGCCGTGCCGGTCGTGAAGGTCGCGCCATCACCTTCGTCAGCGGTCGTGAAATGCGCAAGGTTCGTTGGATCGAGCAGGCCTTGGGCCAGCGCATCACCGAACGCCAGCTGCCGAGCGAAGAAGAAATCCGCGGTCACCGTGACGCTGCGTTCCGTTCACGCGTCGTCGAAGCACTGGGTAGCAGCTCCAACGGCCATCGCGCCCTGGTGCAGAGCCTGGTCGACGAAGGTCACGATCCGGTCGAACTGGCTGCTGTCTTCGTCAAGATGGCACGTGCTGAAGAAACGCCGATTCAGTCTCTGCCGAAGCCGGGTGCACGTCGTCCTGAGCAGCGCAATGAGCGTCCGGAACGTGGCGGTGAGCGTGCAGAACGTGGCGAGCGTCGCACTTCTGCCCCGGTCGCCCGTGAAGGCATGAAGCTCTATCGTGTGGCTGTTGGTCACCGTGACGGCGTCAAGCCGGGTCAGCTGGTTGGCGCACTTGCCAACGAAGGCGGCATCGAAGGTGCACGCATCGGTCGCATCGACATTCGCAACACGCACAGTGTCGTGGAATTGCCGAGTGGTCTGCCGACCAGCGTCGTGTCCAAGATGGCGCGTGCTCGCGTCGCTGGTCGCCCGCTGGAACTGGCCGAAGATGGTGCTGCCGCTGGTGGCGCACGTCCGCAGCGCCGTGAAGGTGGCGACGACCGTCGTCGCGCCTGATCTGGCATGAGCCTGTCGCTCATTGAGCGATAGTGCTAATAGAACCGGTACCTCTAATAAAAGAGGTGCCGGTTTTTTTGTGCCCGCGAAACAGGATAAGCCAGACTGATATCCTGTTGTGGTCGTTGGCTAGTCGCCTCGATGATGCCAAGCTTCTGTTAACGCAACTCCCTGTCTTTATGAGGAATATCACATGATTCATGCACTCGGCGGACATGCTTTTCAGCGGTCGGCACCTGCGGCTAGTCGCCTGTTGCTGTGCGCGATACTGGCAGCCCCCATGTTACTGACGGGTCTGTCGGTACAGGCTCAGGAAGCGACGAGCAGTGCCTCGCCAGAAATCACGCTTGCACTGGTCTCGCTGGAGGCGTTGCGGCTAGCGCCCGTCGTCACACCGGATGGGAAGCCGTTAGGGCAGGTCGAGGATGTATTGAGCGATGCAAATGGCCAGATTCATCGCCTGTTGATTCATCCTGAAGATAAGCAGATGGCAGCTAGCATCGACTTCGCGCGCTTCACGCGTGAGGCTGTGAGCGACCCGACCCAGGCACAGGCGCCGGGAGATATACGTTATCGACTGGTATTGGACATGACGCCTGAACAGCTGACGGCCCGCGCGGACCAGCCGCTCTCCAGCCGACTCTCGCGTCAGCTGGAGCGCAGTATGGGAGAGGTGGAAAATGGACTGGATAGCTTCCGCGATCAGGCGGCTGACGTGCTGCGCTCGCTCGGCAAGCAGCTGGAAGGTGAATCCGACAAGTAGGAGGCATGATGTCCGCACTGCATGATTGGAGCCTCACGCCGACGGTTGCCGTAGCGCTACAGCGTGAACTGGCCACTCGGCTGAGCCTGATACCTCCAGCCGGTTGGACATCGCCAGACGCATGGCCTGCCACCATCACCGGTGTCGATATTGGCTTCGAGGAAGAGGGGGCGATCACGCGTGCCGCCGTGGTGACGCTGGACCTGGCCACGCTGGAGCCACTCGAGCAGCGGCTGGTACGCCAGCCAACGCGCATGGCGTACATTCCGGGTCTACTGTCCTTTCGAGAACTGCCGGCTGCCATCGCCGCACTGGAATTGCTTCAGCAGCCACCCGAGTGCCTGATGGTCGATGGTCACGGTATCGCGCATCCACGCCGCCTAGGCGTGGCAGCACACCTGGGGCTATGGTGCGATCTGCCAGCACTTGGCGTCGCCAAGAAGCGTCTGTGTGGCAAGCATGATGAGCCGGGAGAGGAGCGCGGTGACTGGGTGGCACTGATGGATCGTGTTCGCGAGCCTGATGCAGCACTTGGTTTGATCGATGATCCGACACGTGCCAAGCGCGAGCAGCGCAGCCGACTGGGTGCCGTGCTGCGCTCACGCATCAACGTCAAACCGGTATTCGTCTCACCGGGCCATCGCATGGATCTCGAGACCGCGTTGGCGCTGACGCGGCACTGCCTGGGCAAGACCAAGCTGCCAGAGCCCACGCGGCTGGCGGATCAGCTTGCCAGCCGACGCCTCAAGCAGCTGCGCTGAACGGAGCTGAAGAGCGTTTCTCGAATGGTGGGCATTCCTCGTGTCAGCTCTCGATCTCCAGTCGACTCTGGCCATTGCCGGCCGGCTTGACGGCGATGCGCACCGGAATGCGTTCATGCATCTCGGCGACATGCGAGATGACACCGACACGGCGACCACTGGCCTGCAGGCCATCCAGCGCCTCCATCGCCAGTGCCAGTGAATCTGGGTCGAGGCTGCCGAAGCCTTCGTCGATGAACAGCGATTCGATCTTCAGTTCGCCAGACGCCATGCCTGCGAGCCCTAATGCCAATGCCAGCGAGACGAGGAAGGTCTCGCCGCCGGACAGTGAATGCACGCTGCGCAGCTCGTCGCCCATCTCGGTATCCACCACCACCAGCCCCAGCGGGCTGGCGCCACGTGCCAGACGATAGCGGCGCACCAGATTGGCCAGATGCAGATTGGCATGTTCGATCAGGCGCTCCAGATTGAAGGCCTGGGCGATACCACGGAATTTGGCGCCACTGGCACTGCCAATCAGCTCTGACAGTGCGCCCCAGCGTTCATGTTGCGCGCGGGCGGCCTCGAGAGAGTCACGTAACGCATCGCTTCCCGTGCGGCGCTGGTCGTCATTGAGTACCGCAGCCTGAGCCGCTTGATACATCTCGCGTATACGAGCAAGTGGTGTCTTCAGCACATCGCTCAGGCTGACTAGCACCGCAGCAAGCTCGCTCAGGCTGTCGTGATGATCGCTGCAGTGAGCATTCTGATGATCGACAAGCTCATGCGTGGAAGCTCCCTCCTTGTCGGATATCGCCGCAGACTGAGAGCCTGATGTCAGCGCCAGTCTCAGCGTCCATGTCAGTGCCTGCTCGGCCTGTGTGCGAATGGCAACATCGC
The DNA here is from genome assembly GCF_000591415.1 of Cobetia crustatorum. Taxonomy (GTDB): domain Bacteria; phylum Pseudomonadota; class Gammaproteobacteria; order Pseudomonadales; family Halomonadaceae; genus Cobetia; species Cobetia crustatorum. The sequence continues at coordinate 25,645 of NZ_JEMF01000008.1, read as the reverse complement.
TGCTGGCCACCTCTTCACCCACCACGATTTCAGTCTCTTCCGTTACCGGCATTGCCAGGCGCTCGAGTACTGCTTGCCATGCGGGTGTCTGTGCGGCTTGCCAGTGGTGCTGATGACGAGCGTGGCGCTCCTCGCACAAGGTGTCCGCACGAGCGACACGCTCATGGACACTTCGCAGCTGGTGTCGCAGTGCCTGCAGATCATGATCCTCGACGGCGAGCAGGGCATTGATGCGAGCATCATCCAGTGTCGGATTCGCTGCCTGCCAGCGCGCACGCTCTGCCGTGAGAGCGGCTTGCTCCTCGCTCAACTCAGTCTGGCGTTGCGCCAGATTGGCCTGTTGCTGTGTCAGTTGCTGATGCTGGTCGTTGAGTTCCTGCAGTGTCTGGCGCGCCGTGTCCTGCGCATTGCGAGTATTGGCCGTGTGCTTCTCGATCCATGCTGACCAGTCACTCACGCTTGCATGCTGTCGCCTGGAGTCTGCGTTCAGCTGCTGGGCCAGCGTGTTGCTCAGCTGGTCGATCTCCTTCGATAGCGCTGCGAGCTGCGTCTCATGCTGTTGAATCTGCGTTTCGCCATGCTGACACTGCGTCACCAGCGTCGCATGTTGCGTTGTCAAAGCCTGCTGTTGCTCGTGCAATGGTGTCAGCTGGCGCAGAGTCGCGACTAGCTGGGTCTGGCGGGCTTCCAGGGCTTCAAGACGTTGTTCGACTACTGTCAGGGCATCAGCTGCTGGCAGCTGCGTCAGCGACTCGGCCAACGCTTGCTGGGCCAACGCGGGAGCGCTGTTTGCCTGAGCGATATTCGCTTGGGTCTGCTGTGCCTGTTGCTGCAAGGCGCACAGCTCCGATTGCAGCTGTGTCTGTTCCTGGCCTTGATAGCCAAGCTGCTGTTCGAGACGAGTATGCTCATGATTGGCAGCATCCACGGCTTGCTGGGCGGAGGCTGTCGCCTGGCGGCGTAGCTCAAGACGCTCATCTGCCTGTTGCTCCAGCTGCGCGATCAGCGCCTCAGCCGGTGCTGCCTTGCCAGCGGCGGGGTGATCATGACCGCCACATACCGGGCATTCTTCTCCAGTCACCAGCCCACGGCGCAGTGCCATCACGTTGTCACTGCGTGCCAGTCGCTCACGTTCTTGCTGGCGACGCTCGGCCTCTTCTTCGTTCAGTGCCTGCTCGCGCGCCTGTTGTGTGCGCTGCTTCTGGCTTGTGACATCGTTCAGCGCTTGCTGCTGTCGTGGTAGCAGCTGTTCAAGCTCGACCAGACGCTTGTGGACCTCATCGTGACGCGCCAGACAGCTAATCTGCTCGCGTAGCAAGGGGGTCAGCTGGAAGAGCGCATCGCGCTGACGTTGCAGATGATCGCGATAGCTTTCTGCATCCTCAAGCGGTTGACCTGACTCGTCGACCAGCGCCGCCTGCAGCTGCTGGAGTTGCTGATCGAGTTGCTGACGCTGTCGATTCTGTACCTCTAGGTCATGCTGATGTCGGTTCAGCATTTCGCGGAATTGCCCAAGCTCGCTCAGCTTACTGGCATGTGCTTCGCGCTGCTGCTCCAGTCGTGAGGCTACGCGTTGCGCTTCGTCGCGTTGTGGCAATTGCTCGGTGCGCCAGCCCTCGCAGCGTGCCATCTTTTCATCGGCGGTCTTCTTGTCGATATGGGCCTGCTCACGCTGTGGTGTCAGGAGACTGAGTTGCTGTTGAACCTGCGTCAGCTGCGTAGCCAGTTGTGTGTGCTGAGGACCAATCGTCCTGAGGCGTAGCAGAGCAGGGCGAACCGGTGCGATGGCTTCCAGTGCACTGAGTTGCTCGCGCTCACTGGCCAGTGCATCACTGGCTGCGTGGGCATCGCGTTGTCCCTGCTGGGCTTGGCTCAATGACTGCTTGAGTGCCAGGGCCGTGGTAGTCCACTGATGGTATGCCGTCAGCGCATCGTGCTGCTCGCTGAGCCGTGACAGGGCAGACTGGCGCTGACTGACCTCATTCTCGAGGGCTGCGCGTGCTTCCGGGCTTGCCGGAAGCTGCCCCTCCAGCGTGCGCTCTATCTCGTTGACTGCCTCGCGCGCACGGCGTTCGCGCTCGTAGGCTGCCTTGGATATCTCGGAATAGTGACCGGTATCGGTGAGCTTCTCGAGCAGCTCCGAGCGTTCGTTATCATTGGCGCGCAGAAAGGCGCTGAATTCGCTCTGGGCCAGCAATACCGCGCGCGTGAACTGATCGAAGTTGAGGCCGAGCTTGTCGATGATCAGCGCTTTCGCATCATTGCTGGTGGTATTGAGGGTCTGTGCTGACGACTCATCACCGGGCGCAGGTAACAACTGCAGATGTTGCCTGGCCTGTTGCAGACGGCCACCGGGCTTGCCGCGCGCACGGCTGACGCTCCAGCCGGCGCGGTAGCGCAGGCCATCACGGCCAATGAAGTCCACCTCTGCCATGCCTTCGCCACAACCACGACGCAACAGACTGCGTGGGTCCTTGAGGGTCAGGCTCTGGTCACTGACATCGTCCAGCTGGCCGCCACCGGGTGTCTGACGCAGGCGGGGCGTGGTGCCATAAAGCGCGAGGCACAAGCGTCGAGCAACGTGCTCTTGCCGGCGCCCGTCGGGCCGGTGATGGCGAACAGACCGGCATCTGCGAGCGCACCACTCTCGAAGTCGATTGTCTGTGGGCCTGCCAGCGACGCCAGGTTTTCAAGACGCAATGCGAGAATCTTCATGCCTTGTCTCCTGACGGGAGAGTGTCGTTGGCCAGCGATGTGCCTTTCATTGGCTCACCTTCGAGGCGTGCCTCACGCGCGGCCTCGACTTCCTCGAGCAGCTGGGCAAAGTCCTCGATCAGCGTCGCATCAGGTGGGCTGTCATAGATCGCGCGGTAGTGGCGATCAAGTAGTCCCAGCGGGCCAAGTTCATCGAGCTTCACGTTGTCTGGTTGGCGATGCTCCGCACTCGGTCGAGGGTAGCGAGTGGCCAGCTTGATCAACCGCAGGGGCGCTTCTTCGAGCAGCTCCTCGATGCGCGCGCGCAGGTCTATCACCGGAGACTCAAGCTCCACGGTCACCTCAAGCCACGGCCAACGTGCCTGTTCGAGATGCTTGTCAGCGTTGGCTGCTGTCTGAGTGAGCTGCGCGGTGATCGCGGCGAGTGGTGCCGGCCCGAGACGTAAAAGCTCGACATGACAAGGCACGCGATGCTCGTACACCTTCTCGAGCTGCTCACCCTCGAGCACCACCTCCAGCACGCGATGCCCGTAATCGACCTCAGAGAAATCCATCGCCAGCGGCGTGCCGCAATAGCGGATGCGCTCCTCACCGCCAACCCGCTGCGGACGATGCAGATGGCCGAGCGCTACATAAGCGATATCAGTGGGAAACAGGCTCGTCGGTAACGCCTCTTCGCCGCCCATCAGAATCGGACGCTCGCTGTTCTCTGACACTTCGCCATCGCGCATGTGTGCATGGCCCATGGCGATCAATGCCTCGCCAGGCTGTCGCTCTGCTCGGGCGGCGCGTACCAGCGCTTCGTGCACGTGTGCCACGCCATCACGATAGGACTCGCTACGTGTGCGCTCTGCCTTGCTTTCGTCTTCATCGTGACGCGCAGCGCTCAAGCCGGTGACTTCGGCAGGACGCAGGAAGGGCACCGCCAAACATAGGGCACGGCGGGTTCCGTCACGATCGTGTAGCGGCACCAGCAGATGTTGGCTATCGAGAGTGTGAGCCTCTCCACCGTGTGAAGATTCATCTACCCAGCGTACGCGGCCCAGGGCATGGGTCTTGAGGCGTGCGAGCAGGGCGGCTGGCAGTTCGATGCGCGAGCCGGAGTCATGATTGCCGGCAATCATCACGATCTCGAGGGCGGCATCCTGCTCATGGGCCCGCACGATGAAGTCGTACAGCAGCTCCTGGGCGGCAAGGCTGGGGTTGACCACGTCGAAGAGATCCCCCGCGATCAGCAGGGCATCCGGTGCGTGTTGCGCAAGCTGGCTGAGCAACCAGTCAAGGAAGGCCGCATGCTCGACGTGACGGCTCTGGCCATGAAAGCTCTGACCGAGATGCCAATCGGAGGTGTGCAGAAAGCGGAAGCTCACGACGCTGTCCTTATGTAGATAGCTTTGGAACGAGGCGAAATGTCATCAGTGTACGGATTGCATCGGTGAGGACGAAGCGCTGTCACGCTGAACGTGCTTCATGCGGTGTGCATTTTCAGGCAGTTGATGTGGATCATGCTTTATCCGTTCATATCACGAGCAAAGTCGACAAAAGTCGCTACGCTGAAAGTCGAGGCCTTTGTAATTTGTCGTCATCCTCGAACGTGCACTGGCAGGTGCATTGGCACGAGGCCTCACGAGAAGCTCTCACCGCGTTTCATCAATAATCAGGCCGGCAGCGCGATAGACGTTGTACATGGCCCAGAGATGACAGGAAGGATTCGCAATGCGCCCAGGACTTTTTGCCTCACCCCGTCCCGACAATCTCGGATTGCACGATGGTCTGCTGGCACCTGCGCCCAGCACCCCCAATGGGGTCAGTTCCCAGGCCACCGACAGCAAGCATTTCGTTGCCCCACTTCCCATGCCGACGGACTGCTGTGTCAGTGCCATGGAGAAACTGCACGGCATTATCGAATCCCTCGGCCATGCCGAGATCATCAGTGCAGACGATGGATACCTGCACGCTGAGTTCCATACACCCTTGCTGGGCTTTGTCGATGATGTGGAAATCGTCTGCAACGAGCAGGAAGGCGTCTGTCACGTGCGCAGTGTCTCGCGCATGGGGCATTCTGACCTGGGCAAGAATCGTCAGCGCGTCGAAGACATCCGCAAGCGCCTTGAGGGGTGGGGGTACTGTTGTTGATCATCGATTGTTGCTCCGCTGCTGCTGAGCGGCGGTGGTTGAACCACTGTCGTTGAACCACTGTCGTTGAACCACTGTGTTGACCTGATATTACTGAGCCCCGAAGTCCCTGATGAGTTCGCATGAATCATGTTGGCGCGAGCATTCATCAGGGGCTTCGGGGTTCTTGTATCTGTCTATTTTGATTCATTAATATATGAAATTGGCACAGGAGGGTGCTACCCAGTCCAGGCAGCCTTTGCTACTCTGGTGGCGTTACATGAAACGCATGGTTGTGCTGCCATGTATTGCGTTATACGCAATATTGTAGTGCGCCAGACGCAGGCAGGATTCCGCACCATCGTCGTCGCCAACATCAGAGCCCCTCGGTCTTTTCGCTCGCTTTCTGGCGTCTCCGTCGTTAGCCAGACCGCAGGAACGCCCATATAACAACAGGCACGACGCGTGAATCATCCTTGATCACCGCTGAACACCAGCCCCCGCCAATCAGAGACCCATGAACGATTCCGTCCCCGCAGCGTCTTCCCCGTCTGCTGCCAGTGCTTCTGCATCGCCCGAAAACACGCTCAAGCGTGGTGACATCAAGGTACTCGGCCTGTCTGCCCTCGGCGGCGCGCTGGAGTTCTATGACTTCGTCATCTTCGTGTTCTTCGCGAGTGTCATCGGCCAGCTGTTCTTTCCACCGGACATTCCCGAATGGCTGCGTCAGGTTCAGACCTATGGCATTTTTGCCGCCGGATATCTGGCGCGTCCGCTGGGCGGCATCATCATGGCTCACTTTGGTGACACCCTGGGCCGCAAGAAGATGTTCACGCTGTCCATTTTCCTGATGTCGTTGCCGACCCTGTTGATGGGCCTGTTGCCGACCTATGCCGTGATCGGTCTGTGGGCTCCGCTGCTGCTGGTCATCCTGCGCATCTTCCAGGGCGCTGCGGTCGGCGGCGAAGTGCCAGGTGCCTGGGTCTTCGTCAGCGAGCATGTCGCGCCGCGCCACAATGGTCTGGCCTGCGGGACGCTGTCGATGGGACTCGTCGGCGGCATCTTGCTCGGGTCGCTGATGTCCAGCGCCATCAATCATGCCTATTCGGTCGAGGAAATCAGTGACTTTGGCTGGCGGATCCCGTTCATCGTTGGTGGTGTACTGGGGCTAGTGTCGGTCTATCTACGCCGCTGGCTGCACGAGACTCCCGTCTTCGCCGAGATGCAGCAGAAGAAGACGCTGGCGGCCGAGCTGCCGATGAAGATGATCCTGCGTGAGCAGCGTCCGGCAATCGCGGTGGCCATGGCGGCCACCTGGGTGCTGACCGCCGCCATTGTGGTGGTCATTCTGATGACGCCCAACCTGATCAGCGGGCTGGAAGGCCTGAGTCGCGCGACAGTGGCGTCGGCCAATAGCCTGGCGATCGTGGCTGTCTGTTTCGGCTGTGTCATCTCCGGTTACATGGTGGATCGCATCGGAGCCGGTGTGACCATGGCGTTGTGGAGCGGGCTGCTCGGCGTGACCTACTGGGTCTTCTTGACCACGATGCACAGTGATCCGAGTCTGCTGATCCCGCTTTACTGCCTGACTGGCTTCAGTGTTGGCATCGTCGGTGTCGTACCTAGCATCGCGATTCGTGGCTTCCCGCCGGTGGTGCGCTTCACGGGCCTGTCGTTCTCCTACAACGTTGCCTACGCCATCTTCGGCGGCTTCACACCCATCATGGTGGCAGCCATGATGGAGAGTTCACCGCTGTCGCCTATCTGGTATGTGGGCGCATTGTCGGTGATGGGTGTCGTGCTGGGGCTGTGGTTGGCGGTCAATCCACGCGGACGTGAGATGATGAACGTATCTCACTAGACGCTTTACTGAATCAGGCCGCTGGCGTCCAGATCACGTGTCTCGCATCACTGGTTCAGGATTCAGGCAGAGTGGCCTCTCTGCCTGAAAACGCGCATCACCTTCACGGGTGGTGCGCGTTTTCGTTTGGGGTGTCGGGCCTGCGACGCTAGGATAGATCCATCCTTTTTCATTTCCGCGCAGCGGCTTGCCACGGCCACGATGGCCGGGTTGTCTCTCCCAGCAGGATGCCCGCATGTTTACCGTTCTCCACGCCAATCATCTTGAAGACCTGCGCGACCTGGCACTCAAGGTGATCAAGGCCGCTCCCCAGCCACCGCTGGTGCCGGAAACCTTTCTCGTCCAGTCCAATGGCATGGCGCAGTGGCTCAGACTGTCGTTGGCCGAGGCCGATGGCATCGCTGCTTCGGTGGATTTTCCGTTGCCCTCAAGCTTCGTCTGGCGTGCGTATCGTGGCGTGCTTGGCGACGATATTCCGGAGTTATCGCCCTTCGACAAGGGGCCACTGGCCTGGCGATTGCTGAGACTGCTGCCCGGTCTGCTCGCTGATGAGGCCCAGGCCGATTGCTACGCACCACTGCGGGATTATCTCTGTCGTGACGAGCGTGGCCAGCTGATCGCCGCGATAGGAGAAGACTGTTGCCTGCGCTGCCCGAAGGGCCAGAGGCAGAGCGTCAGCAGTGGCAGCTGGCCTGTCAGCTGGCTGATCTGTTTGATCAATATCTCAACTATCGTCCCGAGTGGGTGCGCAGCTGGGAAAGCGGGCTGGAGGATGACGGCTTCCGCGATGCTTTCGCACGCCAGCAAGCGGCGGGTCAGTTGCCTGCTGGTCTGCTGCCCGACAATCTGCCCGCCAGCCAGCACTGGCAGCCTGCGCTATGGCGAGCAGTGCTGGCTGATGCCCCGCAGAGCTGTCGCCAACATCACCGTGCCTCGTTGCATGGTCGTTTCGTGGCAGCGGCGCGAGCGCTCGAGACATTGCCCTCGACGCGCCGCCACCCCTTGCCACCGCGGCTGTTCGTGTTCGGTATTTCGGCGCTGCCGGGCCAGACGTTGGATGCACTCCATGCGTTGTCTGGGGTGATGGACATCTATCTGATGATCACCAATCCCTGTCGCCATTACTGGGGCGATATCGTCTCTGATCGTGAGGCGGTACGCCGCAGTCTGCGCGCCGACGCGAACAACGAGCGCATCGCCCAGCAACGTGCACGCCATCCCGAGGCGCCAGCGTTGATCGGGCTGGCAGATGAAGAATTGCACCTCAAGGCCAATCCGCTGCTGGCAGGCCTTGGCGCTCAAGGACGTGACTTCATCGTCAGCCTGTATGAATTCGAGAGTGCGCTGTCGGGGCGTGACAGCGGCTTTGATCTTGAGCTGGATGTCTTCGTGCCGCGGATTGCAGAAGACATGTTGCCCTCGCATGCGCCGCTGCTGCATCAGATTCAGGACGAGATTCTGGAGCTGGTCCATCCCGGTGAACGAGCGCTGGAGGAAGGCGAGCCGCGTCTGCTCGACAGTGGCGACGATTCCATCAGTCTGGTCAGCGCACACTCAGCGCTGCGCGAAGTCGAGATTCTCCACGACCGTCTGCTGGCGGCGTTCGAGCGCGCCAGTGAAGCACAGCAGCGTGGAGAGGGTGAGCTATTGCGCCCACGTGACATCCTGGTGATGGTGCCGGATATCGATCAATACGCACCCTATATCGAGGCGGTATTCGGCCAGCTGGCACCGGGCAATCCGCGTCATATACCTTTCACGATTGCCGACCGCGTCGCCAGTCAGGCCAATCCGCTGCTGGGGTTGGTACTGATGCTGCTGGAGCTGCCGGAGCGTCGTCTGGGCGTCAGCGAAGTGCTGGATGCGCTCGACGTGGCCGCCTTCCGGCGCCGTTTCGCCATCGAGGAGGGCGAGCTTGAACGCCTGCGGCGCTGGCTGGCGGATAGCGGCGTGCGCTGGGGACTCTCCGGTGAGCATCGTGAGCGACTCGGCTTCATGCCACTGGACGAGAACAGCTGGCGCTTCGGGCTGGAACGCATGCTGCTGGGCTACGCCACGGGCGCGGTGGCGTCCGGCGGGCCGGCTTATGGTGAGCTGGGTGATGAGCAGAGCGACGGCCAGATCGACGGTCTTATGGATATGGACGGCCTGAGCTTTGACGGCGTCGTGCCCTTTGATGAAGTGGCAGGGCTTGAGGCAGAGCTGGCAGGCAAGCTGGCGGAGCTGATCGAGCGTCTGGACCACTGGCGGCAGCTGCTTGATACCGCGCGTGCGCCTGCCGAATGGGCAACCACGCTGCAGCAACTGTGGGACGAGAGTCTGAGCGCTGACAGTGCCGAGGAATTCGACATTCTCGCGCGCTTGCAGGCCGCGTTATCGCGTCTCGACAAGGGATGGCAGCAAGCCGATTACCACGCGCCGCTATCACTCAAGGTCGTGCGTGAGGCACTGCGGAGCGAACTGGACAACGGCGGCCTGGCGCAGCGTTTCCTGGCTGGGCGCGTCAACTTCGCCACGCTGATGCCGATGCGCGCGATCCCCTTCCGGGAAGTACACTTGCTGGGCATGAACGACGGTGACTATCCGCGTGTGCGCATGCCACAGGATTTCGACTTGATGGCCAGTCGGCCGCAGCCGGGCGATCGCTCGCGGCGTGACGATGATCGCTACCTGTTCCTCGAGGCGTTGCTGTCAGCGCGTGATCGGTTGTCAGTGTCATGGGTCGGGCGTGACCAGCGTGACAACGGCGAGCGGCCCCCCTCGGTGCTGGTCGGTGAACTGCTCGACTATATAGAGCTGGGCTGGACGCCGGAGAATGCCACTCAGGATATCTCGCGCGAGGTTGCACTGCGTGCACGCCTGGTGACCGAGCATCCTCTGCAGCCATTCTCGCGGCGCTATTTCTTCAATACCACTGATGGCATATCCCGTCAGGGCCACGGCGGTTCAGATGTGGACAGCCTGGTACGGACAGTTCAGGCGCGGCTAGCTTGTCTACCTATGAATCCAGCTGGGCGAGTCTGCATGCCGCATCGGTATCAGAACCATCAGCGCCGTCAGCTCCATCAGCGACAGATACGTCATCCGCCGCTGTCTCTACACTGCCTTCGGCTCTGGCCCAGCTGGCTGAACAGGCGGCTGATCAGCATGTGAAGCTCGGTGCTGATGCACTAACGCGTTTCTTGCGTCGTCCTTGGCAGCTGGGGCTGGACCGCCTCGGCGTGCGCTTCAAGAATGCCGAAGTGCCGGATGAAGATAATGAACCCTTCACTCCGGATGGGCTGGAAAACTTCACGCTGACCCGTGAGCTGCTTGATTCTGCGCTCGCCGGTCAATCATTGCCGCTGGCGGCTGAGCGGCTGCGTCGTGCCGGCCGCCTGCCGGCACTCGGCTTTGCAGATGCACTGATTGAACCGCGTCTCAAGCGATTGGAGCAGCAGCTCACCAGCTGGCGTGATCAGCTGGGCGATGCCATCTCGCTGCCACCGCGTACGCTCGAGGTACCGCTGGTGGTTCACGATACTGCCGGCGTGCGCCAGCGCGTGACGCTGACCACGCGTCTGACCAGCTGTCAGCAATTGCCGGATGATGCTGACGGTGAAAGCCATCTGCTGGCGACGCTGGAGGCTACCCACTTCGGCACGCTCAAGGAAGGCAAGGAGGGCCGTTACAAGCGACTCGGCAAGCCGCATCGACTGCTGTCCGGATATCTTGACTGGCTGATGGCCAATGCACGGCACGGCCTTGGAAAGACCATCAGCGAGGCGACTGACACGCGCAGTGGCGGCTATCAGTGGCTGGCTGTCTTTGAAGACCGTTGGCTGCTATTCCCTGCGCTACGTATCGAGCAGGCCGAAGCAGTGCTGCGTCAGCTGGTCAGTGGCTATGCCCAGGGCTGGCAGGCGCCCCAGGCGGCGGCCCTCGAGCTGGCGGTAACGGCGTGGCAGGTACTGGAGGGCGAAGACCGCACAGCGCTCTTCAGTGCGCTGAGGTTCGCTGATCCTGAGGCTGACGTCCGCCTTGAAGAGGCGGCAGCGGCCATCGGCAAGCCGTGGCTTGGTACCACGCTTGAGCGCGCGATGGAAACGCGCTTCATGGAAGATACCTTCAAGGGTCCGCAAGCCTTGCGTCGTCAGGAAGGCGCGCTTGGCGAACTGTGGCCTGAATTCAGCCACTTTTCTCGCGCTGATGGCATGGTGCGCAGCCTGCGTCTCTATCAGCCACTGATCGAGACCATGATCTCGGCGCGCCAGGGAGTACTCGGCGAGCGCGCGGTAGACCTCTCGGCACAAGACGCTGCTGCCAGCACACAAGGTGAGTCGTCATGAGCGAGCGAACAGTCGAACGGGCCGCCATGAACGAACAGCTAAACGGAAAGGGGAACATCATGGAGGCAGTACAGGGTCAGGCCCTCGACATTCCTGCGCTACCGCTGGTGGGGCAGCATCTGATCGAGGCCAGTGCCGGTACTGGCAAGACCTTCACACTTGCCGCGCTTTACGTGCGGCTGGTGCTTGGCCCGCTGCCCGGACAAGAGGCCGGCGTCAGCTATCCGCGTGCGCTGACACCGGCGGAGATTCTGGTGGTGACCTTTACCGAGGCCGCCACCGCTGAGCTGCGAGACCGCATTCGTGCCCGCCTCAAGCAGGCGCGTGAAGTGTTGCTGGGGCGCGCGAGTCCAGATCCGATTCTGGCGCAGTTGCTGGCGCCGCTGGCGAATGTTGCTCCTGATCAGGTGGCCAGCCTTCGGGCGGGTGCGGCTCGTCGTCTCGATCAGGCCGCACGTCTGATGGATGAAGCCGCCATCTTCACGATTCACGGCTTCTGCCAGCGCATGCTCAGCCGCCATGCCTTCGATGCCGGTGGGCGTTTCGGCGCTGAACTATTGCAGGATGGCCAGTCGCTGCTGGCACGCTGCGTCGAGGATTACTGGCGTTGCGAATTTTATCCGCTGGCGCGCGAATGGCAGGCGCTGATTCGGGGTCGCTGGGCAGGCCCTGAAGCATTGGGTGACGAAGTGCGTGGCCTGTTGCGCGATGGCATGCCGCGTCCGCTCTATCGTGATGGCGAGCGTCTGGAAGCACCGGCCGTACTGAGCGAGCTGCTGGGCAGTGCCGAAGGCTGGCGTCAGCAACAGCAGGCTGCCCGTCGCGCGGTTGAAGGCAGCTTTGATGAGCAGAGCATCCGCGACGTCATGCAGCAGGCGTTTGCCCACAAGGCGCTGAACGGCAACAGTTACAAGGCCATCGAACTTGACGCGCGCATCGATGCGACGGCGACCTGGCTGGCCAGTGGTGAGCAGGACTTTCATGAAGAGATGCTCGACAGCAAGAAGCTCTGCTGGCTGAGCCAGGCCAAGCTGGAGAAGGGCACCAAGAAAGGCTGCCAGACACCGCGTCATGATTTCTTCACTGCACTCGACATGCTGGCGGAGGTGCCGGAGCCCGACACCATGCTGTTGGACCAGGTCGCCGTGCATGCACGTGATCGGGTGGCGGAATCGCTGGTGCGCGAGAAGCGACGGTTGGGGCTATGGGAGTTCTCGGACCTGCTCAATGATCTCGATCATGCGTTGGACCCCGCACTCAACGGAGCTGCCAGCCAGCGGTTGGCCAGTCAGATTCGTCAGGAGTTGCCGGTGGCGATGATCGATGAGTTCCAGGACACCGACCCTGTCCAGTACCGCATCTTCCGTCGCATCTATCCGCAGGCCGCCGGTAGCGAGTCTGATGAGGGCTTGGACGAGGGGTTGGATAAGGGCTTGGGCGATAGCGAGACGCCGCCAAGCACCCTGATGATGATCGGGGACCCCAAGCAGGCCATCTACGCCTTCCGAGGTGCCGATATCGATACCTATCTGGCGGCGCGGCGGGCCACGACCTCGCGCTTCACGCTGCCACGCAACTTCCGCTCCAGTGCGGCGATGGTGGCGGCGGTCAATGCGCTGTTCGCTCAGCATGTCGCGCCCTTTGGCAGCGAGGACATTCCCTTTCAGTCGGTCGAGGCCCAGGGCACGCGCACGCGACTGGTAATGCGTCACCCTGATGGCCGTGAAGACGCGGCCAGTGCGCTCACGCTCTGGTGGGCCGGTGGCGAGCGACTCAGTGCCGAGAATCACCGTCGTGACATGAGCCGCGCCTGTCGCACCCAGATTCAGGCATTGCTGGAAGGTGCGTCTTCCCTTGAGCGCGGGGAGCCGGGGCTGGTGTTCGTCAATGAACAGGGTGATGCCCCACGCGGCGTGGCGGCCAGCGATATCGCCGTGCTGGTGCGTAATGGTCGCGAAGCCGCTGCCATTCGTGGCGCACTGGCCGAGGGCGGTATCCGCAGCGTCTATCTGAGTGAGAAAAGCTCGGTATTCGATACGCCGGAAGCCTTCGAGTTGCTGCAGTTGTTCGAGGCCGTAGCGCATCCGCGTGATGATCGCCGTCTGCGCGCGGCACTGGCGACCCGTCTGCTGGCAGATGACCTGTCATTGGTCGAGCATCTCGCCGTCGATGAGCTGGCCTGGGAGCGCGAGGTCGAGCGCTTTGACGGCTATCACCGTGACTGGCAGCGGCGCGGGGTGCTGCCGATGTTGCGTGGCGTGATGCGTGATTTTCGAGTCGGCGAGCGACTGGCCGCACGAGCGGGCGGGGAGCGTGCACTGACCGATGTGCTGCATCTGGGTGAGCTGGCGCAGAATGCCGCCCAGCGGCTTGATGGTGAACAGGCGCTGCTGCGCTGGTGGCATCAGGCGCTGGAATCCGGTCACGAGGCACTCGATAGCGACAGCCTCAGTCAGCGGCTGGAAAGCGACGAGGGGCTGGTGCGTGTCGTCACCATCCACAAGTCCAAGGGACTTGAGTACCCGATCGTGATGCTGCCGTTCATGGCCAGCTTCCGCGCAGCCGAGCCCGACAGGAATTTCGGGCTGCTGAACCTCAAGCAACGCTGGCTGACGCCGTCAGGCACTAGTGCTGACGATGATGATCAGTCGCCATCAGCAGCGCAGAGACGGGATCAGGACGAGGCGCTCGACGACAGCATTCTGGTCAAGAAGCCTTCCAAGGAAGCTATTGCCGCTGCCGACAACGCACGCTTGATGGAAGACGTCCGGCTGCTGTATGTGGCGTTGACGCGTCCCAAATTTGCCTGCTGGCTGGGGCTGGCGCCGATCGGCAAGGGCGGTTTCAGCAAGCAGCTCAGTCTGCCATTCACCGCCATCGGCTATCTGCTGGGCTTGAACGAGACGCCAGAGGTCAACGCCAGCGGTGTCGAAGCGGCGCTACGTGGCTGGTGTGATCAGCAAGGGGTAGAGCTTGCGCAGTTGTCTGCCTTGCCCGAGGTGCCACGTCACACCTATCGCGCGCCGGCTGAGCGTGACCAGCATTTCTCGGGGGCGCGTCACTTCGCGGGCGGTATCGAGGATGACTGGTGGATCGCCTCCTATACCGCGTTGCTGACGGATGCACGCCAGGTGACTGCACTGCCGGTCGATGATGCACTTCATGACCAGGCCCATGACAAGACCCACGCCGAGACTAGCGAGCAGAGACTCGACAGTGAGCGTGCCCCCGAAGGGGCAACCGAGCTTGCCCTGGAAGAGGGTGAGCGCGGCCTGACACGGCCAGACCGTGAGGTAGTGGGTCAGTCGGGCCCGCTGCTGTCGGGCGGTCTGCCGATGACGGTCGGCGAGATAAACCTGCATGACTTCCCGCGCGGGCCACGGCCCGGCACCTTCCTGCATGGTTTGTTGGAAGCGGTTGATCTCGATCGTCTCGGCGATGAGGACTACCACGCGGAGCTGGCACACCTGGTGGGGTCTCGCCTGCACTTTGGCGGCTTCGATGCCAGCTGGCAGCCACGGCTGCTCGACTGGCTCGAACACGCCTTGACGCGTCCGCTGAGCGGCTTTGAGGGCGAGCCCATCCTGCTCAATCGACTGGAGGCCTGGCAGCCGGAGCTGGAATTCTGGCTCCCGGCAGTCCATGCGCGCAGCGTGCCGCTAGATGCGCTGGTCACGGCGCTTGAGCCGCTGCCGCGCTCGCGGCCCAGACTCGCACCGCGTCGTATGCATGGCATGCTCAAGGGCTTCATCGATCTCACCTTCCAGTCGGGTGGTCGTTGGTACGTGCTGGACTGGAAGTCGAACTATCTGGGCGAGCGTCCGGAAGATTATCTGGGCGAGTCGTTGGCCCGCGCGATGGTCGAACATCGCTACGACCTGCAATACGTGCTCTACACCTTGGCGCTGCATCGTCTGCTCAAGGCGCGTCTCGGCGAATACGACTATGCACGCGACATGGGCGGCGTGCTGTATGTCTTCCTGCGTGGATTGGATGCCGGTGGCGCTACGCGCGAAGGCCTGACGACGCCCGACGCAGCGACGCCTGGCGTCTTTCAGCGCAGACCCTCGCAAGCCTTGATCGAGGCATTGGATGCCTGGCTGGGCGGTGATAGCGCGGCACTCGACACATTGCTGGACGCTGCGGCCCGTGCGCCGCTGGCACCAGATGAAAGCGACACTTTCCTGCAGGGAGCGCTCGATGTCTGACGCCAACACACGACTATCGACGATGACACCGCGTGATGCCTTGCTCACCACGCTCGGCTTCTGGGTCGAACTGGGCTGGCTGCGGCGCGTCGATGCCCACCTGGTGCGCTTCATGGCACGGCACGTCGCTGATGCCCCGGCCAGTGTATTGCTGGCGGCAGCGCTGGCCAGCCATCAGCTGGGGCGTGGCCATGTGTGCCTCTCGCTCTCGCGTGCGCTGGCTGAACCACGGGCCACGCTGTCACTGCCGCCACTGGAACACACCCAGGCGCAGATCAATGAGGCCAGCGTGACGCTGCCCGAGGCATTTCTGGCTGACGTGACGGTCGAGAGTTGGGGCGAAGCACTGGCGGCCTCCTCGCTGGTCACGGTGTTGGCGCAGGCGGATGCTCCCGCGGGCCATCTGCCGCTGCGACCGCTGGTATTGGTTGGTGAGCGACTCTATCTGCGTCGCTACTGGCAGGCGGAGCGTGCGGT
This sequence comes from Cobetia crustatorum, assembly GCF_000591415.1. Taxonomy (GTDB): domain Bacteria; phylum Pseudomonadota; class Gammaproteobacteria; order Pseudomonadales; family Halomonadaceae; genus Cobetia; species Cobetia crustatorum. The sequence goes on along the minus strand of NZ_JEMF01000008.1, from coordinate 9,941 downwards.
GGCAGCAGGTCTGCGCGCCCGCATGGGGCCAGAATCAGAGTCATCGCCAGAGGGCAAGCATGTCGTCAGTGACGCATTGGGCGCGCGTTTGCGTGAATTGTTTGCCACCAACCAGCCAGATCCGCACGGCGAACCTGACTGGCAGAAACTGGCCTGTGCGTTGGCGTTGCGTCAGCGGTTGACGGTGATTTCCGGTGGCCCCGGCACTGGCAAGACCACCACCGTGACGCGCTTGCTGGCGTTGTTGCAGGCGCAGGCATTGGGTGAGGGGGCTGATGACAATGACGGTGCCAGTCATCACGGCGGTGATGACGACAAGGGTGAAAGTGCTGACCAAGGCGAGAGACGACCGCTGGAGATCCGGCTGGTCGCCCCGACCGGCAAGGCCGCGGCGCGATTGTCAGAGTCCATCCGCGGTGCGGTCGCCAAGTTGGGCGTGTCAGAGACCGTTCGTGCTGCCATCCCGCGTGAGGCCAGTACCGTGCATCGCCTGCTGGGCGCACGACCGGACTCGCGTCACTTCCGCCATCATGCCGGCAATCCTCTCGCGCTCGATCTGCTGGTGGTTGATGAAGCTTCGATGGTCGATCTCGATCTGATGGCGGCGCTGTTGGGCGCCTTGCCAGCGCATGCGCGCCTGATTCTGCTCGGCGACAAGGACCAGCTGGCCTCGGTGGAGGCGGGGGCAGTACTCGGAGATCTCTGTGAGCATGCCTTGCCGCCGCGATATTCACCGGCGCTGTGCGCTGATCTGACACGCCTGACGGGGGAGTCTCTGCAGGCGGTGATGGCGAATTCAGACGCGTCACTTGTGTCTTCGCTCGAATCCTCGCAAGACGAGTCGGCGGCTGCTCAGGGTCGACTGGGCGATCATGTCGTCGTGTTGCAGAAGAGTTATCGCTTCGCGGCTGACAGTGGCATTGGTGCATTGGCGCGCGCCAGCAATGACGGTGATCGTCAGGCGCTACGTGCGGCATGGAAAACCGGTTTCAGCGACATCGCCTGGTTGAGTCTCAATGGCCCGGAAGATCGTGCGCTGGAACAGTTGATCGTGAACGGTTATCGGCCCGCGTTGGAAGCCGTGCGCGACAGGCGCCCTGCACGTGAGGTGATCGACCTGCTGCTGGAGTTCCAGTTGCTGTGCGCATTGCGCAAGGGGCCGTATGGCGTGGATGGCCTCAATGCACGCGTGGCGCGGGTACTGATGCGCCGCGGGCTGATCGGTGATGAGCGTGGCTGGTATGCGGGCAGGCCGGTGATGGTCACGCGCAACGACCGCGCGCTTGGCCTCTACAACGGTGATGTCGGCATCACGTTGCCTGATCCTGCCGCTGGCGGGCGTCTGCGGGTGTTCTTCCCGATCGAGGAAGAGACAGCAGGGGAGGCATCTGCGTTGGAGGTGCCCAGCTTCCACCATGGCGTACGTGCGGTATTGCCTTCGCGACTCGAGGCGGTGGAGACGGTCTTCGCGATGACGGTCCACAAGTCGCAGGGTTCCGAGTTCCGGCATGTGTTATTCGTGCTACCAGAGGGGGCCAATCCGATCCTGACCCGTGAGCTGGTCTATACCGGCATCACGCGCGCCAAGTCGCGAGTCACGCTGGCCGGCACGCGCCGCGAGACGCTGGAAGGGGCGATCGAGCGGCGCGTGGTGCGCGCCAGTGGACTGGTGCTGTAAGCCGTACTGGATCCGGCAGACGTACCTTCAGCAGACGTACCTTCAGCAGGAGCGCATCCAAACACGGAGAGGCTAGATGACATGTCGTAGCAGACCAGGGCAGGACGCACAGGCGCGGGATGATCGTCATGCGGCACCATTGGCCACGGCGTTCAGCCATCAGAGTGACCCCGTGACAGCGGTGGAGGAGCTGGCGCTTCAGCTTGATGAGCAGCTTGGTGATCGTGGTCGTCTCGGGGGCGTGCTGTTCTTCTGCTCGGCGGATTATCCGCTTGCGGAGCTGGGGCAGGCGTTGGCCGCCACCTTCGGGGCGGTCACCGTGAGTGGCTGTACCACGGCAGGCGAGATCACTCCGCAAGGCTATGCGCGTGGCTCCATCGTCGCCATCGGCTTTGCATGTGGTGACTTTGCCCTCGCGCAGGTGTTGATCGAAGATCTGTGCGGCTTTGATCTGCCGCGGGCCCAGTCGCTGACCGACGATCTCTTGGCACATTGTCGTGCCCAGGCGGTCGCGCCCGTGACGGGCCACAGCTTTGCGTTGACGCTGCTTGACGGGCTGTCGAGCAGTGAAGAGCAGGTGCTGGCGACATTGGACGCCGCTCTGGGCAGCATTCCCGGCTTTGGCGGTTCGGCTGGTGACGACAATCGCCTTGCGCATACCTACGTCTACGCCGACGGTCGTTTTCATGATCAGGCGGCGGTGGTGGTGTTGATCAACACGCATCTGCCGTTCGAAGTCATCAGCACGCACCATCTGGCCCCCTTGGCAGACAAGTTGGTGGTGACGGCGGTGGACCGCGATACCCGCCGTGTATTGGAGCTGAATGCTGCGCCTGCCGCCGAGGAATATGCGCGTCTGGCCGGTGTGACGTCTGATGCGCTGGAGGAGGCGGTATTCGCGCGTTGTCCTCTCGCGGTGCGCATTGGCGAGGCGCATTACGTGCGCTCCATCCAGCGCGTGAACGCCGATGCCAGTCTGACCTTCTACTGCGCCGTCGAGACCGGCATCGTACTGACCGCGATGCAAGCCACGCCGATTCTTGCGCAGCTGGAGCATCAGCTGGCCGAGATCGAGGCGCGGCTAGGCGCACCGCTGATCACGATCGGCTGTGATTGTTTTCTGCGCCGCATGGAAATCGATGCACTGGGAATCAGCGATGAAGCCTCGCAGCTGCTGCGTCGTCATCGCGTGATCGGCTTCAATACCTACGGCGAACAACATCACGGCATGCACATCAACCAGACCTTCACGGGTGTGGTGATCGGTCAGCCACCCGCTGGCGACGGTACGCGGGATGAATAACTCGACGGAGGCGCTCCATGAAGCACTGGCTGCGCTGCAGGTGCGCAATCAGCGCTTGGAGAAGATCAACGCTGCGCTGATCGAGCGCGTCGAGTCGAGCAATCTGTCGCCGAGTGCACCCTACGCGGCCTTTGAGCACGCGGTATTGCTGGCGGAGCAGGTGCGCGAACGCACTGATACCTTGCACCGCACGCTGGATGAACTGGGAGCACTCAATCGCCGCCTGACAGCCGCCAAGGCAGAAGCCGAAGCGGCCAATCATTCCAAGACGCGCTTTCTGGCCGCCATCAGCCATGACTTGTTGCAGCCGCTGAATGCAGCGCGGCTGTTTGCCAGTGCGCTCGAGGAGCGGCTGTCGCTTGCTGGCACTGCAAGCCATTCCACCAGCGATGCGGAACCGCGTGAGTTGATCCAGCGCTTGAGTCGTTCATTGAATGACGTCGAAGGGTTGCTCGGTACGCTGGTGGACATCTCGCGATTGGATGCCGGCGTGCTCACGCCAGATATCACCACCTTCCGTGCCCGTGAACTGCTGGATGTACTGGCCGAGGAATATCGCCAGCTGGGGGCCGCGCGTGGGCTTGAGCTTCACTATGTAGCAAGCGAGGTCATGGTGGCTTCTGATCTCCAGCTGTTGGCGCGCGTGGTGCGCAACTTCTTGAGCAATGCGCTGCGCTATGTTCCTGAAGCACATGTCCCTGAATCACATGCTGATGAATCGGACCGGGGTGATAGCGCCCAGGGCGGGCGGGTGCTGTTGGGATGTCGGCGGCGTGGTGATTGGCTGGAAATCACGGTCGCTGACAACGGGCCCGGCGTCGAGGACTGTCAGCGCGAGGCGATCTTCCTTGAATTCCGCCGTGCGGCGCGCGGTCATGATCCCGAGCAACGTGGGCTGGGATTGGGGTTGGCGATCGTCAAGCGCATCACGGGCCTGCTGGAGCATCCGCTGTCGCTCGATTCGATTGCCGGTCGCGGAGCGGCCTTTGCGATTCGCGTACCGATCGTGGCATCGCCATGTGTTGACGTCATGGCGTCGTCCGCTTTACCGGCGAACCTGTCAGTCCCGCTGACACGGCCGCTTGAAAATACCGTTATCTGGGTAATCGACGATGACCGCGATGTGCTCGCCGGCATGCAGTCACTGTTGGCGGGCTGGGGCGCGAGCGTTCACTGCGCGGTGTCGCGTGAGGCATTGCTGGCGCAACAGGACGCGGTATCACCTGATCTCCTGATCGTCGACTATCAGCTGGGTGACGATCAGCCGGATGGTCTTGTGCAGGCGCAGGCGTTGTGTGAGCGATGTCCCACGCTGCCCGTGGTGGTGATCAGCGCTGATCATGCGGCAGCGCTGAAAGCGCAGGCCAGAGCACTCGGTTTTGGTTTTCTGCTCAAGCCAGTCAAGCCATTACGGCTACGCCAACTGTTGGTGAATCAGTTAGGCCACACGGAAAACGGAAAGGCGGGGCGTCAAGATCAGGCATAGCAGATGACTATTGAGCAGCATGCTTAATTATAATGAGAATTGATCGTATCTTGGGTGTATGCTCATGGCATATCCTTCCGCATATCGTATTGAATCGTTTCTTGTATTGTCTTGCGGACCATTGATCTGACAGGTTTATCCCCCCATGTTTAATGTCATGTCTGATAGTACCGTACGTCATGCCGCCAGCCTGTCACTGAGCAGTGCAGGTGAAGCGTCTTCATCCGACTCTTCATCTCGGCCCGGGACGTCTGGCCCGGCATCGGGTCGCATCCGGCGCGCCTTGCCTTTCATGGGGCCGGCGATGATTGCCGCCGTGGCCTACATCGATCCCGGTAACTTCGCGACCAATATCGAAGCGGGTTCACGCTACGGCTATACCCTGCTGTGGGTAGTGCTGTGGGCCAACCTGATGGCGATGTTGATCCAGACGCTGTCAGCACGGCTGGGGCTTGCCACCGGTCAGAATCTGGCCGAAGTGATTCGGGCGCGCTTTCCGCGGCCACTGGTGTGGGCCTTCTGGGTGCAAGCTGAAATCGTTGCCATCGCCACTGATCTGGCCGAGTTTCTCGGCGCGGCGCTGGCCTTCAATCTATTGTTCGGCCTCAGCATGCTGGAAGGCGCGCTGCTGACCGGCGCCATCACCTATGGTGTGCTGGTGATGCAGCGTTACGGCTTCCGCATGATGGAGATGATCATCGGGGCGATGATTCTGGCTGTCTCGGCGGGTTTCCTGCTCGAGATCATCCTCAGTCGTCCGCCAGTCGAGCCGATCATCTATGGCCTGCTGACCCCCAGCTTCCCCGACAGTCATGCCATCTTTCTCGCTGCCGGCATTCTCGGCGCGACCGTGATGCCGCACGTGATCTACCTGCATTCAGCCCTATCGCAGAATCGTATTCGGGTTCGTGACAGCGGTGAGCGTCGTCGTGTGATGGGCTACTACCGTCTCGATGTCATCATTGGCATGGCGTTGGCAGGGCTGATCAATCTGGCGATGCTGGTGCTAGCGGCCAAGGTCTTTCATGGTAACGGCGAAACGGGCGTGGCCTCCATCACCGAGAGTTACAAGCTGTTGTCGCCGCTGATGGGTCATGACGCTGCCAGCCTGATCTTCGGCTTCACGCTGCTGTTGGCGGGCCTGTCATCGTCCATCGTCGGGACGCTGTCCGGGCAGGTAGTGATGCAGGGCTTCGTCAACTTCCGTATCCCGATGTGGCTGCGTCGTGTGATCACCATGGCCCCCGCGATTGCCATCATTCTGATTGGCCTGCCGGAACAGCAGGTGCTGGTCGCCAGTCAGGTGGTGCTGAGTTTCGGGATTCCCTTCGCGCTGGTGCCGCTGTTGATGTTCACCGCCAATCGCAAGCTGATGGGTGATCTGGTCAACCGTCATTGGGTGACGGCAATGGGGATTCTGGTCGCTGCCATCATCATCATGCTCAACGGCTATGTGCTGGTGGGAGAGTTGCTGTAACTCGCATGTCGCGTCGGCCGCTCACGCCCCTGCGGCTCACCCACGAACGCCCCAATCTGCTTCTCACTCGTGAGGAGTCGGTTGGGGCGTTTTGCATGATGAAGAAGGTGAAGGCGGTGCTGAACCCAATGCACGACTGGCGATCAGAATCGCTTGCACGCGACTGGAGACGCCCAGTTTGCGCAGGATGGCGGACACATGCGTCTTGACGGTGGTTTCCGCCACGCCCAGCTGCCAGGCAATCATCTTGTTGGATTCCCCCAGCACCATGCGCTGCAGCACGCCGCGTTGCTTGCCGGTCAGTGCCTGCCAATGCACCAGAAAGTCCGTGTCGCTCATGGCGGGAATGAGAGGTGGGCTTGTTGGCCTGGGGCTTGCTGACCTGGATGCCGAGTCAGCAGCGTCATCACGCATGGGAGGGCGCGGCATGCTGGTACGCATCAGACTGGCAGGTACATGAATCTCGCCCGCCAGCATGCGTGTCAATGCTTCACGCAGCGCCTCCGCCGAGGTGGACTTGGAGAGATAGCCGACCGCGCCAAGCGTCAGCGCTTCCAGCACCGTGGCGCGCTCCTCATGGGCAGAGAGAATCGCTACTGGCAGCCAGTCTGCCTCGGCCCGCAGACGAGTCAGGCCGTCCAGGCCATGACTGTCGGGAAGGTCAAGATCCAGCAGTACCAGATCGAGAGTGTCGGCGTTCGCTTCGATCACTGCCAGCGCTTCACCAAGGCTGGCGGCTTCCAGTAGTTCACATGCAAGCACGGCTTCTTTCTGCGCAGCCAATGGCGACGTCTGTGCGCTCAGCGTACGGCTGATGGCATCACGAAACAGCGGATGGTCATCCGCGATCAGCACACGGTACATGGTGGCTCCTTACCGGTGGAGAGGGGCTTCATTACCGCTGATGGCCCAGTGCTGAAGCTTAACGCCAAGATGCGGGAGGCGCCTTGCGGCCTTCGCGGTATGTGTTGTGGTCACGAATGGCAGCTACCTCCTCCCAAGGGATGAGGTTTCCTCCCTCCATGGCAGCATGTCGTCTTCGTACTCCTTGAACAACACTGAATGTGCATGTTTGCAGGCACCAGCACAGATCAACATTTTCCACTTGGCTGTCACACCTCAAGGCTCGTGCCGAACACTTGCATCCAAGCATTCAGAGTCAGTCCCATAACAACAGGTCGCTGATCTCGCCGCTTGTTCGCCTCACGCCAGAGTCGACAGCGTATCGCGAGCATCCGGCCAACAGGAGTTAGCCATGATCTATGCCTCCCCGGGCAGCGCAGATGCGCTCGTCACCTTCAAGGATACCTACGGCAACTTTATCGGTGGTCGCTTCGTCGAGCCGGTCAAAGGCCAGTACTTCGACAACATCAGCCCGGTCACGGGCGAGGTGTTCTGCCGTATCCCACGCTCAAGTGCAGAAGATATTGATCTCGCGCTGGATGCTGCCCACGCCGCCGCTGCTGCCTGGGGCAAGACCTCTGCCCAGGAGCGTTCCAATACCCTGCTCAAGATCGCGGACCGCATGGAGCAGAACCTTGAATTGCTGTCAGTTGCCGAGACATGGGACAACGGCAAGGCGGTGCGCGAGACGCTCAATGCCGACATTCCCCTAGCGATTGATCACTTCCGCTACTTTGCGGGCTGCCTGCGCTCTCAGGAAGGTACAGCTGCCGATATCGATGCCAATACTGTTTCCTATCACTTTCATGAGCCGCTGGGCGTGGTCGGGCAGATCATCCCGTGGAACTTCCCGATCCTGATGGCGACCTGGAAGCTGGCGCCTGCGCTGGCGGCCGGCAACTGCGTGGTGCTCAAGCCTGCCGAGCAGACCCCGGCCTCGATCCTGGTACTGGCAGAGCTGATCAATGACCTGCTGCCGGCGGGCGTGCTCAACATCGTCAACGGCTATGGCGCCGAGGCCGGACAGGCACTGGCCTCCAGCAAGCGTATCGCCAAGATCGCTTTTACCGGCTCCACGCCGGTCGGTTCGCACATTCTCAAGTGCGCCGCCGAGAACATCATTCCCTCCACGGTCGAGCTGGGCGGCAAGTCGCCCAACATCTACTTCGCCGACATCATGAATGCCGAGCCTGCCTTCATCGACAAGGCTGCTGAAGGCCTGGTGCTGGCATTTTTCAATCAGGGCGAAGTCTGTACCTGTCCGTCACGGGCACTGATTCAGGAAAGCATGTACGACGCCTTCATGGCCCGCGTGATGGAGCGTGTGAAGACCATCAAGCGCGGCAATCCACTGGATACCGAGGTTCAGGTCGGGGCGCAGGCCTCTCGTGAGCAATACGACAAGATCATGTCCTACATGGATGTCGCCCGCGAGGAGGGCGCTGAAGTACTGATCGGTGGTGGCAGCGAGTCACTGGAGAACGAGCTGGCCAACGGCTATTACATCCAGCCGACGCTGCTCAAGGGCCACAACAAGATGCGCGTCTTCCAGGAAGAGATCTTCGGGCCGGTCGTGGCCGTGACCACCTTCCGCGATGAGGCCGAGGCACTGGCCATCGCCAATGATACCGAGTTTGGTCTCGGGGCTGGCGTATGGAGCCGCGACATCAATGTCGCCTTCCGCATGGGGCGTGGCATTCAGGCCGGTCGCGTCTGGACCAACTGTTATCACCAATATCCCGCCCATGCTGCCTTCGGTGGCTACAAGAAGTCCGGTGTCGGCCGCGAAACCCACAAGATGGCACTGGAGCATTATCAGCAGACCAAGAACCTGCTCATCAGCTACGACATCAATCCGCTCGGTTTCTTCTAGACGACGTATGCTGGCGGCAGGTCGCTTTCATGATCTGGCGCAGAACAGCAGGCATCGCATTCAGTTTCAATGAGTCGTTTGACGCAACATGTCTCGATATCTCTGATCGATCTTTATTCGTGTTTTCCTGAAAGAGAAAGGAGTACGTCATGGATAGCAGCATGAAAGCCGCCGTGGTACGTGAATTCGGAGCACCGCTGGTCATCGAGGAAGTGGCGGTACCACGACCTGGACGTGGCGAGATTCTGGTTGAGGTCGCGGCCTCTGGGGTCTGTCATACCGATCTGCACGCCGCCCACGGCGACTGGCCGGTTCGGCCCAATCCGCCGTTCATTCCCGGTCATGAGGGTGTCGGGGTCATTGCCGCCATCGGCGAAGGTGTCACCCACGTCAAGGAAGGGGATCGTGTCGGAGTGCCGTGGCTCTATTCGGCATGTGGTCATTGCGAGCATTGCCTGGGCGGCTGGGAGACGCTGTGTGAAAGCCAGCAGAACACCGGTTATTCGGTCAACGGCGGCTTCGCGCAGTACACGCTGGCGGACGCGGGGTATGTCGGGCGCCTGCCAGATAGTGTCGGCTTCGTCGAGATCGCGCCGATACTGTGTGCCGGGGTGACGGTCTACAAGGGCTTGAAGATGACCGATACCCGCCCTGGGCAGTGGGTTGTCATTTCCGGTATCGGTGGGCTAGGGCATATGGCGGTGCAGTACGCACGCGCCATGGGATTGAACGTGGCGGCGGTCGATGTCGATGATGGCAAGCTGGCGCTGGCACGCCGCCTGGGCGCGACCGTCACCGTCAATGCGATGAAGGAAGACCCCGCGACCGTCATCAAACGTGAAATTGGCGGCGCACACGGTGCACTGGTCACGGCGGTCTCACCCAAGGCCTTCGATCAGGCGCAGAACATGCTGCGGCGTGGCGGCACCCTGGTGCTCAACGGCCTGCCGCCGGGCGACTTCCCGCTGCCGATCTTCTCGACCGTACTCAATGGCATCACGGTGCGTGGCTCCATCGTCGGGACGCGTCAAGACCTGCAGGAGGCGCTCGATTTCGCCGCCGAAGGCAAGGTCGCAGCGACAGTGCAGACGGGCAAGCTTGAAGATATCAACGAGATATTCGGCAAGATGATCGAGGGCAAGATTGAAGGGCGCATCGTGCTCGACATGAAGGCATAACCTACCGCCAGACATGAATAAGCCAGATACGACAACGCCAGCC
>NZ_JEMF01000007.1 GCF_000591415.1 Cobetia crustatorum | reverse complement strand
TTGGCGGGGTCTTTTTGTTTCTGACACTTGGTTTGCGTCACTTTAGCGCGTAGTACGAAAGACGCTTAGCCCTTGATCCACTTGTCGAAGATGGCGGCCTGCTCGCCGGTGCCTTGCATCTGGGTCAGCCACTGATCGACATAGGCCTTCCAGATGTTATCGCCCAGCGGCAGCAGATAGCCTTTCTGGGAGAAGGTGAAGGGTGATTCAGGATGTACGCTACACAGTTCGGGGTGGCGGCTGGCCTGTAACTGGGTTTCGATGGCATCCGTTACCATTACGTCGGCGCGATTCTCGATGATGTTGTTGAAGATGGTGCGATTGTCGCCGTGCGCGACGCGTGTGGCCTCGCTGAGGAATTCGTTGGCGAAGCGTTCGTTGGTGCCGCCGGGATTGACGGTGATGCGCACGTCAGGGCGGTTGATCTGATCGACGGTCTGATACTTCTTGACGTCATCACAGCGCACGATAGGTGTCTTGCCGCCGGTTTGATATGGCAGGCTGAAATAGGCCTGCGCCTGACGGTCAAGCTTGACCGAAATGCCGGACATCGCGATATCGCATTTGCCGGAAGTGAAGTCTTCCATCAGCGTCGGCCAGCTGGTCGCCACCGTTTCGACGCTAGCGCCAAGATGCTTGGCCAGTGAGGCGGCCATGTCGATGTCGATACCTTCAAACTCGCCGTTATCTTCACGATGACTGAAGGGCGCGTAGTCACCCGTAGTGCAGACTTTCAGTACTTGGCTTTTTTGTACGCTGGCCAGTGTGCTATCAGCGAGCGCATCGCTGGCGTTGGCCGGCGATGCGCTCAGTGCCAGCACCAATGTCGCGGCTGAGACGCTGGTAAGGGCGGCGGTCAATGGTGCGAAGCGTGAGGTATCACGAGCCATGTGTTCAGCGTTGGGTATCATCGGGGTGTTCCCTTGTCGTTATGGTGGCAGGCTCTTTATAGAGCCTTTTCTAGAGTCCTGCGCCTGTCAGCATCAGTCCAGCAGCGTGTCGCGGCCCTTGCTGCGTAACAATACATAAACTGCGCCGCTGCCGCCGTCCAGTTCGAGCGATGAGGTAAAAGCCAATACGTCGGGCCACTGCCGCAGCCAGGTGTTGACGTGACTCTTGATCACCGGATAGTCGGCCATGCCGGTCCATGCCTTGCCATGCACCACCAGCACGCAGCGCGAGCGGCGTGCGATGGCATCATCGATAAAGGATTCGAGCTCGATACGCGCTTGTTCCAGCGTGTAGCCGTGCAGGTCTAGTCCGGCTTCCCAGGGGATTTCGCCGCGCTTCAGGCGTTGGCGCTGGCGATAGGGTAGATCGACGACGGAGAAATCCAGCAGCTGGCTAGGTGTGACGGGTTCTACGTGACCATCCGTCGTGCGCGAGGGTGCACTCAGGCTGTCAGGATTGGCTTCACTGGCCGCAGCACGCCGGGCGGCGAGACGTGCCTGCTCCTCACTGCTGACCGGTTTGCGGCCGGGGTCAGCGCGATTGGTGGTAATCCTGCGTACACCGGCCTGCTTGAGGGCGGCGCGGAAGGCGCTGATATCGTCGCCGTTATCCGTGCTGTCGTCGTGTCGGGGTGGCATGGCGGGGCTCCGCAGGCAATAAATGACAAGGCGCGCAGTATAGCGTGCCTGTTGTCACTGTGAAGATCTTGCGTGCGCCCCTTGGCGAGCTGGCCGGACGTCAAGGGTCGCCGCCACGCTTCGTGAACGCTACAATGCCCACGCGATGCGCAGCTCGGTGAATTGTCGTGACTGCGCGCGTTGTCTCTGTCCGCTTACAGGAATCACCGTGTCCACATCTTCCGCGTCCGACCTGCGCCATCCTTCCAGTCTCAGTGAGCCGGATTCCCGTCTCGTTGAGGAGCTGGTGACACTGCGCGACCTGATTCGCTGGGCCACCAGTGAGTTCCACGCGCATCGCCTACACTTTGCCCATGGCACCGATTCTGCTTGGGACGAGGCCGTCGCGCTGGTATTGGGAGCGTTACACCTGCCGTGGGACACGGACCCGTCGGTAATTGATGCTCGTCTCCTGACGATGGAGCGTACGCGTATCGTGGCACTGGTGCGTGAGCGCATCACCACCCGCAAGCCGCTGCCGTATCTGCTGGGCGAAGCCTTCTTCACCGGCGTGCCGTTCGATGTCGATGAGCGTGTGTTGATTCCGCGCTCGCCTATCGCCGAGCTGATCGAGAGTGGCTTCTCGGCCTGGTTCCCGGAACTGCCGCCGACCCGCGTGCTGGACATGTGCACCGGCTCCGGCTGCATCGGTATCGCCACTGCGTTGGTGATGCCGACTGCGGAAGTCGACCTGGTCGATATCAGCACGGACGCGTTGGAAGTCGCGCGCAGCAATATCGAGCGTCATGACGTGGCGGGCCGTGTCATCGCGGTGCAGTCGGATCTGTTTGCCGGTGTCGCTGGCAAGCGCTATGACCTGATCGTCTCCAATCCGCCCTACGTGGATACCTTCGATCTCTCCAACATGCCGCAGGAATTCGGTCACGAGCCAGCACTGGCACTAGGTGCCGGTGATGATGGCCTGGATATCGTGCGCCGTATCCTGCGCGAAGCGCGCGACTATCTGACCGACAATGGCGTGTTGATCGTCGAGGTCGGCAACTCCGAACGTCACCTGATGGAAGCCTTCCCGGAAGTGCCCTTCATGTGGCTGGAGTTCGAGCGCGGCGGCAATGGTGTCTTTGCCATCGATGCCCAGACGCTGGAAGTCTGTGCCCCGGAATTTGCGTAACCGTTCGCGCTTGTCGTCATAGCGCTTCATTACCCATACCAGACAGCCGTCGGTCATGACCGGCGGCATCGCCTGAGGACCCCCTGAATGTCCGGAAATACCTTCGGCAAGCTGTTCACTGTCACTACCTTCGGCGAAAGCCACGGCCCGGCGCTGGGCGCCATTGTCGATGGTTGTCCGCCGGGCATCGAGATCTGCGAGGCAGACCTGCAGATCGACCTTGATCGCCGTCGTCCTGGTACTTCGCGCCATACCACCCAGCGTCGTGAGCCGGATCAGGTGCGTATCCTGTCGGGTGTTTTCGAGGGCCGCACCACGGGCACCTCGATTGGTCTGCTGATTGAGAATACCGATCAGCGCTCCAAGGACTACGGCAAGATCAAGGACCAGTTCCGTCCGGCCCACGCCGATTACACCTACCACCACAAGTACGGTGAGCGTGATTACCGTGGTGGTGGCCGTAGCTCGGCGCGTGAAACCGCCATGCGCGTCGCGGCGGGAGCGATTGCCAAGAAGTACTTGGCGACCCAAGGCGTGCAGGTGCGCGGTTATCTGTCTCAGCTCGGCCCCATCGAGCTTGAGGTCAAGGACTGGTCGCTGGTCGACACCAACCCGTTCTTCTGTGGCGATGCTGCCCGCCTTGAAGAGCTGGAGCAGTACATGGACGCGCTGCGCAAGGAAGGCGATTCCGTGGGTGCCAAGGTGACGGTCGAAGCGACGGGCGTGCCGGTGGGGCTCGGTGAGCCGGTATTTGATCGCATTGATGCAGAGCTCGCGCATGGCCTGATGAGCATCAATGCCGTCAAGGGTGTCGAGATCGGTGACGGCTTCGCTGTCGTCAGCCAGAAAGGCACCGAGCACCGTGATGAGATGACGCCGCAGGGTTTCCTCTCCAATCATGCCGGTGGCGTGCTGGGTGGTATTACCAGCGGCCAGACGATTCGTGCCAGCATTGCGCTCAAGCCGACGTCCAGTCTGCGGCTGCCGGGCCGCAGCATCGACGTCAACGGCGAGGCGGTCGAGGTGATCACCACTGGCCGTCATGATCCGTGTGTCGGCATTCGCGCGACGCCGATTGCCGAGGCGATGGTGGCGCTGACACTGATGGACCACCTGCTACGGCATCGTGCCCAGAATGCTGACGTCAAAGTTGAGACGCCGGTACTGCGCGAGGTCTGATCGACGTATCGAGCAGCCGCTCAGTCGATAGCAGAGCGCCAGTCATATGCGCCTGACGCCCCGTCATTGGACTGATCCTTGTGATCAGCTCGATGGCGGGGCGTTTTACGTGAGGCGTGCAGGTGTGGCGCTCGGACTGATGTAACGTGCGAGCTGTGTGCTGAGCGGCAGCGCTGCTAGACTCGAAAAGCACGCATGCGAGTGACCCCACACGCCACGGCGCTCGCTGGGGACCAACACAAGGAATCCTGCCATGAAGATCAACGTTGAGTTCGACCTCACTCCTCAGGAATTTCGTCAGGCGATGGGCCTGCCAGATGTGGAAGCTTTTCAGCAGGAATTGATGGAGCGCTTTCGTCGTCAGATGGAAGCCGGTGTTGAAGGTTATGACCCCATGAGTTTGCTCAAGCCGCTGATGACGCCGGGAGCAGGTACCCCCTTTGCCAAGTTCATGCCGCCGGGCATGGCCGAGGGAATGATGGGCGGCGCGTCTGGTTCAGCCAATGCAGGGCAGGGCGCAGCGGGCGGCATGTCCGGCGATATGGGCGAGAGCATGGCGCAGGGCATGGCGGCGTTCAATCAGTACCAGAAGATGATGTTGGAGACGCTGCAGCAGTTCGGTCAGCAGAGCGCCGAGGCGGATAGCGACGGCCAACAGAAGGCAACAGCCAAGACGGTAGATGCCAAGCGTGATGCTGCTGCCGATAAGCCGGACAGTGGTGCTTCCGCGAGTGCGCGTTCACGCAGCAAGAAAAGCTAAATGACAACGGCTTGGCAGGGGCATCAAGGAGTAAAAGCAACGTGCAATTACGGTCATGGGATTGCAACCGCTTTCGGGGCAGACTAGTCTTTGTGCAGTGCAGCATAAAGCTGCGCTTCGCAGGTGGCGCAGAGTGTTTGCGCGTATCTCCGGTACGGAATCCATGGGAGGAACCGTCATGCAGCAGGATCAAATGTTCAATGCCTTTACCGAGCAGGCCCGCAGCTTTTACCAGCCGATGCGCAAGTTCAATGCGTTGATGCTCGACCAGATAAGCAAGGTTGCCGAGTATCAGATGGATGCTGCCAAGCGCTACACCGAGACCGGTATCGAGCGCGCCCGTGCTGCCACTGAAGTCAAGGATGCAGAGGGGCTTGGCGAGTTCAGCAATCGTCAGCTGGAAACGGTGACCGAGCTATCTCAGCAGATGATGGATGATTCCATGAAGCTGGCTGAGATGGGCAACGAGATGCGTACCCAGCTCGAACATGCCTACTCTGATGCTGGCAAGCAGGGGGCGGGTAGCTTCGGTGGCACCGGCAACTCCGGCACCGGCAAATCTGCTTCTGCAGGGTCTGCCGCTACCAGCGCGCCCGCTAGCAGCAAGCCGGCCAGCGCTAGTAGCCGTGCCAAGCAGGGCTGATATATTCGAAAGGCTGGCGCCCGCGTCAGCCTTTTTTTATGCCGCGTTCAGGGATTGCCTCCGCGACAGGTACGGGCGCATGCTGAAAGTGTCATGCTGCGAGTCGCGTTCGGGGTTTTGCTAAGGTATCGCCAAAATGTATTAGCCCGTTTTGCCAGCGTGTTCGAATGGGCCATCGCCTGATTCGAGCGTATTGGAAAGCGGACTGCCATGTTCAACATGGTGAGTCATGGCGTGCCTTCGATGATCATGAAGGTGTGCAGTCACAGTGCAGGTCGCCAATGATGGCAACCGGCCAGCATGTTTGGCCCCTGCACTGTCACGGGACGGAAGGATTCGGTTCGATTCGATTGAATAGCGCATGTCGGCATTCGTCCGACAGCCATGCTTCGATAGCCAATGACAAGGAGGAAGGGCGATATGCACTCGGCCCAGCAGCAGGCGTTCACTCAGGCCTTTTCCAGCCTGTTTCCCGAGGGCGCTGACAGTGGCGAATGGACCAGTGTGGTCCAGGAAGCCAGCGCTCAATATCAGGCACTGATGAGTGACATGCTGGAGCGGTTATGGCCCAGCGCCGCCGCCTCCACCATCTACGATGAGATGGGCAGTTGCTTCAAGGCCGGTGCTGAAGCACTGGCACGTGATCCGCAGCTATTGATGTCGACCCAGTCTCGCTTGTTCCAGGACCAGATGGCTCTGCTGCAAGGCACGCTACGCGAGATGAGCGGCGAGACCGTAGAGCCAGTGATTTCGCCTGCGCGCTCCGACCGTCGCTTTCGTGATGAGGCGTGGCAGAACGAGCCCTATTACCACTTCCTCGTACAGCAATACCTGCTGTTCTCGCGTGCCGTCAACGAGATGCTGGATGGCATTCAAGGCCTACCGGCCGAGAAGAAGCGCAATCTTGAGTTCTATGCGCGCCAGTATGTCAGTGCCTTCTCGCCCTCCAA
Source organism: Cobetia crustatorum (assembly GCF_000591415.1). Taxonomy (GTDB): domain Bacteria; phylum Pseudomonadota; class Gammaproteobacteria; order Pseudomonadales; family Halomonadaceae; genus Cobetia; species Cobetia crustatorum. Next base: position 64,887 of record NZ_JEMF01000007.1, on the reverse strand, counting down.
CTTCGCTTCTACCAACCCGGAAGTGCAGCGCGCCACGCGCGAAACGGGTGGGCAGAATCTGATCGACGGCCTCAAGCGGCTGCGTGATGACCTGGCCAACTCCGCCGAAGGCATTAATGTCGCGATGACCGACACCGAAGCCTTCCGTCTGGGCGACAATATCGCCGTGACGCCGGGTGATGTCATCTTCGAGAACGAACTGATTCAGTTGATTCAATATCGTCCGGCGACCGAAAAGGCCTTCAGTACGCCGCTATTGGTTGTGCCGCCGTGGATCAACAAGTACTACATTCTCGATCTGCGTCAGGACAACTCGATGGTGCGCTGGCTGGTCGAGCAAGGCCACAGCGTGTTCTTGATCTCCTGGCGCAATCCCGGGCCTGAGCAGAGCGATCTCACCTGGGCCGATTACATGCAGATGGGGCCGCTTGCCGCGATGGATGCCATCGAGCAGGCCACCGGCGAGAAGCAGACCAACATACTCTCCTATTGCATCGGCGGTACGCTGACGGCCAGTACGCTGGCGTATCTTGCTGCCGAAGGTCAGGCGGAACGGGTGCGCTCGGTCAGCTATATGGCCACGCTGCAGGACTTCTCCGATCCCGGTGAAATCGGTGTCTTCCTCAACGAGCCGGTGCTGCAAGGGCTAGAGAAACAGATGGAGAAGGACGGCTATCTGGATGGCCGCGTGATGGCGTTCTCCTTCAATCTGTTGCGCGAGAATGATCTGTTCTGGTCGTTCTATGTCGCCAACTACCTCAAGGGCGAAGCGCCGACGGCGTTTGATCTGCTGTACTGGAATACCGATGGCACCAACCTGCCGGCCGGTACGCACGCATGGTATCTGCGTCACATGTATCTGGAAAACCGCCTGATTCAGCCCGGTGGTATCGAGTTGGACGGCGTGGCGATTGACCTCTCGCAGATTGAGACACCGTGTTACTGGGTCTCGGCACGCGAAGATCACATTGCCAAGTGGCAGACCACCTACACCGGCACCCAGCTGCCGAAGGCCTCCATCAAGCGCTTCGTGCTGGGCGGCTCTGGGCATATCGCCGGTATCGTCAATCCGCCGCACAAGAACAAGTACGGCTATGTCACCAATGACAGCCTGCCTGCCTCTGCGGATGCCTGGCTTGAAGGCGGGGAAGACCACGAAGGCTCGTGGTGGAATGACTGGCAGTCCTGGATGACGGACAACGGCTTCGTGGACCCCAAGAAGCAAGTTGCGGCCCGTGTGCCGGGTAAAGGCAAGCTTGCGGTGATCGAAGAAGCACCGGGTCGTTACGTCCGTCAGACCATTCCTGAAGTACTGGGTCAGGCGGTACCGAAAGAAGTCACCAGTGCTGTTGAGGCTCAACTCAAGGGTGTGCGCGACGTGCAGCAGACGGTCGAGAAGACCATGACTGACGCGGTCAAGCAGGCTACGCTGCCGCTGGATGACGTGGTGGCAGCGATGACGGGTAATGCCACCAAACACAAGGCTTCCGCTACCAAGACATCGACTGCCAAACCAGCAGCATCGAAGGCTGCACCTGCTGCTGATACAGCGAGCACCGCGAAAACTGAAGGCAAGCCAACACCGCGCAAGCGGGCGGCTGCCAAGACTGTTGCTCCCCAGCCAGCAGCGCCCAAGCCGACCACGGAAGCGGCTGACGGTAATTCTGCATCTGCCAGCACTGCCAAAGGCACTACGGCAGCGGCAAAGCCAGCGGCCTCAAGCACGGCAAAAAGCGGCACTACGGCAGCGGCAAAACCAGCGGCCTCAAGCACGGCAAAAAGTGGTACTGCGACTGGCAGCACAGACAAAGCGCCGGCCGCGAAAAAGCCCACCGCACCGCGCAAGACTGCGGCGAGCACGGGCACTTCAAGTAAAGCCACTGCAAGCAAGAGCACTGCTGCAAGCAAGCCCGCTGCCAGTAAAACAGCCACCAGCACAGCCAAAACTGCAAGCAGCAAAGACAACACCAGCGAAGCTCCCAAGCCTCGCCGTGGCCGTCCCTCCAACGCCAGCAAAGCCGCCGCCACCAAGACAGCGGTGGAAGCAGAGAGCGCCAAGAAGGACGATGCCAAGCCTGTTGCGAGCAAGACGGATAGCTCGACTAGCGGACCGAAGGGGACTGATAAAAACTGAATAGATTTAAGTAATCTATGAATCATAAAACCAGCTCTATTACAGAGCTGGTTTTTTACATTAAGGATTATATTCGTGCCTAAGTCTCTTGGTGCTCATTGGTGGGTGGCTAATTTGCCACATCTTGTTTTCGTTGCTTCTTTTACTTTATTGATTTTTTGTGAGTTTAATTTTGATTTGTATGCTCCACTCGTTGGAAGTTGGGTTGGGGAGGTTTTAACTCTAGATATGACTGCTAGGCTCATTTCTGGTATTTCTATGAGTGTCGTAGCTGCTTATATTTTCTATCTTTTTGTAGAGCTTCTACCTAAATTATCAGCGCGGCGTGAAACCTTGATGGTTTTAAATAGACTTTTGGTGTCTTTGCTTGATACGTACAATAGAACTCACGTGTTTGGACATGAGCTATCTATAGAAAATATTGAAGTAGATAATTTCGATAATAGATGTCTTGAGCAAATTAAAGACAATTTATCGAGGGGAAAAAGTAATAAAAACGATGTGGATTACGGAAAATTAAAATTCATGGTGATGACTGCCGACTCTAGGCTAGAAGATTTTAGGGGGGTAATAGGGTTGGCTGTGAGCCTATCTCCTAGTCATGCATTGAAATGGCTAGTAATTACTGACAAAGTTAGGTTGCTTGCAGAATGTTATAACAAGGATCCTCTTGATAGAAGAGAATTGGGCGCAAGCGATGTAACTGATGAAACACTATTATCTTGGGATGCAGATAGCTTGCGAGGCTATTTTTTGGAGTTTGTAGAAGAAGTTATTAACTGGAGGAATATTGTCGCTCGCTGATGTTTAGGGGTGAATGTTTATTCACCTCGACGCCGCATCCCTCGCACCTTCCAGTAATTCAATCATGGCGCTGGCGGCGTTCGAGAGGGTGCGGTTGTTGTGATAGAGGTAGCCGAGTTGGCGTTCGATGGGGCGGTGGTCGATGGGCAGGATCTCGATCTCGTCGTCGATCATGCTTTCCGGCAGTACGCTCCAGCCAAGGCCGATGGCGACCATCATCTTGAGAGTTTCGAGATAGTTGGTGGACATCGAGACTTCGACTGACAGGCCATCGCGGGCGAAGGTGTCGATGACGATGCCACGAGTGAAGGTCAGGTGGCCCGGCAGCACGGCGTCATGCTCTGAAAGTGCTGACAGCGGCAATGCCTTATGACCTGCCAGCGGGTGATCGCGTCCGCAGACGAAGCGCATCTGGTCCAGCCATACCGGCACGACCGTCAGGTTGGGGTCACGATGCGGCGCCAGCGTGACGACTGCCAGTTCAAGCTCCCCATCCAGTACACCTTGATAGGCTTGCTCCGAATCCAGAAAGCGCATGTCCATGCGTACCTCTGGATGAGCGAGCGTGAAGGCCTTCAATAGCGGCGGTAGGCGATGCAACCCCACATGATGACTGGTCGCCATCGTCAGGCTGCCTTTTACCTCCCCCGACAGATTCCTCAATGCTCGCCGCGTGTCATCGTGCATCACGAGAATGGCGCGTGCCCGCGGCAGCAGGATATTGCCCGCCTCGGTGAGCGTGACGCGGCGGCCGATACGATCAAACAGGCGTGCGCCATGTAATTGCTCCAGGACGGCGATGCGCTTGGAAACAGCCGGCTGGGTAAGGTGTAGCTGCTCCGCGGCCAGCGAGAAGGAGGCCGTTTCGGCCACGGCCACAAAGGCTTGTAGAGACGGTGTGTCCATGAGGAGAAGCTATCCTTGAAGATGGGCTGACAGCACAGAAGGGAAGATGATGAGAGTGGTGGATTGGTATTCCTGAAAGGAATCCAAAGCATAAAAAAGATGAATTGGTTTTATGCTACCGCGACGCGTACTCTGAATCCATACCAGACGGGGCTGAACGTCGGAGTGAACGCTTTCTTTCACGCGTGACCCTTCGCCCGCCACGTCGCCATCAGCACTGGACGACACACCCTCATCAAGGGGCCGTTACGAGCCCCGAGGCAGCAAAAAGCGCCACACCGCGTGCGCAACGAGGAGACCTGACACATGGCCAGCCAGACCCTTTATGACAAGTTGTGGGACCAGCACTTGGTCAAGCAACGTGAAGACGGCACTGCACTTATCTATATCGACCGTCACCTGCTGCACGAAGTGACGTCGCCGCAGGCATTCGAAGGGCTGCGTCTGGCCGGTCGTAAGCCGTGGCGTCTGGATGCCAACCTGGCAACGCCGGACCACAACGTGCCGACCTCTTTCAAGGAGCGTGCTGCCGGTATCGCGGGCATCGCGGATGAAACCTCTCGTATTCAGGTGCAGACCCTCGACGATAACTGCAACAGCTTCAATATCGAGCAGTTCACCATCAATGATGCGCGTCAGGGCATCGTGCACGTCGTCGGACCGGAGCAGGGCGCAACCTTGCCGGGCATGACCGTGGTGTGTGGCGATTCTCACACTGCCACCCACGGTGCCTTTGCGGCACTTGCGCATGGTATTGGTACTTCCGAGGTTGAGCATGTGCTTGCCACCCAGTGCCTGATCCAGCGCAAGATGAAGAACATGTTGGTGCGCGTCGATGGTCGTCTCGGTACCGGCGTGACCGCCAAGGATGTCGTGCTCGCCATCATCGGCGAGATCGGCACGGCAGGCGGCACGGGCTACGCGATCGAATTCGGCGGCTCTGCGATCAGTGATATTTCGATGGAAGGTCGCATGACCATCTGCAACATGGCGATTGAGGCTGGTGCACGCGTGGGTCTGGTGGGTGTCGATGACATCACTATCAACTATCTGCGCGACCGCCCGTATGCACCGACCACCGCACAGTGGGACGCAGCCGTCGCTGACTGGCGCGAGCTGACCTCCGATGCTGATGCCGCGTTCGACAAGGTGGTCGTGCTCAAGGCCGAAGATATCGAGCCGCAGGTCACCTGGGGCACCAGCCCTGAACAGGTCACCAATATTCACGGTGTCGTGCCGGACCCGGCTGCCGTCAGCGATGAGACCGAAGCGCGTGGCATCGTGCGTGCACTCGAATACATGGGCCTCAGCGCGCATCAGAAGATCACCGATATCAAGCTGGATCGCGTCTTCATCGGCTCTTGCACCAACTCGCGTATCGAAGACTTGCGTGAAGCGGCGCGCGTTGCCGAAGGTCGCACCGTGGCGGCAAGCCTCAAGCAGGCGATGGTCGTGCCGGGCTCTGGCTTGGTGAAAGCGCAGGCCGAAGCAGAAGGGCTGCACGAGATCTTCCTCGCGGCAGGCTTTGAATGGCGTGAGCCGGGCTGCTCCATGTGTCTGGCGATGAATGCCGACAAGCTGGGGGCCGGCGAGCATTGTGCCTCGACCTCCAACCGCAACTTCGAAGGCCGTCAGGGCTTCGGTGGGCGCACGCACCTCGTAAGCCCAGCCATGGCGGCAGCGGCAGCGATTGCCGGTCACTTCGTTGATGTTCGTGACTTCGCCCCCATTCCTACTTCCAACACCAACGCAGCCTAAGGAGGCCCGACATGGAAAAGTTCATTCGCCAGCAGGGCCTCGTGGCACCGCTCGATCGTGCTAACGTCGACACTGACTTGATCATTCCCAAGCAGTTTCTGAAGTCGATCAAGCGTACCGGTTTTGGCCCGAATCTCTTCGATGAGCTGCGTTATCTCGACGAAGGTTATATCGGTCAGGACGTCAGCAAGCGTCCGCTGAACACTGAGTTCGTGCTCAACCAGCCGCGTTATGCTGGTGCAAGCGTACTGCTCGCACGTCGCAACTTCGGCTGTGGCTCCTCGCGTGAACACGCCCCGTGGGCGCTGACCGACTTTGGCTTCCGCGTCGTCATCGCGCCCAGCTTCGCCGATATCTTCTACAACAACTCGTTCAAGAATGGCCTGTTGTTGATCACTCTGGATGAAGACACGGTCGAGCGCCTGTTCAATGAAGCGCAAGGCGTTGAAGGTTATCGACTTGATGTTGATCTCGCGGTGCAGACGGTCAATACGCCGTCGGGTGAAGCGATTGCCTTCGAGGTGGATAGTTTCCGCAAGCATTGCTTAATGGAAGGTCTGGATGATATCGGCCTGACGCTCAAGGATCAGGACGCCATCGACAGCTTCGAGGCGCGTCACCGCACTGAACGCCCGTGGTTGTTCCGCGATGGCCAGCCGGTCTGATTGCCAGCGTATTCTTGTCATGACTCGCCGCTATCATATGCGGCGAGTCCCGTTTTAATTCTGGCGGTGAACCGTCAGTGTTGCCGGAGGTTTCCGGCCCAAGGAGTTCCAGATGAGCCGCAATATCCTGATCCTGCCTGGCGATGGCATTGGCCCGGAAATTACTGCTGAAGCAGTCAAGATTCTGGAAGCTGCGCGTGACGGCGGTCTGGACGTCGCTCTGACTGAAGGCAAGGTCGGCGGCGCCGGTTATGACGCGGCCGGTCATCCACTGCCCCCCGCGACACTGGATGCCGCCAAGGCGGCTGACGCCATCCTGCTTGGCGCTGTCGGTGGCCCGAAGTGGGACAAGATCGAAGACATCTCGCTGCGTCCGGAGCGTGGTCTGCTGGGGTTGCGCAAGGAGCTTGAGCTCTTCGCCAACCTGCGTCCGGCGATTCTCTACCCGCAGCTGGCTGAGGCCTCAAGCCTCAAGCCGGAAGTGGTCTCTGGCCTCGACATCATGATCGTGCGCGAGCTGACCGGCGGCATCTATTTTGGTCAGCCGCGCGGTATAGAGATGCGTGACGGCCAGCGTGTCGGCTACAACACCTACGTTTATTCAGAGTCCGAGATCGAGCGGATCGGGCGCACTGCCTTTGAGTTGGCGCAGAAGCGCAACAAGAAGCTGTGCAGTGTCGACAAGGCCAACGTGCTGGAAGTTACCATGTTGTGGCGTGAGGTGATGGAGCGCATCGCCTCTGACTATCCCGATGTCGAGCTGTCGCACATGTATGTCGATAATGCGGCCATGCAGCTGGTGCGCGCGCCGAAGCAGTTTGACGTGATGGTGACGGGCAACATGTTCGGTGACATCCTGTCGGATGAGGCCTCCATGCTGACCGGTTCCATCGGCATGCTGCCGTCCGCGTCACTGAATGCAGATGGCAAAGGCATGTACGAGCCGTGTCATGGCAGCGCGCCGGATATCGCGGGGCAGGGCATCGCCAACCCACTGGCGACCATCCTCTCTGTTGCGATGATGCTGCGTTACACCTTCAATGAAACAGCGTGGGCCGAACGTATCGAGAAGGCGGTCGGAGTGGTGCTGGATGAAGGCCTGCGCACGGCGGATATCGCTTATGCCGGGACGCGCAAGGTAAGCACCTCCGAGATGGGGGACGCTGTGCTGGCGGCTTTCAAGGCACAGCTCTGATCATGAATGGCAGTCACTGAGGAGTATGGCGTGCGTCGTCATTGCTCCCATTTCAGGGCCTACGGCTGGAGCGCCGATTTGTTCAACAACGCCTGAAATCTAAAAAGGCGGGACGGGTGTGCTCGCAGTGGGTCAACTTGCAGATGATGGAGTGTGATACCTCTCATCAGGCTGCACATGAATAAGGAGAACAAGCATGTTGAAGGTCGGATTCGTTGGATGGCGTGGCATGGTCGGTTCTGTGCTGATGCAGCGCATGCGTGACGACAATGATTTTGCGGGCATCGAGCCGGTATTCTTCTCCACCTCTCAGGTTGGTCAGCCCGGCCCTGATGTCGGTACTCCGGTGCCTGCGTTGCAAGATGCGACCGATATCGCGTCCTTGAAGGCGCTGGACGTCATCGTCACCTGTCAGGGCGGCGATTACACCAAGCAGGTGTTTGGCCCGCTGCGCGAAGCCGGTTGGAAGGGCGACTGGATCGACGCCGCTTCCACCTTGCGCATGGAAAAGGATGCCGTGCTGGTGCTGGACCCGGTCAATCGTCATGTGATCGACCAGAAGATCGGCGCGGGTGCCAACACCTTCGTCGGCGGCAACTGCACCGTCAGCTTGATGCTGATGGGCTTGGGCGGCCTGTTCGAGGCCGGTATGGTCGAGTGGATGACCTCCATGAGCTACCAGGCAGCCTCCGGCAGCGGTGCGCGTCACATGCGTGAGCTGCTGACCCAGATGGGCCAGCTCAATGGCAGTGTCGCGACCGAGATGGCCGATCCGGCCAGTGCCATCCTCGATATCGATCGCAAGGTGACCGCCACCATGCGCGGTGACGACTTCGCGACTCAGCAGTTCGGTGCGCCGTTGGCGGGCTCTCTGTTGCCATGGATCGATTCCGCGATGGAATCCGGTCAGACCCGCGAAGAGTGGAAGGCCGGTGTCGAAGCCAACAAGATTCTCGACAGCCAGGGCAATCCGATCGTGATCGATGGCCTGTGTGTGCGTATCGGTGCGATGCGCTCCCACTCTCAGGCCTTCACCGTCAAGCTCAAGCAGGACGTGCCGCTGGACGAGATCGAAGATCGTCTGGCCAAGCACAACGATTGGGTCAAGGTCGTCGCCAACACCAAGGAAGACAGCCTCAAGCACCTGACGCCAGCTGCCGCGACCGGCACGTTGACCGTGCCGGTCGGCCGTCTGCGCAAGCTGGCGATGGGCGGCGAATATCTGTCCGCCTTCAGTGTCGGTGACCAGTTGCTGTGGGGCGCCGCCGAACCGCTCAAGCGCATGCTGACCATCCTGCGCGAGCATCGCGCTGCCTGATGGCACCCGCGCTGGTATAGCGCATCGAAGACCTTCCGAGTTCTCGATGATTCAACGATAAACACGACGCCCTCGGTTCTCACTAGAATCGGGGGCGCCGTGTTTTTCACATGCATGGCGGTTAATGTGCCAAGATGATTGTCAATTTACGCATCAAAGCGTGACTATTTTCATGTTTTGGAAGCACTTCCTTTGTGATTTTGATTGCTGCTTTTCATGCATGATGGCGAGTATTAGTCTTTTGTGGGTATCGTTACAAAGGTGTCGGCGAACTGGTCACTCGAGATGCCCCGTCTGTTCGGCCTGCTCTCGAGTTCCACTGGGCCAGCAGCGTTGAAATTTTGCCGGTGTCAGAAGCGTCTTCTCCAATTCTCGAAGCGGACTCTCTGGTATCTTGTATGTAAGAATACGTAACATAATGAGCAGGCCGAGCAATGATTCGGTCGCATACGAAGGGACACTCAATGGGACGCAAGCTTCCTCTCGCACTGGCGGTCTCGTTTGCCGTCTTCAGTGCACAGGCCTTGGCAGTCGGCATGGAATCGCCACGGTTGCGTTCAAATCTGAACCAACCGCTCGATGCACGTATCGGCCTGACGGATACCTCGGGTCTTGACGCAAGCCTGATCAAGGCCAATGTGTCTGACGCCGCTTCTTTCACGCGTGCTGGAGTCGATCGCAGCTATGTCAGCGACGACGTCAAGGTCACCGTCAAACGTCAAGGCAGCCGTTACTATCTTCAGCTGACAACCAATGGGGCAGTACGTGAACCCTATGTCGATCTGTTGCTGGATGTTGAGTGGCCCAATGGCAAGCTGCAACGCCAAGTGACGTTGCTGTTTGATCCGGCGGGTTATTCGAGTCAACCGTCATTGGTGGCTGCAGCGGGTGCGCGCTCGCGTCCTCTGGCGACCAATGACTCGACACCGACGCGTTCGGTGGTCTTCCGTGATAATGGTCAGTCTGGCCAGTCAGGGGTACCAACACGCAGCACCTCTTCAAACAGTTCTTCTGGCACATCTCCGTCGAGTATCAAGGTGCGTAGCGGTGATTCGCTATGGACGATTGCCCGCCGCGTGCGCCCGGACGCCAGTGTCAGCATTCGCCAGGCGATGCTGGCCATTCAGGCGGCCAATGAAGACGCCTTCCCCGGCGGTAATATCAACAAGCTGCGGGCAGGGGCCGTGTTGAAGGTGCCAGGTCGCGACGCCATGCTGGGTCGCTCGCGTAGTACTGCTGACCGTGAGATTCGCGAGCAATATCAGAAGTGGGTTGCGGGTGCCCAAGGCAAGACGATTCCGGCACCCGCTGGCAAGGCGGCTAGTGCCTCCTCTGATACTGGCGGCAAGGCTGATGCCGCTTCATCGACCGCAGCCAAGGCTAATGCCCAAGGGCCGGCCACTGCCGGTGCTGATGGCAAGCCGCGTCTGACGCTGATCGATGAAGACGGCAGCAAGTCGAGCAGTGCCGCTGGCAAGGCTCAAGTCTCGGTGGGCAGCCAGCAAGCCATTGATGAGCTATCCGATCGTCTTGAATCGCTGGAAGATCAGTTGCTGACCAATCAGCAGCGTCTCGATCAGCTCGAGAAAGAGCGTGATGACTTGCGCGGTGAAGTTGCATCTCTGCGCAGTGAAGTCGGGCAGCTGCGCGCTTCGCTGTCAGAGCGCACAGAACAGTTGGAAACTGCCAAGATGCTGTTGGCCAAGCAGAACCGTCTGCTCGTCAACAGTGGCATTACGCCGCTGACGCTGCCGGAGAGTCTGGTCGCAGCAGGCGTTGATCTGGGACAGCCACGTGATGGTGAGGGTAATCTGGTACTGCCGGAGCAGCCGTGGCCGCAGGCGACCTGGAAATGGCTGCAGGATAATCTGGTCATTGTGGGGGGCATCGTTGGTGCCGGGCTGTTGCTGCTATTGCTATTGATGCGTCGACGCTCCAGTCCGAAAGGTGATGAAGGCATGAGCTTTGCCGATGCCGTGCGTAGCAAGGATGAACCTGCAATGGATAATGCGCGGGCATTCCCGGATACCTTTGCGGCGTCATCCGTTGCTGCACAGCGCGACACGCAGCCCACGGATAAAGTGTCTTCTTCGGCGCGTCGTGGCTCTCATAACATCGAGCCACTTTCACAGCCTGAATCTGCTGTTATCAGTGAGGCGGACATCTTTATCGCCTACGGGCGCTTTGATCAGGCTCAGGCACTGCTGGAAGCCGGTTTGGCAGAAGACTCTGCACGTCAGGACCTGCGTTTGAAGCTGATGGGCGTACATGGCGAGCTGGGCAATGTTGATGGGCTGCATCTCGAAGGCGAGCAGGTCATGGCGGCTGGAAGCGAAGAAGAGCGCGAGGAAGCTCAAGGACTGATGAGTCGCTACAGCAACGTTGGTAGCGCATTACGCGCTGTGGCGGGTGGTGCGATGAGTCAGTCGGGCCGCAAGGTGTCGCATCTCTCCGGTGTTGTGAATCAATCTCCCCAGTTCGCGCCCCCGGAGTCGAGTGGCGATACACCCGCAGTGGATGCCGATGAGCTCGAAAATGCAGGAGAGAGCGACGGTCTTGACAATTCGGATGCTGACTGTGCTACTGACGGCCATGTCGAGGAAGATCAGGGGGTGGCATTCGAGTCGGGTCTTGCAGGGGCTAATGCCGAACAGAGTAAGCCGGCACATGACTCAAGCACCTTCAGTGACAATGTCATTGATTATCAGGCACCCGAACTGACCTTGAATACATCAGACGCTCCGGCTGTGACTTCCATGCCTGAAAAAGCCGATGGTGAGCTCAGAGGTGAATCGGTTGAATTTACCTCTCTGCATGTAGGTAGTGATGTCGAAGAGGATTCAGTCTCGTCACAAGAGATGGGCTCAAACGATGAGTTGCCGTCGCTGGACAGCATGACGATCGAGGAAGTTGAGGTGCCGCGTCGCGATATCTCAGAATTCGAGGTCGAGGAAGTGGCGTTCGAGTCTGGGGATCTGGATAATGCCGGCTATTCCTCTGCTGACATGGCAGAGACAGGGGCTGGCGCCCAGGATGCCAAAGCTTTCCAGCAATTAGAGGAAGCCCGTCAGTTGCTAGTGGATGGTGATGATGAACAGGCTGCAGCGTTGCTTGAACCTCTCGCATCTGCCAGTGATGAGATGATCCGTGAAGAGGCGCTAGCGTTGATGGAGCGCTTTGGTCTGACCTAATGCCCTTTTTTACACCGCTGGATGATAATGAAAAACGCCCAGGGCGCATTGCTCTGGGCATTGAATATGATGGCACTCGCTATTGTGGTTGGCAGCGTCTGAGCCATGCACCTTCGGTGCAGGAATCTCTCGAGAAGGCGCTGTCGAAGGTGGCGTCGACCCCCATTACGGTGCATTGCAGTGGCCGCACCGACTCTGGTGTGCATGCCGTGCGTCAGGTTGTGCATTTCGATACCCCTGTAGGCCGTAGTCGCAAGGCGTGGCGCATGGGGGGGAATGTCAATCTTCCTCCCGATATCGGGATTCATTGGGCCGTGCCGGTGCCCGGTGATTTCCACGCTCGTTTCAGCGCTATTGCGCGGCGCTACCGCTATATGATCATCAACCAGCCTTTTCGGCCGGTGATGGAGCGTCACAATGTCACCTGGTGTCGTGAGTCGTTGGATGTCTCGGCCATGCAGGCCGCCGCCGCCCATCTGGTCGGTGAGCTCGATTTTTCCGCGTTTCGTGCAGCAGGGTGCCAGTCGCGCTCTCCGCGTCGTCACGTGCACTTCATCGAAGTCAGCCGTCACGGGCATATGGTGATGATTGATCTGCAGGCCAATGCTTTCCTGCATCACATGGTACGTAACATCGCGGGCACCTTGATGGCCATCGGGCGGGGTGAGAAACCGGTTGAGTGGATTGTCGAGCTGATGCGTGGTGGTGATCGCACGCGCTCAAGCGCGACGGCATCGGCCAGTGGTTTGCACTTCGTTGATGTTATCTATCCGCCACGCTATCAGTTACCTAAAGAGCCGCTGGGTCCTGGGTTGGTGGCGCATCTGGGCGAGTGGACCGGCGAGCGGCCGTTGCCCGATTGCCCGATGGCGCGTTCTCGCATTGCACGTGCTGAAGCGGAGGGTGCCGAAGAGGCACGGGCCGCGGGCCAGCTAAGCGAGATCGAGGCGATCCGCATGGCTGATGCCGCGCGTGAAGCCGAGCGCATCAGTCGCGAGCACGAACAGGCCATTCCTGCCGCAGGCACCTCTGTGACAGGCACTTCTGTGGCAAGCAATCCTGCGACAGACAGTCCTGCGACAGATGTCTTGTAGACGAATCACGTTGAGCGGAGAAGAGTGCATGACCGATACGATGTCCTCGGGGAATCGCCGTACGCGCATCAAGATCTGTGGTCTGACGCGTGAGCAGGATATTGCCGCTGCCGTGGCTGCTGGCGCCGATGCACTGGGCTTCGTGCTGTGGGCGGGGAGCAAGCGCGCAGTGAATGTTGCACGCCTGGCTGAGCTGTCGCGCCATGTTCCGGCCTTCGTGACGCGAGTCGGCCTGTTTGTGGACGCCAATGAGACTGAGGTTATCGCCGCTGCGCCTTATCTCGATCTTTTGCAGTTTCATGGTAATGAAACGCCTGAGATGTGCCGTGCGTTCGGTCGTCCGTATATCAAGGCGTTGCGCATGCGCGATGGAATTGATCTGGCAGCAGAGGTGTTGCGTTACCACGATGCGCGAGGAATATTACTGGATGCCTATCGTCCAGGCGTGCCTGGCGGTACTGGCGAGACGTTTGATTGGTCGCGAATTCCTGCAGGGCTACCTCTGCCGGTGATACTGGCAGGTGGGCTTGAAGCACACAATGTGGCCACTGCAGTGGAACAGGTGACGCCTTACGCGGTCGATGTCTCTGGTGGCGTCGAGTCTGCGCCCGGTGAAAAGGATGTTGAGCGTATGCAGGCATTCTGTCGTGAAGTGCTTTCTCGCATCTGAGCGCACGCTTGTCGCGGAGTTGCTGCAACGCTCAATTGGTATCTCGCACTACCCGCAGGGGGGGCGAAACCGCTACAATGATTCCCAGAATTTGGAAATTGGCCGTACGACCAATGGGTTGCACGGACTTTTTCTTTGGCGCTGCCCTGTGATGGCAGCTGCCCGCCATATTGTCGAAGGCGTTATTGCCCGAGAATATGTGCCAACTCGCATGGCCGCCGGCACTTGCCGAGCGGTGCCCAGAACAGCAGCAAAACGGAAGCCTCCCCACCATGAGCTGGCTTGACAAGATTGTGCCGTCAATGAGCCGTATCCAACGCAAGGATCGGCGCACCTCCATTCCTGATGGCCTGTGGCGTAAATGCCCCAAGTGCGAAGCAGTCCAGTACCTGCCGGAGCTGACCAAGCACGACAACGTCTGCCCGAAGTGTGACCACCATCTGCGTCTCACTGCGCGTGCGCGTTTGTCCTGGTTCCTGGACAGCGAAGGTCGCGAGGAAATCGCGGCAGATCTCGAGCCGGTCGATCGTCTCAAGTTCCGCGATTCCAAGAAGTACAAGGACCGCCTGAGCGCTGCCCAGAAGCAGACCGAAGAGAAGGACGCGCTGATTGCCATGCGTGGTTCCCTCGAAGGTCAGCCGCTGATCGCGGTGGCCTTCGAGTTCGGCTTCATGGGTGGCTCCATGGGGGCCATCGTCGGCGAGAAATTCGTGCGTGCGGCAGAGCTGGCGCTGGCCGAGAATGTCCCGCTGGTGTGCTTCGCGGCCTCTGGTGGCGCGCGCATGCAGGAAGCGCTGTTCTCTCTGATGCAGATGGCCAAGACAGCGGCTGCGCTCGAGAAGCTCAAGCAGGCGGGCGTCCCCTACATCAGCGTGCTGACAGACCCGGTCTTCGGTGGTGTATCAGCGTCGCTTGCGATGCTGGGCGACTTGAACGTCGCTGAGCCGAATGCTCTTATCGGCTTTGCCGGTCCGCGTGTCATCGAGCAGACCGTGCGTGAGAAGCTGCCGGAAGGCTTCCAGCGCTCCGAGTTCCTGCTTGAGCATGGCGCTGTCGACATGATCATCCATCGCCGTGACATGCGTGAGCGCTTGTCCAGTATTCTGCTCAAGTTGCAGGGCATGCCGATGGTCAAGGTAGATGAGGCTGCCACTGAAGCACCGCAAGTCACCGAGGAATCTGTTGCGGCTGCGGCAGACGTCGTCGAAGGTGATGTCGTCAAGGAAGAGCCACGCTCTGCGGTGGAAAGCGTGCTCGACGAGACGTTCTCAAGCGAACAGCCGAAAGGCGAGCGTCGCGATGGCTGAGCAGGGCACCGCCCCGGCAGGCTGCAGTGCGTCTGATGCACTGCAGCCGCTCAGCCTCTCTTCTCTGCATGCCGCCGTGCCTCGTGGCCTCACACTGGCCCAATGGTTGACACGTCTTGAGTGTCAGCACCCTGTCAGCATTGATATGGGCTTGTCTCGCGTGCAATGCGTTGCAAGACGACTTGGACTTGTTGGCCCTGATGCCCGCCGCCTTGGCGGGCGTGTCATTACCGTTGCCGGTACGAATGGCAAGGGGTCCACGGTGGCCATGCTTGATGCATTAGGCCGCGCGCATGGCCTGACCACGGCCACTTATACCTCTCCCCATCTGCTTCACTACAACGAGCGTCTGTCCGTCAATGGCCAGAACGTGAGTGATGATGCGTTGATCACTGCCTTCGAGCAGATCGATTCAGCACGTCATACCGATGAGGACGATGGTGAGGGCGTCGTCAGTCTTACCTATTTTGAAGCCGGTACGCTTGCGGGGTTGTGGCTGATTGCTCAGCAACAGCCTGCGTTGGCGATTCTGGAAGTTGGACTGGGCGGGCGATTGGATGCCGTCAATATCATCGATTGCGATGTGGCAGTGATTACCACGGTGGCGCAAGACCATGCTGCCTTCCTCGGTACTGATATCGAGAATATCGGCTTTGAGAAAGCCGGTATCCTACGGGCTGGGCGTCCGGCGATCTTTGGGTCTGATGGCTTGCCTGCCAGCTGTGCTGCACATGCGGATACGCTCGACGTCACTCCCCAGGTGTTGTGGCAGGATTTTCGCTGGCAGTCAGACGAGAATGAGATAGACACAGGCAATGCAGAGCCGCGCTGGACATGGCAGCGTTTGATCTCGCCGGCCCTGACGCTTGAGGCACTGCCAGACCCTGGCCTGCCGCGCGATAACGCCGCCACGGCCTTGTCGGCATTGGTGGCGGCGGGTGTGACGCTGGACGAGAGTGCGGTGCGTCATGCACTGGCGACCGTCAAGCTCAAGGGGCGGATGCAATGGCTCACGCGTCATGCGCGTGATTGGTGTCTGGATGTCGGTCATAACCCGCATGCCGCTGCCTATCTGGCGCAGCGCCTGGCAGCGCGCGACCAGCGCAGCGGCCGTGATGCAGCCACGCAGCCACGTTGGGCACTATTGGCCATGCTGGGTGACAAGGACGCGCACGGTGTCATTGAGGCGTTGGCGCCCGTGGTGGACGGTTTTGTCGTGGCGACACTGGAGGGCGAACGCAGCCGATTGGCCAGCGAGTTGGCATCGGTCGTGCGCGCGAGTGGCGGCAGTGTGCTTGCTGAGTGTGACGCCGTCAGTGCTGCCGCCCAGTGGCTAGTCGAAGACGCGGCCGTCGGTGAGGTGCTGGTGTGCGGTTCATTCTTTACGGTAGGCGCAGCATTGACGTGGCTCGAGGCTGACGCTTGATGTCAGGCAACTTTCGAGTCGTGGAATCCGGGTGCAAGGAGATGGCACGATGAAATATGGCAAGCGAGAGCGGATAAGCGGTGCGGTCATTTTGCTGGCATTGGGCGTGATCTTCATTCCCATGTTATTTGATGAGCCCCCCGCCCGTGATGAGCGCCCTAGTCCGGTCATGACGCTAGGCAAGCCAGTGGATATCGATCGCTCGGCTGTCGAGACGCCCCAGCCACCCAGCGAGCTGAAAATTGGCGCGGATGTGCCCATCACCTTCGTCGATAGTAATGGCAAAGTGCGTGATAGCACGGCTTCCAGTGCGCCTGACAGAAATCAGAGCCGTGTGGCCGAGGCTGAGCAGCTCGCCGCGCCAAAGGTGGCATCTTCCAAGCCCGCACAGAAGACGGTGGCCAAGGCTGAGCCGACATCAGCACCCAAGACAGCGCCGACACCAGCAGCGACGGCTCCCGCCAGTGTACCTTCTTCCTCGGCTGGTGGCTGGGCAGTGCAGGTCGGTAGTTTCGGTGAGCCAAGCAATGCTGCGCGTCTTCAGCAGGAGCTGCAGGGCAAGGGCTTTGCTGCTTATCATATCGCGCGTGGCAGCAAGCTGACGGTCGTGTTTGTCGGGCCCTATAAAAGCTCGGAGATTGGTGAATCAGCACGCTCCCGCTTGCAGGAGCAAGTCAATATCAAGGGCTTGCTGGTACGTCGGAAGGAGGGTGAGTGAACGATCTGGTCTGGATTGATTGGCTATGTCTTGGGCTGATCGGCATTTCAATTCTGTTGGGCTTGATGCGTGGCTTGCTCAGTGAGGCGCTGGGGCTGGCCGGTTGGCTGGTGGCGCTGGTCGCCGCCCGTCAGTTCGGCGCTGAGGCGGGGGGGCTACTTGAAGAGATAATTCTCTCGCCAGGTATTCGTACCGCTGTCGGTTTCGTGCTGGTCGTCATTGGCACGGTGCTGCTGTGGGGGTTGATGCTGAGATTGCTGGAGCGTCTGGTGCAGGCGGTCGGCATGGGTGGTTTCAATCGCTTGCTGGGCGGGGTGTTTGGCGCTCTGCGCGCGAGCGTGATTCTAGTGTTGATCACTGCGGTTGTCGGACTGACACCCTTGCGCGACAACGCCGACTGGCAAGCTGCACAGTTCAGGCCCACGCTCGAGCAGCTGCGTGATTGGTCACTGGCGCGCTATCGTGAATGGGATACCGGTGGTGAGTGGGGGCCGATCAAGCAGCCACATCAGAGAGTACGCTCTGTCGGTCAGGATTCTGCCAGCAAGGATTCTATTGACGAGAGTGCTGATAGTAACTCGCTGGGGCAACAAGCTGGTCGCTTGTTTGAGAGCGCACGACGTGAGGGCAGTGCGCTTACGGAGAGCCTCGGGAAGCAGGCGGTGCAGCAGTTTACGCGTCAGCCACTCGCGCAGGAGTCTCAAGATGAGACGGGCGTGAAGGCATCACCATGACGTTATTGGACGCCGGGCATTCTTGCCCGGCGTTGTCGTTTTAGCAGTCTGCAACACCTGACTTATCGGTCAGGTGTTGCCTGCTCTGTGGGCAGGCCTGACAATTGCGGTGTGTTAGCACTCATGTTGCCATGTGGACGGGCGCCGGCCCTTGCCAGCGTGCGCTTCCCTATCCAAGTGTGTATTAGTGAGGTAATGACGGGATGTGCGGGATTGTAGGTTTGATGGCCAACGCTCGGTAAATCAGGCGCTGTATGACGCGCTGACCGTATTGCAGCACCGTGGGCAAGATGCCGCGGGGATGATGACCTGGCACGAAGGGCGCTTCCTGCTGCGCAAGAGCAATGGTCTGGTGCGTGATGTGTTCCGCACCCGTCATATGCAACGTCTCAAGGGCAACATGGGTATTGGCCATGTTCGCTATCCGACCGCTGGCTCGTCCAGCGAGGCGGAGTCGCAGCCGTTTTACGTCAACTCGCCTTATGGCATCACGCTGGCGCACAACGGTAACCTGACCAACTCTGATCAGCTCAAGCAGGAGTTGTTTTCCTCCGACTTGCGTCACATCAATACCAGCTCTGATTCTGAAGTGCTGCTCAACGTCTTTGCTCACGAGTTGGGTAAGCAGGGTATGCGTCTGGGTGCTGGTGATGTCTTTGATGCGATACGTCGTGTGCATCGCCGCTGCAAGGGCGGTTATGCGGCAGTGTCGATCATCAATGGCACCGGTCTGGTCGCTTTCCGCGACCCACATGGCATTCGTCCGGCCTGTTTCGGCAAGCGTGAAGCTGCCGAAGGCGTGGAGTACATGATCGCGTCCGAATCCGTGGCACTGGATGTGGCGGGTTTTGAGCTCATTCGTGACATCGCGCCGGGTGAGGCTGTGTTCATCGATATGGAGCGCCAGTTGCACACTCTGCAGTGTGCCGATGATGCCGTGCTCAAGCCGTGTATCTTTGAACACGTCTATCTGGCGCGTCCTGACTCCTTGCTCGACGGTGCCTATGTCTACGGCACGCGTATGCGCATGGGCGAGAAGTTGGCCGACAAGATCGTGCGTGAATGGCCGGAACAGGATATCGACGTCGTCATTCCGATTCCGGATACCTCACGTACCTCGGCACTCGAACTGGCGCAACATCTGGGAGTGACGTACCGCGAAGGCTTCATGAAGAATCGCTATATCGGTCGAACCTTCATCATGCCGGGCCAGACACTGCGCAAGAAGTCGGTGCGTCAGAAGCTCAATGCCATCGATATCGAGTTTGCAGGCAAGAACGTACTGCTGGTGGATGATTCCATCGTGCGCGGCACGACCTGTAACGAGATTATCCAGATGGCGCGCGAAGCGGGCGCAAAGAATGTTTACTTTGCCTCTGCTGCGCCAGCGGTTCGCTACCCCAACGTCTATGGCATTGACATGCCAGCGGCGGAAGAACTGATCGCACATGATCGCACCGAGAAAGAGATTGCTGACCTCATCGGTGCGGATCGCCTGTTCTATCAAGATCTGGGTGATTTGAAGGATGCTTGTCGTGAAGTTAACCCAGCACTCGACGAGTTCGATTGCTCCGTGTTTGATGGCGTCTACGTGACCGGCGATATCGACGAAGCCTATTTGAACGATTTGCGCGCCTCTCGTAATGATGGCGCCAAGAACGCTGGCGAGACTCACGCGGTAGTGGATCTGCACAACGATTCGGAAGATCTCGACTGATAACAGGCTTGCCATTAGGCAACAGTGTGATCAGTGACGTGCAACGGGCTCCGGAGAAATCCGGGGCCCGTTGCACGTTTAAAACCGGTAATATCGATTCTCCACCTCCCCGCGAAGAGGGACTGATGCGGCAGTGTGCAAGAATGAAACGACACTGCGCATGTTGATCGCCAGCAGCATCTTACAGAACACGTTTTTCAGCACAGGTAATGGACACCATGCACGAAGACAATCTTTCCCGCGCCGACCTCTCCCGTGATGAACTGGGTCTCGAGACGCTCGCCATCCGGGCAGGCCACCTGCGTGGCTCAGAGCAGGAACACGGTGAGCCTATCTATACGACGTCCAGCTTTGTCTATGGCAGTGCTGCCGAGGCGGCTGCCAAGTTTGGTGGTGATGAAGCTGGCAACATCTATTCGCGCTTCACCAATCCGACGGTGCGTTTCTTCGAAGAGCGTCTGGCGGCGATGGAAGGCGGTGAGCGTTGCGTCGCGACCAGCTCTGGCATGGCCGCCATCATGTCCACGGTGTTGGCGCTGCTGGAATCTGGTGATGAAATTGTCGCCTCGCGTTCCATCTTTGGCTCCAGTGTCAGTCTGTTTACCAAGTATTTCGGCAAGCTTGGCATCACCACACGCTTCGTTGAGCTGGGAGATCTGGATGCATGGCGCGAAGCCATCACGCCAGCCACCAAGCTGCTGTTTGCCGAGACGCCGTCCAATCCGCTTTCCGAGATTGGTGATATTGCGGCACTGGCTGAGATCGCGCATGAGCACAATGCCTGGTTAGCCATTGATAACTGTTTCTGTACACCGGCACTACAGCGCCCCTTGACGCTTGGGGCGGATATCGTCATTCATTCGGCGACCAAGTATCTGGATGGCCAGGGCCGTACGCTGGGTGGCGCAGTGGTTGGCAGTCATGCATTGATGGAAGAGGTGTTTGGCGTGGTGCGTACTTGCGGTCCGTGCCTGAGCCTTTCAATGCTTGGGTATTCCTCAAGGGGTTGGAGACGCTCAACATCCGCATGCAGGCGCACTGCGCGCGGGCATTGGATCTGGCGCGTTGGCTTGAAGTGCATCCGGGCGTGGAGCGTGTGCATTACTCGGGGCTTGAAAGTCATCCGCAGCATGCCTTGGCCAAACAGCAGCAAAAGGCCTTCGGTGCTGTGCTGGGCGTGGTGATCAAGGGGGGGCGTGAAGGCGCCTGGTCAGTGGTAGATGCCACACGCATCCTGTCGATCACCGGTAATCTGGGCGATGTGAAAACGACCATTACACATCCGGCCACTACCACTCACGGGCGTCTTAGTGACGAGCAGAAAGCCGCCGCAGGTATCGAGGAAGGAATAATTCGTATCGCAGTGGGCCTGGAAGATCTCGAAGATATCAAGCGTGACCTGGCACGTGGCCTTGATCGTTTGGTGGACTGAAGAAAAAAAGCCTGCAAGCGTTAGAGCGTAGCAGGTATCGGGCAGTCATCACGGACTGTCATCAAAAGTCCCCGAGTGGAGGCAGTTCAAGGCGTTGTAAAGCGTCTGGTCTGCCTTCACTTCGTTGTGGGGATCGATCATGCCAGGGCATGTCCCTGTGTCAACCTGCTTTCTGTCGGGTATTGCCGCAAGACCAAGGGGCACACGATAGCGTTGCCTTCTGATATAAACACCCAGTCATGCTCGGCGTTTGTGTGTCTAGCAAAAATGAACGGTTCACTCACCTAAGGCTTGGCGTCACACTGGGCACTGGTTAAGCTCTCGCTTAATGAAGTAACAATAAAGCTGGCGGAGATCTCCGCAGCACTGATCGGTAGGCGTAGATAGCGCAAGAGGCGGGAGCTAAAAATGTGGCGAAATTCTCGACGTGGTTGGGGTTGGCCGGTCATCGTGATGCATTGGCTATCGGCCTTGGCCATCTTCGGACTGTTTGCCCTTGGTTGGTGGATGACTTCTTTGGGTTATTACGATCCCTGGTACAAGCTTGGCCCGTGGTGGCACAAGTCTGTGGGTATCAGTCTGTTTGCATTAACGGTATTGCGGCTAATCTGGCGACACCTGCAGATAACACCACAGGCACACGGTACTCGTAATGAACAGCGCGCTGCCTTCGTGGGTCACGTATTGCTCTATGTGCTGCTGCTGCTGATTATGGCATCAGGCTATCTGATTTCCACGGCTGATGGGCGAGGCATTAGTGTATTTGGCCTTTTCGAGGTGCCGGCACTGATCACCGGTCTAAAAGACCAGGCAACGCTCGCTGGCGATGTACACTGGTATGCCTCCTGCGGTCTTGTCATTTTGTCGCTTGGGCACGCAGCTGTAGCCTTGAAGCATCATCTGTTGGATGAACAAGATACGCTGCGGCGCATGATCTGGCCGTTGCGATGATGAAAGAGGGCGTCAATGCCATTGGGCGCCAGATGTGACGAATCCACTCAAGGAGTATCAACATGAATAAGACATCCTTCCTCGGCCAGTCACTTGTTGCAGGTGTCATGGCAGCCTCTTTGCCGCTGATGGCCGGACAGGCTCAGGCCTCTGATTACACCATCGATACTGAAGGCCAGCATGCCTTCGTCCAGTTCAAGGTCAGCCATCTGGGCTATTCCTATATCTTGGGTGAGTTCAAGGAGTTCAGCGGCGACTTCAGCTACGACGAAGGCAAGCCAGAAGCCTCCAGCGTCAATGTGAAAGTGGATGTCGATAGTCTGGACAGCGCGCATGCCGAGCGTGACAAGCACCTCAAGTCCGCTGATTTCCTGGATGTGTCCCAGTATCCGACCGCCACCTTTGCCTCCACGGGCTTTAAAACGACGGGTGATGGTGCAGGGAAATTGACCGGCGATCTGACGTTGCATGGCAAGACCCAGCCGATCACTATCGACGTCGATCACATCGGTGGTGGTGAAGATCCATGGGGTGGATATCGTCAGGGTTTTGAGGGTACCACGACCCTGAAGCTTGCTGATTATGGCATCGATACGTCCAAGCTGGGCCCGACGGCTGCCACGGTTGACCTGTATCTGGTCATTGAAGGCATTCGTCAGTAATAAGTGTCAGGTGCAAGTCGTGAAAACGCCCCTGCCAATTTGGCAGGGGCGTTTTCGTGGCGGGTTGGTTCATGGATGCTAGCGTGAACATCAGCCAGACATGACGTCAGATCAGCCGCGCAAGGCCAGGTAGCTGCCGGCCCCGATCATCAGGCTACCCGCTCCACGATTGAGGCGGCGTATCGCTTGCGGCGAGCGCAGGTAACGGCGAATGCGTCCCGCCAGATAACCGACAGGTACCACGCCGATCAATAGAGCGCTCAGATTGAGGGTGGCGGCAATCACGATATCGCTACCGGTGAGCTGGGTGATATCCATGAAGGTGGGCAGGAAGGCGATGTAGAACAGAATGACCTTGGGGTTGGAGGCCGAGATCAAGAAGCCTTGAATGAACCCCCGCCACCAGTCGCCACGCACGCGCATTGCCGGAGCATCATCAAGTGTCGGTGAGCTGGTCCATAGCTTGTACCCCAGATAGAACAGATAGGCTGCCCCCAGAATACGGATGACCGTGAACAGCTCGCTCCAATGGGTTGCCAGTGCCGAAAGCCCAAAGACGGCGGCCAGCATATAGCAGACATCGCTGAGACTCATGCCGACGGCCAGCGGGACACAGGCGTTGCCGCCCTTGCTCATGCCGCGTGCCAGTAATGCAAGAATGCCGGGGCCTGGAGTGATGCCAAAGATGAAGATGGCAAGGAAGAAGGTTAGCCCGGTTTCAATGGTCATGATGATTCCCTGATACGGTGAGGGCGTATGGAGTTTCGGCTCATTCATCGATAGCCGAGTATCTCCCTGCGATGTTAGTACAGTAACAGTGCAATGCCGTTTATCGACCCTTTAACTATGGACGGGTATTTCCACATCTCTTGATAGGCTAAACAATGATCTGTGCGAAAGATGCAAAAGAGACGATATGGCTACCCCTACAACTTCAGTACTGCCGGCAATGGGCTTTGGCGTTTTCCGTTATGAAGAGCAAGCTGCCACGGACGCAGTGACCAGTGCATTGTCACTGGGCTACCGTCACATTGATACGGCACAGTTCTATGGCAACAAAGTGGCTGTCGGTCGTGCTATCCGTGAAAGTGATGTGCCGCGCGATGATATTTTCCTGACCACCAAGGTCCGGCATGATCGTCTGCATCACGATGACCTGATTGCCAGCCTGCGTGAGAGTCTCGATAAGCTTGGGATCAAGCAGGTAGATTTGGCGCTGATCCGCTGGCCATCGCCTGAAGATGAAGTGCCCATGGCGGAATACATTGCTGCGCTCTGGTACGAGTGAGTGTCATGATATGTTCGCCAGTCTTGATGCAGCTAACGTGTCAGGCACAGTACTGATGTAAGTGTTGGCGGCACTAAAGCTGACACCCAATAACAAAAAAACCAGCCGGGAAACCGGCTGGTTTTTTCTTGTACGCCTCAGTAATCTGTCATGCCGCTAATGCAAGGCTTCAGGTGATGGCAATTCGGAATCTACCGAGCCGTCTTATTGCAATGACCAACACAGGGACTGGCTAACTGTCACCAGGTTATCGATTACTTGCTCTCATTCAGTACGGCGCCCGGGAAATGACGACGCAGCATGCGGTTCTGGAACTCATCAATGAATGCGCAGTTGATAATGATGATGAAGCGCTCGAAGTGCTGGCCGGCGTTCTCCTGCGAGATTGAGCTGACGCTATGGAATAGCTGATCATCATGGATATGAAGGACCTCTCCTGGTGCCAATTCTGTTGTGGACAGCAATTCGCTCCCCGCCTTGTCCCGGTAGAGCGTGTTGATGGCGCCACTGACATTTTCACGGTTGACTACCAGGATGCTTAGATACTTGCAACCATCCGCATGAATCCCTTGGCCTTGAAGCGGATCAATGGTGCCATCTCCGCGGACCCCAGTGATTTGCATCAGGATTGGCTCGCGCGGGCCGATGCCCCACATGTCAGCCCACGCCTTTACAAAGGCGCGTACATCTTCACGCTCAGTGAATGACTCTTCCAGCGGTGCATAGTATCTCAGGCGATCGGCCATGCTGGCAGCGTCATTGAATCGCCCTCCCTGAGCCATCGGACACTCTCCAAGGGTCTCGACTTCGTGCTGGTCATTGAGGTGCAGCCAAGACATGCGCTTCCAACGGGTGTTGACGTAAGGGTCGCGCGGGAGATCTTTCAGGAAGCCCTGCCAGGCATTCAAGTCAATATGCGCCGAGATGGAAGACTTGCTCCAGTGCTGGTGCTTCAATTCCTCATGTACTGCTTTTGGCCAATACTGGGATGTCAGCGGGAGGTGCAGTGTTGTGCCATCGGTGGAGTGGGCTGGATAATGCTCTGCTAGGCTGCTTTGCTCCAAAGTCAGTTTGCGGGAAGAGTCGGCCAGCTGACGTACGCCACGATTTGCGATGTTCATGTAAAATTCCTCGACGTTATCTGCGCTTATGCGCTTGATGGAAGGCGTTGCATTAGCAACGTCGAGGAGAATGGAAAGATGCACGTGGCATAGTCAAACCCGTACATTGTCAGTAACGCGCTAATATCGCGTAAGTATCATCAATATGGGTAGTAGGTCATCGCTACGACATGGCTAATCTGATCGCCTAGTATTATGTAATCCATTAGCGCTATTCTTCACCCTGTCACTAAGGTCGGGTTACTGCGTTTTTATACAGTTCTTCATGAGAAAACGTTGAGTGTGCGGAAGCCGAAAGGGCGTCAGGCGCTGGGTTTCTGCGCGGCAAACATATAGATTTGACCAAGGCAATGAATGCGTGGCCTCCCGAGTGCCGAATACGCAATTGATGCACTCTTCGTCGGTGTTCGGCGAGTAGGAACAAGATGGTAGTGGAGGTGTCCTTCATCATGACAAACGGGTTCCGTCAGGCCGGTAGTGCCGCCGGAATGTTGCGCTCCAGTCCAGCCATTATTGCCGTAGCGATGTTACTCATGGCAGTGCTGGTGGCGGGGGAGGGTATGATCGGCCGCTGGCTAACCGCGATGCTGATGGTGATTCTTGGCGCAACTGCGGGCATCATGCTAGCTCGTAAGCGTCAGGTGTTACATCATCAGCACACGCAGGAGGCGGTCATGCAGACGAGTATGGTTGGCCCCTCGACCAGCAAGGGACTTCCCGTCAGCGATCAACGATTTCGAGAGCTGTTGGAAAGTCTGCCACGCGTTGCTGTCCAGGGGTATGACAGTCAGCGCCGGGTCATCTACTGGAACGAGGCCAGTGAGCGGCTATATGGTTTCAGTGAGCAGGAAGCTCGCGGACGATGTCTGGAATCCTTGTTGATTCCGGAAACGATGGCAGGCGTTGTAGTGGAGGCGCACCATGCATGGGTTAGCAAAGGTGTCGAGATCCCTTCCAGTGAACTTGAGCTAAAGCACAAGTCAGGGGCCCCTGTGCCTGTGTTTTCTCACCATGTCATGCTGGGGGAGCGCACGGAAAACCCGTTAATGTTCTGTATCGACATTGATCTGACGGGGGAGCGTAAGGTTCAGCGTGAGCTGGATTACATGACGCGCTTTGATCCTTTGACTGAGCTGCCCAATCGGCAGACCTTTGAGAGCGAACTCGAGCAGTCACTGAGCGAGTGCCAGCGGCATGGCGATACGCTGATGGTGCTATTTCTCGATATCGATCATTTCACCGAAATCAACGACACCTTGGGATATGAGACGGGGGATCGGGTCATTCGCAGTGTGGCGTCACGTTTACAAGGCTTCCAGCGAGGCCAAGACCTTCTGTCGCGCTTTGGGGGTGATGAGTTTGTATTAGCCATGCCGCGTCTGGATTACGAAAGTGATGCACTGGCAGTGGTCGAGCGTATTCGTGAAGACTTCCAGCGCCCCTTCACTATTGATGGGCGCGAGCTATTGTTGCGCTTGAGTATTGGTATCAGCTTGTATCCCGAAAATGGCAGCGATGCAGCAGAATTGGTGCGCAATGCCGACGTCGCGAAGCACCGTGCCAAGCAGGCAGGTCGTGATGGCTATCAATTCTTCAACCAGGAAGTCCGTAATGAGATGCTGCATCAGCATCATCTGGCTGGGCGTCTGCAAGCACTGTTGAATCAGGATGGTGGCGGCGAGCTTTCTTTGCACTATCAGCCCCAGGTAGCCGCCCGTAGTGAGCGGATCGAGTCTGTAGAGGCGCTGATGCGTTGGCACGCGCCGGAAGGCAATATCCCCCCCTCTGATTTTATCAAGGTGGCAGAGCGCACCAATCTCATTGAGCGTCTGGGAGACTGGGTTATTCGTCAGGCATGCCGTCAGCAGGCGGAATGGCATGCACTAGGCCTCAAGGGCTACCGCATCGACATCAATATTTCGGGACGGCAGGCGACGAACTCTGACGTTTTTCAGCGTCTTGAAGACTGCGTTGCGGAATACGGATTAACGCCACGCGATATCGGTATAGAGCTAACCGAGAACGTCTTGCTCGAAGCAGACGTTAAGGTGCGCGATAGCTTACGGGCCTTGCATGATCGTGGTTACAAGATCGCGATTGATGACTTTGGGACAGGATATTCCTCGATGAGCTATCTCAAGATGCTGCCAGTCACAGCGCTCAAGATTGATCGCTCATTCGTGACGGAGTGTGCTCATGAACCGAAGGATCGCGCGATCATGGAAGCAACCGTCTTCCTGGGTCATCGCTTGGGGCTGGAGGTGGTGGCTGAGGGCGTGGAGAATATTGAGCAGCTTGAGCTGTTGCGTGAGATGCGTTGCGACCTCATTCAGGGCTATTATTTTTATAAGCCCATGGCGGCAACCGATATCCAGCGTTTGCTTTTGGGTGGTAATAATCCGCCGAGTCACCGCGTAAGTACTGGGCATGGCGAAAACGGTACCGCAGCGCCAGAATGCCATTGAAGCAGCGTTGGTTCGGTGCCACAGCAGCATGGGACTGTTGCTGACAATGTGCTTTTTTGTTCGCGGGCTAAAAGATATGATGCTTGCAGTTGAAGCGGGATAGGCTGTCATTTTCATCGGTTGATGAAGAGTTGCAGTCTGTTACGGAGTTGTTGAGTCGAGCATGTTGTGACTCCTCGATGACGCCTGCCGAGGGTGGCTGCGTCGTTCAATGCGCAGAGTTGTTCGCCCACTCTCGCTTCCGACCTGCTTGGCAGGTTGCGATGGTTCCTTGAGCGGATTTAACGATCTTTCTGGCAATATCCTCTGGATATAATGGCCGGTCAGGCCAGTCCTTGTGACTGGCCTTTTTTATGCCCGATTGTTGGAGGTGCGGGCATCTTTTGCCACGTAACGTCTTTGGTCAGTCTCTCTGCTTGGTACGTTCGTGGGTCTACTGTCCAGCATGTGGAGCCGCCGCCAGTTCTTGTGCTAGCCAGGCAGACAGTGCATCGGCATACGGGTGACGGCCTCGAGCACGTCCGGCTTCGGGCAGTGTCAGGGTCAGGCATGCTTGTGTCTCGACAAAGCCCCACGGGGCTATCAGGCGCTTGCTGCGTAAATCTTCTTCCACCAGATAGTCAGGCGCGATGCCCACTCCAAGTCCGACCAGAGTCGCCTCCAGTAGATAGTTGAGGTGCTCAAACCCCTGCGCATAATGCAGCTGGTCACTGGGTAGTGACTGGCGAGCACACCAGTCAGGCCATGCCTGAGAACGTGATCGGGTGTGCAGTAATGGCAGGTCTAGCAGCACAGCTGGCGAGGGGGGAGTCTCATTGGGTAACCAGGCGGTATCGGGACGTAGTACGGGGCCGATGCGTTCCTTGCCGAGAACACGTGTCTCTTGGCGTTCTGTCTCCTTGAAGGGCGGCATCTGGAAGCGCAATACACCATCTATCCCCGGTCTGAGCGTGTCAGCTTCATCGCTGGCCGTCAGATGCAGCTCCAGCTCTGGGAGCGATTGCTTGAGCGCGCCGAGTCGCGGGATACACCAGCGTGCGAGAAATGATCCGGGGCAACTGAGAACAAATGGTGCGCGTGCATCTCGACGTGTCAGTTCTGAACAGACCCGTGCCAACCCGCCCAGGTGATGGCGAGTCGCCGTTGCCAGTTCATGTCCGGCCTGAGTCAAACGCAAACCGCGCCCGACACGCTCGAATAATTGTGTTCCCAGTGTCTCTTCCAACTGACGAATCTGACGACTGACTGCTCCATGTGTGACATGCAGGGCTTCTGCAGCGCGTGAAGCGCTTTCAAAGCGTGCTGCTGCGTCAAAGGCACGAAGGGCGTTGAGGGGCGGCAGCATGGGCAGATTCAGGTCACGTCCAGATGAAGCCGTCAATGGCGAGTCATCGGAAATCGGCAAGGTCTTATGGGCCAATGGATAGCCTCCTTGATGATTAATGAGGGTAAAAGCATGACCGGGCGCAACAGAACTCTGTGAGGTGATCGGTCGTAGTCAATATAGAATGTGTGAGAATAACTCACATATATAAGCGGATATATCGTTTTTCTTCCTGAGCTTGGGGCGCTAGGATGATCAGCATACCGTCGGCCTCGTTGATCAATCGCTCTGTGTTTTGGAGCTGGACGTTAGAGGCCAACCACCGACACGATTTCGAGGAGTTCAACATGAGCCAGTCGACTGCCACAGCCAGCCTTCGCCAAGGCCCCGATGCCAAGGGCTTCTTCGGTGACTTCGGTGGGCGCTTTGTTGCCGAAACTCTGATGCCGTTGATTTTGCACCTGCAGCGTGAATATGAAGCTGCTCAGCAGGATCCGGCCTTTGCCAAGGAGCTGGCAGGTTTATCCGCTGATTACGTTGGCCGCCAGAGCCCACTGTATTTTGCTGAGCGGCTGACCGAAAAGCTGGGCGGCGCCAAGGTCTATCTCAAGCGAGAAGATCTGATGCATACCGGCGCTCACAAGATCAACAATGCACTCGGACAGGTACTGTTGGCGCGTCGCATGGGCAAGCAGCGCATCATCGCTGAGACGGGTGCCGGCATGCATGGCGTAGCGACTGCGACCGTTGCAGCGCGCTTTGGTCTGGACTGTGTGATCTACATGGGCTCTACCGACATTCACCGCCAGCAGCCCAACGTGCAGCGCATGCAGCTGCTGGGCGCCAAGGTCGTGCCGGTCACGGCAGGCGATGGCACACTGAAAGACGCCATGAACGAAGCGTTGCGTGACTGGGTGACCAATGTCGACGATACCTTTTACATCATCGGCACCGTGGCGGGCCCGCACCCGTATCCGCAGCTGGTACGCGACTTCCAGTCCGTCATCGGCAAGGAAGTGCGCACCCAGATTCTCGAGAAGGAAGGGCGCCTGCCAGATTCACTGGTCGCCTGTATCGGTGGCGGCTCCAACGCGATGGGTCTGTTCCACCCCTTCCTTGATGATGAGAGTGTCGAGATCATTGGCGTGGAAGCCGCTGGTGAAGGCCTCGATACGCCACGCCATGCTGCCAGCCTCAAAGGCGGAAAGCCGGGCGTACTGCACGGTAACCGTACCTTCCTGCTGCAGGATGAAGAAGGACAGATCGGTGATGCTCATTCCATCTCGGCTGGGCTCGACTATCCGGGTATTGGTCCTGAGCATGCCTGGTTGCATGACATCAAGCGCGCAGAATATGTCGCTGCGACAGATCAGGAAGCATTGGATGCCTTCCAGATGCTGTGCCGTCTGGAAGGCATCATTCCGGCCCTGGAGTCTGCTCACGCACTGGCGGAGGTCATCAAGCGCGCGCCCGAACTGCCGAAGGATCACCTGATGGTCGTTAATCTCAGTGGTCGTGGTGACAAGGATATGGCCACCGTCACGCATCATCTTGCTGATGAGCTTGGTTTGAATCCTGACGCCGCTTGAGTCTTGTTATTTCTTGAGTCGTGCCTTGAGTTGCATCTCTATCGCCTTTTGCCCTTTTATGCCTGTGTGCGCTGACGGCGTGTGCAGGCCAGGAAATTCGGAGCCTACCGATGAGCATTTCCGCTACTGATACCGACAAGGCTGCGACTGACAGCCGTCTTGACCGTCGCTTTGCCGCTGTTCGTGCTGAAAGTCGTGCTGCACTGGTCACCTATATCACGGCCGGTGACCCAGGCTATGACGCTAGCCTAGCCACATTTCTTGGCATGGCAGAAGCTGGTGCCGACGTGATTGAGCTGGGCATGCCTTTCACCGACCCGATGGCGGATGGCTTGGCAATTCAGCACGCGACGCAACGGGCGCTGAAGGCTGGTCAGACAATGGATCGTACTCTTGCGATGGTCAGTGAGTTCCGCAAGCAGGATCAGGATACGCCGATCGTGCTGATGGGTTACTACAATCCGATCTATCGTCGTGGTGTGGCACGTTTCCTTGAGCAGGCGAGTGACGCCGGTGTTGATGGCTTGATTGTGGTTGATCTACCGCCTGAGCATGATGATGAGCTCTGTTTGCCAGCAGCACAGGCGGGCATCAGCTTCATCCGTCTTGCTACGCCGACGACCAATAGCGAGCGTCTACCGAGTGTGCTGGCCAACACGTCTGGCTTCCTCTATTACGTATCGAGCAATGGCGTAACCGGTGGCGCAGCGCCTACCGCTGAGAAGGTCGAGGCTGAAGTGGGGCGTATCCGCGAGCATACCGATATTCCTGTCGCGGTAGGTTTCGGTATTCGCACTGCGGAGCAGGCCGCGCGTATCGGGCGTTTTGCTGATGGTGTGGTGGTGGGGTCTGCATTGATTGATCTGCAAGCCAATGCAGAGACGCCAGAGCAAGGTACGCATGATGTTCATGCGTTGACGCGCGAGCTGGCCGATGCACTGAGATCCGCACGCAAGTGATGGGTTGCTATTCAGCGTAATGATCACCAGTAGTATTTAATACGACAACGCCCCAGCCTTTTCAGGTGGGGCGTTGTCGTGTATGGGCGTCTTGTTCGTACTGCTGAAGGCACTCTCCTTCAGCGTCAGAGAGCCGGCAGTTGTGTCTCAAGCCAGTCATGTAACAGCTCGCGTACTTTTGCCTCATTGCTCCATTGCAGGATCAGGTGAGGGGCATCAGGCAGGTAATGCACCTCTAGAGTGGGGCGTGACATCTTGGGCCAGTCATTGACCAAACGCTTAATTGCCACACGAGGAACCGTCGTATCGCTACCGCCATGCAGTAGTAAGGTCGGCGGCAGAGTCGATGTGTGTGGGTTGCTCCCTGGATCATTATCCGTGCCACTTCTCGTGCCCCTATTCGACAGCATGGTGACACTGTCACTGGCTCTGTCCGTGAAGCGGATCAGACCATAGTAGGCATCAAAGCGCACCTCGTGGATGACGCGTGAATCATTGCTCAAGCGCGCCGCTGAAGTCGGCAGTAGCTCATGTGCAGGGTATTGACGCGGTACGCTGAGTGTCTGATTTGGTGCCAGGTGTGCTGTCAGCCATAGGCCAGCATTGTAGAGGTAGCGCAGGCGGATACCGCCTCGTACGCCGGGTGCTGCCAGTATTGCTCCACGCACATCAAGCTCAGGATGCTCGGCTAACGCCGTCAGTACCACCGATCCCCCCATGCTCTCGCCAGCCAATATCAATGGCAGCTCGGGATGGCGCTGGCGAAGCACCTGGATTGCATCGATCAGATCATTGATCAGCAGTGCGCCTTCGGGCCATAGCCCTTTGTCATCAGATTCACCAAATCCGCGTTGGTCATAGGCGTAACTGACGATGCCTTGCTGGGCAAGCCATGGCCCTAGTGGCGCATACGCTAGTCGGAAATCTCCGTAGCTATGTAGCCCCAGCAGCATGGCGCGAGGAGGCATGTCTGCCACGGGGTGCCATGTTTGCCACGCCAAACGAGTGTTGTCGCGTGTGATCAGGCTGTATTGCCATCTTGTTCGATAAGATGAGGCGTCGTTGTGATATTGCCAGGCGCCAGATAGTGCGGCAGGCAAGCACTGATGAGTGGGAGACAGCAGGTACCGGCCAGCAGCAGGTGGTGATATTTCATGTGCCGCAGGCCTCATGATCAGAATAGGAGAGGATAAGGTTGGACGAGCCGCAGGAGGTTCCCAATAGGAATAGATGCAGAAGCGGTCTTCGAGACGCTCTTGGGGTAGATAGGTTCGAAATCGATCGGCGCCCGAGCGTCAGCGTGGACCAGTAGCATGACAGCCTCTAGCTCTGCCATCTTTCAACGCAACGTGTTGCGGTACTATCACTCTAGGAAAAGCTGATATCGAGTATCAGGCATCAAATGCCAGGTATCCATGTTGCAAGATGTACGGCGCCCTTATCTTGCGACAATCGCCGGTAGCGTCGCGCGAGATACCGAAAGCACTTGTCGCTTTTTCGGGAGGAGATAGCATTGAGTCATTCGACATTAACTACCGGCTTATCCAGCATGACTTCTCTTCCTGTCGGGGAGGAAGAGCTAGAGAGCCTACGATTGGTGGTTCAGCACACGACTAACGGGGTGTGCTGTTATGGCATGGACGGTCGCATTCGTTGGGTCAATCCCGCCTTCGAGCTGCTGACGGGTTATACCGCCGCTGAACTGGCAGGTAGGGTACCTAGCGAGATGTTGATGGGATCTGAATCAAACCCTCTCGTTATTGCCCGGTTGCGTGAACAGCGCAGTCGTGGCGAATCCAGCGATGAAGAACTGGTGCACTACCATTCCAGCGGTCGCTCGCTGCGGCTACGTTTGCGCTGTATTCCTCTGCTGGGGATAGACGGTACGCCGGAAGGCTATCTTGGGCTACAGACCGATGTGACGCAGACGCGTCAGGCGCAAGCGCTCAGTCAGTCTCAGTTGACACTGCTGGAGGCCGTGGCCGCAGGGCAGCCCCTCGAACAGACCTTGATGGAATTGTGTATCGCGATTGAGAGTGCGGCCACACATGTTCATTCATCGCTACTGCTTCTTGATGAGGCGGGAGAGTACATCGTCTCAGGGGTGTCTCCACAGTTGCCTGAAGGTTTCATGTCTGCTGTGCGTGGTTTGCGTATTGGGGAGGGGGTCGGCACCTGCGGTACGGCCATGTGGCGGCGAGAGTGTGTGTTGACGAAGTCACTGGCGACTGATCCTGCCTGGGAAGGATTTCGACACCATCCTCTGGCTTTGGGGCTTGAGGCATGCCTGTCGATGCCTGTTCTCGATAGTGCCGGAAACCCTATGGGTAGCTTTGCCTTTTACAGCGAGTCGAGAGAAGCGCTTGATACTGGTCATCAAAGCTTGCTCGAGGTGGCGGTGAACGTCGCTGGCCTTGCCATTGAGCGACATCGTCGTGATCAACAGCTGACTCATCAGGCGCTGCATGATGCTCTGACTGGCCTCCCCAATCGACGTCTACTGCGCCGCCATCTTTCGATGTTGGCTGATCAGGCGTTGGAAAGCGGAGAGGTCGGTGCTCTGATGTTGCTTGATCTTGACCACTTCAAACGCCTTAACGACGTGCTTGGGCATGATGCGGGAGATCGTGCCTTGATCCAGATTGCTTCTCGGCTTGAACAAATCATAGAGCCGGGTGACATGCTGGCTCGTCATGGTGGTGACGAATTCATTGTTCTACTGGCACCCCGCTCGGGCTCAATGCTTGAGGGAATGACAAGAGCTCGGCAGATGGGTGAGGTCATGCTTCAGCGATTGCGTGAACCGCTCGTATTGGAAGGGCGTACCCACCAGCTCTCCGGTTCGCTGGGAATCAGCCTATATCCACAGGTAGGCGGCGGATATCCTTCTCAGTCAGACTCAAATGAAATCGACGAATGTGATACTTGGGGGCATTTGTTGCACGAGGCGGATATCGCCCTTTATGAGAGTAAAAGCGCAGGACGTGCTCGTTTGTGCTTTTTTTGCCCCGAGATGCGGCATCAGATAATCGCTGCTACCCGTATGGAACAGGCGCTGCGTCATGCGTTATCACGCCAGCAATTGAGCGTGCACTTGCAGCCTCAGTTCATGTTACCTGCTACTGGTGCGCCGTATCTGGTCGCAGCGGAAGCGCTGCTACGCTGGAATGACCCGACACTGGGCAATGTCTCGCCTGCGACCTTTATCCCTATCGCCGAGGAGTCTGGATTGATCGTCGAGCTAGGCCATTGGGTGCTGGAGCAGGTTTGCATGGCATTGGCTGATATGACGGTCAAGGGGCGTACTCTCCCTATGGCTGTGAACGTGAGCCAAGTACAGTTTCGGAATGCTGATTTTGTACCTCGTGTTGCCAGCCTGCTGAAGCGCCACATCTTTTCATCTGATTTGCTGCGTATCGAGTTGACTGAAAGTCTGGCGTCCGAAGATGAAGATGACGTGCTGGACAAGATTGATCAGCTGGCGGCGCTGGGGCTAAGCTTCTCGATCGATGACTTTGGTATTGGCTATTCCAACTTGGCGCGCCTACGACGTATGCCGCTCAGTGAGCTCAAGATAGACCGTAGTTTTATCAATGATCTGGTGAGCGAAAGCGATGTGGTAGATGCGCGAGTCCATTCCGTGCCTGGTAAAGTGGTAGTGAGTCATGGCAATGAGATAGTACGTGCCATGTTAGTCATGGCCCAAGCGCTGTCATTGGAAGTCGTGGCAGAAGGAGTCGAGGAGGAGTACCAGCTAGAGGTGTTGCGTCAGCTGGGCTGTCAGCGTGTTCAGGGGTTCTTGCTTGGGCGCCCTCAGCCAATGGAGAAGCTGATTCAGGCGTTCGAGGCAAGGGAGCTTGCTTAATGAATGGCATTAGCACGGGACTCGGGTTTATCTCGCGAGTTCAATGGCTTATAATCCTTCCCGCTTCGCCCTCTTAGCTCAGCTGGATAGAGCGGCCCCCTCCTAAGGGGCAGGTCGCAGGTTCGACTCCTGCAGAGGGCACCAGCAGTGCCTTTCCTCGTTTGTCTTATTTTTAGATGTTTTAGCTATTAATCAATGCATGGTTAATTATATACATTGGCTAAATGATTTGTAATGTCGATATTTAAATGTATTTATAAAGCATCTTGCTGATATAGGTCTGTTTTCCGTATTAATAGCTCATCTATCAATATAGAGAAGTGGTCTTAAGTATTGTTGCCGATGTTTCAGATTGTCTATCGGTTGGCATATGCGCGACGACGATGCATCTGCGCTTATAGAGAATTAACCACTATCTTGGATAACATTCTTGATCAGCCAGTCTCTGAACAGGGCTGCAGCAGGGGATAGCGAGTGGTTATCAGTTGCGTACGTTTTTTGCTCTACGGAGCTTTCGCTTTCATGATCGCTACCCCATGCGCGCAGCTCATTTGACTCGTCGCGAAAAGCTGTTGCTGCTCGAGTTGGCGCTCACTGGCAACGTTGCATACTTCATTCTTCTGGCATTGGCCGTGCAGTTAGCCGGAGTGGCGGTGGCAGCTTTGATCAATGGCCTGGTTTGCTCTGCGTAATGCTAGGCAACTCAAGGGCGAGAGTTTCTCTTCGCGCGAATGGTCAACACTGCTAGGTATTGCAGCCGCAGTGGTCACCGCTGGAGCTTCCAGCTGAGCGCCTGTGGTTCTTTTTCGTGGCGGTGTTATCTGGACGATTCGCTCTGAAGAACGAACTTCGCGAGAGGCTTTTAGCGAGTATAAGGCGTGAGTGAGTACCTGAAGCGCTGGCTTTGATGCAGTGCGGCGCTCGCATAGAGTTTGTGTCGGTCGTGATTGCGTACTTGCCAAGGTGAAATTCCGAGCCTGCCTGCATATGGAGAGTACCTTCCTTATGCAGGCATTTCTATCTCGCTGATAGAGAGAGGAAGCTGCTTTTCTATCAATGGTAAATGATGGCTCCAGGTAGTGCTGGGGAGTCACTTGTCCGTCGGCAGTGATAAAAATGCTTCCATTATCCTGGTATCGCGGAAGCGCTCGATTAACTCCGGATCTGAATCAATGACAGGCGGATTGGCTAATCCTTCTCGTATCTTGGCTGCCAAGCCCTCAATGCTATCCTCGGAAATCAGGCGCGCCTGATCATTGATCAGTACATTGCGAACACCGCCAGGTACATCGGGCGCAACGCATGGTGTGCCGCAGCACATGCTTTCGACGAGGACTATTCCAAAGGCTTCACTGCGAGAGCTGAGCACGAACAACCGCGCATGCTTCATCCACGGATAAGGGTTGAGGCGACTACCAATCAGGTGAACTCTGTCCTCGACACCGAGCTCCTTGATCAGATTCTCGATCATTTCCCGCTTCGGTCCATCGCCGACAATGACGAGATCTTCCTCTATCTCGGCTGCCAGGTAGGCTCTGATCAGCACATCCTGACGCTTTACATCCGATAGACGGCAGACCTGTACCACAAAGGGGCGCTTGGGAAGCTCGACAGATTCGTTAGCCATTTCTGCAATGGAATCCAGGTTACAGACATTGCCGATCGTGGCTAATCTACGCGGTGAAATATGATGTTGGGCGAGCAGACCTTCGAGTTGGAGGCGTACGTTATCGGTATTGCAGATTATTTGCTTATTGGCATATAAACGGCGGAGTAGAAACCGTTGACGCCAGCTGTCCTTGTTCTGCCCGGGCCAGGAGACGGTGACTTGCCAAAGGCGAGAGTCTTGCAGCGCCCAAACCGTTTCGAATGCTCCCTGTCCACGCATGATGATGCGGTCGATAGGACCATGGCGATCTTCCAGCTTCTTGATGAAGCTGCGTAAGTAGTTCCCGCCATATAGCCCACGCCATACGAACCCTGAGCCCTTGATCAAGGGGGTCAGTAGCGCTCGGGTGAATATGTCGTAGACAAGGCCAATGCCTGTCTTTCGAAAGGCTTTGTCAAAATCGACTTGATGTAGATGTACGCCAGTGTCAGGCACAAGCTCTAATTCACCTTTGAGGACGAGTACATGAACCTCATGTCCCTCACGGTGCAATACGTTGGCAAGGTTGACGGTGTTGCGCTGAATGCCGCCAATATTGAGCTTGCGAACGACCAACAGGACGCGCTGTTTCATAGCAGGTTTCTATATCAGGAAGTGTCGGAGGATATGCGTATCCTACGCTGATCCTCAGAAAGGGGGAAATAGTACTCCTTCGCTGGTTTCTCTTGATGCAAAGCAACATAGACGCTATTCCTACTGCCCTTATGTCTCTGAATTCTTGTTGTCAAGAGAGCATGACATGCTAGTGCCTATAAGCAATGGCAGTGATGTTTTATTTGTGACCGATGTTCGCTTTATTATCTGAGAAGCCTAAATATTATGAATGTTCTTATATTAAATATCTGAGTTGTTTATCTTTCCCTCCTTGAAATCCAAAAGTTCCATGCTGGCTTATGGCTCGGCTAGCTTGCATTCTGTCGATGATGGGGTAGCCTACTCGCGCTTTACTGGTTGAGAGTCCCACCGTGTTCGAAGCTTTTGAGTGCACTGGCAGTTTGTGCCCCAGCCTTGGCGGTGAAGGCATTGAGCTGTCATTGGCGCCTTCGCAAGGATGTGATGGGCGTTGTCTGCCCATCACATCATTTGATGTCATTTCAAACCTAAGAATCCCCCCTGTATGCCTGATCAATCTCTGCCTTCTTCGTCTCGCGTGCGCCGCGCAACAGCAGACCGTCATTTTGATGGGCTAGCTGACAAGTTCGAGCGCGGATTTTATTCTACCGAGCGTGGACAGGTTCGCCTCGAGTTGACGCGACGGCTGCTGGAAGAGCGCTTTGCGAACCTGCCCGCCAGTGAAGTGCTGGAAATTGGCGCTGGGCTTGGTCAGACCGCACTCTGGTGGCTGACGCATGGACATCAGCTCACACTGGTTGAGCCATCAGGTGAAATGCGTGAGCGTGCGCAACAGCGGCTTGCAGAGTCGGCTGAGCAGGGTGTTCTGACAGAATCTGCTCTGGCTCGCCTGGCATGGTCTGGCGAGGACCTGCAGGGCTTTTCGGGCCGCGCCAAGCGCCAATGGCCGGTGGTTGTCTGTCATGCTGTGCTTGAATGGCTCGTCGCGCCACAACAGGGGTTTGCGCTATTGGCAGGCTTGTTGGCACCTGGTGGGGTCATGTCGCTCAGCGTCTTCAATCGTGATGCTCTGGCATTCTCGAATGTGACCAAGGGCAATTTCGACAAGACGCTGGAGGATCGCCTGGCGGGCTGGGGAACCGGCAAGCGCTTGACGCCTATCTCGCCACTGCGTGACGCCGAGATTCGTCAGTGGGCCAGTGATGCAGGACTTGAGGTCCGTGAACTTACCGGTCTGCGCGTTTTCCATGATTATCTGCGCTCGCGTGAACCACTGAGCAACACTGACATGCAAAAGCTGCTGGAGCTGGAGTGTCGTCACTGGCGTACGGTGCCCTTTGTCTATCTGGGGCGTTATCTGCACTACGAGCTAGTGCGTCCCGCCTGATTGACTGCTGTCTCGTTTGAATATGCTTCATAGCCGCACCCTTATTTCTGCCCCCCCCCTTTTTTTTACCCCGCTGGAGTCACCATGACCGCCCAAACCCCCGCCTGCCAGTTGCTTGAACGCCAGGATAGCGACTTTCGTGATTGGCTGTGGGTCGCGCCCCCTCGTGATGACTGGTGGTTGGCGGCTGATCGTCAACGCCGTGTATGGGGGCACGATACCGGTATCCTCAACGCCGCACGCGATGCTGAGCATCGGGTAAGCCATGCTGTCGCTTTTGCAGAGGCGCGTGCAGATGACGCCATTGCACACGCCGCCGGTGCTTTGTTGTTCTGGCCCAAGGCACATGCGTTGGGTGAGTGGTGGCTGGTGGCACTGTGTCATGTGCTACCCGCGGGTACGCCGATCAAGGTCGTGGGGGAGGTCAATGGTGGCATCAAGCGCGCCGAGCGCATTCTCAAGGCGCTCGGCATGGTGGCACGCAAGGATGATACGGCGCGGCGCTGTCAGCTGTGGTCGTCCACGACTCGTGAGCTCACTCCTGATCTGGCGGCGAGCGCAGACTCACCTCTCGCCGTCGAAGGGCAGTGGACAGAGGGCTGGGGCGAGTTTGAAGCCTTGGATATGCGCCTGACTAGCCATCCCGGTCTTTATGGCAATGCCAAGCTGGATCCGGGCACTGCGCTTCTACTGGGTAGCCTGCCGACGCGTGGTTACAAGCGTGCGCTGGATATCGGCGCTGGCGACGGCGTCATCAGCTGCTGGCTAGCCAAGCATGGTGCTCGTGTGATGGCAGGTGACGTGAGTGCCTTTGCGGTGGAGGCCACTCAGCGCAGCCTGGCGCTCAATGGCCTCGAGGGAGACGTGCGCCTCAGCGATGTCTTCTCGGCCTTTGAAGGAGAGCGTTTTGAGGCGATCGTCGCCAATCCGCCATTTCATCATGAGCGCGATATCGACTATGGACCTGCCGCACGGCTGATTCGTCAGGCGTCGGATCACCTGATGCCCGGCGGAACGCTGACGCTGGTCGCCAATGCCTTCCTGCCGTACCCGGACCTGCTTCAGGCCGCTTTCGGTGAATTTGAAGTGCTCGCTGATACGCGGCAGTTCAAGGTCTATCGTGCCCGCAAGGCGCGCTGATACTCGTATCACTCTAGAGTTGGTCACTCCTCCGATGATTGATAGCGGATAGCCGTGACGATATAGATCGTCTTTCCGCCCGGCGCTGTCACGCTCACTTCATCATCCAGCCCCTTGCCCAGCAATGCCTTGGCAAGGGGGGCATCGACGCTGATCCAGCGGCGAGGATTGTCGGTCTCATCGGGGCCGACGATACGAATCTCCATTTCTTCTCCTTGTGCATCCTCCAGTGTCACGAACGCCGCGAAATACACCTTGTCCTGATCTGCCGGTAGGCGATCCACTACCGTCAACTTATCGAGGCGTTTTTCCAGATAAGCGATACGCGCGATCGTCTGATTGAGCGCTTTCTTGTTGTACGTATAGTCCGCGTTCTCACTACGATCGCCCATGGCGGCAGCTTCACCTGTCTTACGTGAGAGTTCCGGTCGTCTCACGCGACGCAGATGATCGATAAGGCCTTTCATGTGCGCGTAGCCTTGCGGGGTGATCACGTTGCTCTTCTTTTCCTGGCGCGGGTCAGTCTTGGGATCGCGCCAACGCGTCATGTTGCGGCCTTGCATGAGCCTCTCCAGAGTTTATGCGATGGTCCGGTCTGCGTTGAGGTTTGCGACCAAGGAGTATTGGCAACTAATTCAAACGTTCGTTACAGTTTTGACATGCCTGTCGAAGAAGCTATCTCACATGCCATGTGCTTGCCATGCAATTCCACTAACAATAACGAATGCTAGGGAGCTGTCCATGCTGTCATCTCAATCAGGTTCACGTCGTGCCACACGTCATCTGAGTCATCTGCTGATATCCGGAAGTATGGCGCTGAGTATTACGCTGGTCGGTATGACTGGTGCCTATGCTGCAGAGGGTGATGATGCTGTTTTTCCGCTCATGAAGCGTTGGGCTCAGATCAACTATCAGTCTACCGGCGATGCGCAGGAAAAGGGCATGGAAGGGCTCGGCAAGGAGGCCAGAGCGTTGGCGGACCAGTACCCAGGCAACGCCCATGTATTGACTTGGGAGGGCATAATCTTGGCCTCTTGGGCCAAAGCGCGAGGCGGCCTGGGTGCGCTAGATCTTGCCAAGGAAGCAAAAGCCACGCTTGAACAGGCCATCACGCTTGATCCGCGCGGTGATAATGCTTCGGCTTATGTGACGCTTGGGGCGCTCTATGACAAGGCGCCGGGGTGGCCGGTCGGCTTTGGTGATGATGAAAAGGCTGGTGAGGTGCTGCGCAAGGGGCTTGAGATCAGTCCAGATGGCATGGATACCAACTTCTATTATGCGGACTATCTCGCGTCCGAAGGCGAGGATGCCAAGGCGCTCGAGTACGCTCAAAAGGCGCTCAATGGTCCGGCGCGCCCTAATCGCGAGCTGGCAGATCAAGAGCTAAAGAAGGAAATACAGGCGTTGATCACGCGACTGAAATAATCTTCACAACAGCCACGAACATGTAGACTTTCTTGCTGCCCGAGCGGACTTTCCGCCCGGGCAGCGTCGTATTGGCAAGATGTGAGGTGAGTCTCTGACGTCGAGGTGCGGGCTGGTCAGCGCTGTCAGTGGTCGGGATAATGGCGCTTCAGCCAAGGAGGATGCATGAGCGATAGGCAAGAGCACGTGGCAGGTGAACAGGTATTCGCGCATGCGGATGTCGAAAATGTCGAAACCAAAGTACTGCAGGAAGGTTTCTTCCGACTTGAGCAACGTCAGTTGCGTCATAGGCGCTTCAATGGTGGCTGGAGTGATGTCATCAATCGCGAAGTGCACGTACGCCATGATGCCGTCGGTGTATTGCCCTACGACCCCGTGCATGATCGCGTGGTGTTCGTCGAGCAGATACGTGCAGGCATGCTCGACGATGAGCGGACTCCCTGGAGTTTGGAGCCGATTGCCGGTTTGGTAGATAAAGACGAGAGCGCTGCCGAAGTGGCGCGCCGCGAAGCAGACGAAGAGGCTGGATGCGAGCTCTCAGAGCTGATTGAGCTGTATCGTTATTATCCCAGCCCAGGTGCCTGTACTGAACAAGTCACCCTGTTCATCGGGCTGTGTGACAGCAGTGGGGTGGGCGGTGTGCATGGGTTGGCTGAAGAGAATGAGGACATCCGTGTTCACGTCCTCGACTTTCAGGCAGCGGTGGATCTACTGGAACAGGGCCGCCTCGGTAATGCCATGGCCATCATGGCAATGCAGTGGTTGCTGAAAGAGCGCGCCTCTCTTCGCGTGATGAAAGCTTGAGCTGTGCTGACTGAGCCACACCACTTGATCGGCGTCTGGCAAGCCCTGCTGGCTCACGCTGTGAATCTGGCCGACGCCAGAAGAGCTGCTATCCTTGGCTTCATCTCGAGAGAGGCTTCATCTTTGAGGCGCCTGAGTAAAGAGGGCAGGTGCACAAGGCGTAGGTTCGAGGCTTGAAGTTGAAAAGGTTGACCTCAAGACAGTGCACTTCACTCCATATCTTCTCCTGCCACGAACCATTACCGTGGCAGAAGACAACAGGTTCGCAAGGAGCTCGCCCATGCAGGTCAAGAAAGCCTATGTGGCTGACCTTAAAGCACTCCATGCTGAGTGCGGGTCCAACTATCTACGCCTTACACGTATCCTCGGTAAGGTTGAGGCCGGTGACAGCTTTGCCTTTCCGTTATCTGGCAGCCAAGGCGATTTCGGCACCTTGCTGTTGGAAGTCGTCGAGTGCGCGCCTTACACCACCATGGTGACGGTAGCCCAGACGGGCGTACTCGATCACATCATCGATTCACCTCGCATGAGTGTGCATCTCTATCACGATGTCCGCATGGCGGAAGTCACTGACTTTCAGCGTCAGCGTCATTTCGAAGGACGTAATCGCTATCCTAATCCACGCATGCATCAGCCGGATGAGAAGCTTCAGCTCAATCGCTTTCTGGGAGAGTGGCTGACTCACGTGCAAGCCTTCGGGCAGGCTGATGTCCCCGAGTTGCCCTGATGCTTGTTGAGCCGTGTTGCTAAACTGGTTGGTTACTGATCCCCTTGCCATGACAACGCCGCGATGGCTTTGCTGTGCTGGTGTTCCTACACCTCCTGCCCCGTCTGCTCGAGAGACTGATGCGACTGATACAGATAAGTGACTGCCACCTGCGCGCTAATCCTGAAGCGCGTTCACGACTGGGTTTTCCGTTACATCAGCTGGAGTCAGTGATAGCGCATGCTGCGAGCCTGCGCCCGGACATTCTGTTGGTGACCGGCGATGTCAGTCAGGATGAGAGCCCTGCCTCTTATCGGTTAGCCGCTGGCGCCTTTGATAGCGTCGGTTGTCCGTGGTTCTGGTTTGCGGGTAATCACGACCATCCTGATTTCATGCAGGAGCTGCGCCCCTTTCACTCCGAGCTGGACCTCGGTGACTGGCGCCTGCTGTGCCTCGATTCGCGTGTTCCAGGCCAGGCCGGTGGTGAGTTAGGGCGTGATCAACTGGCCGAGCTGGCGCTGTCATTGGAATTGTCGCTTGAACAAGACCCGCGGCCGATCCTGCTGGCCATGCATCATCATCCGCTGCCGATTGGATCGACGTGGATGGATGAGTTGGGGCTGGCCGACCGTGATGTCTTCTGGGAGACATTGAGCGCTTATCCGCAGGTCAAGGCTGTGCTGTGTGGACATATCCACCAGGCATTTGCCAGTGAGCAGGGCAATGTGGCCGTCTATGGCGTGCCTTCCACCTCGGACCAGTTTGCACCCCTCAGTCATGACTTCGTGGTTGACGAAGCGGCTCGCCCGGGCTTCAGAGTCGTGGACCTCGACAGTGAGCGACTCGAGACCTGGGTGGAGCGTGTCAACTTGTGAACGGCAGCGTGCTGCGCGTCGCAGGGGTGACATGCGCAGGCGATGGTGGTTCAAATATGCCTTTTTGGTCTTAAAAGATAGTTTCTGATTCTTTGACGTTATCAAGGCCGTGCGGTTACCGTGTCAGTATTCAGCATGTTCCGTGGGCGGTCTGTGAGAGTGAGGCGCTGGATCTACCTGCTCGATCGACCTGACCTGCGGGCACGCCCACTGATTGTCACGGGCCGCCTTTCGGGGCGACTCCCAGCGCTCACGAGGTTGCCGCACGCGATGCTTACCCCCGAACGTCAGACCCACCTCAAGCAGCTCGAGGCCGAGTCCATCCACATTATCCGCGAAGTCGCGGCCGAGTTCGCCAATCCGGTCATGCTGTATTCCATCGGCAAGGACTCTGCGGTGATGCTGCACTTGGCACGCAAGGCTTTTGCGCCGGGCGTTCCGCCGTTCCCGCTGATGCACGTCAACACCACCTGGAAATTCCAGGAAATGATCAAGTTCCGCGATGAGATGGCCGCGGAAGTGGGCATGGAGCTGATCGAGCACATCAATCAGGAAGGCGTCGCGGCGGGCATCAATCCGTTCGATCACGGCAGCGCCAAGTACACCGACATCATGAAGACTGCCGGTCTCAAGCAGGCGCTCGACAAGTACGGCTTCGATGCCGCCTTCGGTGGCGCACGTCGTGATGAAGAGGCGTCGCGTGCCAAGGAGCGTGTCTACTCCTTCCGTGACCAGTACCACCGCTGGGACCCGAAGAACCAGCGCCCGGAGCTGTGGAATATCTACAACTCCAAGATCAACAAGGGC
Organism: Cobetia crustatorum; assembly: GCF_000591415.1. GTDB lineage: Bacteria > Pseudomonadota > Gammaproteobacteria > Pseudomonadales > Halomonadaceae > Cobetia > Cobetia crustatorum. The sequence continues at coordinate 20,208 of NZ_JEMF01000007.1, read as the reverse complement.
GAGTCGATTCGTGTCTTCCCCCTCTCCAACTGGACCGAGCTGGATATCTGGCAGTACATCTATCTTGAGTCCATCAAGATCGTGCCGCTGTACTACTCCGCCGTACGTCCAGTCGTGAAGCGCGATGGTCTCGATATCATGGTTGATGATGACCGCCTGCCGCTGGCCGAAGGCGAAGTGCCGGAAATGAAGTCCGTGCGTTTCCGTACCCTGGGCTGCTACCCGCTGACCGGCGCCGTGGAATCCACTGCCGCGACCCTGCCGGAAATCATCCAGGAAATGCTGCTGACGCGTACCAGTGAGCGCTCCGGGCGTGCGATTGATCACGACCAGGCGGGCTCGATGGAGAAGAAGAAGCGCGAAGGCTACTTCTAAGCCAACACTCGTTTTTCTGAATTCATTGAATATCGTCTGATGAGCAGGCTTGTAGCCTTATATTGCGAAGGCTCGCCGATCTCATCAGGCGCATGATAGCGGCAAGGAGAAGACTGTGTCCCACGCGTCAGACAAGATTTCCGCGGATATCGAAGCCTATCTGCAAGAACATGAGCAAAAGGATCTGCTGCGTTTCATTACCTGCGGCAGTGTCGATGACGGCAAATCGACCCTGATTGGGCGCTTGCTGTTTGATTCCAAGTTGATTTATGAAGATCAGCTCGCTTCCATTACTCAAGCCTCCAAGGCCAGCGGTACCACCGGTGACGAAGTCGATCTGGCGCTGTTGGTCGATGGCCTGCAGTCCGAGCGTGAGCAGGGCATCACCATCGATGTGGCTTACCGGTTCTTCTCTACCGACAAGCGCAAGTTCATCATCGCTGACACCCCGGGGCATGAGCAGTACACCCGCAACATGGCAACGGGTGCATCCTCCGCGAGCCTGGCGATCATCCTGATCGATGCTCGCTACGGTGTGCAGACCCAGACGCGCCGTCACAGCTTCATCGCTGACCTGCTGGGTATCCAGCATCTGGTGATCGCGGTCAACAAGATGGACCTGGTCGAGTACTCCGAGGCGCGCTTTGACGAGATTGTCGCTGAGTATCAGGAATTTGCTGACAAGTTGAATGCACCGGATATCCGCTTCGTGCCGATGTCTGCGCTCAAGGGTGACAACGTCGTCAATCGTAGCCCGTCACTGGACTGGTATACCGTCGATGGCCAGGCAGGCCCCTCCTTGCTGGAAGTGTTGGAAACCGTCGAGCTGACGCAAGACCAGAATCTCAGCGATCTGCGCTTCCCGGTTCAGTACGTCAACCGGCCCAATCTCGACTTTCGTGGCTACTGTGGCACGTTGGCGGCAGGTGTGGCGCGTCCCGGTGACAGCATCAAGGTGTTGCCGTCAGGCAAGATTTCGACCATCGAGCGTATCGTGACATTCGACGGAGATCTTGACGCGGCCTATCCGGGCCAGGCCATTACGCTGACCTTGAATGACGAGATTGATATCTCGCGTGGTGACTGGCTGGTTGCGGCAGATGCCGAATTGCCTATCGCCAATGCGTTGGAAGCCGATGTCGTCTGGATGCATGAGAAGCCGCTGGAAGCGGGCCGTCAGTACGATATCAAGCTGGCAACACGCGATCTGACTGGCCAGGTCAGTGCCATCGACTATCTCTACGACGTCAATACACTTGAGCATCACATTGGCGAGAGTCTCGCGCTCAATGCCATCGGTCGCGTTCAGATTGAACTGACGCAGTCCGTGCCGGTGGATGATTACCGTTCAATTCCGGGTACTGGTAGCTTTATCATCATCGACCGTTTGAGCAATGTCACTGTCGGCGCAGGCATGATTCGTGGCGTCGGCCGTGCGGCAGGACAGCAGTCATCTCGTCAGACCGATTGGGCTGCTTTTGAGTCTGATCTCAATGCGCTGGTGCGTAAGCACTTCCCGCACTGGGAAGCGCGCGATATTCGCGAGTTGCTGGGCCGGGCTCATTGAGCAAGGTTCGTTAAGCGAGATACGAGATAACAACAACGCTGGACACGCAATAACAACACGGCTTGTACGATAGGAAGCTGGTGATAGAAAAAGCCCCCATGACCGTAAGGTCATGGGGGCTTTTTATCGAGGTGTTTTTGGTCACCATTCGCTCAGGATTATCCACCTAAGCGAGCTTGTATCAGGCGATAGCAGGCTCAGCGGTGATCGTGATTGACGGCCCGAAGTGCTCGTAATGGCAGTGAGAGACCGGTACGCCAAGAGTCGTCAGCGTTTTGATCATGGCCTGCATGAAGCCATGTGGGCCGATGACGAAGGCTTCAAGTGCTTCTGCGCTGACATTGTTGTCTACGAGCTGTCTGGCCAGCCAGTCACGCTCGATCACTCCCAGGTGGGCGTGTCTTGGCAGAGTGTCAGCCTGCTCGTAGCACACTTGATAGTGCAGCTGGTCAGGATGTCGAGCAGCGAGTGCTGTCAGGGAGGCATCGAAGGCATGAACGTCAGGATTACGCGCAGCGTGCAGGTAGATGATCTGACGGCCAGCGGCCAGTGCGGCGTCCAGTAGCGGCAACATGGGCGTCTGGCCAACCCCCGCTGACAGCAGCAATACCGGGCCTTGGTAGTCGCCGAGCGTTAGCTCACCACCCGGCGGCAGCAGATCAATTTCGTCGCCGACCGTCAATGAATGCAGGTAGTTGCTTGATTGGCCATGTGGTTCGCGTTTGACCGAGATGCGGCAGAACGCATCGTTAGGCGTATGTGACAGGCTGTAGTGGCGATGAATGGCGCCGTTAGGTGTCACCAGGCGCATGCCGATGTACTGGCCCGGCGTGAAGGAGAACAGCGGGCCCTCCAGAGGTTCCAGATACAGCGAGCGGATTTCGCTGCTTTCATCGTGCAGGCGAGCGATGCGGAAACGACGCAACCCTTGCCAACCGCCACGCGTCGCGGCAAAGCTGTCGTAGCGGCCTTGCTCGGCAGCAATCAGTACGTCCGCCAGTTCACCGTAGAGTGCGCCCCAGGCATCGGCGATTTCTGGCGTCACGGCGTCACCCAGTACTTCACCGATAGCCGCCATCAGACATTCACCGACGATGGGGTAGTGCTCCGGCAGAATGTTGAGCGACACATGCTTGCTGATGACTGGCGCGAGCAGGCGATCGACTGCTTCGCGGGAATGACGGGCACCGACATATGCCAGTACTGCACCCGCCAGGGCGCGAGCTTGCCCACCACTGGATTGGTGCGTCTGGTTGAATAGCGGCTTGACCTCAGGATAACGCTCGAACATCAGCGGGTAGAAACGCGCGGTGATAGTATTGAGATGCTCAGCTACCACGGGAGCAGTGGCGGCGATGAGGTCTTCCTGGGCGATGGTCAGCATGGCGGTACCTTGTCGTAGAGAGAAGCCGAGATGAAGTCTGGCGTAAAGGCACTCTTATGCAGCAAATGGCGTGCCAACTATTGGCAGTACTGATGCCGCGGCTTGGTTAGAGATGATGTGTTTAGTACACGCATTCGAGTTGTGTGTTTTTTACACGATAGATGTGATAATGACATCATTTTTGATGCGTCCGGCATTGTCTTGGTTATTGCTGGGCGCGTTGCCAGATATCCTGACGCTGCTGCGTGATGTGAGGTTTTGATGCCTGATGAGCGTTTCCCCGAGTACGATCACCCTATTGCCGCGTTGGCCGATTGGCTGGCCGTGCACCTGGCTGATGCCAATAAACTGATGCAGCGGCCATTGCCATGGTCACGTCTACTGACAGCAATCATGCATCAGGTGCCTGGTGAGGCGGCGACGCTGATGCGCTATCTACCCGAGCGTGATGAATTGGTGCCGCTCGCCATATTCGGGTTGCCTGCCGAAGTGCGAGGACGTCGTTTTCCGCTGGCTGAGCATCCGCGCCTCAAAGCGATTGCTGGGCATAAAGGTGTCTATCGTTTTGCAACGGATTGTGACCTGCCTGATCCCTTTGATGGCCTGCTGGGTGAAGCGCATGAGCATCAGACGGCTGACAATGCACAGCATGATCTGTTGGTGCACGACTGTGCCGGTATCGCACTGCGTGATGGTGACATCCTGCTGGGCGTGATGACCTTCGATGCGCTGACGCCCGGTGTTCTTGCGCCACTGGCACAGGTGGAGTCACTAGAGCCTCTGGAAATGCGCGAGCCATCGTTCAGCCAAACGCCAGAGTACGCTGAATTGAGAGGGTTGCTGTCGTTGCCACTGCGTTGCCTGATGTTGGTACGTGAGCGTGAAGCCACGCATACGCAGGGGCTTGTGCCACGCCCACAGGCGTTGTCACCAGTGACACTGATGAGCTGTCCGCAACGCGGACCGGCGATGGCACGATTGGAAGCTCAATTGGAGGCCGTCGCCGATACCGACATGACGGTGCTGGTTCAGGGCGAGACGGGTGTAGGCAAGGAGGGTGTGGTTCAGCGCCTGCACGACGCATCCCGTCGTGCGGCCAGGCCTCTGGTGCGTATCAACTGCGCGACATTGTCACCAGATCTGGTCGAGAGTGCATTGTTCGGCCATCGCCGCGGTGCCTTCTCAGGGGCGACGCATGACCATCGTGGCCACTTCGTGATGGCCGATGGCGGCACCTTGCTGCTCGATGAGATCGGGGAGCTACCGCTATCACTGCAGCCCAAGCTGCTGCGGGTGCTACAGGAGGGCGAGCTACAGCCGCTGGGTAGTGATCGGGTCGTCAAGGTAGATGTGCGCGTGGTAGCGGCAACCAACCGTGACCTTGAGGCCGAAGTCGCTGCTGGGCATTTTCGCGAAGACCTCTATCATCGTTTGAGTGTCTACCCGCTGCAGGTGCCGCCGTTGCGCGAGCGCGGGCGTGGCGACCTGCTGGCGTTGGCCGGTACCTTTCTTGAACACAACCGCACCCGTCTCGGGTTGGGCAACTTGCGTCTGACACCGGGGGCAGAGCGGGCACTCTGTGAGTATCCATGGCCGGGGAATGTACGTGAACTGGACCATTGCGTGAGTCGCGCCGCACTGCATGCACGTCTCTCCCAAGCTCCCAAATCGCGCGCGACGGTCGGCAGCTGGTGGTGATCACACCGGAGCTGTTGGCATTGGAGGTCGCGTCGGCATCGCCAGCGCGCGTGGGCAGCGAAGAGAGTGCAGGCTCAGCCTCGCGAGCGCAAGGTAAGCGCGGGGAGGCGGTGGCAGGCAGCGATGACGTATGCCAGAAGAGGCAGAGTGCCGCGTATGTGCCCACACAAGAAGCCGGTCTTCGCGATGCGACTGAAGGATTTCAGCGTGAGCACATTCGTCAGATATGGCAGGACTGTGAGGGCAACTGGGCAGAGGCAGCACGCCGCCTCAAGGTCGATCGCGGAAATCTGTATCGTCAGGCTAGGCGCCTTGGCGTGATATAGCACTGACTATGCATGATGCCCGCGCCGGATCAGGCGCGAGTGGCAATCAGTACGGCACGACGCGGCGCAGGATGGCCTTCACGGGTCAGGCGTGGGTCGTCAGGGTCGAGGAAGTCGCTCAGCGAGTGATAGGTCATCCAGTCGGTCGAGCGTTGCTCATCCAGCGTTGTCATGGCTTCATCGACGATGCGCACGTCCTTGAAACCGGCGCGCTCACACCAGTGAGCTAGCGCCTGAGAGGACGGCAGGAAGTAGACGTTGGGCATCGCGGCGTAGCGCTCGCCGGGCATCAGTACCGTCGTCACGTCACCTTCCACCACCAGGGTTTCCAGCACCAGTTCTCCGCCGGGGCGCAGGGCATCACGCAGCTGGAAGAGATGGTCCATCGGCGAGGGGCGATGATAGAGCACGCCCATCGAGAAGACGGTATCGAAGGCAGTCATCTTCGCGGGCACATCCTCGATGCCCACTGGCAGGAAGTGCAGGTTGCGCCCCTGGGGGTGATCCGCGCCGATGAAGTGGCGCACGGCATGGAACTGGCAGTAGAAGCGCGGCGAAGGATCGATCACCAGAGTGAAGGCGGCACCAGCGCCGACCATGCGCCAGCCGTGGTAACCATTGCCGCCACCGACATCCAGCACGCGACGGTGAGTGAGGTCCGAGAGATGCGGCGCAAGGCGCTGCCACTTCCAGTCGGAGCGCCATTCGGTGTCGATATGGAGCTCGTCGAGCTGATAGGGGCCTTTGCGCCACGGCATCATGGCGCGTAGCAGATTCTCGCTCTGGCGTTGCTGGCCCGTGCTCAGGCCTGTCGGGAAGCGAGCGCCCACGCGGTCGGCGTCCAGCTGCACCTCGCGTTCGATGGGTAGCGTCGGCAGCTTCTCCAGTGCCCCATGCCAGGCCTTGAGGTCAGCGTGACGTTTGCGATCCAGGCCTTCCGTCAGCTGAACGGGCAGGGCGCCCAGCCAGCGAGCAAAGCCGTCGCCGATGGCGCCCGGTTCGCAGGCAAGCTCAGTGAAGGCGCGGTAAAGATCACGATCGTAGGGGGAAATACTCATGCGGCAGGTCTGGTCCATGCAGGGCGTGACAGTCAATCAGCAGCTTTGAAAGCGACCATCGAGGCGAAATTCAGATACTGGAGCCAGGTATGGCTACGTACGAAGCCGGCGCGCGCCAGGCGGGCATGATGCGTGTTCAGGCTGTCCGGCTTCATCACATCCTCCAATGCCTCGCGCTTCTGCGAAATCTCGAGATCCGAGTAGCCATTGGCGCGTTTGAAATCGTGGTAACGCTCGATCAGCCAGGCATTCTCGACGGGATCATCGCTGATGATCTTCTCAGAGAGGATCAGCATGCCGCCGGGCTCCAGCGTCGCGTAAAGCTTGTCGATCACGGCGTCACGGTCTTCTGGCGGCAGAAACTGCAGCGTGAAGTTGACCACGATCATGCCGGCCGGCTGATAGTCGAGAGTGCGAATATCTGCCTGGTTGACGTTGATGCGATGCTCGGGGAAGGCCTCGGCCAGCTCGCGACTGGCACGCTCGACCATTGGCGCAGAGAGGTCAATTGCCTCGATCTCGATATCCTCTGGTGCCATCTCGCGGGCCAGTGCCATGCTGGCAGCGCCCAGTGAGCATCCCAGGTCATAAACACGCGCGCCAGGGCGCAGATGAGCCCGTGCCATCAGCCTAGCATGGCGATGATCTGACCGTACCCCGGCACCGAACGGCGCAGCATGTCCGGGAAGCAGCTGACGACCTGTTCGTCAAAGGAGAAGCTGGCAACACGGTCAAGGGGTGTCGTAAATATCGCGTCACGGTAAGATGCATCACTCATGGATCAAGGCTTCATCGGGCTATGGGCCTGGGCGACATGCCAGTGGCCGTGGAGCGGCTGGGCTGAGCGCCCCGCTGGGCCCGCCATTCTACGCACTCAGGCGCGTGACGCACCCGTCGCGATAGACCGATGATACCTCCATCAACCGATTTCAGGCCGGGCCATGCAGGGCCGGTCGATACACTTCAAGGAGAGAGGTGGCCATGTCCACTCCATCGTCAGCACGTTCTGCCCGCCGCAACAGCCAGGCCTGGCAGGCCCTTGCACGCCATCACGAAGAGCAGATGGCTGACGTGCACCTGAAGGACCTGTTCGCGGATGATGCCGCGCAGGGTCGCGACCGGGTGGCCATGTTCACGCGTTCGGCGGCAGGTCTGCGCCTGGATCTCTCGAAGCAGCGCCTCACCGGTAAGACGCTTGAGCTGCTGCTGGAGCTGGCGCGCGAGACGGGTGTCGAGCAGGGCATCAAGCGTCTGCTGGCCGGTGAGCATGTCAATCGCTCGGAAGACCGCCCGGCCCTGCATGCCGCACTACGCCTGCCACGCTCCGCCAGTCTGGAAGTGGATGGTGAGGACGTCGTGCCGGCCATCCACGAAAGCCTCGAGCATCTGGCCGAGATGGTGGAGACCTTTCACAGTGGCCAATGGCGCGGCGCCACGGGCAAGCCGATCACCGATGTCGTCAATCTCGGTGTGGGTGGCTCGGACCTCGGCCCGCTGATGGTCTCCAGTGCGCTCAATGATTGTCGTCCCAAGGGCATCCATGAGATCGGTGTGCACTTCGCGTCGACCATGGATGGCTCCCAGCTGGCGGATTATCTGGAGTCACTCAGCCCTGAAACGACCCTGTTCGTGCTGTCCTCCAAGTCGTTCTCCACCATCGATACGCTATCCAACGCGCGTACCGCACGTGACTGGCTGAGATCGCGCCTTGATCCTGAAGGACGTCTGGAAGCGCTGATCAATCGTCAGCACTTCATTGGCGCCTCCGCCAAGCCGGAGAAGATGAGCGAGTGGGGCATCGCGCCGGAACACCAGCTGCTGTTCTGGGACTGGGTCGGTGGGCGTTATTCGCTGTGGGGGACGATTGGCCTGCCTATCGCGCTGAACGTTGGCATGGATAATTTCCGTCGTTTGCTGGCCGGTGCGCATACGCTGGATGAGCACTTCCGTACTGCACCGCTGGAAGACAATCTGCCGGTATTGCTGGCGCTGGCCGGTATCTGGAACAACAATTTCCTGGATATTCGTGCCCACTCCATTCTGCCCTACGACGGACGCTTGGAATATTTCGCCAGCTATCTCGAGCAGCTGGAAATGGAATCCAACGGAAAATCCGTCACCAATGACGGTGAAATGATCGATTACTCCACCTGTCCAGTGCTGTGGGGGCAGTTGGGGCCGAATGCTCAGCACGCCTTCTACCAGCTGCTGCATCAGGGGACCCAGGCGGTCGAATGTGATTTCATCGCGCCGATGTGTCGTTATGATCACATCGAAGATGCTGAAACTCGCGGGCACCTCAAGGCGCAGCATCGTCTGACGTTGGCCAACTGCTTTGCTCAATCACGCGTATTGATGCTGGGTGATGATGCCATTCCAGGTGACGAAGAACAGCCGAATCACAAGCGTTATCGTGGTAACCAGCCGTCGACGACATTGTTGCTCGAGACATTGACGCCGGAAACGCTGGGCGCATTGATTGCACTGTATGAGCAGAAGGTCTTCGTGCAAGCCACTATCTGGGACATCAATCCCTTTGACCAATGGGGCGTGGAGCTCGGCAAGCAAATTGCCACGGCGACGGAAGCCACCATGACCAGTGGCGAAGGCTTCGGGAGCCTCGATGCCTCTAGTCGAGCACTGATCGAGGCGATATGGACGGCGCAGGGACAAGATCCGCGACGTTGAGAAGTGCTGTATTGAAGAGTCTCGGTATCTGTTGATTTATACAGTATTCTCGCTATCCTATAAGCGAATCAATCGTTTACACTAGACAGCATGACGTGGGCCAAGAGTGATCTCCATGGAGAGGCCTCTTGAGCCCGCGTGGTGTCGGGAGTACTGATGGCCAGTCCCCAATCCCCCGTGAGTACAGCACCCGTCAGGGGCTTGCTCTACCTGCATGGCTTCAACTCGGCCAATTGCTCTCCCAAGGCCAGGTTGATGCAGCGTGCAGCTGAGCAGTTCGGCTTGCCCTGCGTAATGCCGGATATTCCGCCAGAGCCCATAGCGGGTCAGGCAGCCGTTGATACGGCTTATCATGAGCTGTGTGTGCAGCTGGCGCTGGACCCTGCTGATCCTGTCTGCGATGACGCCATCATGGTGATCGGCAGCTCGATGGGAGGCTTTCTGGCTACCTGGCTGGTGGCGCGTGAGGCAGCGCGCCTCGACGGCCCAGCGGGCCCACAGCAGAGCGTGCTGCGACAAGGGCCACGCAGTGTGCTGATCAACCCGGCAGTACGCCCCACTCGATTGGTCAGCGCCTGGCTTGGTTCGACACATGCCAATCCTTATACCGGTGTGACCTTTACGGTCACCGAGGATTTCGGTCCGGGTCTGACAGCATTGGAGGCCGGTCCTGTGACGCCACAGCGTACATTGGTGCTGTTGGCCACGGCCGATGAGACATTGGACGTCAACGATGCCGCAAGGCTCTATCAAGAGTGCCGATTGGTGATTACCCCGGGCGGTGATCACGGCTTTGCGCAGCTGGCGGAGTATCTGCCAGCCATCATGGCGCACGGTGGTTATCGGCTGGCACCGGATGTCGCGGCCTCGCTGCATGTCGCACCGATCTGAGGGCCGGCTAGTGCATCTGCCCAATCAGTATCTCGACATCACACTCTTCAGGAATCGGGTTCATTTCTCAGCTATCGGCTTTGCTGACAATGAGAGATGAATCGGACGTCAACACCAAGGACACAAGGCTGCGATGAGTCAGTACAGCGCCAGTTCCATCGAGGTCCTCTCCGGCCTCGAACCGGTCCGCAAGCGGCCCGGTATGTATACCGATACGTCTCGGCCCAACCATCTGGTTCAGGAAGTCATCGATAACTCCGTCGATGAGGCGTTGGCCGGCCACGCGAAAGAAGTGCGCGTACGTCTGTTGGAAAACGGCGGCATCGAAGTGGCAGATGATGGTCGCGGCATGCCCACCGATATTCACCCTGAACATGGGGTCACCGGCATCGAGCTGATCCTCACCAAGCTTCATGCTGGTGGCAAGTTCTCACAGGACAGCTATCGCTTTTCTGGCGGTTTGCACGGGGTCGGTGTGTCGGTAGTCAACGCGCTATCCAGGCGGCTGGAAGTTGAGGTCTGCCGTGATGGCCAGCGTCAGCGCATCGCGTTCGAGAAAGGTGAAAAGGTCGAAGAGCTGGCCGTCATTGGCACCGTCGGCAAGCGCAACACCGGCACCTTGGTTCGCTTCTGGCCCGATGATAGCTACTTCGACAGCCCTAGACTTGCAATCGCACGCTTGCGTCATCTGATGCGTGCCAAGGCGGTGTTGTGCCCGGGGCTCAAGGTCGTGTTGACCGAGACGGATGGCAACGAGACCACCTGGTATTACGAGGATGGTCTACGTGACTATCTGCTGGGAGCGACTGATGGCTTTGAGCGTCTGCCGGAATCGCCGTTCATTGGCCATTTCGAAGACGATGAGCATGGCGTTGACTGGGCGATCCAGTGGTTGCCGGAAGGCGGTGAGCTGGTACAGGAACCCTACGTCAATCTGATTCCCACGCCGCTGGGCGGTACGCACGTCAATGGCATGCGTTCGGGCCTACTGGAAGCATTGAAGGAATTCTGCGACTACCGCAGTCTGTTGCCTCGCGGTGTGAAGCTGAGTGCCGATGACCTGTGGGAGCGTGCCGCCTTCGTGTTGTCGGTGAAGATGCTCGACCCACAATTCGCCGGCCAGACCAAGGAGCGACTGTCCTCGCGCAGCGTGGCGGCCTTTGTGTCTGGCGTGGTCAAAGATGCCTTCTCGCTGTGGCTCAACCACCATGTTGACCAGGCTGAGGCATTGGCTGAGCTGGTGATCTCTGCTGCTCAGCGCCGCCTCAAGAGCGCCAAGAAAGTTGCGCGCAAGAGGATTACCTCGGGCCCAGCGCTGCCGGGTAAGCTTTCTGACTGTGCGAGTTCTGATCCCGCCGACAGTGAACTTTTTCTGGTCGAGGGTGACTCTGCTGGCGGGAGTGCCAAGCAGGGCCGCAACCGCGAAACGCAGGCAATACTGCCGTTGCGCGGCAAGATCCTGAATACCTGGGAGGTGGAGTCTCACGACATCTACTCCTCACAGGAAGTTCATGATATTGCGGTCGCTATCGGACTGGACCCGGTCTCGGAAGATCTCTCCAAGCTGCGTTATCACAAGGTCTGCATCCTCGCTGATGCTGATTCTGATGGTCTGCATATCGCGACCTTGTTATGCGCGCTATTTGTGCGTCACTTCCCGGCGTTGGTGGATGCGGGCCATGTCTTCGTCGCCATGCCGCCGCTGTATCGCATCGATTTGGGCAAGGAAGTGCACTACGCCCTGGATGAGAGCGAGAAGGCGCACATCCTCAAGCAGCTGGAAGGTAAGCGTGGTACGCCTAACGTGCAGCGCTTCAAGGGTCTGGGTGAGATGAACCCGCTGCAGTTGCGTGAGACGACCATGGCGCCAGATACGCGCCGTCTGGTGCAGCTGACACGCAGCATGGATGACGGCACTCACGAGATGCTCGACATGCTGCTCGCCAAGAAGCGTGCCGCCGATCGCAAGAGTTGGATCGAAGCCTACGGCAACATGGCCGATCTTGAGGTGTGACGCTGAGCGATCGGTGTCGTGAACCCTATTGGCTGTCGTGATGACATTTTTCGGGAGAGTCGCATGACTTTCCCCGTTTTACGCTCGTAATCAAGGTCAAGCGCCCATGAGCATGGATATTCAGGTAGCGGAGGGCGACGTCGAACGTCTGGCCCTGCGTGACTACACCGAAAAGGCGTACCTCGACTACTCGATGTACGTGATTCTCGATCGTGCACTGCCGCACGTCGGCGATGGTATGAAGCCGGTGCAACGCCGCATCGTGTATGCCATGCGCGAACTGTCACTGACGGCCAATGCCAAGTACAAGAAGTCGGCGCGTACCGTCGGCGATGTACTGGGTAAATTTCACCCGCATGGTGATAGTGCCTGTTACGAAGCCATGGTGCTGATGGCACAGCCGTTCAGCTATCGCTATCCGCTAGTCGACGGGCAGGGCAACTGGGGTAGCCAGGATGACCCCAAGTCCTTCGCGGCCATGCGTTACACCGAATCGCGGCTATCGAAATATTCCGAGGTGCTGCTGTCGGAGCTCTCTCAGGGAACGGTCGACTGGGTGCCCAACTTCGATGGCACCATGAACGAGCCCAAGGTGCTACCGGCGCGCCTGCCCAATGTGCTGCTCAACGGCACGACTGGTATTGCGGTCGGCATGGCGACGGATATCCCGCCGCATAACGTGCACGAAATCGTGGCGGCGACACGTCACCTGCTGCGTCATCCGGACGCTGACAGCGATAAGCTGATGGACTTCCTGCCGGCACCAGACTTCCCCACCGAAGCGGAAATCATCACGCCGCGCGCAGACTTGGCCAAGCTTTATCGCACCGGTCGTGGCAGCGTGAAGATGCGTGCTCGCTATGTGATCGAGGAGGGTGACATCGTCATCACCTCGTTGCCGTACCAAGTGTCTGGCGCCAAGGTGATCGAGCAGATCGCTGCCCAGATGCAGGCCAAGAAACTGCCGATGGTGGCGGATTTGCGTGATGAGTCAGATCACGAGAATCCGACCCGTCTGATGATTCAGCCGCGCTCCAATCGTATCGACATCGAGGGGCTGATGGCGCATCTGTTCGCCACGACCGATCTCGAGAAGAATGCGCGCGTCAACATGAACGTCATCGACCTCAAGGGGCGCCCGCGCGTCATGGCGCTGCACGAGATGCTCTCGGAATGGCTACTCTTCCGGCGCGCTACCGTGCGACGTCGCCTTGAGCACCGCTTGGCCAAGGTCGAAGACCGTCTGCATCTGCTGGAAGGCTTGCTGGTGGCCTATCTGAATCTCGATGAGGTGATTCGCATCATCCGTGAGGAGGAAGATCCGAAGGCCAGCTTGATCGAGACCTTCAAGCTATCCGAGCGTCAAGCTGAAGCGATTCTTGAGCTGCGCCTGCGTCATCTGGCGCGCCTTGAGGAGATGAAACTTAGAGGTGAGCAGGATGAACTCAATCGGGAGCGCAAGGCGCTCAAGCACCTGCTGGGCAATGATGACGCTCTGACCGATCTGATTGACGGCGAGCTTGAGCAGGCAGGTATCGATTTCGGTGATGCTCGTCGTTCACCGCTGGTGGAGCGCGAGGATGCACGTGCCTTGTCTGAGGTTGAGTTGATGGGGGCTGACCCGATCACGGTAGCGCTGTCTGACAAGGGCTGGATTCGGGCTGCCAAGGGCCACGATATCGACCCTGAAGGACTGTCTTACAAGTCCGGTGATAGCTTCCATCTTGCGACGCGCGGCAAGACCAATCAGCCGCTGGTACTGCTGGATGACACCGGGCGTGCCTATACGCTGGCTGCCCATAATCTGCCGAGTGCACGTGGGCAGGGCGAGCCGATTACCGGTCGCATGAATCCTGCGGCCGGTGCCGCGATGATTGGTCTGCTGCTGGATGAGCCGACGGCGCGCTACTTGTTGGCTTCTGACGGCGGCTATGGTTTTGTCACGACGCTTGAACAGCTGACCGGCAAGAGCAAGTCGGGCAAGGCTGCGCTATCACTCCCGCGTGGCTGTGCCGTGTTGCCGCCAGTCGCCTTGCCGCTCAGTGATCAAGGCGTTGCGCTGGAAGTGGCCGTGGTCTCCAATGAAGGGCGCTTGCTGGTCTTCCCGCTAGCCGATCTCCCTGAGATGGCGAAGGGGAAGGGCAACAAGATGTTGTCGATCCCGGGCGAGCGAGCCGCCAACCGTGAGGAGTTCGTGCGCTCCCTGGTCGTGCTGCCAGCAGGGGCAACGTTGGTAGTGCATGCTGGTAAGCGCAAGACGTTGCTCAAGGGCGCCGATCTTGATTACTACCGTGGTGAACGTGGCCGCCGTGGTAGCAAGCTGCCCCAGGGCTTCCAGAAAGTCGACCGCCTGGCGGTCGATGGCTGACAGTCGTCCATGGTGGATGGCTGCTGAAATGCCCTTGCATGACTTTGATGATCACGATCTTGATGACCCTCTGCTCAGGAATGATTTTCCGATGACACAACGCATATTGATTCGCGCTACTGGTGTAGCGCGTCCGGGCCAGCTGGCCGGGCTCGGTCAAGCGCTGGCGCGAAGCGGCGCTCGCCTGTTGGATATCAATCAGAGTGTGACCTTCGGACTGGTATCACTGGAAGCGCTCGTCGCACTGGGTGCCGAGTCCGAGCTTGAAGCAGCGCTTGCCGCTGCTGGCGAGCAACTGGGGCTGGACGTGCAGGCAGTGCAGATTGGTGCCGAAGAATATCTGCGCTGGAGTCATCAGGCAGAGCGTCCGCGTTGGATCTTGACGCTGCTGGCGCCGCGTCTACCCGCAGGCATCCTGGCGGAAGTGGGTGGCTTGACGGCTGAATTCGGTATCACTGTTGAACTCATGCACCGCCTGTCTGGGCGTGAGCCATTGGATGGCGAGTCGCCTGCAGAGGGTGCCTGTGTTGAGTGTTGGTTGCGGTTGCCAGAAGGCGAGATCAACATCGCTGCGCTGCGTGAGAAGGCATTGGCGCTGGGCGCACTACACGGTGTTGATATTGCGATCCAGGAGGATGATATCTGGCGCCGTCATCGCCGCCTGATCTGTTTCGATATGGACTCGACATTGATCCAGACGGAAGTGATCGATGAGCTAGCGCGTCGTCACGGCGTCGGTGAAGAAGTATCTGCCGTCACTGAGCGTGCCATGCGCGGTGAGCTGGACTTCAAGGAAAGCTTCCGTGAGCGCATGAGCAAGCTCAAGGGGCTGGATGAAGCCGTGTTGGCGGATATCGCTGCCAATCTGCCGCTGATGGACGGTGTTGAGCGGCTAATGGCGAATTTGAAAGTGCTGGGTTATCGCACCGCGATTCTGTCCGGTGGCTTCACCTATTTCGCGCGCCATCTGCAGGAACTGCTGGGCTTCGATGAGATCCATGCCAATGAGCTGGTGATCGAAAACGGTAAGGTGACTGGTGAGGTGCGCGAGCCAATCGTTGATGCTGAGCGCAAGGCGCTGTTGCTGCGTGAGATTGCTGCGCGTCATGGCCTGCGCATGGAGCAGACCATTGCTGTCGGCGATGGTGCCAACGACCTCAAGATGCTTGCCGAAGCGGGGCTGGGGATTGCCTTCCGTGCCAAGCCGCTGGTGCGTGAGCAGGCACGCCAATCGATTTCCACGCTGGGTCTGGATGCCGTGTTGTATCTAATGGGCTATCACCATCAGGATCTTGAGCACTGAGTCGCACGTTATTGTCGTCAGAACGCTAAAACGCAGGGACAGTTGATCTGTCCCTGCGTTTTTTTGTGGCGATACACACTGTAATTTCAAGATCTGTATATATGGCGAAAGCAGCAGAGCGTTTGTCATTCCTTGAGCTAGACTGCAATCGAGAGAGGCAATGTGTGTCGCTATTGTTGAGCTCTTTCAATCATTGCCAATCGCTGTCTAGTACTGCGTTATTGCTGATGTATCACTACACACGCCATGCCGTCAGGAGTCCGTCCATGCCGTCACCCTATGACGATGAACTGCATCTACTGTGCCTGTTTCCGCAAGACGCCGCCCTCAAGGGACTCAAGATTCGACACGATGCTAGCCCCGACATGGTAGCTGCCGCTGAACGGCTGCATACCAAGGGATTAACCACGTTGCCTGATGGCGGTTATCTGACCTCATTGGGGCGTGAAGCTGCTGATCACGCTCACCAGCTCAATAGCCTGATGCATGCTCCGCTGGCGATGACGGGAAGCTGAGTCTGTCCTTTACATGACGACGGTAGGGCCATCGCTGAAAATAGAAGTTGAGCAACAGAAACGCCCCGCAGGGAGATGTCTGCGGGGCGTTTCTGTTGTTCTATATAAAATGTTGCACAAACCCACTCGGCTTAACACGGTAGTGAGATAGGGGAAGCCGAAGCGCGATGCCTATCAGACCTTGTGCTTGCGGTAGGTAGCACGCGTGATCTCGACAATCTCGACGCTCACCTCACGTGCAGCCTCGCAATGCGGTGTAAGTGCCGCGATCAGGATGTCAGCTAGACGTGACTTGTCTTCTTCACTGCGACCTTCCAGCTGATGGCAATGCAGATTGACGAAGCCATGCTTGTGAGAGAGTGGTGCCTGGTTACCTGCCAGTCGCCAGTGGCGCCAGCTTTCGGCACGCACCTTGATGTCGGTTTCCTTGAATAGTCCACTGGACATGGCAGCTCTGTGTAGGTCGTCCATGATGGCATCCATGTCGAGGCTCGGCGCCAGGCTGTCGGCATAGTCGATGACGAGATGGGGCATGTGATGGGCTCCTTGGCTTCGGCCACGCCTCTCGGGACGCATGCCGATGATGAAAATCGACCCGCGATAGTCGCGAAATTGGCCCGCGATAGTAGCAAATTTTGTCGCGCTCGCCGTGAATTGTTGTCGGTAGCATTCTCATGCTCATATTTACATGCTGAGAAAGGCGTGAGAATCAGACGCTGGCGATGACGGAAACATGCGATGCGGCGCTGCCAAGCGGAGTTTTCGAACCTCGACCGGGGATTTCACGTACCAAGCGTGGCATCAGGAAGCCGGGTAGATGCTCCAGCAGCGCCTCCATCAAGGCACAGGCCTCGGTATCACTGACAGTGAAATGTGCTGCGCCCTGTACAGGGTCAAAGGCGTGTAGGTAGTAGGGCAGCACGCCGCATTCAAATAACCGCTCAGCGAGAGCTGCCTGGGTCGCGACCGTGTCATTGATACCGCGCAGGATGACGCCTTGATTGAGCAACGTCACACCAATCGCCGCCAGGCGGCTCATGGCGGCTGCGACATCGTCATCCAGTTCGTTGGCATGGTTGGTATGGATCACGACGATCTTCTGCAATCGTGTCGCACCCAGCCAGCCCAGTAACTCGTCATTGATGCGATCGGGAATGACGACGGGCAAGCGGGTATGGATACGTAAGCGTTTGAGATGCGGGATCTCACCAAGGGCTTCTACCAACCAGCTCAGGCGTTTGTCGGTGGAGACCAGTGGGTCGCCACCGGAGAGAATGACTTCATGAATGCGTGTGTCAGCCCGCAGGTAGTCGAGGATATCGCGCCACTGTTCACGACTAGGTTGATGATCCTCATAGGGGAAGTGGCGGCGGAAGCAGTAACGACAGTTGATCGCACAGCCACCGCTCGCCATCAGTAACACACGGTTGGTGTACTTGTGGATCAGGCCGGGCAGGGGTGAATGGTCAGCCTCTTCCAGTGGATCATTGACGTAGCCGTCCACGACATCCATTTCGGCGTCCAGCGGTAGTACCTGACGCAGCAGAGGATCGTTCGGATCGTCTGTACGTATGCGACTGGCATAGGCCTGCGGCACCCGAATGGAAAATAATGCGTGACCATCGCGTATACCGGGCAGCAGGGTGGCGGGTAGGTCTAGCTGCTCCAGCAGTGCTTGTGGAGTCCGAATGCAGTCGCGCAGCTGAGCACGCCAGTCACCGCGTGCAGTGGGAGGTTGCTTGGAAGCCCCAGAAACAGGGCTTTCACGCTGCTCGTGCGCGATGGTATGCAAGGGTGCAGGGGTTCGGGTTATCATGCACATCACTTCTAGTCATGGTTGCAGCCCATTGCGACTGCAATCTGGAATTCATGGCGGGCAAGACCCGTTAACGAGTCGAGAGCGAGCAAGATGGCCAACTATTCTACCAACGAATTCAAGTCCGGTCTGAAAGTGATGCTGGATAATGATCCCTGTGCCATCGTCGATAATGAGCTGGTCAAGCCAGGCAAGGGGCAGGCCTTCAATCGCGTGAAGTTGCGCAACCTGAAGACTGGCCGTGTCTGGGAGCGTACTTTCAAGTCCGGCGAGAGCATTGAGGCAGCCGACGTGATGGATACCGAGATGGAGTATCTCTACGCCGACGGCGAGATGTGGCACTTCATGAAGACTGACGGTACTTTCGAACAGTATGCTGTTGATGGCAAGGCATTGGGCGATAGCACCAAGTGGCTGAAGGAGCAGGTGACCTACATCATCACTCTGTGGGACGACAACGCGATTGCCGTAACACCGCCGAACTTCATCGAGCTCGAAGTTATCGAGACGGATCCTGGCCTCAAGGGTGATACCGCCAACGGCGGCTCCAAGCCGGCGACGCTGTCTTCGGGCGCAATGGTCCGTGTGCCGCTGTTCATCAATCAGGGTGAAGTACTCAAGATTGACACTCGTAGCGCCGAGTACGTGTCTCGCGCCTGAGTTTCTTGTATGACTATGGTGCTGACCTGCTCCCTGATGCCTCGCCTTGTGCGGGGCATCATCGTGTGTGGTTCTTGATCAATGTTGATCGCCTTCCAGACGAGTTTACGATGTCTCCTAATGCTTCCCCTGATACGCCTCTACTCGATGATTGGGCACCGACGGCCACTCGGCAGCGATTGGCGCAGCGCGCTCGTCTGATGGCTGAGGTACGCGCCTTCTTTGCCGAGCGCGAGGTATTGGAGGTCGAAACACCGGTGCTTGGGCATGCGGGCTCCACCGACGTGGGCCTGGCGTCGCTCTCGCTGATGGCTCAGTTACCTGGTGAGCGCGCACGTGTGCAGATGTGGTTGCAGACCTCGCCGGAATTCCACATGAAGCGTCTGCTGGCGGCAGGAAGTGGATCGATCTTTCAGATCGCACGGGCGTTTCGTGATGGAGAGGTTAGCCGTCGCCACAATCCCGAATTTTGCATGCTGGAGTGGTACCGGCCGGGGATGAGTCTAGAGGGTTTGATGGAGGAGACTTGTGAGCTGATCCGTCGTGTGATGGCGTTAGGTGCTACGTTGACCGGCCAGCCATCGCGACTACCTGCTGGCGGTAGCTCAACTGATAAGCCGAGCTGTACGTCATATCGGGCATTATTTCTCCAGCAGCTAGCGCTTGACCCTTTCACAGCCCCTTTGAATGAGTTGCAGGCTGCTTGCGTACGCGAGTGTGAGGTGGTGGCTAGTGAGTGGTCACGAGAAACGTGTCTAGATGCATTGATGAGTCTGGTAGTTGAGCCGACGCTTGGGCAAGGTAAGGTCGAACTGATTACTGAGTATCCGGCGGCGCAGGCGGCGCTAGCCCGCAAGCATCAGGATGCGCAGGGTGATTGGGTCGCTTCACGGTTTGAGGCCTATGTGGCGGGAATCGAGCTGGCCAATGGTTACGACGAGTTGACAGATGCCACTGAGCAAGCGGCACGCTTTGCAGCAGATAATGCTGCACGAGTGCGTGAAGGGCTTGAGAATGTGGTGGAAGATCAGCGCCTGGTGGCAGCATTGGCAGCCGGTATGCCTGATAGCAGTGGTGTTGCTCTGGGGATGGATCGTCTGATCATGCTCGCACTGGGAGAGCGCGATATTGCTTCAGTCATCGCCTTTCCAGCACTGCGTGCTTGAATTGAGGTGGTAGGCGCATAAATCGCAACATAATGCGTTTATTGCTGACACGCTAAAGAAATGTCAGTGGACTAGACTGAGCGAGTCAGACAGGAAGCCTGACGTCGCAGTGTCGACAGAACATGACCAAGGGAGTGATAGCGGTGGGTCTTCTCTCATCGGGCATGATGAAGGAGGGCGACAGGGTGTCGTGACGAGCTTTCGGAGCCGTTCGTGACGTCATCCGGCAGTAGCACCGTGAGAGTGCTACGCCTGTCAGGGAGGACATCTCGCTGTTGGACGAATAGGTACGTCTCATCGCGATGGACGAGTTCCATCGTATCGCAGAGGGTGGCGGCAATTGCCGGCGCTCACTGTTGAAAAGGGAAGCCCTAGGGCT
>NZ_JEMF01000006.1 GCF_000591415.1 Cobetia crustatorum | reverse complement strand
CCCCCCTTTACGCTCGTCACGATGATGCAGATGTCATGCGATAAAAGATTCTTTCAACCTGAGAATGAGCTATCCGTTGCAGCATGCTCAACCTCCTCCACGTCTATCGGCTGCCATCCCGTCTTCTGAAATCAAAAAACCCCCGCGGAGCGAGGGCTTTCCATGATATGTCGCACAGTTATCTAGCAATTCACGCCGCGGTGACCTCTAACCCCTACAATTTAGTAGAAGCTAGAACGGGATCTCATCATCGAAGTCATCAAAGCTACCCGCGGGCGGCGCGCCAAAGTTATTGTTCTGCTGGCTCGCTGGTTGAGCCGGACTGGACGATTGCTGTCCACCAAAGCCGTTACCCTGCTGCGGAGCAGATTGCTGACCACCAGAATTGCCGCCCTGTTGTTGAGCAGGCTGCTGACCACCGAAGTTTCCACCCTGCTGTGGAGCCGCGGCAGGCTGTGACGCTGCTTGTTGCTGGCCACCAAAGTTACCACCTTGCTGCGGCGGTGCCTGCTGCGGGCGCCCACCACCACTAAAGTTACCACCACCGCCTTCACCGCGCGTGTCGAGCATCTGCATATCGTTGGCCACAATCTCAGTGCTGTAGCGGTCGTTACCGTTTTGGTCCTGCCACTTGCGCGTCTGCAGACGACCTTCGATATACAGGCGCGAGCCCTTCTTGACGTACTGCTGAGCAACCTCTGCCAGCTTGTTGAACATCACTACCCGGTGCCATTCAGTACGTTCCTGACGCTGACCGCTCTGACGATCATTCCAGGTATCGGTAGTAGCGAGGTTCAAGTTGCATACCGCGCTGCCAGATGGAGTGAAGCGAACTTCCGGGTCCTGGCCGAGATTGCCGATCAAAATGACCTTGTTTACGCCGCGAGCCATGAAAATTACTCCTGCAAATAGACCGATGCGCATCTCGCATCGGAGAAGGTATCGAGTGCACCGACAACAACTTGCCGGTGTCAGGGTTCAGCTAGCAGGCACCTCAGTACCTGCCGGAGTCTCATCGTCACGTTGGCGAGTAAAATGTGCCAACGCCTTATCATCTAGTGTATCGCGTGTGACCTTAAGGTAGGCGACCTGTTCCTCTCGCACTACCAGCGCCTCTTCCACGCCAGCGATCGCCAGCAGCTGGGATTGCAGCTCAACTGCCGACAAGTGAGATACTTCGCGGGATAGCCCCACAACTTCACTGGCCAGATGCCGCGGCGGTTGCATGCCCCAAACGGCCGCTAACCACAGCAGTGCCAACAGCCCCATGGCGATGAAAACGCCACTCAAGCCGAACTGGCCAGTCAACCAGCCTCCGCCAACACCGCCGACAAAGGCCCCGAGAAACTGACTGGTCGAATAAACGCCCATCGCTGTCCCCTTGGCGCCTGCCGGTGCCAGCTTGGAAATCATCGAGGGCAGCGTAGCCTCCAGTAGATTGAAGGCAACGAAGAACAACCACAGAACAGCGAGGAACATGGTCAAACCGGTATCCTCAATACCCTCTATGCCCAGTAATAGCAGGCTGATTGCAATGGTCGCGACCGCACCGAGGAAAACCGGCTTCATACGCCGATACTTCTCGGCCACAATGACCAAGGGAAGCATTGCGACAAATGCCAAGCCCATCAAGGGTAGATAAACCCAGCCATGATGTGCCGGCTCAATACCGAAGCTGACCAGCTGCTGAGGAATCGCCACGAAACAGGCCGTAAGGATCATGTGCAGCGCAAATATCGAGATATCCATCCGTAATAGCGCTGAATTAGCCAAGATGCCCTTGAGCTGGCGGCGATCAAGCCCCACATCCTGATGTTGACGCTTCGGTGCAGCAGGCACCAGCTTCCAGAGGACGAGTAGACTGGCAACAGCCATTACCGCGGTTAACCAGAAGACGCCCGATAGCCCAAAGGCATCAGCGGCCAAGGGACCAACCACCATGGCCAGCGCAAAAGCTAGACCAATCGACATGCCAATAGAGGCCATCGCGACAGTGCGAACCTCCTCACGCGTCTGATCGGCCAGCAGTGCCATGATGGCTCCGGCAACAGCGCCGCTCCCCTGCAAGCAACGCCCGAGGATGATCATCTCGATGCTGGTGGCTGTCGCAGCGACTACCGAGCCAAGAATGAATAGCCCAAGCCCGAAGCCAATGACGGCCTTGCGCCCAAGGCGGTCAGATAACCAGCCGAACGGTATCTGTAGTACGGCCTGAGTCAGGCCATAGCCACCAAGCGCAATGCCTACCAGCGTCGGCGTTGCACCAGCGAGATCGCGGGTGTATAGCGCCAATACTGGCAACACCATGAACAGTCCCATCATGCGCGTGGCGTAGAGGCTGGCAAGGCCAGCGATCGCACGGCGTTCAGGGCCTAGCAGTTGAGAGGTCTTCATGGGCGGCGGCGGGCTCCGGAGCATGACAGTCTAGAAAAGGAGGCCGACCATACGGGTCGCCAGAAAGTGCCGTTCACACGCAGTGCATGCGCGTCGGACTGCACATTCTAAGGCCCGCTTGACGGCTTTGAAAGCATGCAGCCTTTGCCGGGCGTTTCGCCCGCGCCTTATAATCGTTGCTTTTATCGACGCAGCCCGAGGTGGCAATGGACAGGATTCAGGTCAGGGGTGCACGCACCCACAACCTCAAGAACATCGACGTCGAACTGCCGCGTGACAAGCTCATCGTGGTAACGGGCCTTTCTGGCTCCGGCAAGTCCTCTCTTGCCTTTGACACGCTCTATGCCGAGGGACAGCGGCGCTACGTCGAATCACTGTCGACTTATGCACGTCAATTTCTATCGATGATGGAAAAGCCGGATATCGACCATATTGAAGGTCTATCACCGGCGATCTCCATCGAGCAGAAATCGACATCACACAATCCACGCTCCACTGTGGGAACCATCACCGAGATCTACGACTACCTACGCCTGCTCTATGCACGTGCTGGTACGCCGCGTTGCCCCGATCACGGCAATGATCTTGAAGCTCAGACTATCTCGCAGATGGTCGATCAGGCACTCGCTCTCCCCGAAGGCAGCAAGCTGATGCTGATGGCACCGGTAGTCAACGGCCGTAAGGGTGAGCATCTACAGCTGCTCTCCGAGCTACGCGCTCAAGGTTTCGTTCGCGCCCGCATCGACGGCGTCATTGTTGAGCTTGACGATCTCAAGCCGCTGGAAAAGAACAAGAAACACAACATCGAGGTTATCGTCGACCGCTTCAAGGTGCGTGAAGACCTCAAGCAGCGCCTGGCTGAGTCCTTCGAGACTGCGCTCAATCTGGCAGATGGCAGTGCACATCTGCACTTCATGGATGGCGAGCAGGAAGATCTCGTGTTCTCCTCGCGCTTCGCCTGTCCGGTATGCGGCTACGCCCTAGCCGAACTGGAACCACGCCTTTTCTCGTTCAATAACCCGGCGGGCGCTTGCCCGACCTGTGATGGCCTTGGGGTAAAGCAGTACTTTGATCCCGATAAGTTGATCAGTCATCCAGAGTTATCGCTAGCCGAAGGCGTCATCAAGGGTTGGGATCGCCGTAGCGTCTATTACTTCAGCCAACTGCAAGCCGTCGCCGAGCACTATGGATTCGCACTTGAAGCTGCATGGGAATCATTAAGTGACGAAGCGCGTAACGCTGTGCTCAATGGCAGCGGCCGCGAAGATATCGCTTTCAGCTACGTCAATGATCGTGGCCGCAAGGTTACTCGTGAGCACCCGTTCGAGGGCGTTCTGCCCAACATGAGCCGCCGTTACCGCGAGACGGAATCCAACATGGTACGCGAAGACCTTTCGCGCTATCTGGCCGTACAACCTTGCCCAAGCTGCGATGGCGCACGCCTACGTCGAGAAGCACGTAACGTCTACGTCGATAACCGCACGCTCTCTGAAGTAGTACGTCAGCCAATCGGTGAGGCCTGGAAGGAATTCGGCAAGATGAGCCTGCCGGGACGCAAGGGCGAGATTGCCGCCAAAATCGTCAGCGAGATCCAGGCGCGACTCGAGTTCCTCGTCAATGTCGGTCTCGACTATCTAACATTGGAGCGCAGTGCCGATACGCTGTCCGGTGGAGAAGCACAGCGTATCCGTCTGGCCAGCCAAATCGGCGCTGGGCTGGTAGGCGTCATGTACATCCTTGATGAGCCTCAATCGGGCTTCATCAGCGTGACAATGACCGACTGCTCAAGACGTTGATTCATCTGCGCGACCTCGGCAATACCGTCATCGTGGTCGAGCATGACGAAGATGCTATTCGCGCTGCCGATCACGTACTCGATATTGGGCCCGGCGCCGGCGTGCATGGTGGTGAGATCGTCGCCCAAGGGACTCCTGCCCAAATCGAGCTACGCCAGGCTCACTGACCGGTCAGTACCTGAGCGGCGCACGTGAAATCGCGGTACCTCCCTACCGGCTACCAGCCAATCCAGACAAGATGCTGCGCCTGAGCGGAGCCACGGGCAACAATCTGCAGAACGTGACGCTGGCAGTGCCTACCGGCCTACTGACCTGTATCACTGGCGTATCCGGCTCGGGCAAGTCGACGTTGATCAACGCAACCTTGATGCCATTGGCGGCACGCGAGCTCAATCGCGCGACGACTCTGACACCCGCTCCCTACGGTAAAATCGAAGGACTAGATCTGTTCGACAAGATGGTCGATATCGACCAGAGCCCTATCGGGCGTACACCTCGCTCCAACCCGGCCACCTATACCGGCATCTTTACGCCCATCCGTGAGCTGTTTTCGGGCACCCAAGAGGCACGTGCGCGTGGCTATAAGCCGGGCCGCTTCAGCTTCAACGTCAAGGGAGGCCGCTGCGAGGCCTGCCAAGGTGATGGCCTGATCAAGGTCGAGATGCATTTCCTACCCGACATGTACGTGCCCTGTGATGTCTGCAAGGCCAAACGCTACAATCGCGAAACACTCGAGGTGCAGTACAAAGGCAAGAACATCCATGAAGTGCTGGAAATGACGATCGAAGAGGCTCTGGAGTTCTTCTCACCAGTGCCTGCTATCGCGCGTCGTCTGCAGACACTCATGGACGTAGGGCTATCCTATGTACGCCTCGGCCAGAGCGCGATAACACTATCAGGTGGTGAAGCCCAGCGTATCAAGCTGGCTCGCGAACTAGCCAAGCGTGATACTGGCAAGACGCTCTACATCCTTGATGAGCCGACCACTGGTCTGCACTTCGAAGATATTCGTCAACTGCTGGTCGTCCTGCACCGCTTGCGTGATCATGGCAATACGGTGGTCGTGATCGAACACAATCTCGATGTCATCAAGACAGCTGACTGGTTGATCGATCTCGGGCCAGAAGGCGGTTCCGGTGGCGGACAGATCATTGCCGAAGGCACGCCGGAACAGTTAGCCACACAAGAGGTGTCACATACTGGGCGCTTCCTTGCCCCTTTGCTAGCACGTCAGGCAGCGAACAAAGCTGCAAAAGACAAGGCGGCTGGAAAAAGCACGAAGACGACCACCAAAGTGACAGACTGAACAGGTAGATAGATACACTATGAAAGCCATCATCCACGGAGGGATGATGGCTTTTACTTGCAGCGAAAGTGCCTCAAAGAACTGGCCTTCGCGAGAGTGGTGTCGATGTGCATTACATGTAATGCACGCATAAAAAAAGGCCAACCCCTGGGGGTTGGCCTTTTCTTGTGGACGAAGCAAGCCGGAGCTTACTCTTCGCCCGCTGCCTCAGAGGCAACCGGACGATCGACCAGCTCGACGAATGCCATCGGGGCATTGTCACCGGTACGATAGCCGCACTTCAGGATACGCAGATAACCGCCCGGACGGGTGGTGTAGCGCGGGCCGAGCTCAGTGAAGAGCTTGCCGACCGCTTCCTTGGAGCGCGTGCGAGAGAACGCCAGACGGCGGTTCGCAACGGTGTCCTGCTTGGCCAGAGTGATCAGCGGCTCGATATAACGACGCAGTTCCTTGGCTTTCGGCAGGGTAGTCCTGATGACTTCGTGCTCTACCAGAGAGATGCACATGTTCTTGAACATGGCTTCACGGTGAGAGCTGGTACGGTTCAGGTGACGACCACTCTTACGATGACGCATGGTTGTGATTCCTTACCAGTCTGGGGCTTGAGCCGACCGGACTTCCTTAAGCGGAAGCCTTGTCGTCCTTCAGGCTTTGAGGCGGCCAATTTTCCAACCGCATGCCGAGGGACAGACCACGCGCGGACAGCACGTCCTTGATTTCATTCAAGGACTTCTTACCGAGATTCGGGGTCTTCAGCAGCTCAACTTCGGTGCGCTGAATGAGATCACCGATGTAGTAGATATTCTCGGCCTTGAGACAGTTCGCACTGCGAACGGTCAGCTCAAGATCGTCTACGGGACGGAGAAGAATCGGATCAATTTGATCTTCTTCTTCTTCGACTTCCTGTTCCTTGTCTGCTTCCAGATCAACGAAGGCGGCCAACTGCTCCTGCAAGATAGTTGCGGAGCGGCGAATCGCTTCTTCCGGATCCAGCGTGCCGTCGGTTTCCAGGTCAATCACCAGCTTGTCGAGGTTGGTACGCTGTTCAACACGCGCAGCCTCGACGGCATAGGAGACTCGGCGAACCGGCGTAAAGGTCGCATCCAGCTGGAGGCGGCCAATCGCACGAGATTCGTCATCTGCAGAAAGACGCGCATCAGCCGGTTCGTAGCCACGGCCACGAGCGACTTTGAGTTGCATCTTCAGCTCGCCACCATCATTCAGGTGAGCAATGACGTGATCCGGATTTACGATCTCAAGATCATGATCGCCAGCGATGTCGCCAGCAGTCACGATACCCGGGCCCTTCTTGTTCAGCGCCAGTACAGCTTCGTCGCGACCATGCATCTTGATGGCCACGTCCTTGAGGTTCAGCAGGATTTCAATCACATCCTCCTGCACCCCTTCAATGGCGCTGTACTCGTGCAGAACGCCTTCGATCTCAGCTTCCACGACGGCGCAGCCGGGCATGGAAGAAAGCAGGATGCGACGCAGAGCATTCCCCAGGGTGTGGCCAAAACCACGCTCGAAGGGCTCGAGGACGATCCGCGCATGATTGGCGCTGACTTCCTCGACCTTGATATCGCGAGGACGGAGAAACTCTGTCACTGAGCGCTGCATAAGAACACCTTTAAGGCTGCCAAACGGATAATCTGGGTACTCCACAGCTGGGCCGATGAATCGGCCCAGCATCACATTACTTGGAGTACAGCTCGACGATCAGGTTTTCGTTGATATCGGCAGACAGGTCGCCACGCTCGGGGACAGCCTTGAAAGTGCCTTCCATCTTCTTGGAGTCGACGTCGACCCAAGTCACATCACCGCGATTGGCAGCAATTGCCAAAGACAGCTGGATGCGAGCCTGGTTCTTGGCCTTCTCACGAACGGTGACCACATCGCCTGCCTTCACTTTGAAGGAAGCAACGTTGACGGTACGGCCGTTCACGGCGATCGCCTTGTGGCTGACCAGCTGACGTGACTCAGAACGCGTAGAGCCGAAGCCCATGCGGTAGACGACGTTATCGAGGCGAGCCTCGAGGAGCTGGAGCAGAACCTCACCGGTCGCACCCTTGAGGCGAGCGGCTTCTTTGTAATAATTGCGGAATTGCTTTTCCAGTACGCCGTACATACGACGAACCTTCTGCTTTTCACGCAACTGCAGGCCGTAGTCTGAAAGACGCTGACGGCGCTGGCCATGAACACCCGGGGGTTGTTCGGATTTGCACTTTTTCTCGAACGGAGTCACGCCACTCTTCAGGAAGAGGTCGGTGCCTTCACGACGAGACAGTTTGCACTTCGGTCCAATATAACGAGCCATGAGTCTGTCTCCTTAAACGCGGCGTTTCTTCGGCGGACGGCACCCATTATGCGGGATGGGGGTCACGTCGTTGATGCTTTGCACGCGGAAGCCTGCGGCATTGAGAGCGCGCACGGCAGACTCACGACCCGGACCCGGGCCCTTGACCAGCACGTCGACGTTCTTCACACCATATTCGGCTGCAGCAGTCGCTGCACGTTCACTTGCGACTTGCGCAGCGAACGGGGTGCTCTTGCGAGAACCACGAAAACCCGAACCACCGGCAGTTGCCCAGGAAAGAGCATTGCCCTGGCGGTCTGTGATCGTCACGATAGTATTGTTAAAAGAGGCGTGGATATGCGCGATGGCATCCACAACCTGCTTTTTAACTTTCTTGCGCTTACTCGGGTTAGCCATTAGATGTTTCCTGTCTAAACGCCAGTTCGTTTACTTGCGAATCGGTTTACGCGGACCTTTGCGTGTACGTGCGTTGGTCTTGGTGCGCTGACCGCGCAACGGAAGACCACGACGATGGCGCAGGCCACGATAGCAACCGAGGTCCATGAGACGCTTGATGTTAAGCGTGATCTCACGACGCAGGTCGCCTTCGACGGTGTACTTACCCACCTCGGCACGAACCAAGTCCAATTGTTCAACAGACAGATCAGCGATCTTGACGCTCGGCTCTAGACCGAGGGCGGCGCAGATCTGCTGTGCACGCGTACGGCCAATCCCGAAGATATAAGTCAGCGAGATCGCCGCGTGCTTGTTGTCCGGGATATTGACGCCAGCAATACGGGCCATCAGTTTTCTCCGAAAGGTTAGCGGCGGATTTTTCATCCACAAAGGGCGCAATAGCATACCCCTTGATCCCATTGGGAGCAAGGGGGTATGCCAGCACCCGAGCTTGTATTCAGCTAAGCGGGTCTAGGGGATTAACCCTGACGCTGCTTGTGGCGCGGCTCAGTGCAGATGACCCGCACTGCGCCACGACGCCGAATGATCTTGCAGTTACGGCAAATTTTCTTGACGGAAGCTCGAACTTTCATCGTTCTCTCCAGTTTACTAACAGAGGCTGCGCAATCAGCGCATCATGCCACCGCTGCCATAGCCTTTGAGGTTGGCCTTCTTCATCACCGACGCGTACTGATTTGACATCAAGTGCGATTGCACCTGAGCCATAAAGTCCATGACTACCACAACCACGATGAGCAAAGAGGTGCCGCCAAAATAGAACGGGACCTGCCACGCAACAACGAGGAACTGAGGCATCAGAGATACGAGGGTGATGTAGAGGGCGCCGAACAGCGTCAGGCGAGTCATCACCTTATCGATGTAACGGGCCGTCTGTTCGCCTGGGCGAATCCCCGGCAGAAACGCTCCTGACTTCTTGAGGTTGTCAGCAACATCCTTGGGGTTAAAGACCAGCGCCGTGTAGAAGAAGCAGAAGAATACTACAGCGGCAGCGAAAAGCAAGATGTAGAGAGGCTGACCCGGGCCAAGTGCCTGAGAAGCCGTCTGCAACCATTGCATACTTTCACTCTGGCCAAACCATTGACCCATCGATGCAGGGAACAGCAAAATGCTTGACGCAAAGATCGGCGGGATAACCCCAGCCATATTGACCTTCATAGGCAAGTAACTGCTCTGACCTGCATACATCTTATTGCCCACCTGACGGCGTGGGTAGTTCACAGTGATACGGCGTTGACCGCGCTCAATGAACACCACAAAGGCAACGGTAATGACTGCAAGCAGCGTTAGCGCCAGCAGCGGAAGCACATTCCAGGCACCATCATTGCGCGCCAGTTCGAAAGACTGGCCGATGGCACTCGGCAGCCCGGCGACAATACCAGCAAAGATGATCAATGAGATCCCGTTGCCAATACCCTTCTCGGTGATCTGCTCACCCAGCCACATCAGGAACACTGCACCAGCCACGAATGTACTCACGGCGGTAAAGTAGAAACTGAAGTCAGCGGAATAGGCGACACCGTTTCCGACCAGTCCGACTGCCATGCCGATCGATTGGACCAGGGCCAGTACTACCGTGCCGTAGCGCGTGTACTGACTGATCTTGCGACGGCCGGCCTCGCCTTCCTTCTTCAATTGCTCAAGCTGAGGCGAGACCACCGTCAGGAGCTGCATGATGATCGACGCGGAGATGTAGGGCATGATGCCCAGCGCGAAGATACTCATTCGCTCCAGTGCACCACCAGAGAACATGTTGAACATGCTCAAGATGGTGCCCTGGTTTTCCCTGAACAAGGCAGCAAGCTGGTCAGGATTGATACCGGGAACGGGGATGTGCGCACCGATTCGGTACACCACGATGGCGATGAACACGAAGCGCAAACGCGCCCAGAGTTCGCTCAACCCACTTCCCTGCACTGCCGGTACGTTTCCTGACTTAGCCATTTAGTCCTCTACCTTTCCACCGGCAGCTTCGATCGCAGCACGGGCACCTTTGGTGACCTTAACGCCGCGGACGGTAACTGCCTTGTCCAGTTCGCCGGAGAGCATGACCTTCGCAAACTTCGTAGAATTACGAAGCACGTTGGCCTTCTTCAGCGTTTCGAGGTCGACGATGTCGCCGTCTACCAATGCCAGTTCGCTCAGGCGCACTTCTTCCGAAATCAGGGATTTCGCGGAAGTGAAACCAAACTTCGGCAGACGACGCTGCATAGGCATCTGACCGCCTTCGAAGCCCGGCTTGACACTGCCACCGGAACGGGACTTCTGGCCTTTATGGCCACGACCGCCGGTCTTACCAAGACCGGAGCCGATACCACGACCAACACGCTTTGCAGCGTGCTTGGAGCCCGGGGCCGGACTCAGGGTATTCAATTTCATGGATTACTCTCCCTCAACACGGACAAGGTAATGAACCTTGTTGATCATGCCGCGTACCGCGGGGGTGTCTTCCAGCTCGACAGTATGACCGATGCGACGCAGCCCAAGACCTTTCATAGTAGCCTTGTGCTTTTCTAGGACGCCGATGGTGCTGCGGATCTGGGTTACCGTGATCTTAGCTGCCATGGTGTCTTACCCCGCAATCTTGTCGACAGACAGGCCACGCTTGGCGGCGATGTCTTCCGGAGATTTCATGGAGGCGAGACCATTAATAGTCGCGCGCACCACGTTGACCGGATTGGTGGAACCGTAGCACTTGGCCAGGACGTCATGGACGCCGGCCAGTTCGAGCACGGAACGCATCGCACCGCCGGCAATGATGCCGGTACCTTCGGATGCTGGCTGCATGTAGATCTTGGATGCGCCATGACGTGCCTTCACCGGGTACTGCAAGGTGTGGCCCTTCAGGTCAACCATGATCATGTTGCGGCGTGCTTGATCCATTGCCTTCTGAATCGCGACCGGCACTTCACGCGCCTTGCCACGACCGAAGCCAACACGACCATTGCCGTCACCGACGACAGTCAAAGCGGTGAAACCGAAGATACGGCCGCCCTTGACTACCTTGGCGACGCGGTTGATCTGCACGAGTTTCTCTTGCAGGTCACCGCCCTTCTGTTCGATATGCGCCATCGTAAAACCCTTTAGAATTCCAGGCCGCCTTCACGTGCGGCATCGGCCAGGGCCTTCACGCGACCGTGGTACTTGTACCCGGAGCGATCGAAAGCCACTTGCTTGATACCCGCTTCCTTCGCGCGCTCGGCAATCAGAGCACCCACCTTGGCGGCGGAGTCCGAGTTGCCGGTAGAGCCTTCACGCAGGCTCTTATCAAGCGTGGATGCGGTGGCCAGGACCTGGCCACCATCCGGCGAGATGATCTGCGCGTAGATGTGACGCGGGGTGCGGTTCACGCACAGGCGAAACACGCCCAGCTCGCGGATTTTCGCACGAGCGCGGCGGGCACGACGGAGACGAGATTCTTTCTTCGCGTTCATAACCCTGCCTTACTTCTTCTTGGCTTCTTTACGACGGACGACTTCGTCACTGTACCGAATACCTTTGCCCTTATAGGGCTCCGGCGGACGGAAGGAGCGAATCTCTGCGGCGACCTGGCCCAAAGCCTGCTTATCAGCAGACGTCAGGACGATCACAGTGTTCTTCGGCGTTTCAGCCGTAACACTTGCCGGCAGTTCATAGTCGACCGGGTGTGAGAAACCCAGTGTCAGGTTGATTGTCTGGCCTTTGGCCTGGGCACGATAACCCACACCATTGATTTCCAAAGACTTAGTGAAGCCTTCGGAAACACCAGACACCATGTTGTTGACCAGAGCACGAGTGGTACCAACCATCGCCCAGTTCTTGGCAGCATCACTCTGAGTGAAGGACATTTGACCTTCTTCCAGAGTGATAACCACGTCCTGGTGGACGGTCAGTTCCAGCTGGCCTTTGCTGCCCTTCACGGTCAGCTTGTCGCCATCGAGTTTTGCCTCGACGCCGTTCGGCAATTTAACCGGATACTTGGCTACGCGGGACATTCCAAACTCCTAGAATACGGTGCAGAGGACTTCGCCGCCGACACCAGCTTGACGGGCCGCACGATCGGTCATCACGCCCCGGGAGGTGGAAACGATCGCAATACCCAGGCCATCCGCGACTTTCGGAAGCTCACCCTTGCCCTTGTACTGGCGCAGGGAAGGCTTGGAAATGCGCTTGATGTGCTCGATAACCGATTTGCCTTCAAAGTACTTGAGGGTCACGGTCAGCTCCGGCTTGGCGCTTTCTGCGACAGCAAACTCGGAAATGTAACCCTCTTCCTTCAATACGCGGGCCACTTCAATCTTGAGCTTGGAAGACGGCATGGAAACCGTCTCCTTGGTGGCCATCTGCGCATTGCGGATACGAGTAAACATATCCGCCAGAGTGTCTTGCATGCTCATTACGTTGCGCTCCTGAATTCTTGCAATGGTGTTACCAGCTGGACTTGGTCAGTCCAGGCACGTCACCACGCATAGCGGCTTCACGCAGCTTGTTGCGGCTCAGGCCGAACTTGTTGTAGTAACCGTGCGGACGGCCAGTGATACGGCAGCGATTACGCTGACGAACCGGGTGGGCATCACGCGGTAGCTGCTGCAACTTCAGCTGTGCGTCGAAGCGCTCTTCTTCGGAAGCGTTGACGTCGTTGATGATGGTCTTCAGTGCGTCGCGCTTAACGGCGTACTTAGCGACCAGCTTGGTGCGCTTGAGCTCACGCTCAACCATGCTTTTCTTTGCCATGATCCACCCTTATTTCTTGAACGGGAAGTTCAGCGCGCCCAGCAACGCACGACCTTCATCATCGGTGTTGGCGCTAGTGGTGATAGTGATATCCAGGCCACGAATCCGATCGATCTTATCATACTCGATCTCAGGGAAGATGATCTGTTCACGCACACCCATGGAGTAGTTTCCACGGCCATCGAAGGACTTCGGGTTCAGACCGCGAAAATCACGAACGCGCGGGATAGCCACGTTCACGAGGCGGTCCAGGAAATCCCACATACGATCGCTACGCAGGGTCACCTTAACACCGATAGGCCATCCTTCGCGGACTTTGAAGCCAGCGATGGACTTGCGTGCCTTGGTGATGATCGGCTTCTGACCAGAAAGCATCTGGAGATCGGCAAATGCATTGTCGATCAGCTTCTTGTCAGCGGTCGCTTCACCGATGCCCATATTCAGGGTCACCTTGGTGATACGCGGCACCTGCATCACGTTGGCGTAGCGAACTGCTCTTTAAGCTGGGCGGCCACTTCGTTCTGATAACGTTCTTTCAAGTTCGCCATGTTGTACCCGACTCGCGTTAGGCGTCGATCAGCTTCTGAGTCGACTTAAAGATGCGTACCTTAGTACCGTCTTCCTGTACCTGGATACCGACACGATCCGCCTTGCCGGTCTCCTGGTTGAAGATGGCCACGTTGGACGCGTGAATCGGAGCCTCGCGCTCGACGATACCCCCCTGAGTGCCCAGCATCGGGTTGGGCTTGGTGTGACGCTTAATCATATTCACACCGGACACGACCAAACGGTCACCCTTCAGCACTTTGCTGATGGTGCCGCGCTTGCCCTTGTCCTTCCCGGCGATGACGATGACTTCATCGTCACGTTTGATCTTTTGCATATCCGCTCCGCTCCTTACAGCACTTCGGGCGCCAGGGAAATGATCTTCATAAACTTCTCACTGCGAAGTTCACGGGTAACCGGGCCGAAGATACGGGTACCGATCGGCTGTTCGTTGGTATTATTCAACAAAACGGCCGCATTACCGTCGAAGCGGATCACGGAACCGTCATTACGACGGACACCGGCTCTGGTACGAACGACCACTGCCTTCATGACTTGGCCTTTTTTGACCTTGCCACGCGGGATAGCTTCTTTGACGGTGACCTTGATAATGTCTCCAACACGAGCGTAACGACGGTGTGAACCGCCTAGCACCTTGATGCATTGCACCCGGCGCGCGCCACTGTTGTCGGCGACATCCAGCATTGTCTGAGTCTGAATCATCGGTTTTCTCCAAACCTAATCTGACTGCCTGGTGGGAACTGGCCTAGGGAATTAACCCTTGGCCTGTTCAACCACCTCGACCAGGGTCCAGGCTTTCTTCTTGGACAGCGGACGAGTCTCGGCGATAGAGACGGTGTCACCGATCCGAGCCTGATTCGCCTCATCATGGGCGTGCAGCTTGGTGGAGCGTCTCAGGTACTTGCCATAGATCGGATGACGCTCACGGCGCTCGATCATGACAACGATGGATTTTTCCATCTTGTCACTCACCACTTTGCCGGTGAGTATGCGTGCTTTAGTTTCTTCGGCCATTTTACTCACCTGACTTCTGGTTGAGCACAGTCTTAACCTGAGCAATTTGGCGACGAGTCTGCTTGAGCAGGTGAACCTGACTCAGCTGACCGGTAGCCTTCTGCATGCGCAGATTGAATTGCTCACGCAGGAGTTCAAACAACTGCTCCTGAAGCGCCTCGACTGACTTTTCACGGAGTTCCTGGGCTTTCATCACATCACCGTCCGCTTAACAAAGGTGGTGGAGATCGGCATCTTCATAGCGGCCAGACTAAATGCTTCGCGGGCCAGCTCTTCAGATACGCCTTCGATCTCGTAGAGGACCTTGCCGGGCTGGATCTGAGCGACCCAGTACTCGACAGAACCCTTACCTTTACCCATGCGAACTTCCAACGGCTTGTTGGAAATCGGCTTATCCGGGAAGACGCGGATCCAGATCTTACCACCACGCTTGACGTGACGGGTGATGGCACGACGGCCAGCTTCGATCTGACGAGCGGTGAGACGACCACGGCCCGTGGCTTTCAGGCCAAACTCACCAAAGCTTACCTTACTTCCGCGATGCGCCAGGCCACGGTTGCGACCTTTCTGCATCTTACGGAATTTCATACGCTTGGGCTGTAACATCGATTACCCCCTTACTTGCCTTTCTTCTTGGGTGCGGACGCGGGCTGCTTCGCCTTGGCTCGCACCTCTTCGATGCCACCGAGGATCTCGCCTTTGAAGATCCAGACCTTGACACCAATGATGCCGTAGGTGGTGTGAGCTTCGAAGGTGGAGTAATCAATGTCAGCACGCAGAGTGTGAAGCGGAACGCGGCCTTCGCGGTACCATTCGGTACGGGCGATTTCGGCACCGCCAAGACGACCAGAGAGCTGAATCTTGATGCCCTTGGCGCCCAGACGCATTGCGTTCTGCACAGCACGCTTCATCGCACGACGGAACATTACACGACGCTCGAGCTGACCTGCCACATTGGCAGCAACCAGCTTGGCATCGAGTTCCGGCTTGCGAATCTCCTCGATGTTGATGTGGACGGGAACGCCCATCATCTCGGAAACTTCACGACGAAGGCGATCGACATCTTCACCTTTCTTACCAATCACGATACCCGGACGGGCGGTGTGAATGGTAATACGGGCGTTGTTTGCCGGACGCTCAATGCTGATGCGGCTCACGGAAGCGCTTTTCAGACGCTCTTCCAGGAAGCTACGCACCTGCAGATCGTTGTTCAGTTTGTCGGCATAGGTAGCGCCTTCGGCGTACCAGACAGAGGTATGATCCTTGACGATACCCAGTCGGAAACCTGTCGGATTAACTTTCTGACCCATCTGGTCGTCTCCTACTTCTCGGCTACCTTGACGGTGATATGACAAGTGCGCTTCAAGATACGATCCGCACGGCCTTTGGCACGTGGCTGGATGCGCTTGAGCGTCATGCCCTCGTCGACACAGATAGTCGAGATGCGAAGCTCGTCAATGTCCATGCCGTTATTTTCTTCCGCATTTGCGATCGCGGACTGCAGAACCTTGCGAACTATCTTCGCAGCCTTCTTCGGTGAGAAAGCGAGCAGATTCAGCGCCTCGGCGACCGGCTTACCGCGCACCTGGTCAGCCACCAAACGGGCCTTCTGGGCGGATAAACGAGCGCCGCGCAGCTTAGCAGCTACTTCCATCTCTTAAATCCTCTCTGGCTTACCGTTTGGCTTTTTTATCTGCAGCATGCCCACGGTATGTGCGGGTGGCAGCAAACTCGCCGAGCTTATGACCGACCATTTCCTCAGAAACGAGAACCGGTACATGCTGGCGACCGTTATGGACGGCAATGGTGAGCCCGACCATGTTCGGCAGGATCATGGAACGACGCGACCAGGTCTTGATCGGTTTGCGATCGTTCTTTTCCACTGCTGTCTCAACCTTCTTCAGCAGATGAAGGTCAATAAAAGGACCTTTCTTCAGTGAACGTGGCACAGCCGTTACCCCTCAATATCTGTTACTTGGCCTTACGGCGACGGACGATAAGCTTATCGGTGCGCTTGTTCTTACGAGTCTTGTGACCCTTGGTCGGGACGCCCCACGGGCTGACCGGGTGACGGCCACCAGAGGTACGACCTTCACCACCACCATGCGGGTGGTCGACGGGGTTCATCGCGACACCGCGAACTGTCGGGCGCACGCCTCTCCAACGCTTAGCACCGGCCTTGCCCAGCTGACGGAGGCTGTGCTCAGAGTTGCCCACTTCGCCGAGAGTTGCACGGCATTCGGACAGCACTTTGCGCATTTCGCCAGAGCGCAGACGCAGAGTGGTGTAGTTACCTTCACGTGCCACAACCTGGGCACTGGTACCTGCACTACGTGCAATCTGAGCGCCTTTGCCCGGCTTGAGCTCTACACAGTGAACGGTGGAACCCACCGGAACATTGCGCAGCGGCAGAGCGTTGCCTTTCTTGATCGGTGCGTTGACACCGGACTCGAGACGGTCACCAGCAGAGACACCTTTCGGTGCAATGATATAGCGACGTTCGCCATCGAGGTACTTCACCAGCGCAATGTTCGCGCTGCGGTTCGGATCGTATTCCAAGCGCTCGACGATGGCAGCGATGCCATCCTTGTTGCGCTTGAAATCTACCAAACGGTAATGGTGACGATGACCACCGCCGATGTGGCGAGTAGTGATGCGACCATTATTGTTACGACCACCGGACTTTGACTGCTTTTCAAGCAGCGGAGCGTACGCGCGACCTTTGAAAAGTTCGTCATTGACGACTTTTACCAGGTGGCGGCGACCGGCGGAGGTAGGTTTTGTCTTAACAATTGCCATGATCCATACTCCTGCCTTACTCGGCGCCAGAGAAGTCTTCGATGGTCTCGCCGGCGGCCAGAGTTACATAGGCCTTGCGATAACCAGCGCGACGACCAACACCGCGAGCGGTGCGCTTGGTTTTGCCCTTCATGTTCAGAACCTGAACACTATTGACCTTTTTACCAA
Source organism: Cobetia crustatorum (assembly GCF_000591415.1). Lineage (GTDB taxonomy): Bacteria > Pseudomonadota > Gammaproteobacteria > Pseudomonadales > Halomonadaceae > Cobetia > Cobetia crustatorum. The sequence goes on along the minus strand of NZ_JEMF01000006.1, from coordinate 24,147 downwards.
ACAGCGCTTCGACGGCTTTCTTGATTTCGGGCTTTGTCGCGTCGCTGGCAACCTTGAACACGTACTGGTTGTTCTCGGCGGCGACCGCGGCCTTCTCGGTCATATGAGGACCAAGCAGGACCTTGAATACGCGTTCCTGATTCATCCCAGGTTCTCCTCGAACTTACGCAGGGCAGCGACAGTCATCAGCACCTTGTCGTAACCGACGAGGCTGACCGGGTCAGCGCCAGCGACATTGACGACGTCAACATACGGGATGTTGCGCGCAGCCAGATACAGGTTGACGTCCTGCTCTTCAGTGACGATCAACGCTTTCTCAAGGCCCAGTTCCTGGAGCTTGGCAATCAGCAGCTTGGTCTTCGGAGCATCGACGCTAATAGCATCGACCGCGACCAGGCGATCCTGACGGACCAGCTCAGACAGGATGGAACGCATGGCAGCGCGATACATCTTGCGGTTAACCTTGTGCGAGTGGTCCTGAGGACGCGCCGCAAAGGTAACACCGCCAGAACGCCACAGCGGAGAGCGGATGGTACCGGCACGTGCACGACCAGTACCTTTCTGACGCCACGGCTTCTTACCACCGCCGGACACGTCAGAACGGGTCTTCTGAGCCACTGTACCTTGACGTGCACCAGCCAGATAGGCGGTGACGACCTGGTGAACCAGAGCCTCGTTGAAGTCCTTACCAAAGGTGGCATCGGAGACGTCTACTGCGCCGCCTGCACCTGCAAGATTAAGATTCATCGGTTAATTCCCCTCAGCGAGCTTTCACAGCGGAACGCACGATCACTTCGCCGCCCGGAGCACCTGGAACGGCACCCTTGACCAACAGAAGATTGCGTTCAGCGTCGACGCGAACCACTTCCAGGCTCTGGACGGTGGAACGGACGTTGCCCATCTGGCCAGCCATCTTCTTACCCTTGAAGACGCGGCCCGGGGTCTGACAGTTACCGATGGAACCCGGCGCGCGGTGCGACAGTGAGTTACCGTGGGTAGCGTCTTGGGTGCGGAAGTTCCAGCGCTTAACTGCGCCCTGGAAACCTTTACCCTTGGAGGTGCCGGTCACGTCAATCTTTTGACCAGCTTCAAAGAGGGATACGGTGAGTTCGCCGCCCACTGCAGGAGCTTCATCGCCTTCATTCAGACGGAATTCCATTAGGGTACGGCCAGCCTCAACACCCGCCTTGGCGTACTGACCAGCAGTCGCCTTGGTGAGGTGCTTGGCTTTACGAGAGCCAGTTGTCACCTGAATGGCATTGTAGCCGTCAGTCTCGAGAGACTTGATGGTTACGATGCGGTTAGGCTCAACTTCAATCACGGTAACCGGCACAGATGCGCCAGCTTCGGTGAAGACACGGGTCATCCCGGCCTTCTTACCGACTAAACCGATAGACATGTTCAGTCTCCTTTAGTGTACGGGGCTGTCACCCGCTATGGCTGCCCTTTCCAGAGCATTCCACTAGCACATTGTATGACGCCATCCCGGCGTGGCGGCTGCTGCTCCGGAATCAGTTTCGGAGCGCTGGGCCGCAGTGACTAGTGAGGTATCAGTCAACCTTGATCTGGACGTCTACACCGGCGGCCAGGTCAAGCTTCATCAGCGCGTCGACAGTCTTCTCTGTCGGCTCGACGATATCGAGAACGCGCTTGTGGGTACGAATCTCATACTGGTCACGCGCGTCTTTGTTGACGTGCGGAGAGACCAGGATGGTGTAACGCTCGCGACGGGTCGGCAGCGGGATCGGGCCACGAACCTGAGCACCAGTACGCTTTGCAGTTTCAACGATCTCTGCAGAGGACTGATCGATCAGACGGTGGTCGAATGCTTTCAACCGGATGCGAATCTTCTGGTTTTGCATTGCCCAAAACTCCAATGGATGTCGACGGCGTAGGCCGTCACCCACGCATTCAAAGGATGCGCATTATAGGCAGACTGACATCAGGTGTCAAACATGCGAGAAAAGGGGGCCCTTTCAAGGACCCCCTTCTGTGTCAGGCAAGGAGAACCTTACTCGACAATCTTGGCCACGACGCCAGCGCCGACGGTACGACCGCCTTCACGGATAGCGAAACGCAGACCATCTTCCATCGCAATCGGAGCGATCAGAGATACGACCATCTGGACGTTGTCGCCCGGCATGACCATCTCGACGCCTTCCGGCAGTTCACAAGTACCAGTAATATCGGTGGTACGGAAGTAGAACTGCGGACGATAGCCTTTGAAGAACGGAGTGTGACGTCCGCCTTCTTCCTTGGACAGGATGTAGACTTCGGCTTCAAACTTGGTGTGCGGCTTGATGGAGCCCGGCTTGGCCAGAACCTGACCACGCTCGACGTCATCACGCTTGGTGCCACGCAACAGGGCGCCAACGTTTTCGCCAGCACGACCTTCGTCCAGCAGCTTGCGGAACATCTCGACACCGGTAACGGTAGTCTTGGTAGTGTCACGCACGCCGATGATCTCGATCTCTTCGCCAGTCTTGACCAGACCACGCTCGATACGGCCAGTAACAACAGTACCGCGGCCAGAGATAGAGAAGACGTCTTCGATCGGCATCAGGAACGGCTGATCAATAGCACGCTCCGGCTCCGGGATGTAGTCATCCAGAGCCTTGATCAGGTTGGCGACGGCGGTAGTACCCATGCCGTTGTCATCCTTGCCTTCCAGAGCCATCAGGGCAGAGCCGATGATGATCGGAGTGTCGTCACCCGGGAAGTCGTACTGGCTCAGAAGTTCACGAACTTCCATTTCGACCAGTTCGAGCAGCTCTTCGTCATCGACCATGTCTGCCTTGTTCAGGAAGACAACGATGTACGGAACGCCGACCTGACGGGACAGCAGGATGTGCTCACGAGTCTGCGGCATCGGGCCATCTGCGGCAGAACAGACCAGGATAGCGCCATCCATCTGCGCAGCACCGGTGATCATGTTCTTGACGTAGTCAGCGTGACCCGGGCAGTCGACGTGCGCGTAGTGACGCACTTCAGACTGATACTCAACGTGAGCTGTGGAGATGGTGATACCACGCTCACGCTCTTCCGGGGCATTATCGATGGAGTCAAACGCACGCGCGTCACCACCGAAGACCTCTGCAGAGACGCGAGTCAGAGCCGCAGTCAGAGTGGTCTTGCCGTGATCGACGTGACCAATGGTGCCGACGTTGACGTGCGGCTTCGAACGCTCAAATTTTTCCTTAGCCACTGCTATAACCTCTTTCGTTAGCTAATCGGTTACTTCTGATTGATGACGGCTTCGACGATGCTGTTCGGCGCTTCGTCGTATTTCGCAAACTCCATAGAGTAGCTTGCGCGGCCCTGGGTCTGTGAGCGCAGATCGGTCGCATAACCGAACATCTCACCCAGAGGCACCAGTGCATTGATGATCTTACCAGTGGAAGAGTCATCCATGCCCTGAACGAGACCACGACGACGGTTCAGATCGCCCATGACGTCACCCATGAAATCTTCAGGTGTGACGACTTCGACTTTCATGAGCGGCTCAAGCAGCACGGCACCGGCTTTCGGGGCACCAGCCTTGATTGCCATGGAAGAGGCAACCTTGAACGCAGTCTCGTTAGAGTCGACGTCGTGGTAGGAACCATCGAACAGCGTTACCTTGACGTCAATCATCGGATAGCCGGCGATGACACCATTCTTGAGCTGCTCAGCGGCGCCCTTCTCGACGGCAGGTACGTATTCCTTCGGAACCGCACCACCGACGACCTCGGACACGAACTTGAAGGTCATCTCTTCGTCATCGCCCTTGTCCTCTGCAGTCAGAGGCTCAATGCGAAGCCAGACATGACCAAACTGCCCACGGCCACCTGACTGACGAACAAACTTACCTTCTTGCTCGACCTTGCTACGGATGGTTTCACGGTAAGCCACCTGCGGCTTGCCGATGTTCGCTTCGACATTGAACTCGCGACGCATACGGTCGACGAGGATGTCCAAGTGAAGCTCACCCATACCGGAGATAATCGTCTGACCTGACTCTTCGTCAGTTTCGACGCGGAATGACGGATCTTCCTGGGCCAACTTACCCAGTGCAACACCCATCTTTTCCTGGTCAGCCTTGGACTTCGGCTCAACAGCAACGGAAATCACCGGCTCCGGGAATTCCATGCGCTCAAGGATGATCTTGTTGTCCGGATCACATAGGGTATCCCCAGTGGTCACGTCCTTCAGACCGATGCACGCCGCGATATCGCCAGCGTACACTTCCTTGATCTCCTCGCGAGAGTTAGCGTGCATCTGGACGATACGACCAACACGCTCCTTCTTGCTCTTAACGGAGTTGAAGACACCGTCGCCAGACTTCAGCACGCCAGAATAGATGCGAATGAAGGTCAGAGTACCCACGAACGGATCGGTGGCAATCTTGAACGCCAGGGCCGCGAACGGCGCGCTGTCGTCTGCTTCACGCGTCTCGATGGTGCCGTCTTTATCGTCAAGCTCACCTTCGATGGCCTTGACTTCAAGCGGAGACGGCATGTATTCGATGACCGCATCCAGAACTGCTTGAACACCCTTGTTCTTGAAAGCAGAACCACAGGTCACGAGGCAGATTTCATTGGCCAGAGTACGCTGACGCAGCGCAGCTTTGACTTCTTCCTCGGACAGTTCGCCTTCTTCAAGGTACTTGTCCATCAGCTCTTCAGACGCCTCAGCAGCAGCCTCGAGCATATGCTCACGCCATTCGGCAGCTGTTTCTTGCAGCTCAGCCGGAATGTCGATCAGCTCGTGGTTCATGCCGTGGTTAGCTTCGTCCCAGACGATCGCCTTCATCTTGAGAAGGTCGATGACGCCTTTGAACTCTTCTTCTGCGCCCCAGTTGATCTGGATCGGCACAGCGTTAGCACCCAGACGCTTGCGCACCTGGTCAACAACCATGAAGAAGTCTGCGCCAGCACGGTCCATCTTGTTGACGAAGATCAGACGCGGCACTTCGTAACGGTTAGCCTGGCGCCAGACAGTTTCTGTCTGAGGCTGGACACCGGAAGAAGCACACAGCACAACAACCGCGCCATCGAGAACACGCAGTGAACGCTCGACTTCGACCGTGAAGTCAACGTGCCCCGGAGTATCGATGATATTGATACGGTGCTCGTCGAACTGCTTGTTCATGCCCTGCCAGAAGCAGGTGGTCGCCGCGGAGGTGATCGTGATGCCACGTTCCTGTTCCTGCTCCATCCAGTCCATGGTGCTGCGCCATCGTGGACTTCGCCGACCTTGTGAGACAGGCCAGTGTAGAACAAGACACGCTCGGTAGTAGTCGTCTTACCGGCGTCAACGTGAGCCACGATACCGATATTGCGGTAACGCTTAAGTGGAGTCTTGCGTGCCACGGTGAGTATCCCCGTTGTTTAGAAGCGGTAGTGGGAGAAGGCCTTGTTGGCTTCCGCCATGCGATGCACGTCTTCACGCTTCTTCACAGCAGAACCCTTGCCTTCAGCGGCATCCAGGATCTCACCAGAGAGACGCTGCACCATGGTCTTTTCGCCGCGCTTACGCGCAGCGTCCACCAGCCAGCGCATGGCAAGCGCGTGACGGCGGGACGGGCGAACTTCCACGGGCACCTGATAAGTTGCACCACCGACACGACGGGACTTCACCTCAACCATCGGCTGGATGGCTTCCAGCGCCTTGTCGAAGAGATCCAGCGGATCTTCATTGGAGCGTTCGGCAACGCGATCGAGGGCACCGTAAACAATGCGCTCTGCAACAGACTTCTTGCCGCTGAACATCAGGTGGTTCATGAACTTGGCCAGGCGCTCGCTTCCGAACTTAGGATCCGGGAGGATTTCGCGCTTAGCTGCTACACGTCTTCTAGGCATGATAAGCCCTCAGTAGAAGGGTCCTTCAGGTAAACCCGGGATGCTTCGCGATATACGCAACGCCCGACCTTACTCTTATCAGACCGATATTAAACTTTGATTTAGACTTTCGGGCGCTTGGCGCCGTACTTGGAACGACCCTGCTTACGACCTTGGACGCCAGAGGTATCCAGTGCACCACGAACTGTGTGGTAACGGACACCCGGCAAATCCTTCACACGACCGCCACGGATCAGAACAACAGAGTGCTCTTGAAGGTTGTGACCTTCACCGCCGATGTACGAAGTGACTTCGAAACCATTGGTCAGACGAACACGGCAAACCTTACGGAGTGCGGAGTTCGGCTTCTTCGGGGTAGTAGTGTATACGCGAGTACACACGCCACGCTTTTGCGGACATGCCTGCAGCGCAGGGACGTCACTTTTCGTGACCTGACGCTTGCGCGGCTTGCGCACGAGCTGGTTAACGGTTGCCATTTGCTTGCTCCAATGGGTTGTACTGCCTTCCAACAGCAAGACAGAATTCACCTGTCCTACTGTTAAAGGCTGCATATTCTAGGGCTTGGGCCACAAGGGCGTCAACCCCGCCGCCAGAGACGACGGGGTTGCAAGACCTCAGAGGTCGTCGTCGTCCGCGTCGAGTGCGGTGAGCTGGGCACCCAGCTCCTGCTCAACGTCCTGTGCCGACGGGGCCGGTGCGAGCGGCAGGCCATCACGACGGCGGCGACGCTCATCATGATAAGCCAGGCCAGTACCCGCCGGAATCAGGCGACCGACCACGACGTTCTCCTTCAGACCACGGAGATAATCGCGCTTGCCGGTAACAGCCGCTTCGGTCAGAACTCGCGTGGTTTCCTGGAAGGATGCCGCGGAGATGAACGATTCGGTTGCCAGGCTCGCCTTGGTGATACCGAGCAGGATGCGGTCGAACTTGGCCAAGAACTTGCCATCAGCCTCGAGACGCAAATTTTGTTCAACGACACGGGCGTATTCCACCTGGTCGCCGGTGATGAAGGTGGAATCACCAGAGTCAGTAATCTCTACCTTACGCAGCATCTGACGCACGATAACTTCAATGTGCTTATCATTGATGCCAACGCCCTGAAGGCGATAAACCTCCTGGACCTCAGTAGTGATGTACTTGGTCATTTCCGCAACACCGAGCAGGCGCAGAATATCGTGCGCATTACTCGGGCCATCGGAGATAACTTCACCCTTCTCGACCGTCTCCCTTCAAAGACGCTGATTTGGCGCCATTTCGGGATCAACAACTCGAACGGATCACCTTCAGTCGGGGTGATGGTCAGACGACGCTTGCCTTTGGTTTCCTTGCCGAAGGTCACAGTACCGGAGATTTCGGCAAGAATAGCCGGTTCCTTCGGACGACGTGCTTCGAACAGGTCGGCAACGCGCGGCAGGCCACCGGTGATGTCCTTGTTACTAGTCGCTTCCATCGGAATACGTGCGATAACGTCACCGACGCCGACAGTCGCTCCATTCTCGGCGGAAACAACAGCATTGCCCGGCAGCAGGTACTGGACCGGCGTATTGGAGCCCGGCAGAGTCACGTGCTGACCACTGTCATCCACCAGCATGATCATCGGACGCTTATCACGAGCCGCGGACGGGCGTGAGGCGCTTTCGATGATCTCGATGAAGGACAAGCCTGTCATCTCATCGGTGGTGCGGTTGATGGTCTGACCATCCTCCATATCAGTGAACTGCACCTGACCCGCGACTTCCGCGACAATCGGGTGGGTGTGCGGATCCCACTTAGCAACAGACTGACCGGATGCAACCGGGTCGCCATCACGTATGGACAGTTCAGCACCATACGGAAGCTTATAGAACTCACGCTCACGACCGTGATCATCTGCCACAGCCAAGGCGCTGGAACGCGAAACGACAATCAACTTGCCATCAGCACGCTCGACCGACTTGATGTTATGCAGACGCACCTTGCCGCCATGCTTGACCTGAACACTATCCACGGCAGAGGCCCGCGATGCGGCACCACCGATGTGGAAGGTACGCATAGTCAGCTGGGTACCCGGCTCACCAATGGACTGTGCCGCGATGACGCCGATGGCTTCACCGACATTGACCTGATGGCCACGTGCCAGATCACGTCCATAACAGGACGAACAGACACCGTGCACAGTTTCACAGCCGATGGTAGTACGCACGATGATCTCGTCGACACCCATGGTATCGAGCTGTGCACACCAAGCTTCATCCAGCAACGTACCGCGAGCGATCAACACATCGTCAGAGGTCGGATCAATCACGTCCTGCGCCACGACACGACCCAGCACACGCTGAGACAGCGGGACGATGATGTCGCCACCTTCGATGACCGGGTGCAGAATCAAGCCTTCCTGGGTGCCGCAATCGACTTCGGTGATGACCAGATCCTGGGCAACATCGACCAGACGACGCGTCAGGTAACCAGAGTTGGCGGTCTTCAGAGCCGTATCCGCCAGACCCTTACGGGCACCGTGAGTCGAGATGAAGTACTGGAGTACGTTCAAACCTTCACGGAAGTTAGCGGTGATCGGCGTCTCGATGATCGAGCCATCCGGCTTAGCCATCAAGCCACGCATACCGGCCAGCTGACGGATCTGAGCAGCAGAACCACGCGCACCGGAGTCAGCCATGATGAAGACGCTGTTGAAGGAGTCCTGCTCCAACGGCTTACCATCTTCACCGTAGACAACTTCGCCCTTCCAGTTGATGACGGTCTCTTTCGAAATACCCGCCATCATCTCTTTGGCAACGCGGTCGTTGGCACGCGCCCAGATATCGATGACCTTGTTATATTTCTCACCCGCGGTCACAAGACCGGAGGAGAACTGGTTCTCGATTTCTTTCACTTCATCTTCGGCTGCGTCGATGATGACCTTCTTCGCGTCCGGAATAACGAAATCGTTGACACCGATAGAGGCGCCAGACCACGTTGCAAGACGGAAACCGGTGTACATCAGCTGATCAGCAAAGATGACGGTGTCCTTCAGACCCACGCGACGATATGCCTCGTTGATCAATCCGGAGATGGCCTTCTTCTTCATCACCTGGTTGATCAGCTCGAACGGCATACCCTTCGGCAGGATGCGGAACAGCAGCGCCCGACCGACGGTAGTGTCATGCAGGGAGACCTTCTCGTACAGCTCACCGGACTCTTCATCCTTGAGCGTTTCGGTCAGACGTACCTTGACCATCGCGTGCAGGTGAGCGTTATGGGTGCCAAAGGCACGCTCCACTTCACCCAGATTCGCGAAGGCCATGCCTTCACCTTTGGCACCGATCTTCTCGCGGGTCATGTAGTACAGACCCAGCACGACGTCCTGAGACGGCACGATGATCGGCTCGCCGTTGGCCGGCGACAGCACGTTGTTGGTCGACATCATCAGCGCGCGCGATTCCAGCTGGGCTTCCAGCGTCAGCGGCACGTGAACAGCCATCTGGTCACCATCAAAGTCAGCGTTGTACGCAGCGCAGACTAGCGGGTGAAGCTGGATGGCCTTGCCTTCGATCAGCAACGGCTCGAACGCCTGGATACCCAAACGGTGCAAAGTCGGGGCACGGTTCAACAACACCGGGTGCTCACGGATGACATCGGCGAGGAAATCCCAGACTTCCGGGGCTTCGCGCTCGACCATCTTCTTGGCAGCCTTGATGGTGCTGGCATGACCAGACGCTTGCAGCTTGGCGTAGATGAACGGCTTGAACAGTTCAAGTGCCATCTTCTTCGGCAGACCACACTGGTGCAGACGAAGTGTCGGGCCCACGGTAATAACAGAACGACCAGAGTAGTCGACGCGCTTACCCAACAGGTTCTGACGGAAACGACCCTGCTTACCCTTGATCATGTCGGCCAGCGACTTCAGCGGACGCTTGTTGGAACCGGTGATGGCACGACCGCGACGACCGTTGTCGAGCAGTGCATCCACGGATTCCTGCAGCATACGCTTCTCGTTGCGCACGATGATATCCGGCGCATTGAGATCAAGCAGACGCTTGAGACGGTTGTTACGGTTGATCACACGACGATACAGATCGTTCAGATCCGAGGTCGCGAAACGGCCGCCGTCCAGCGGTACCAACGGACGCAAGTCCGGCGGCAGCACTGGCAACACTTCCATGATCATCCAACCCGGCTTGTTGCCGGAATAGTAAAAGGCTTCCAGCAGCTTGAGGCGCTTGGAAAGCTTCTTGATCTTGGTCTCGGAGTTGGTCTGCGGGATCTCTTCACGCAGACGCTCGACCTCTTCTTCCAGCTCGATGTCTTCAAGCAGCGCCTTGATAGCTTCGGCGCCCATGCGGGCATCGAAGTCATCACCAAATTCTTCCAGCGCTTCGAAGTACTGCTCATCGTTGAGCAGATGACCCTTTTCAAGAGTCGTCATGCCCGGATCGATGACCACGAAGCTTTCGAAATACAGTACGCGCTCGATATCACGCAATGTCATGTCGAGCAGCATGCCGATACGAGACGGCAGTGATTTCAGGAACCAGATATGCGCGACCGGGCTCGCCAGTTCGATGTGAGCCATACGCTCACGACGAACAGCCGCCTTGGTCACTTCTACGCCACACTTTTCACAGATGATGCCACGATGCTTCATCCGCTTGTACTTGCCACACAGGCACTCATAGTCCTTTACCGGACCAAAGATCTTGGCACAGAAAAGACCATCACGTTCCGGCTTGAATGTCCGGTAATTGATGGTTTCAGGCTTTTTCACTTCACCAAAAGACCACGAGCGAATCATGTCCGGTGACGCTAGCGTAATCTTGATAGCGTCGAATTCTTCGGACTGCGCCTGTGATTTGAGAACTTTCACCAAATCTTTCATGGGTCGCTCCGCTGCGGAGTTGTCATGGGCAAAGCCTGGCTGCTGACACCAGGCTTTGCGGACCGTCAAACTTGTGGCTTTTCGGCGTCAGCCTTCCAGCTCCATGTCGATACCCAGCGAGCGGATTTCCTTCACCAGCACGTTGAAGGATTCGGGCATGCCCGCTTGCATAGTGTGATCGCCATCTACGATGCTCTTGTACATCTTGGTACGGCCTTCCACATCATCGGACTTGACCGTGAGCATCTCCTGGAGGGTGTAGGCAGCGCCATACGCCTCGAGGGCCCAGACCTCCATCTCACCGAAGCGCTGACCACCAAACTGCGCCTTACCACCCAGCGGTTGCTGTGTGACGAGGGAGTAGGAGCCGGTAGAACGCGCATGCATCTTGTCATCCACCAGGTGGTTGAGCTTGAGCATGTACATGTAACCGACGGTCACCTTGCGATCGAACTTCTCGCCGGTGCGGCCATCGTAGAGGTCCATCTGACCGGAATCGGGGATGCCAGCCAGCGTGAGCAGCTGCTTGATCTCATGCTCCTTGGCACCATCGAAGACCGGCGTTGCCATCGGCACACCCTTCTTCAGATTATGGGCCATGGAGATGATTTCATCATCGCTGAGCACAGACAGGTCTTCCTGACGGCCACCGACAGTGTTGTACACCTTGTCGAGGAACTCGCGGATCTGCTTGACCTGCTCGGCACGCTCCTCGCGCAGCATGTGCTCGATCTTCACACCAAGACCACGCGCGGCCATGCCGAGGTGAGTCTCGAGGATCTGACCGACGTTCATGCGCGACGGTACACCCAGCGGGTTCAGAACCACATCAACCGACTCGCCAGAATCATCAAACGGCATGTCTTCTACCGGCATGATGGCGGAGATGACACCCTTGTTACCGTGACGGCCAGCCATTTTATCGCCCGGCTGGATACGACGCTTCACGGCAACGTATACCTTGACGATCTTGAGTACGCCTGGTGCCAGGTCATCACCCTGAGTGAGCTTGCGCTTCTTGTCTTCAAAGCGCTCATCCATCTCGCGACGACGAATCTCAAGCTGCTCATCGGACTGAGCCAGCAGCTCGTTGAGTGCTTCATCCTGCAGACGCAGTTTGAACCACTCTTGACGCGGCAGTGACTCAAGATAGTCATCAGTCAGCACGTCGCCCTTCTTGAGCTTCGGACCACCGTTGACGGCCTGGCCCATCAAGTTGCGCTGCATACGCTCGAAGGTCGCCTCTTCCGCAATGCGGTAGGTTTCCTGCAGATCCTTGCGGACCTCAGCGAGCTGCATCTGCTCAATAGACAGTGCACGCGCATCTTTCTCGACGCCATCACGGGTGAAGACCTGAACGTCAATGACGGTGGCCTTCATGCCGGTAGGAGCACGCAGAGAGGTGTCTTTAACATCAGACGCCTTCTCACCAAAGATGGCACGTAGAAGCTTCTCTTCCGGCGTCAGCTGGGTCTCACCCTTCGGCGTGACCTTGCCGACCAGGATGTCGCCCGGGTTCAGCTCGGCACCGATGTAGACAACACCAGACTCATCCAGCTTGGAGAGTGCAGATTCGCCGACATTCGGAATATCGGAAGTGATTTCTTCCGGCCCGAGCTTGGTGTCACGTGCGACACAGGTCAGTTCCTGGATGTGGATCGTGGTGAAGCGATCTTCCTGCACCACACGCTCCGAGAACAGGATGGAATCCTCGAAGTTGAAGCCGTTCCAGGGCATGAACGCCAGACGCATGTTCTGACCGAGCGCCAGATCGCCCATGTCGACGGACGGACCGTCGGCCAGGATGTCGCCAATGGCGACTTCATCACCCGGACGAACGATCGGACGCTGGTTCTGACAGGTGTTCTGGTTAGAACGTACGTATTTGGTCAGATTGTAGATATCAACGCCAGCTTCACCGCCGATGATTTCTTCTTCCCGCACACGTACCACGATGCGCTTGGCATCGACAGAGTCGATGAGGCCGCCACGACGTGCCACGGCACAGACGCCGGAGTCACGCGCCACGAAGCGCTCCATGCCAGTACCGACGAGCGGCTTATCAGCACGCAGTGTCGGAACGGCCTGACGCTGCATGTTCGCACCCATCAGGGCACGGTTAGCATCATCGTGCTCGAGGAACGGGATCAGCGCAGCTGCGACAGAAACAACCTGACGCGGCGATACATCCATCATGGTCACCTTTTCGGGCGCCATGAAGGTGGTCTCACCACGGTGACGCACCTGAACGAGGGCATCTACCAGACGATTATTCTCGTCGACAGTCGCCGAGGCCTGAGCGATGATGAAATCGCCCTCCTCGATCGCGGACAGATCGACAACATCGTCGGTGACCTGACAATCCACGACCTTGCGGTACGGCGTCTCAAGGAAGCCATAACTGTTGGTCTTGGAGTAGGTCGCCAGCGAGTTGATCAGACCGATGTTCGGGCCTTCAGGTGTCTCGATCGGGCACAGGCGGCCGTAGTGAGTAGCGTGAACGTCACGCACTTCGAAGCCGGCACGCTCACGGGTCAAACCACCCGGGCCAAGTGCCGAGACACGACGCTTGTGCGTCACTTCGGACAGCGGGTTGTTCTGATCCATGAACTGGGAGAGCTGGCTGGAACCGAAGAATTCCTTCACCGCTGCCGCAACCGGCTTGGCGTTGATGAGATCCTGTGGCATCAGGCCTTCGCTCTCGGCCATGGAGAGACGCTCCTTGACCGCACGCTCGACGCGCACCAGACCGACACGGAACTGGTTTTCCGCCATTTCGCCTACAGAGCGAATACGACGGTTGCCCAGGTGATCAATGTCATCGACATCGCCATTACCGTTACGGATGCTGATCAATTCCTGCATGACCGTCAGAATGTCATCCTGACCCAGCACACCGCTACCAGTGTCGGTTTCACGACGCAGGCGACGGTTGAACTTCATACGACCAACGCCCGACAAGTCGTAGCGGTCTTCGTTGAAGAACAGGTTCTGGAACAGTGACTCTGCAGCGTCCTTGGTGGGCGGCTCGCCCGGACGCATCATGCGGTAAATCTCGACCAGAGCTTCAAGCTGATTACGCGTACCATCCAGCTTCAGCGTGTCGGAAACAAACGGTCCGCAATCCAGATCATTGGTGTAGATAACCTCGAACTGGGTGATCTTGGCCTGAGCCATTTTCTCCAACAATTCCGGGGTAATCTCGCTATTGCTTTCGCATACCAACTCACCCGTGGCCGAATCAATCTGATCCTTGGCCAACACCTTGCCATACAGATAGTCCATCGGCACTTCGAGTTGCTTGAGGCCGGACGCTTCTATCTGACGGATGTGCTTCTGGGTGATACGACGACCTTCCTCCACGATTACACTGCCATCGGTATCCTTGATATCGAAGGCTGCAGTCTCGCCACGTAGACGCGACGGCACCAGCTCAACGGAGAAACCGCTGCGCTCGATGTTGTACATCGTAGTATCGAAGAAGGCACCGAGGATCTCTTCGCTGGTCATGCCCATGGCACGCAACAACACGGAGGCCGGCAGCTTACGACGACGGTCAATACGGACGTAGACGTTGTCCTTCGGATCAAACTCGAAGTCCAACCAGGAACCGCGGTAAGGAATCACACGTGCCGAATACAGCAGCTTGCCGGAGGAGTGGCTCTTGCCCTTGTCATGGTCGAAGAACACACCCGGCGAGCGGTGAAGCTGAGACACGATGACACGTTCAGTACCATTGATAACGAAGGTACCGTTCTCTGTCATCAGGGGGATTTCCCCCATGTAGACTTCCTGCTCCTTGATGTCCTTGATCGCCTTGTTTGACGATTCTTTGTCATAGATCATCAGGCGCACTTTCACGCGCAGCGGTGCAGAGTAGGTTACTCCGCGCAGCTGACATTCCTTGACGTCGAACGCCGGCGTACCGAAACGGTAGCTGACATACTCGAGCGCTGCGTTGCCAGAGAAGCTGGCAATCGGGAACACGGACTTGAAGGCAGCGTGAAGGCCGACTTCCAGGCGCTGTTCTGGCGCCCTGTCCTGCTGGAGAAAGTCGTGGTAGGAATCAAGCTGGATGGCCAGCAGGTAAGGCACATCCATCACTTGGGGCAGTTTGCCAAAATCCTTGCGGATGCGTTTTTTCTCAGTGTATGAGTAAGCCATCTGTATTCCCCAGCTTGTTCACCTTGGGTGACCGATGCGTGGTCGGCTCATCCTGATGGCGCGGCGATGTCCATCAGGCGCGGACGGCAAGCCTCCCTTGCGGGCTGGCTCGCCGTCATAATTCATCTTGCAACAGAAAAAGGCTGGCGGCGGAGTCCGCCACCAGCCTGGAAGCTTACGCAGCGTGCGCAGCTTGGAACACGTGTTACTTGAGTTCCACGGTCGCGCCAGCTTCTTCCAATTTCGTCTTAGCAGCTTCAGCTTCGTCTTTGCTCAGGCTTCTTTCACAGTAGCCGGAGCGCCGTCGACAGTTGCCTTGGCTTCTTTCAGACCCAGACCGGTCAGCTCACGAACAGCCTTGATGACGTTAACTTTCTTGTCACCAGCAGCGGTCAGAATGAGGTCGAATTCAGTCTGCTCTTCAACAACTTCAGCAGCAGCCGGGCCAGCAGCGACAGCGGCAGCGGCAGAAACGCCGAATTTCTCTTCCATTGCTTCGATCAGCTCAGCCACTTCCATGACGGTCATGTCAGCGACGGCGTTGATGATGTCTTCTTTGGTCAGTGCCATTTTAGCAATCCTAAACTTTGCGGAGCAAAGATGCTCAGTCAAACGGAAATCGATTCAGGCTGCACGAGACAGCGAGGAGGGAGAAGCGCAGCTTACGCAGCGGCTTCGGCTTCCTGCTTCTGATCGCGCAGTGCTGCGATAGTACGGACCAGCTTGCCTGCAGAAGCTTCCTTCATGACAGACAGCAGCTTGGACAGTGCTTCATCGCGAGTCGGCAGAGATGCCAGACGGTCAATGTTCGCCGCCGGGATGAACTCGCCTTCGTAGGCTAATGCCTTGACTTCGAATGCCTCGACCTTCTTGGCAAATTCCTTGAACAAACGAGCGCCAGCGCCCGGGTGTTTCATGGAGAATGCAAGCAGGGTCGGGCCGACGAAGGACTCATTCAGCACCTCATAAGAGGTACCGGACAGCGCACGACGAGCTAGCGTGTTGCGAACAACACGTAGCTGGACGCCCGCTTCGCGGCACTGTTTACGCAATTCGGTCATTGCGCCAACAGTAACACCACGAGAGTCGGCAGCGACTACGGAGAGAGCACCCTTGGCGGTTTCGGTGACCTCAGCAACAATTGCCTTCTTGTCTTCGAGACCTAAAGCCACGGTGTTGACTCCATTTCGTGCCAGGGAACGAATTCCCTAGTGGTTTACCATCTCTCTCACCTGTGGTGCGCGGGAGAGTCTTGGATGATGGTTGCCACCAGCAAGGCTGGGACACCATCTGCGCAGGCTACGAGTAATGCAAGCATCACATCACGATTAAGCCAGCCTAGATACCGAAGTAACGAGACCAGCGCCTGCGGTCTTTGACGGCGCCCCGCGGCTGAGCACGGGGACCGCAAAGTGAAACATTCTGTGACTGCCTTACGCGTACTTGGCGTGATCGACGGTCAGACCCGGGCCCATAGTGCTGGACAGGGAAATCTTCTTCAGGTAGATACCCTTGGAAGTGCTCGGCTTGAGCTTCTTGACTTCGGCGACCAATGCATCAATGTTACCCTGAATAGAGTCAGCACTGAAGTCAGTCTTGCCGATACCAGCATGAATGATGCCGTTTTTATCGGTACGGAAGCGAACCTGACCTGCTTTGGCATTCTTGACGGCAGTTGCAACGTCCGGCGTCACAGTACCAACTTTCGGGTTCGGCATCAGACCGCGCGGACCAAGAATCTGACCCAGCTGACCGACGACGCGCATGGCATCCGGAGAAGCGATGACGACGTCAAAGTCCATCACGCCTTTCTTGACCTGCTCGGCGAGGTCATCCATGCCGACGATATCTGCACCAGCTGCCTTCGCTGCTTCAGCGTTAGCGCCTTGAGTGAAGACCGCGACGCGCACATCGTTACCAGTGCCGTTGGGCATAACGGTAGCACCGCGAACAACCTGATCAGATTTACGCGGATCAACACCCAGATTCAAAGCGACTTCGATGGTCTCTTTGAACTTGACGGTAGATAGCTCGGACAGCAGAGCGACAGCTTCTTCAACGCTGTAGACCTTGCCAGCTTCAACTTTCTCGTTGATTGCCTGGGTGCGCTTTGAAATTTTAGCCATGATCAAAGACCCTCCACGTTCAGGCCCATACTACGGGCAGTACCAGCGATAGTACGAACAGCAGCATCCAGATTGGAAGCTGTCAGGTCCGGCTCTTTGGTGGCCGCAATCTCTTCCAGCTGAGCGCGGGTCACAGTACCGACCTTCTTCTTGTTCGGCTCGCCAGAACCAGACTTGATGCCAGCTGCTTTCAGCAACAGGACGGCCGCAGGCGGCGTCTTGGTGACGAAAGTGAAGCTGCGATCAGAATACACAGTGATGACCACAGGAGTCGGAAGACCGACTTCGATGTTCTGGGTAGCGGCATTGAACGCTTTACAGAACTCCATGATGTTGACACCGTGCTGACCGAGGGCAGGACCTACGGGCGGACTCGGATTTGCTTTACCGGCTGCAACCTGCAGTTTGATGTAAGCATTAACTTTCTTAGCCATGATAAGACTCCAGTATGGGTGGTAGCGCCTTGCGGCTCCCCGTAAAACCGGGCCGCCTCAGGCGACCCGTCATGTTGCCGCGATGCTCATACTCAGCAAGATGTCATAATCCGAAGATTAATCTTTCTCTACCTGAGAAAACTCGAGCTCCACCGGCGTAGCACGCCCAAAGATCAGCACACTGACCTGCAGACGGCTCTTCTCGTAATTCACCTCTTCGACGACGCCGTTGAAGTCCGCGAACGGACCATCGGTGACACGAACAGTCTCGCCCGGCTCGAAGAGCGTCTTCGGCCGCGGCTTATCGGTACCATCCTGCACACGCTGCAGCATGGCATCCGCTTCTTTCTGGGTGATCGCTGCCGGCTTTTCCGGAGTGCCACCGATGAAACCCATGACGCGCGGGGTTTCGTTCACCATGTGCCAGGACTGATCATTCATTTCCATTTCGATCAGCACATAGCCCGGGTAGAACTTGCGCTCGCTCTTGCGGCGCTTGCCGTCACGCATTTCGACGATTTCTTCTACAGGTACCAGGATCTCACCGAAATGATCTTCCATGGCATAAAGCTTCACTCGCTCAGTAAGCGAACGCAGCACCTGCTTTTCGAAACCGGAATAGGCGTGTATGACATACCAACGCTTGGACATGGAAACTCCGTTAACTGACGATGCCGGACATCAGCCAGCCGAGGGTGGTATCGATGAGCCATAGCAACAGGCCCACGATAAGCACGGCACCCAGCACGATGGCAGTTGTCTGGACAGTTTCCTGTCGGGTCGGCCAAACGACGCGCTGGATCTCACGGCGCGCACTACTTGCCAGCTCAACAACATCACGGCCCTTGTTGGTCGTGATAGCCAAAGCGGTCGCTGCAACGCCAAGCACGACGACGCCAAGCACGCGATAAAGCAGCGCTTGGTCAGCAAAATAGGCGTTGCCGGCGACAGCCAGCACAAGAAGAATGACGACGACCGACCACTTGAATCCGTCGTGGCGCGCTTCCTGCACCTCGGCGTTCTGTTTCATCAAAAGAGACTCCTCAAGGGTGCAGCGATCGCTAGAATCGAGAATCGGTAAGAAGTCGATACCATCCTGGGGAAGGATGGCAGGCCAGGAGGGAATCGAACCCCCAACCTGCGGTTTTGGAGACCGCTGCTCTGCCAATTGAGCTACTGGCCTGTAACACTTGCGTGTTCCAGAGACTAAAAACAAGGCTGATTTAACAGCGGGCGCCATCATAGCTGAGACAACCCAAACTGACAAGCCTTATCTTTGACCGCGACCTGGGAGGTCGTCGGAAACAAAAAAGACGAGCCAACCAGCGACTCGCCTTCTTCATTGTATGGAGCTCGTGGGCGGATTTGAACCGCCGACCTCACCCTTACCAAGGGTGTGCTCTACCCCTGAGCTACACGAGCAAAACCTTGCATCACTCTCGCACTGCGAGATGAACTGGAGCGGGCAGCGGGAATCGAACCCGCGTCATCAGCTTGGAAGGCTGAGGTTCTACCATTAAACTATGCCCGCTTTCCAACTCTTGCTGCCCTGATGCACGAAGCATCATAAGCGAATCTGGTGGTGGGGGAAGGATTCGAACCTTCGAAGCTTTCGCGGCAGATTTACAGTCTGCTCCCTTTGGCCACTCGGGAACCCCACCATCTCTGGCGACAAATCTTACGTCGCTTGCAATACGCTGTCAAGTGCTTGATTTTCTTTCACTTCAAGCGCTTGAGGGAATGTATCGCCTCAGAACGGGGCGTAGTATGTCAAAGCATTTGGGTCAGTGCAAGTCCCGAGCGAATTTTTTCCAAGTCTGCTACGCGTGGCAATTCTGGCGCACCGGAAAGGCGGCCCGCACGCTCGGCAGCGTCAATGGGTATAGCGCCTCGAGCCCTGCATAGACCATATCCGGCCATAAAGCGTGCGGGACACGCAGGCCGCGCGCAACCACTCGCGCATCGCCTCCTGTCAACAGTAGCGGCAAGGCTACGCCCTCACGGTCGCAAACTTCAGCATACAACCGATTAACCGCACTGACCGCAGCCATATAGATGCCATGATTGACAGCTTCGACGGTGTTGCGGCCGGGCGCCAATAAGCTGTCGACCTCGCTATCAGGGTCGATGGCGACATTGCGCGTTCCCAGCTTGAGACTTTCTTTCATCAGGCGCAGTCCTGGGATGATGTAGCCACCAAGGTGACGCCCACCCGGCAGGACGAAGTCCACTGTGATGGCACTTCCACAGTCGACACTGCAACAGCCTCCCGTCAGATGGTGCCCAGCCAGCGCCCCAAGCCAACGATCAACTCCAAGACGTTGAGGCTCTTCGTAGCCGCAGGTAACTCCGAGTGCTTCACGCGTAGAACGAGCAACATGCACTGCCCCCACTTGATTACGCAACAAGGTCACTGTCTCGTCCAACACTTGCTTGCGCGCCACGCTGGAAATGCGCACTGCCGTGACGACGTCCAGATCGGGAATATCCTCCCCTGGACGCCACTCTTCACGGGTCCATACTGCGCCGCGTGAGCGGATCTCGCTGGAGACAGTGTCCTTGAGACGCCACTTGGACAAGGTGTTGCCGATATCAAGATCCAGAATCATGAGACAGCGCGCAGACTGATCTCGCCACCGGCGAGTGTGATGGTTTCGCCATTCATGCGCACCTCGAGATTTCCGTTGATATCCACACCTTCAGCGATGGCTTCCTCCCGCTTGTCGCCTCGCAGAATCACCACATCGCGCCCCTTGAACGCATTGCGCTCATTCCAGCGCTGCTGCCAGGCAGAAAACCCTTCAGCTTCGAACTCAGGCAACAGGGCCAGCAGCGACTCCATCAGGCGAGCCGCATAAGCGTTGCGTGAAGCCCCCGGGATGATGTCACGTACCGCCGTGACCGATTGCCCGATATCCTCGCGATGACTCGCCGGCAACTCGATGTTCAACCCGATACCGATCACAACATCACAAGGCCCGGAGACATCGCCCGTCACTTCGACCAGAATGCCGGCAATCTTGGGCTGATCCTTCTGAATCTGCAAAAGAACATCATTTGGCCACTTTAAGCGCGCCGGCAAACCGTCGCTCTCCAGCATTTCAGCGACTACCACACCGATGGCCAAGCTCAACCCTTCCAGAGAGGAGGCGCCCGATTCAAAACGCCAACCCAGCGAAAAGACCAAACTGCGCCCCCAAGGGGTCTGCCACTCGCGCCCGCGACGGCCTCGCCCAGCAGACTGAACTTCCGCAAGACAGACTTCAGCGTGGCCCGCTCCCTGACGAAACCGCTCACGCAGGAAGGTATTGGTGGACTCTACCGACTCCTCGACGAACAGACGCGTCAGACGTTTACGCGTTTCTCGCGGCAGCGCTTCGATAATGGACTGTCCATCCAGCAGCTCAATAGGGTGCGCGAGACGATAACCGAGCCCCTTGACGGCTTCGAGCGGGATATCAAGTGCTTCCAGCTTTTTCAGCTGTTTCCAGACCGCCGTACGCGACACCCCGAGCTCTTCGCCCAGGGCCTCTCCAGAGTGGTAACCACCATCTCCAAGTAGGCGAATGAGATCACGGATAGTCATGCGAGGCGTGTCCCTGTGTAAAAGGCCACATTCTATCGGATTCAGAGGCTTGCAAGCCAAGAACAACGACCAAAGTTGCCTGACAATTCATGAATTCTTGCCTTTACCACTCCCCCCCGCTCCTGCGAGACGCTTGAACAGGCCCGCTAACAGCATCAATGCCGTACCCAGACCAAGCCACGACCCTGCCCGCCATAACCCTTCAAGGGTCGCGGTATCCCATATCCCTACCTTGATGACAGCTAGAATCAGTACACCTTGCCCTACCCGCTGCCAATGTAGCTGCTGCAACCTGGCACCACTCATTACAAGCGCCGCGGCGACACACAACAACGTCAAGCTATAGGCATAAAGCTCTGCCTGTACGACGCCGTACCATAGCCCAAGCTCTCCTCCGTGCCAGTAGTGGCGTAAATTCAAGCCAAGCCACAAGCTAGCGGAGAGCAGGCCCATCCCTTCGCACAAACGTCGTGAACGAACCTCTTGCGGTATAAGACGCCATACGAGTGCCGCCGATACTGCCGGCAGCCCATAAGCAGGCAGCAACCAATTCAGCAGCGGCCAGCGGCCAACGTCACCGTCATGCCACAACGGATTGAACATCATGACGACACCGCCCAGCCATATGAGCACCACCAAACCACCGACACCAAGTGCAAGCGCACGATACAGACGGGCACTGGCACCCACGCCACGAGCACGCCATGTATAGCCTGCCGCCACACCTGCGAGCGCTAGTACCTGCAAGGAAAGCTCCGGTAGCGACAACTCACCACTGAAAGGATGCCCCTCCGTCAGCAGGTAACGAATCTCCAATACCGCCGTGGCAAGCATGAGCTGGACGACGACTCCTTCCAGCCAGCGCTGGATACGCGGGCGATGACGCATGCCGTAACTGCCAAGGGTGACGCACAGCAATACCGGCAGGAAGATCTGCAGGGGCCAGTGCGCGACACCAACATAGCCATCCGTAGCGACCTCATACATCAAACGCAGCACCAGCCCCCAGGCCAGTAACCTCGACAACTCGGCGAACAATGAACGCCCTGCATTCACCTCACTCTGCTGGCTCCGCCACCAGCGCCACTCACAGGCTGTCAATCCAAGCAGCTGCAATGCCAACGCCAGTGTTAGTGACGGGCCTTCCAGTCCGGTCACCAGTGACAGGAAAATACCAAACTGGGCCGGCAGCCAAAGCCCTGCGGCAAGCTGCACCCCCTCCTTGGCATGAAAGCGATTAGCGCCTACCCAGCAGATAAGCCCCCAGATCAGCGGCGGCAGTGCTCCATTGAGCAGTATTTCATGCCCTGCTTGCTCAGTACTTCCGGGGGTTGCTCCCTGCCAAGTCGCCAGCGCCCATGCCAACAGTGGCGTTAGTGTAGCCAGTGCCCACCAGCAGGCCCCCATTAAGCGAAGGTGTACTGCACTAGTGGCGCTCGCCAGCTTCAGCCGCGCCAGGATCAGTAGCGTCAGGGTTATCAGTAGCGGCCAGCCGATGGCTTCGATACCGCTCGTCGGCGACAGCGCAAGAGCCCAGACCAGCAACCAGAGCACAACATTGATCAAGAGCATGGACCACAACACCGCGTGTCGGCGAGATACCCCGGCAATAACCAGCATCGGAAGCACTCCGATCATGCCCCAGCTCATGTCATTGATGACGATACCCGGCACATCACCCGCCAAGCTGCTTGCCCCAATGGACTGAATCCATAGGCTCAAGGCAGTGGTAACACCAAGCAGGGCACCGGCGAGCCATTGGCGGCGTAGCGCTGTACTGACCTGCCATGGGCACCAAGCTTCCTCACAGGTCATCACTTCTTCCTGCTGCTCCGCTTGGAGAGATAACGTGCTTTTCCACGAATGCAGATATGCGAGTGCCAGCACACCCAGCCACACGCTGCCCAACATGCGTGTTTCAAACACCCCCAGATCTGCTGGGTTCAACATGAACCACCATGCCACCGCACCCATCAATCCTCCCCAATACAGCCAGCTTACCGCGACCTGCTGATAGAGGAGTCGGCATGCCAGGGCAATCACACCAACATGACCAAGCAACAACAAATTTCCTGAATTCCCCAACATTGCCTGAACAGGCAAGGCTAGCGGCAACGCATAACCTCCCAGCATGCCAAGAGCTGCTAACCACGGACCATGATGGCGGGCTCGCTCCATCGTCCAAAGGCTGAGCGTGGCAAGCACAAAGAAGGTCATCGGCAACGAGATCAACGCCAAAAGATAGTGACCGGCAAGCAAGCTGGCAGCCATGACCAAGCTACCGGCAGCGCTGATAGCCCCTGTCAGACTGGATGACTGATTCGTTCGGAGCCGGAGCCATTCGGCGAGTACTGTCATGATCACCCCGAAGCCCAGACCAAGCACCAGCCGCACTCCAGGTCCCAGCAGACCCTGGTCAAGGGAATAGCCCACCAACAATACGCCAGCCATCACTAGCGATAGTGCACCTATCAATATCATCCAGTGCTCGCGCACTAATGTGATGAGTCGAGCAGTGTAGCTATACGCGCCACCTCGATCTGACTTGTAACCTTCAGTATTATCTGGATTCTGCTCAGCACGGACAGCAGCTCCGGAAGCCCCATACAACAAACGCTTCAGCAGAGCATTGAAGGGAGAATTTTCTGCAGCAGGACGAGGTGAATCAATTCTTCCACCAGCAGCTTCCTGCGGGGAAGCCCTGTCATTACCTAAGGTGCGATCACTCTCATTCGATACTGTCGTGGATAACCCAGATACCGGCGAGGCTAATGGTGATGGAGCTGACTCTGCTGACTGAGAGCGCCCTGACTTATCCACACCTGGTAATGCGCCCCTGCTGTGCATAACAGAGTGTGTCGAGCGTGAGAGCTTTCCCTCCACCTGACGGAGACGGCGCTCCAACCCCCTGACTCTCAGCATGCTGAGCCAGCCCATGAGCGCGCCACTCAGTACAAACAGTACCAATACGGCGCCTATTACCATTAACTCGTCCATTGCCTGCCCTGTCATCGGGGTATCATTGCACGAAGAGTACGCCATTTCCTCGAGCGACTCATGCCAAGTCCGACAACCAGCCCTCACAGTGCTGTAAACAAAAACCAGTCCCCATAAACGCAAACCGCCCCTATCGCAGTGGCGA
>NZ_JEMF01000005.1 GCF_000591415.1 Cobetia crustatorum | reverse complement strand
CCAATAGAGAAATAGAAACGGCCTGCATCAATTGATGCAGGCCGTTTCTATTTCTCTATTGGGTGTGATCTATGCGACGCGCGCCTTGGCATTGAGCAGATCGAGCAGCGTCTCGCAGAAGCTGAAGCGTGTTTCGGCGTCTTCCATGTCGGTGGCAAAGCGCAGAGTGTCAGCACCTTCCAGTTTGTAGATATCTGATTGACGCTGAATGAGGTTGACCAACGTCAGCGGGTCGACCGGCGTCTGGGCGCCGAAGATGATACGACCTCGTCCTGCACCGGCTTCCAGCTTGGCGATGCCTAACGCTTGAGCGCGTTGGCGTAGACGGGTCTGGCGGAATAGGGTCTTGACTGGCTCTGGCAGTAGCCCGAAGCGGTCGACCATCTCTACCTGCAGCTCACGTAGCCCGCCGGCATCCTCGGCATTGCTGATGCGCTTGTACATCATCAGGCGCTGTTGGACATCGTGCAGATAGTCGGCCGGAATCAACGCGGGCAGATTGAGGCTGACCTCGACGCCGTCGTCTAGAGGGGACTCGATATTAGGTGTCTTGCCTGCCTTGATGGCCTTGACTGCACGATCAAGCATTTCCATGTACAGCGAGTAGCCGATGGTTTCCATTTGCCCTGACTGCTCATCGCCCAGTAACTCGCCAGCACCACGAATCTCCATGTCATGTGAGGCCAGTGTAAAGCCTGCGCCAAGATCCTCTGCTTCGCTGATGGCTTCCAGGCGTTTGATGGCATCACGCGTCATCGACTTGGGATGTGGTGTCAGCAGGTAAGCATAGGCCTGATGATGCGAGCGACCGACACGTCCCCGCAGCTGATGCAGTTGGGCGAGGCCGAACTTGTCGGCACGCTCGATCAAAATGGTATTGGCACTCGGTACATCGATGCCGGTTTCGATGATGGTCGAGCAGACCAGCACGTTGAAGCGCTTGTGATAGAAGTCCGACATGCGTCGCTCAAGGCTACGTTCTGGCAATTGGCCATGAGCAACGCCAATGCTGGCCTCTGGCACCAGCTCGGCAAGGCGAGCTGCCGTTTCTTCGATAGTCTTGACTTCATTATGCAGGAAGTAGACCTGACCACCGCGCAGTAGCTCACGCAGAATGGCTTCCTTGACCACGCCATCGTTGCGTTGCTGAACGAAGGTCTTGACTGACAGGCGGCGCGCCGGGGGCGTGGCAATGATGGACAGGTCGCGAATGCCGCTCATCGCCATGTTCAGCGTGCGCGGAATGGGTGTGGCGGTCAGGGTCAGGATATCTACCTCGGAGCGTAGGCTCTTGAGGCGTTCCTTCTGGGAAACACCGAAGCGATGCTCCTCATCAATCACCAATAGGCCCATGTTGGGTAACTGGAGAGATTTGGACAGTAACTTGTGGGTGCCAATCACGATATCAGCCTGACCATTCTTGATGCGCTCAAGTGACGCCTCTTGCCCCTTGCCGCTGGTGAAGCGCGACAGCAGTGCAATCTCTACCGCGGTATCGGCGAAGCGATCACGGAAGTTGTCATAATGCTGCTGGGCCAGCAGCGTCGTCGGTACCAGTACGATGACTTGACGTCCGGAATTGACGGCGAGGAAGGCGGCGCGCATGGCGACTTCTGTCTTGCCGAAGCCGACATCGCCACACACTACGCGGTCCATCGGTTGTGGGGAGCACATGTCCTGGATGACCGCGCCGATGGTCTGGGCCTGATCCGGCGTTTCCTCAAACGGGAAGCTGGCGGCGAAGCGGGCGTAATCCTCGGCGGGGAAGTCGCAGGCATGGCCGACGCGCGCTTCGCGGCGTGCATAGACATCCAGCAATTCTGCCGCCGTATCGCGAATCTTCTCGGCGGCCTTGCGCTTGGCCTTCTCCCATTGCTCCGACCCTAGTCGATGCAGCGGAGCCAACTCGTCGCTGGCACCAGAGTAGCGTGAGATCAGGTGCAGGCTATCGACCGGTACATAAAGCTTCGCACCATCAGCATATGCGAGCGCCAGGAACTCGGCTTCTTGACCGCCAGTATCGATGGTCTCAAGTCCCAGATAGCGCCCTACGCCGTGCGTATGATGGACGACCGGTGCGCCATTGCGCAGCTCTGAGAGATGGCGTACAGCCAGCTCGTTATCATCGGTGGCGCGTGCTTGACGGCGGCTCTGGCGGACCACTTCACCGTAGAGCTCTGTCTCGGTAATCACCACCAGTCCTTTGCTGGCGACACCGGTCTCTGTCTGGGCGGTGCTGGTGATCCAGGCGCCTTCGTTCAAGCCGCCCACGACAAGGCCTACAGCTGCGTTACTAGCGAGGAAGGTATCGAAGTTCGCGAAATCATCCAGCGTACGCAGCCCGAAGCCGCGTAACAGTGGAGATAGCTGCTCTTCCACCACCTCGCGGCGGCCCTGAGTTTCCGCCACAAACAGGACACGCTGGGCTTCATCGCCACTTAACCGCTGGCTCAGGAAACTGGCCAGTGCCTTGGTCGGGTCAGTGCTACGTGCATCAATGGCGAGTGTCGGCAGTGGCTGATGACCAAATTCGATGGCGTGCTCGTGGCTATCACGCAGCAGTTCGATGCGCTCATGCTGCTTGATCAGTCCGAACAACTCGTTGACCGGCACGAAGGCACGGTGAGGCGGTAGTAGCGGACGTGTCGGATCGACGCCGAGGTTGGCATGGCGCGTAGTGATGGCGTCCCAGTGATGCTCAGCGGCTTCACGTACGCCAGGCAGCATGGCGATACGCAGGGTCTCACCGAGATGGTCGAACAGTGTCGCGGTTTCTTCGAAGAACAGTGGCAGGTACTGCTCAAGACCCGGTGAGGGAATACCCTTGAGTGCATCGTTGTAGAGGATGCACTGACGCGGATCGATATCAAATAGCGTCTCGAAGCCTTCGCGGAAGCAGGCAATTGCGCCGCGCGTCAGCGGGTATTCGTGTGCAGGCAGAATCTCGATGGATTCCACCTTGTCGCCACTGCGCTGAGTGTCGGGGTCGAAGGCGCGCAGAGTGTCGATCTCCTCATCGAACAGATCAATACGCAGCGGTTGCTTGCTGCCCATCGGGAACAGGTCAATCAATGCGCCACGCAGTGCGTACTCGCCGGGCTCATAGACTGTCTCGACGGCACGATAACCGGCACGCGAAAGACGGGTGCGGAAGTCTTCGCGATTCAAGGTGTCACCACGGCTCAGACTGAAGACCTGCCCCGCGATGTAATCCACTGGCGCAAGGCGCTGCATCAGGGTATTGACCGGCACCGGCACGATGGCACGTCGGCTGATTTGCAGCATGCGCAAGGTGCGCAGGCGCTCAGAGACGATGTCCTGATGTGGAGAAAAACTGTCGTAGGGCAGCGTTTCCCAGTCAGGGAAGGGTAACAGGCGTTCAGGATGGCGCGTGTAGAAGCGTAGATCAGCCTCAAGGCGCTGGGCACTGGCGGTATCAGGGGTGATCACCATCAACGGGGCATCATCAGCATCGGCCAGACGTGCCAATGCCAATGCAGCAGCGCTGCCGCCATCCAGTGTCCAGTAAGTGGTTTCGCGGCTAGGGCGCGGCAACGGGGGCGTCAGCGGAGTCTCGAACATGGGCTCTGTATCTTGTGTCCTGGGGCTTGGGCGCTCGTGGCCGGGCGACGGTAGGTGCGAGGAAAAGGGCGCGACCGCCGAAGGTATGCATGATCATAGCAAGTCAGTTGTGTTGATGGGGGCGGGTGGAGCGCTTTTACAGTAATGGGCTGCTGTAGGGCAGAAGATGATGCATGCACGGCGTTGTTATGGGGCATGGCAAGAGTGGGAGAAAATGCTGTCTGCTCTGCAATGGGGTAAACGGTCTTGTAGTCAAATCGTTGATTCTGTAGCACTACTACCCCCAGTGCGACCATCCTTTCATTGTCCCTCACCGGCCCGTTGCGCATACTTGCCTGGCCTTGTCCTGCGTTGCAAGTCTACTTGCTGCGCCCGTTTTTAGATCGTCCGTCAGAGGAAAGCATCCGTGAGCCAAGAGAATCTCGAAGCCTGTTTCAAGCAGTGGCAGGACAATGAAGCCCTCGCCGAACAGATGATTCCGTTGTTGGGTGATCTCTATCGTCGCTTCAATGTCGTGCCCTCCATCTATGGGCGTTCGCTGATCAACCGTTCGATGGTGCGCATCCTCAAGAATCATCGTTGGGTTCGCAAGGCCGAAGGCGTTGAGCTGTCGGTCGAAGATACCTTCCCGCTGGTGCGCGCGATGATTGCGCTTAACCTCGGTCCTGCGCATATCGATATCGGTAAGCTGGCGGTCGCGTTCAAGCGATCCGGTGAGACGGATATCACTGCTTTCCTCACACGTGAGCTGGCCGAGATCGTCGGTGGTCACGTCGAAGGCGGCATGGGCGGCGAGCCGAAGGATGTCGTGCTGTACGGCTTCGGTCGTATCGGTCGTCTGCTGGCGCGCATCATGATCGAGAAGGCAGGCGGTGGTAATCTGCTGCGTCTGCGCGCCATTGTGGTACGTGGCGATGGTGATGATCTGGAGAAACGTGCCAGCCTGCTGCGTCGTGACTCCGTGCACGGGCCTTTTGAGGGCAGTATCACTGTTGATCAAGAAAACTCGGCGCTGATCGTCAATGGCAACTACA
The DNA here is from genome assembly GCF_000591415.1 of Cobetia crustatorum. Classification (GTDB taxonomy): domain Bacteria; phylum Pseudomonadota; class Gammaproteobacteria; order Pseudomonadales; family Halomonadaceae; genus Cobetia; species Cobetia crustatorum. The sequence goes on along the minus strand of NZ_JEMF01000005.1, from coordinate 51,611 downwards.
TCAAGATCATCTACGCCAGCTCACCGGCCGAGATCGATTACACCGTGCACGGTATTGATAACGCCATCGTGGTAGATAATACCGGTAAGTGGCGTGATGAGGCCGGCCTTGGTCAGCACCTGGAATGTAAAGGTGTCGCCAAGGTACTGCTGACCGCTCCGGGCAAGGGCGATCTGAAGAATATCGTCTATGGCGTCAACCATGCTGACATCAATGACAGTGACCGCATCATTTCTGCAGCGTCCTGTACCACCAATGCCATCGTGCCGCTGCTGAAGGTATTGAACGATGAATACGGTGTCAGTCAGGGGCACGTCGAGACGGTGCATTCCTATACCAACGATCAGAACCTGATCGATAACTTCCACAGTGGTGATCGCCGTGGTCGCGCTGCAGCGCTGAACATGGTGCTGACCGAGACTGGCGCTGCCAAGGCTGTCGCCAAGGCGCTACCGGAACTGGAAGGCAAGCTGACCGGCAACGCCATCCGCGTGCCGACACCGAACGTTTCCATGGCGATCCTCAACCTCACGCTGAACACGGCAAGCGATGCTGAACGCATGAATGACTTCCTGCGTACCGCGTCACTGCACTCTTCACTGCAAAAGCAGATCGACTACGTCGATTCCTGTGAGGTCGTGTCGTCAGACTTCGTCGGTAACCGTCACTCCGGTATCGTCGATGGTCAGGCGACGATCGTCACTGACAAGCAGGCCGTGGTCTACGTCTGGTATGACAACGAGTTTGGCTACAGCTGTCAGGTCGTGCGTATCCTGCAGCATATGTCCAACGTGCGTTTCAGCTACTTCCCGACGCGCTGAGCTTGAAAACCAAGCTTGAAAACCAAGTTTGAAGGCCAAGCTGATGGAAATTGAAGGCTGAACTCGATATCTGACCTTGATCGTTGAGCTTGTGTGTTGGCAAGCGTGCTGCACATTTCCTCAACAGGAATCGTCGGCTATCGCAACGGTCGCCAAAACAGCCTCGAAATGGTCCTCAAGACAATGCCCTCGCCATCCATGATGGTGGGGGCATTGTCATTTTGGCGGATCGCACCACTTTAGTGTCGTATGGTCTTTCCGGCCTCGCATCTTTATAATGAGGCGGATTTTTTGGGCCGGCCCAGTCTCTGGGTCACACCTCCAACCGTCTGATAAGAAAAGCATTCATATATCGTGACGCTAGCTATTCTTGGGGCTGCCTGGCCATTTATCGGCCTCTAGTCGTGTCATCGACGCATGATCTTTCTTTAATAACATCAGATCCGACAATTGGGCGAGTCTATGATCGAAGTCAAACGTGGCCTGGATCTCCCCATCGCTGGGGCTCCGGAGCAGCGTATCGAGGATGCGCAGCCCGTTCGTCGCGTAGCGATCCTGGGTGTTGACTACGTCGGTATGAAACCGACGATGGAAGTCAGCGAAGGGGATAAGGTGAAGCTGGGGCAACTGCTCTTCACCGACAAGAAGACTCCCGGTGTGCGATACACCGCGCCTGCAGCTGGTACTGTGGTAGAGATCAATCGTGGCGAGAAGCGTAAGCTGCTGTCTGTAGTGGTCGAAATTGATGAGCAGGGTGGCGCAGAGGAATTCACGGCGCACGGCGAGACAGCTCTCGCCACGCTCGAACGTCAGGTGATGGTCGACCAATTGGTCGAGTCAGGCCTGTGGACGGCACTGCGTACCCGCCCGTTCTCACGCGTTCCGGCGCTCGATGCCAAGGCGGCGGCTATCTTTGTCACTGCCATCGATACCCATCCGCTGGCTGCTGATCCGGCCGTTGTGCTCAAAGGACAGGAAACGGCTTTCCGTCAGGGGCTTGTCGCACTGACACGCTTGACTGAAGGCAAGGTCTTCCTGTGTCAGGCACCGGGTGCTGATATTCCGGGTGGCGACGTTGCAGGTGTGGTCAGCGAGTCCTTCAAGGGTCCGCATCCGGCCGGTTTGCCGGGTACGCATATCCATCATCTGGCACCCGTCAGCCTGAAACGTCAGGTGTGGCATGTCGGTTATCAGGATGTCGTCGCCATCGGTACCCTGCTGGCGGAAGGCTGTCTGGATACCCGTCGTGTGGTCGCTGTTGGTGGCCCGCGTGCGAGGAAGCCGCGCTTGTTGCGTACGCGTCTGGGTGCCAGCACTGTTGACCTGCTCAAGGGTGAAGTGGAGCAGGCCGAAGACACGCGCGTGATTTCCGGTTCGGTGTTCTCCGGGACCACCAGTGAAGGCGCATTGCGTTTTGTTGGCCGCTACCACACTCAGGTGAGTCTGCTCGAAGAAGGTAACAAGCGTGCCTTCATGGGCTGGCTGTCCACGGGCGCCAACCGTCACTCGGTACTGGGTATCTATCTGTCGAAGCTGACAGGGCTGCGTGATTATCGTCCCAACACCTCGACCAATGGTTCCGAGCGAGCCATGGTGCCGGTGGGTGCGTACGAGAAGATCATGCCGCTGGATATCCTGCCGACGCAGTTGCTGCGTTCACTGATTGTCGGCGATATCGAGACTGGGATGCAGCTTGGCTGCCTTGAGCTTGATGAAGAGGACCTCGCGCTGTGCACCTACGTGTGCCCGGGCAAGTATGAGTACGGTCCCATCCTGCGTGACAACCTCACCACGATCGAGAAAGAGGTCTGATGATGGGCATTCGACAGACTCTGGATAATCTGGAGCCGCACTTCCACAAGGGTGGCAAGTACGAGAAGTTCTACGCGCTCTACGAAGCCGTGGACACGATTTTCTATGTACCGGCGAGTGTCACGCGCACCACGGCACACGTGCGTGATGGTATCGATCTGAAGCGGATCATGATCACGGTTTGGATGTGTACCTTCCCGGCCATGTTCTTCGGTATGTACAACGCTGGTCTGCAGGCCAACGACGCGATCGCGGGTGGCTTCAGTTCACTGGGTGGCTGGCGTGAAGCGATCGTCATGCTGCTGGCAGGAAGCCATGATGCCGGTAGTGTATGGGCCAACTTTATCCTTGGTGCCACCTACTTCCTGCCCATCTATCTGGTGACCTTCGCGGTCGGCGGCTTCTGGGAAGTGCTGTTCGCCATGCGTCGTGGCCATGAAGTCAATGAGGGCTTCTTCGTCACTTCCGTGCTGTTCGCATTGACGCTACCGGCGACGATTCCGCTATGGCAGGTCGCGCTCGGTATCACCTTCGGTGTGGTGATCGGCAAGGAAGTCTTCGGCGGTACTGGCAAGAACTTCCTCAACCCGGCGCTGTCTGGTCGTGCCTTCCTGTACTTCGCGTATCCGGCCAGCATTTCCGGTGACGCGGTCTGGGTGCCGGCTGATGGCTATACCGGTGCGACGGCACTGTCTACCGTAGCGCAGGATGGCATGAGCACCCTGATGCAGCAGATGAGCTGGTCCGATGCCTTCCTGGGCTTCATCCCGGGTTCCATGGGTGAGGTCTCGACGCTTGCGATCTTCATTGGTGCGGCCGTTCTGCTCTGGACGCGGATTGCCTCGTGGCGAATCATGCTGGGTGTGTTGTTAGGCATGATCGCGACATCAGCCCTGTTCAATGCCATCGGCAGTGATACCAATGCGATGTTCGAGATGCCGTGGTATTGGCATCTGGTGATCGGTGGCTTCGCCTTCGGTATGGTCTTCATGGCTACCGATCCGGTCTCGGCCTCGATGACCAACAAGGGCAAGCTGATATTCGGTGCGCTGATCGGTGTGATGACCGTCCTGATTCGCGTAGCCAATCCGGCCTTCCCGGAGGGCATCATGCTGGCGATTCTGTTCGCCAACCTGTTCGCCCCGCTGATCGACCACTTCGTCGTGCAGGCCAACATCAAGCGCCGTATCAAGCGCGAGACTGCCGGCATCACGAACGAGGAGACCGTCTGACATGGCCAGCAATAATTCCATCAAGAAAACCCTCGGTGTCGCGCTCGCGCTGTGTATCGTCTGCTCGGTGGTCGTTTCCACCGCAGCGGTCGTGCTGCGTCCGCAGCAGCTGACCAACGCCGAGCTTGACCGCAAGAGCAACATTCTTGCGGTCGCCGAGCTGCTGCAGTCGGGCGAAGATGTCGGCCAGCAGTTCCGTGACAAGGTCACCGCCAAGGTGGTTGATCTCAATACTGGCGACTATGTCGACAATATTGATCCGGAAAAGTATGACCAGGCCAAGATGTCCAAGGATCCGGCGACTTCACGCACACTGTCTGGTGATGAAGACCTACCTGGCATCAAGCGTCGTGAGCAGTATTCCGTGGTCTACCTGGTCGGTGATGCCAAACAGCCTGATCAGATCATTGTCCCGGTGCGCGGCAATGGCCTGTGGTCGATGATGTACGGTTATCTTGCCCTCAAGGGTGACGGCAATACCGTCGTCGGACTGTCCTTCTATCAACAGGGGGAAACTCCTGGGCTTGGCGGCGAAGTCGACAATCCGAAGTGGAAGGCTCAGTGGGATGGCAAGAAGATCTATCCCGAAGACAGCATGGATCCGGAAGTGCGTCTGAAGAAGGGCGGTGTCAATTCGTCCTCTCCGGATGCCCAGTACCAGGTCGATGCTCTGTCTGGTGCTACCCTGACCAGTAACGGTGTGACCAACCTGCTGCAGTTCTGGATGGGTGAAAATGGCTTTGCCAAATACCTGACCCAGTTCCGCGACGTCAAAGGAGCGTAACGATGTCTGCCGAAACTCCTAAAGGTGTCCTGACGACGCCGATCTTCAAGAACAACCCTATCGCGTTACAGATCCTCGGCATCTGTTCCGCGCTGGCGGTGACCAACTCGATGAACACCGCCCTGATCATGGGGATTGCGGTGTCGCTGGTAACAGCGTTCTCCAGCATGTTCATCTCGTTGATTCGCAACCATATCCCGTCGTCTATCCGCATCATCGTGCAGATGACGATCATTGCCTCGCTGGTCATCGTGGTCGATCAGTCGCTGAAGGCTTTCGCCTTCGAGACTCCAAGCAGCTGTCGGTCTTCGTCGGTCTGATCATCACCAACTGTATCGTCATGGGTCGCGCCGAAGCTTACGCGATGCAGAACGGCCCGGTGATGAGTTTCATCGATGGTATCGGCAATGGCTTGGGCTATACCGTGATCCTGCTGGTGGTTGGCTTCGTGCGTGAACTGTTTGGTTCTGGCTCTCTGTTCGGCATGACCATCCTGCAAACCGTCAATGACGGTGGCTGGTACATCCCGAATGGCCTGATGCTGCTGCCGCCGTCTGCGTTCTTCGTCATCGGTCTGTTCATCTGGATACTGCGTAGCGTCTATCCAGAACAGGTCGAGAAGGCGGAGTACAAGATTACCGCCAATACCAAGATCAAGGAGGCCGTGTAACATGTTCGAACACTATCTGAGCCTGTTCATCAAGGCCGTGTTCGTCGAGAACATGGCACTGGCCTTCTTCCTGGGGATGTGTACATTCCTGGCGGTGTCCAAGAAGATCCAGTCCGCGATCGGTCTTGGCGTGGCGGTTGTCGTGGTGCTGGCGGTGACGGTGCCGGTCAACAACCTGATCCTGAACTACCTGTTGCGTGAAGGCGCGCTGACCTGGACGGGTCTGGAAGGGGCCGAGAGCATCGATCTGTCCTTCCTGGGTTATCTGTCCTACATCGGCGTCATCGCGGCGATCGTGCAGATCCTCGAGATGTTCCTCGACAAGTTCGTGCCTGCGCTCTACAACGCGCTGGGTGTGTTCCTGCCGCTGATCACGGTCAACTGCGCCATCCTCGGTGCTGCACTGTTCATGGTTCAGCGTGACTACACCTTCGGTGAGTCCGTGATCTATGGCGTGGGTGCAGGCTTTGGTTGGGCGCTGGCGATCGCTGCACTTGCCGGTATTCGCGAGAAGCTCAAGTACTCCGACGTGCCAGCTGGCCTGCAGGGTCTTGGCATCACCTTCATTACCGTTGGCCTGATGTCGTTGGGCTTCATGTCCTTCTCCGGCGTCCAGCTGTAACGCAACCGAGCATAAGGAAACCGACATGGTTGATATTTCCATCATCGTGCTCGGCGTTGTCATGTTCACCGTGGTCGTTATCGGCCTGGTGCTCGTGATCCTCGCAGCACGCAGCAAGCTGGTCTCGAGTGGCGACGTCCAGATCGAGATCAATGGCGATCCTGCCAATACCCTGACAACCCAGGCCGGCGGCAAGCTGCTGCAGACCTTGGCAGCCAATGGCATCTTCCTGTCCTCCGCCTGTGGCGGCGGCGGTTCCTGTGCCCAATGCAAGTGTCGGATCTCTGAAGGCGGCGGCTCCATCCTGCCGACAGAAGAGTCCCACTTCACCATGGGTGAGAAGAAGGAAGGCTGGCGTCTGTCGTGTCAGGTACCGGTCAAGCAGGACATGAAGGTCGAGGTTCCGGAAGAGATCTTCGGCGTCAAGAAGTGGGAAACCACGGTCAGCGCCAACCCGAACGTCGCGACCTTCATCAAGGAGTTGAACCTGGAACTGCCGGAAGGTGAGGAAGTCAACTTCCGCGCCGGTGGTTACGTTCAGCTGGAAGCGCCGGTTTACGATATCAAGTTCTCCGACTTCGACATCGATGAAGAATATCGTGGCGACTGGGAGAAGTTTGGCCTGTTCAACATTCAGCACAAGAATGAAGAGCCGGTGATTCGTGCTTACTCGATGGCGAACTATCCGGAAGAGTACGGCATCCTGAAGTTCAACATTCGTGTCGCGACGCCGCCGCCCAACAGCCAACATCCTCCGGGTCTGATGTCCACCTATGTCTTCTCTCTGAAGCCGGGCGACAAGATCACCGTGATGGGGCCGTTTGGTGAGTTCTTCGCCAAGGACACTGATGCTGAGATGGTCTTCATCGGTGGTGGTGCTGGCATGGCGCCGATGCGCAGCCATATCTTCGATCAGCTCAAGCGTCTGAACTCTACGCGCAAGATCTCGTTCTGGTACGGCGCGCGCTCCATGCGCGAGTCGTTCTATAACGAGGAATACGACCTGCTGGCCGAAGAAAATGATAACTTCGAGTGGCATCTGGCGCTGTCTGATCCGCAGCCAGAGGACGACTGGGAAGGAGCAACAGGCTTCATCCACAATGTTCTCTATGAGAATTATCTCAAGGATCACCCAGCCCCTGAAGATTGCGAGTACTACATGTGCGGTCCGCCCATGATGAACGCCGCGGTCGTCAAGATGCTGACTGACCTGGGCGTGGAGCCGGAGAACATCCTGCTCGATGACTTCGGTGGTTGATCGATGATGTCACGCGTCGCAAGACGACTGGCAGGGCCGGCCCTCATAGGGCTGGCCCTGCTGGTTGCAGGCTGTGAAAATTCCAGCAACCCTGAGTTGCACCGTTTTGCCGGGCCCATCTTCGGCACCGGTTTCCACGTCAGTGTAGTGGGGGATCTGGATGCGGATGAGGTGGCAGACCTCAAACAAGCCAGTGTCGAGGCGCTGAATAAGGTCGATTGGCAGATGTCGACCTACAAGGACACCTCGGAGCTCTCGAAACTGAATCAGGCACCGGTGGATGTGCCCGTCACGCTGTCTGATGATCTGGCGCATGTGCTCAGTGAGGCGCAGGATGTCGGTAACCGTTCGGATGGTGCCTTTGATGTCACGGTAGGTCCTGCGGTCAACCTGTGGGGCTTCGGACCGGATGCACGTCTGGACAAGGCGCCCAGTGATGCGCAGATTGCCGAAGCCTTGGCCAAGGTCGATCACCTGGCACTTGAGCTTGATGGTAATACGGTGATCAAACGCAAGCCGGTGTACACCGATCTATCGGGTATCGCCAAGGGCTTCGGTGTTGATCGAGTGGCCGATGCGCTCGAGGCAAAGGGTATCGAGAATTACCTGGTTGAGGTCGGTGGCGAGATTCGCGTCAAGGGCGAGAAACCTGGTGGTAAACCATGGCGGATCGCTATCGAAGCGCCGAAGTCATTCGAGCGTTCCGTGCAGCGCATCATCAATCCGGGCAATGCGGCGGTGGCCACTTCTGGTGATTATCGCAACTACTTCGAGCAGGATGGTGTGCGTTACTCGCATACCATTGATCCACGTACCGGTCGGCCCATTCAGCATCGTCTGGCCTCCGTTACCGTGATCACGCCGAACTGTTCGACGGCTGATGCCTGGGCCACGGCACTTAACGTGCTGGGCGCTGACAAGGCCATGGCGACGGCAAAACGTGAGAACATTGCGGCCTACTTCATTGTCAAAACCAAAGATGGCTTCGAGCAGTCCTGGAGTCCGGCATTCGCGCCTTACCTGAAGGATGCGCCGGTCGCAGGAGCTGACAAGTCTGCAGGCAAGACGGTTCACTAAGCAGTTCTGAATCGTTGCCTGTGTCTGATGTATGACGGTGCCTATCCTCATGATGCTCTATCACGAGACACAGGCCCGTTCCGTAGGGGGATAACCCCGGGAGAAACTGACATGACTATCTGGTTACTGGTGTTCGCGGCCATGCTGCTGCTGATTGCAGCAATGGCTGTCGGGGTATTGATGGGTGGCAAGCCGATTGCCGGTTCTTGTGGTGGACTCAATAACCTCGGGCTCAAGGATGGCTGTGATATCTGCGGTGGCAAGGACGAGGAGTGCGAGAAAGAACAGGATCGTCAGCGCTTGATGGAACAGAGCGGTGGTAAGCCGGCCAGTGATCTGGCTTACGAAGCTCCGCGTCGCTGATTTGCTATACGTGACTCTACGCATGGCTCAATGCCTGCCGGCCTGACGACTGGCCAGCCGCCGGTTCTGCTATGACGGAGTTGCTCTCAATGAGAGTGACCTGTGGTAGCAGGGCCGGCTCACGAACAATCAAGGAGCAAAGCGAGTCTCATGGCAGTCTATAACTACGATGTGGTCGTGATCGGTACCGGTCCGGCGGGGGAAAGTGCTGCCGTCAATGCAGCCAAGCATGGCAAGCGCGTCGCAGTCATCGAGGCGCAGTCTTCGGTGGGTGGCAACTGCACCCACAAGGGCACCATTCCCTCCAAGGCGCTGCGTCACGCGGTCAAGCAGATCATCGAGTTCAACACCAATCGCATGTTCCGCGACATTGGTGAGCCGCGCTGGTTCTCCTTCCCCAAGGTACTGGAGCGCTCGCGCCGTACCATCGAACAGCAGGTCGAGATGCGTACGCGCTTCTACGCCCGCAACCGCATTGATGTCTTCTTCGGGACGGCGCGTTTCAAGGACGAGCACACCGTCGTGGTGCGTGATGCCCATGAGGGTGTCGAGGAGCTACATGCCGAGAAGGTCGTCATCGCGACGGGCTCTCGCCCTTATCGTCCGGCTGACGTCAATTTCCGTCATCCGCGCATCTATTGCTCCGACACCATCCTGGGTCTGTCGCATACGCCACGCACGCTGATCATCTACGGTGCTGGTGTTATTGGCTCTGAATATGCCTCTATTTTCTCGGGTCTTGGCGTCAAGGTTGATCTGATCGATACGCGTGATCGTCTGTTGTCGTTCCTGGATAACGAGATTTCCGATGCGCTGTCCTATCACCTGCGTAATAACGGGGTGCTGGTACGCCACAACGAGGAATATGAGCGCATCGAGGGCGATGAGTCCGGTGTGGTCGTACATCTGAAGTCAGGCAAGAAGCTGCGTGCAGATGCCTTCCTATGGGCCAATGGCCGTACAGGCAATACTGATAGTCTTGGTCTCGAGAATGTTGGCCTGCAGGCCAATGGCCGTGGCCAACTGACAGTGGATGAGCAGTACCGTACCAGCTTGGACCACGTCTATGCTGTGGGTGATGTGATCGGTTGGCCGAGCCTGGCCTCAGCTGCCTATGATCAGGGGCGTTATGCCTCTGCCAATCTGCTGGGCGAAGACTTCAAATTTGTCAGCGAAGTGCCGACCGGCATTTATACCATCCCCGAGATCAGTTCGGTGGGTCGTGGTGAGTCGGAGCTAACGGAAGCACGTATTCCCTATGAAGTCGGGCAGGCGTTCTTCAAGGACACTGCGCGTGCTCAGATCACCGGCGATACCGTCGGCATGCTCAAGATTCTGTTCCACCGGGATACGCTGGAGATCCTGGGCATTCACTGCTTCGGTGATCAGGCCTCCGAGATCGTGCACATCGGTCAGGCCATCATGCAGCAGGAAGGTGAGGCGAATACGCTCAAGTACTTCGTCAATACCACCTTCAACTACCCGACGATGGCGGAAGCCTATCGTGTGGCAGCCATGAATGGATTGAATCGTCTGTTCTGATGATGGCCTGTCAGTGATAACGAGCGATAAAGGCCTCGGCACTTCTGGTGCCGAGGCCTTTTGGTATTGGCACGGTGGTTTGGCAAAGATAGGGGAATAATGCATGAGTCAGCATACGGCGTACGATACGCAAGACACACTTGAAGACGATCCGGCAACGGACTTGACCTTCCGCCTCGGCCGCGAAGAGTTGATTATCCACCGCCGCTATGAACTGGCCAGCATCATCAATGAGCTGGTGTTAGGAATACTGTTCACCGTGGGTAGTGTGTGTTTCTTCTGGGAGCAGTGGATGACACTTGGCGTCTGGCTCTTCGTGATTGGCTCCGTGCAGTTGACCCTCAAGCCAATTATCCGCCTGGCGCGCCGCATGCATCTCAAGCGATTGCCCGAGTCGGCACTGGATCTCTAACACTCTGTCCCATCAGCCTCATCTCGTCTGCCAGCTGGCTTGAGCATCCGTCAGCAACCGTCAGCGGTAACGATGTACACGCAAGCTCTTGAGGAACGGCTCATCCTCAATGCGAACATCGCCACGCCGTGCGCGCGTACGCTCTGTCGGTGGCGTGCTCGGCGGTTGATTGAGGGAGGGCAGGCGCAGGTCATCGTGAGGCAGGAATAGCGGTAACGACACGTTCAATGCACGGCGTGTACGAGGCGCTTCTCCATCGTCACGCAGTACCGGCTCACGATAGAACAGGTTGGCGCGCATCAGCGGTGCCTGTGGCTGTATGCGTGTCAATATCTCATCCGGAGGTAGGCCCGCGAGCAGCCGTAGCTGCAAGCGAACATGCTCGGCCTCAGTATCCAGCTTCATCAGCAGTGCCTCGCAATCTGCCACGCTGATGCGCTGGATGGAGCGTCCAGAACTGTACCAGGCAAAACGTACGCGAGCGACAGAGGCTTCTGCGACTGGCACGCGTCGCCAGCATTGTTTTAGGTGCAGTCGAGCAAGGCCATCACCCCTGAGGTGCTGGTTCAATCCTGGATGGCGGAAAGGCAGAATCGCCTTGAGCTCCGACAGTTGCTCAGGGTACTTCTCGCGAAGTTCAGCGAAAAGTCTAGCGAGACGTTCCTTGGCCAGGTTGAGCTCGGCCACTGCATCTATCACCGCAGATCCAGCTGCTACCACCCCGAGGTAGGGGCGAGTCACGCGGCCATCCTGACCGTCTTGATACCAGACATCTTGCAGAGCCAAGCGCAGCCAATCGATGTCGGCAGTACCACCATCCATTCGCCATAATGGTGAATCTTCCTCGCTGACCGCAGTAATGACCTGTTCTGCAGCGATTATTTGCTCATCAAAGGCCGCTTCGATGCGGGCCATCAACTGGTATTCGGGCATGGTATGCGTCCTGATGTCGGCAGGCCTAAGCTGATTATTGTTATCGCGTTATATTGTTTAGCGTAGCTCGACGCCAATGGCAAGTCACCTATAGGTGACAGAGGTGGGTCGACAGGTGAAGTGGCAAAGCGATAAATGATGCAGTGGTCATGTTACTGAGAAACTTGAGTATCAAGCAGCAAGGGCGCCTCGAGAGGCGCCCTTGTGGTGTGTGGTGAGCATGACGCTAGGGACTAGCGGTCGCGATAGCGTTCAGTGAGGTCGCCATAGGCATCGATGCGGCGATCACGTAGATAGGGCCAGATGCGGCGTACGTCTTCACTCCGTGTCAGGTCCACCTCGACCAATAGCTCTTCGGCCGCAACGCCGCCATGCGCGAGAAGCTCTCCCTGCGGCCCGCAGATGAAGCTCCCCCCCCAGAACTGGATGCCATCGCTGGCGGCAGAAGGATCTGCCTCATGACCGACGCGATTGGCAACGATCACCGGCACGCCATTGGCGACGCCGTGACTACGCTGGATCAGTGTCCAGGCATCTTTCTGACGTGCCTTCTCGGCCTCGTCATCACGCGGGTCCCAGCCAATCGCGGTGGGATAGAGCAGCAGCTCTGCACCGGCGAGTGCCATCAAGCGTGCGCCTTCCGGATACCACTGGTCCCAGCAGACTTGTACGCCAAGGCGCCCCACGGAGGTATCGATGGGCTCGAAACCACGTCGTGGCACTTGCAGGCTCGGGGCATCGCCCGGCGTGAAGTAGAACTTCTCGTAGAAGCGGGATCATCCGGGATATGCATCTTGCGGAACGTGCCTACCAGTCCAGAGGCCTTGTCGAGCACGACTGCTGTGTTGTGGTAGACGCCCGCTGCGCGTCGCTCGAAGATCGAGCCGACGATGACCAGCTCAAGTTCAGCAGCAAGGTCTGCCAGACGCTGAGTCGTCGGCCCATCGATGGCCTCGGCGAGGTCGAAGAGGTCAGTGTCTTCGGTCTGGCAGAAGTAGTGACTGGCATGCAGCTCCTGCAGCATTACAAGCTCAGCACCGTCTGCTGCCAGACGGCGGATGGCCGCCTCGCTGGCCGCCAGGCTTTTGGCCTTGTCAGGCCAAGCCTGTTGCTGGACAACACCGACCTTGAGCGTACGGCGAGAAGCAGGCATCAGTAGTCTCCTTGATGAGATGACACGGCGACATCGGCAAGCGTGCCACGCGGCAATTGCATGGTCATGCAGTGCAGGCTGCCATGTTGGCGAATCACGGCGCGACAGTCGACAGGAATGATGTCGCGTTTCGGGAAGGCGCTCGCGAGGGCTTTCAGAGCAGCCATATCGTGACGGTCGGCATAGGTCGGTACCAGTACCGCGCCGTTGATGATCAGGAAGTTTGCATAGGTCGCGGGAAGGCGATGGCCATCATCGGGATCAAAGCAGGCGTCAGGCCATGGCAGCGGCACCAGGAAGTAGGGGTCGCCATTGGCATCCAGCATGCCTTCAAGCTCGGCTTCCATCGCCTTGAGCGCCGGGTAGTGCGGGTCCCGCGTATCGTTACAGCGCACGTAAGCGATGGTACGTGGGTCGCAGAAACGCGCCAGTGTATCGACATGACTATCCGTGTCATCGCCTTCGAGATGGCCGTGGGTCAGCCACAGAATGCGTTCAACACCGAAGTCGGCCTTGAGCTGGGATTCGACCTCTTCACGACTCAATCCAGCGTTGCGATTGTCGTTGAGCAGGCAGGCTTCAGTGGTCAGCAGTGTACCCTGGCCATCGCTTTCGATCGCGCCGCCTTCGAGAATGAAGTCACGACTTTCCACTGGGCAGGCAAAGACACCTTGCTTGGCCAGCGTGCGTGTCAGTGCGTTGTCTCGCGCCGCTTCGAACTTGCCGCCCCAGCCGGTAAAGGTGTAGTCGAGCAATACTGGCTTGCCATCACGTTCAATGGCGATCGGACCGTGATCACGCACCCAGGTATCGTCCAATGGCGCGACATACAGATGGAGGCGCTCGGCTGACATGCCAAAACTTGCAAAACGGGACGCCAGGCGCTCGCGTGTTACTTCATCGCAGACGCTGATCAGTACTTTTTGATAGCGACTGATGGCAATCGCCATGGCTTCACAGGTGGCTTCAATGCTCTCGAGCATTTCGTTCCAGTCGCTGTGCGGGCTGGGCCAGCTGAGCTGGATGGCGTCCTGTGGATGCCATTCGGCGAACAGTCGGGTGGCCATAGGCATCTCCCTGATGGCTGAAACATGAATAGGCGAGCGGTTGGGCAACGTACGGCGCGCGATGATAGCAGAGCCATGCGCAGGTGCTAGCCTTCTGAGAATTACCTGCCGATTTCTTTATCCTTCATGCCTCCACGTGGTTCATGCTGTCCTCATATGAGGGCTGGCAAACTGCATTCGATTGTGGCCCCATGCGCCGAGCACGCGGAATGCGTATCATGACCCGCGACCCTGACCCAAGGAATCGACTTCGATGCTGCTGGATCGCTTACCCTTTCTTATTGGCCTGCGCTATACCCGCGCCAAGCGCCGTAATCACTTCATTTCGTTCATTTCCCTGACCTCGATGCTGGGCCTGTCGCTGGGCGTCGCCGTGCTGATTCTAGTGTTGTCGGTGATGAACGGCTTCGACCACGAGTTGCGTACGCGTGTATTGGGCATGGTGCCCCATGTACGTGTCGAGGCACGCGATAGTGTTACTGACTGGAAGACACTTGCCGGTCAGTTGCGTGAAAAGCCGCACGTCGTCGGTGCTGCGCCCTATATCGAGCAGCAGGGCATGTTTACTGCCAATGGCCGCAACAAGGGCGCGCTGGTGACGGGGGTTGATCCGAAGGCGGAAGACCAGGTCTCCATCATCAGTGATCATATGGTACACGGCAGTCTCGCGGATCTGACGCCCGGTAGTTGGGGCATCGTGATGGGAGAGTTACTGGCGCGCAATCTTGGCGTTGGCGTGGGTGATCGCGTCACGTTGTTGGTGCCTGAGGCCTCCATTACGCCAGGCGGTATCTTTCCGCGTCTCAAGCGCTTCACGGTGACCGGTATCTTCAAGGTCGGCGCCGATGTGGATGCCAGTCTGGCCTATACCGATATCAGTGATATGGCCAAGCTTGCACGCTTCAAGGAAGGCGATGTTCAGGGTATTCGCCTCAAGCTGGATGACCTGTTCAGCGCAGATCAGGTGACGCAAGATATTGTCAGTCAGCTTGGGCCGCAATATCGCGGCATGGATTGGAAGCGTACACATGGCAACTTGTTCGCGGCAATCCAGATGGAAAAGAACATGATCGGCCTGTTGCTGATGGTGATCGTTGCTGTCGCGGCCTTCAACATCGTCTCTACGCTGGTGATGATGGTGACTGACAAGCATGCCGACATCGCGATACTGCGAACGTTAGGCGCGAAGCCCGGCACCATCATGGGTATCTTTATCGTACAGGGGCTAACTATCGGGGTAATGGGCATCGTGATCGGCGCCATTGCCGGGGTGGCCTTGGCGTTGAGCGTGTCTGACATCATTGCCTGGGTGCAGGCGACCTTCGGTATCCAGTTCCTTGATCCCAATGTCTACTTCATCAGCTATCTGCCTTCGCGCCTTGAGGCCAGTGATATGGGTGTGATCATCGGCTCTGCGCTGGTGCTCAGCTTCCTGTCGACGCTGTACCCGGCCTGGCGCGCCTCGCGCATCCAACCAGCGGAGGTGCTGCGCTATGAGTAACACCTCTTCGTCTTCTGACGTGTCACCCCGTTCTGATGTCATTGGAGAGATTGCCATGTCCACGCCTGCTTCCGACCGTCCGCAGGGCGAGGTGATGCTGATCTGTGAAGGCCTGAGTCGCAGCTACGATGAAGGCCCGCAGAAAGTGCAGGTGCTGGAGAATCTGGAGCTGTGCGTGCGTGCTGGTGAGCGAGTCGCGGTGGTCGGCAGCTCCGGCTCTGGCAAGACGACATTGCTCAATCTGCTCGGCGGGCTTGACCACCCGAGTCAGGGCGTGGTCAAGGTGGCAGGCCAGCGTCTCTCCACATTGAATGAGGCGGCCCTTGGCAGCTTCCGCAATCAACACATCGGGTTCGTTTATCAGTTTCACCACCTGTTGGCGGAGTTCAGCGCCGAAGAAAACGTGGCGATGCCACTGATTATTCGTGGCCAGAAGCGTGCTGAAGCCGCCATCAAGGCGCGTAAGCTGTTGGAGCGAGTAGGCATGGGGCCGCGTGCCAATCACAAGCCTGGTGAGCTGTCAGGGGGGGAGCGTCAGCGTGTGGCAATTGCACGAGCACTAGTCACTGACCCAAGCCTGGTGCTGATGGACGAGCCGACTGGCAATCTGGACCAGACCACTGCCGCGCGCATTCTGGAGTTGATGGACGATATCGCGCGTGAGGCGCAGGCTGCCTTCATCGTCGTGACTCACGACGTAGGCTTGGCGGCGCACCAGCACCGTGTGCTGCGCCTTGACGGTGGCAAGCTGCACGAGGATTGAGTCGCGCTACCATAACGCTTGGATAAAAAACGCCCCCGCCATCGAAAGATGGTGGGGGCGTTTTTTGTGCGCGATGGCTGAGCGTGTCGATCAATTATTCAGGCAGTAGTCAGCAGCAATATCAGGTTTTCGATTTTTCGCCACGGCGAGCGGCGGCTCGCGCCTTGCGGCGACTGCGCCAGCTACGTACGACTTGATAACGCCACAGCAATCGCACCAGCAGGTTACCGAGTACGGCGATCACGATAGCGCTGACCAGCGAGCCGAGCGCCAATGCAGGAAGAATATCCTCCAGCTGACTGGCAAACCAGGCCGTGGAGACTTGGTCTGGCATCACTCGTGTCGGAGTATCCAGCATCCAGGCACCCACGCGATAGGTCGCGTAGAAGACTACAGGCATGGTCAGTGGGTTGGTAATCCACACCAGACCGACCGACAACGCGAGGTTGCAACGCAGAGCCCAGGCGCCAAAAGCCGCCAATACCATTTGAAAGGGTATCGGTAATAACGCACAGAACAGACCCACCATGAAGGCATTGGCCACGGTTCTCCGTGACAACGCCCACAGTGCGGGATCAGCAATCAGGTGATGCATGAAGCGCAGAGACTTCTTGCGCCTGAGGGCATCGGGTTCTGGCATGAACCGTTTGAGTAGACGACGAGGCATGACTTGGCCATTTGGCATTCAACGCCGGCCATTATCCATACATGACTGCAGGACTGCCATGCTGTGTGTGCAGTAAAGCGGTCCGTCATGCGCAACCAGCGTCTTTTAATCCGGCACCGAGCACAAGGAAGAGCCCGCTATGCCCGATGGCACGCGGCATGTGTCACCTCCAAGGGTGTCGAGTGGCATGTCGGAAGTCACCTTGAACAACTCCCATCATTTGCCACTGTTTCGGCTATCGCCAACCTGTCTGGCGCAATGGCTCATCGGTGTCATGGCAGGTCTGTGGTTATCTCGTCATGGTGAATGGGCTGCAGATTGGCAGGCGCGCTCGACGGAGGGGCTGACGCCTGATGTCACGTTGAGCCCCGATGCGTGGCTCACGGATACCATGTTGCTGCCAGGCTGATGCTTAGCTTCATGTTGCTACTATCGCTGTTCAGCACAGTCAGGTTTGATGTCGGCGGTTCTCGTGAGTCTTTCCGTGGTAGGCGATTGAGGCATGTTCTGAAGCGTTGTCAGTTGAACGGTATGCGAAGTCTTGGTGCGCTGTGGCTGGGCATCATGCTCGGGCTTTTGCATCAGCCGTTGCTGATGCCAGGGGCACTATCGCGCGAGCAGGTCTGGTTGGAAGGGCGCGTTGCGCAGGCGAGTCAGGCAGCGCCTTCGCCGAGGGAATCGGCGCGTATGGTGCTGAAGGTTACGAGTTGCCGACCCTTTGCACCTTCGACGGCCAACGCTCCTGATACTTTTCGTTCAGTAACTTTGGAAAAAAATTCCTCGGCGAAACTGTCGGGCAAGCGCTTCGCTTGTCAGCGTCTTGAAGGACAGCATATTCAACTACGGCGTTATTGGCCGCGCCGAGCGGGGGCCGACCACGCTCCTGAGCGTTGGCAGGTCGGTGAGCGCTGGAAATTAGTGGCGCGGCTAGTGCCGGTAAGTGGTAGCAGCAACCCTGGTGAGCGCGACGCGTTCGATCGTGTCGGCTGGCTGTGGCGCGAAGGCTTGGTCGCCACGGGATATGTGAGGCATGAAGAGAGAGCGCAGCGACTGTCATCGCCTCAAGGGTTATCAGTTCTGCGCTTACGAGCGGAGCAGACGTTATGGCAACGTTGTGAAGGGGATACCGACCGGAGCATTGAGGACAACATCGAGAGGGGAGATGAGAAAGGCGCTGAGATGATTGAATGGGCCACCAGCCCCTGTCGCTGGCTGGCCGCCTTGACGTTGGGGCGTGCGTCGGCGCTGACACGCGAAGACTGGAATACGCTCAATGCCACGGGGCTGACGCATCTGGCGGTAGTGTCTGGCTTGCATGTCGGTTTGATGGTCAGCCTGACGCTACTGCTCGCTTTCGGTAGCTTGCGACTGCTGCGGCCGGCTGATTGGCGTTTTAGTGCAGCGCCTTGGTGGCTAGCGTTCGTGGCAGCCTGGAGCTTCGCGTTACTTGCCGGGCTAGCCCCTCCAGCACTGCGAGCTGCGCTGATGGCAAGTGTCGGGCTATGGATGGCCAGCGGTCGCAGTGGTCTGGGAGTCTGGCAGGTGTGGATGCTGGCCTTGATCACGGTATTGGTACTGGACCCATTAGCGCTGTGGCGACCGGGCACCTGGTTATCTTTTGTGGCGGTGGCTGTGCTGTTGCTGGCATGGCAGGGACGAGCACGCCCACGCGGTTTGATGGGCTGGTGTCTCGCAACCTTGCGCAGCCAGTGGCTGTTGTCGTTGGCAATGGGCGCGGCCTTGCTGGTATGGCGTGGGCAGTTGTCACTGCTCTCGTTACCGATGAATCTGGTCATGGCGCCGCTGGTGACTCTGCTGGTCGTTCCGCTCGGCATGTTGGGCTGGGCGCTGGCAGGCATCGAGTATCTACTGGCGGCGAGTGGATTCATTCCAGAGGAGATGGCAGGTATAAGCGGAGCTGGATTGAGTGGAATGCTGTGGCAGTGGTTAGCACACGGAGTGGCGCTGGGAGTCGCAACACTGACGCCCATCGCCGAGTCGTACGGTATGTGGCCATCCTGGGATGTATCGACAGGATTGGCAGAGTCGTGGGTGTTGGCTGCCGCATTGGTCACGCTGCTATCAGCCTGGTTGGCAAGCGGAGTGCCGGGAATCGATGCGAACATGAGGCGTGTCTGCAGCGTGGTAGCGGTGATATGGGGACTAGCACTTGGAGGCACGCTGCTGATGCCTTCTTCTTTCATTGAGATGAAAAGCTCACGGCCGTATGCATCACGCTCGTCGCATGGTCCCGCGCTCAGCGTAACGGTGCATGATGTTGGACAAGGACTGGCCGTCTCGCTGGTGATCGGGGTGAGTTCGGAGGATGCATTGCAGTTCTTGGCCACGCCGTCCGTTCCTCGCCTTTGGCGCTATGATCTCGGCGCTGGCTCAACCTATGGTGCACCGCGGATCGCCTCATTGTTGCCATCGCTATCATCTGAGGGCGCGTCACAAGGTGTCATCATCAGCCATGCCGATGAGGACCATGCGGGAGGCGTCTCGGCGCTATCGGCCGCAGATATTGTTGAACTGTGGGTGCCAGATGGGCAGCGTACCCGACTCCTCAAAAAGGCCGGCGGGCTTGCTTCAGTGCCTCTCAAGGCATGTGTGGCAGGGCGCAAGGTCGTACTCGGTCACGTTGAAGGCAAGTCTCTGATGATGGAAGTACTGTGGCCTTCCCAAGGGCTGAAAACACGCAATGATAATGCGCATTCTTGCGTCGTGTTGATTCAGCACGGAACGCGACCCTTGGCACTGTTGACAGGAGATATCCGCCAACAGGAAGAGCGCCGGATCATTGCGCAGTTGAGGAAACGTCTCGCAGGGAAGTCGCTACCGCTGCTGATCGTCGCGCACCACGCAGTCGCAGCAGCAGTGGTGATGCATGGCTTGAGGCCCTGTCGCCGCGCCATGCGATCATCAGCGCTGGACGCTACAATCCGCACGGCCATCCTCACGACGATGTGGTGGTTCGTCTGGCGGATCACGCTGAATGTCTATGGCATAGCGGGTTGGATGGTGCGCTGCGTTGGGAGTGGTCGCCCGCGGGTGAACACTTGATACCTGCACGTGGGGCTGCTGGTATCAGTGCGGGGTGCCTTGGGGTAAAATCTGCTGATTGATCAGATGCATGGCGTATTTATGCGCTTTACGCGGCAGGGATGACGCGTACGACATCTGACGACGATAATAATGATTGCCTCCCGGTAATAGAGGCATCGAGACCAAGGGAGAGGTCACATGCTGGAAGCCTTGTACGCTGGGGGAGTCTTGATGCTCCCGATTCTGGGATGTTCGGTCGTTGCACTGGCCATTATCTTCGAGCGCCTGTGGACATTGCGCACGCGACGCATTGCGCCGCGTGGGCTAGGGCAAAAAGTGTGTGAACTGATCAGCCAGGGCCAGGTCAATGTCTATTGGCTGGAGAGTCACTCTCCGTTGGGCAACGTGTTGGCGGCCGGATTGCGCAATGCGCGGCTGGGGAATGAGCAGGTACGCGCAAGAATGCAAGAGTCAGCTGTGGCAGTGATTCATGACATGGAGCGCTTCTTGAGCCCGCTGGGCACGATTGCTGCCATCACGCCGTTGCTGGGGTTGCTGGGCACCGTGGTGGGCATGATTGATGTGTTTGCCGTGATCGTGGATGCCGGCAGTGCCGAGCGTGCTCAGGAGCTGGCAGGGGGGATTTCTCAAGCCCTGGTCACTACCGCGTCTGGACTGACGGTCGCGATTCCGGCGCTGATGTTTCACCGCTATTTCCAGCGTCGGGTGGAAGACATCACCGTCAACATGGAAGAGCAGGCTGGGCAGGTAGTGGAATACATTTCCCATCATCAAGGCGAGCTGGGTCTGGCCGAGAGTCACGATGGTATTGATCGCCGTAACGGTCAGGATCGTCGCGAGACGACACCGAGTGACATGCCTGCCTATATGCGGCGCGATGCGGATGACCCGTTCGGTGATGATGGCCGTGCGGATGGCGCCGGTGACAAGGGGGCAGGAATCGGGAGGCCATCATGAGGTTCCCCAGGCGCCAGCGCGAGTCGGTGGAGGTCAATCTCACACCACTGATCGATGTGGTCTTCCTGTTGCTGATTTTCTTCATGGTATCGACCACGTTTGATTCTCGGCGTGCGCTGGATTTGATTCTGCCTCAGTCGAGTCAGGCCAGTGCCGTTGAACAAGCCCCGCTGATCTTGAGTATCGCGGCGGGCGGAGACTTTACGCTCGGGGAGGAGTCCCTCGCCGAGTCTGAGCTAGGAACGCGTCTTGCCGAGTACAAGGATCAGGCTGATCGCTTCGGGTTGATCCTCGAAGCAGATGGCCGCACCCCACATGCCAAGGTGGTGAAGGCATTGGATGCCGCCGCCGCAGTGGGTATTACCCGAGTGCGTATCAGTACGCGTACCGGGACGGATATATCACCACCGGATACCCCCTGAGGGTGCCGCCAAAGTCAATGGAGACCCCGTGAGTCGCGACTCCTCCTGGATTCATTACCGCCGCTTGCTCGGCTATGTTCGTCCGTACTGGAAGATGTTTCTGGCCGCGATTGTGGGCTACATCATCTACGGTGCCTCAAGTACGGCGCTGGCCGAGATGATGAAGCGCCTGATTGACGGCATTCAGAATC
The DNA here is from genome assembly GCF_000591415.1 of Cobetia crustatorum. Taxonomy (GTDB): domain Bacteria; phylum Pseudomonadota; class Gammaproteobacteria; order Pseudomonadales; family Halomonadaceae; genus Cobetia; species Cobetia crustatorum. The sequence goes on along the minus strand of NZ_JEMF01000005.1, from coordinate 30,298 downwards.
CAGATGCTCAGTTCCGACTGTTTCTCCCTCTCTTCGTCATCGGCATGTTTGCGGTGCGTGGTGTGGGTACCTTCCTTGGCACCTACTGCATGAGCGACGTGGCGCGTAACGTCGTGCATACGCTGCGTACCACCGTGTTCAATCACATGCTGCATCTGCCGGGGCGTTATTTTGACGAGAATTCCACTGGCCACCTGATTACCCGTGTGACTTACCATGTCGAGCAGATTACTGGTGCCGCCACCAAGGCGTTAACCATCATCATGCGCGAAGGCTTTTTCGTGCTGGGGCTGCTCAGCTATCTGTTCTGGACCAACTGGAAGCTGACACTGGTCTTCATCGCGGTGACACCGCTGATCGGTTGGGTCGTCAGTTATGCCAGCAAGCGCTTCCGCAAGCTTTCCAAGCGCATCCAGGGTTCCATGGGAGAGGTGACGCATGTCGCCTCAGAGGCCCTTTCCGGGCATCGCGTGGTCCGTACCCACGGTGCGGAAGATTTCGAGAAGGCGCGTTTTGCCGCGGTTAGTGAGTACAACCGTGAGCAGAAGATGAAGGAAGCATTGACCAAGGCCACGGCGACTCCGGTTATCCAGCTATTGATTGCCATCGCGTTGGCAACGTTGGTATGGCTGGCGATGGCCCCGGAGCTGATGGCTGGCATGACGGCAGGCGAATTCGTCGGCTTTATCACCGCCGCTTCGATGATGGCTAAGCCGGTACGTCAGCTGACGGAAGTCAACGGCGAGATCCAGAAAGGCATGGCTGCCTCTGAGGAGCTATTTGGTCTGCTTGATACTCCTCCTGAACCTGACAATGGCACCCTCGTTCCTGACGGACGTCTGGCAGGTCGTGTGCGCTTCGACAACGTGTACTTCCGCTATGCTGCACGCCAACCCGATGTGCTCAAGGGGATTGATCTGGAAGTGAAGGCTGGCCAGATGGTGGCTATCGTTGGGCGTTCCGGATCTGGCAAGTCAACGCTGATGAGCCTGCTGCCGCGCTTCTACGCGCCTACCGAAGGCCGCATTCTGATCGATGATGTCGCGATTGAAGACTACCAGCTGCGTCCGATGCGTCAGCAGATTGCACTGGTTTCGCAAAATGTCACGCTGTTCAATACCAATCTCACTGCCAATATCGCTTACGGCACTGGTGAGGTGGATGTTGAGCGAGTCGAGCAGGCGGCGCGTGCGGCTTACGCACATGAATTTATCGAACGCATGAGCGAAGGTTACAACACCGTTGTTGGCGATAACGGTGTGATGCTTTCCGGTGGTCAGCGGCAGCGCATCGCGATTGCACGTGCTATCTACAAGGATTCGCCGATTCTGGTATTGGATGAGGCAACCTCGGCGCTGGATACTGAATCCGAACGTTATATTCAGCGCGCGCTGGAAGAAGTCTGCCAGGGCCGGACCACCTTCGTGATCGCCCACCGTCTTTCTACCATCGAGAAAGCCGATCGCATCCTCGTGATGGATGACGGCGAGATCATCGAAGACGGTACCCACGAGGAGCTAATTCAGCAGGAGGGCGCTTATGCTGCCCTGCATCGCATTCAGTTCCGGGAGTCAGTCGACGCATGAGTGAACGACTGGTAGACGCCTGGTATCGCGGCGCCACGTGGTTGCATCTATTGCGCCCGCTGGAATATGTCTACAAGGGCGTAGTCGCACGCCGGCGTCAGGCATTCCTCAGCGGCAAGCGTGAGGTATGGAAGGCACCGGTGCCAGTGATCGTGATTGGCAATATTACGGTGGGCGGTACCGGCAAGTCACCGTTGGTGGCTTGGTTGGGCCGCTGGCTGAGTGAGCAAGGCTGGCGGCCGGGCATCATTTCACGCGGCTATGGCGGGCACTCATCGCGTTATCCACTGTTTGTGCAGGCCGATACGGACCCTCAGCACGCTGGCGATGAGCCCGTGATGCTAGCTCAGCAGACCGGCTTGCCGGTGGCGGTCGATCCGGACCGCCCGAGTGCAGCGCGCCGCCTGATTGCGGCGGGCTGTGACATTCTGCTATCCGATGACGGACTCCAGCATCACGCACTGGGGCGCGATATTGAATTGGTTGTCGTGGATGGCGAGCGCGGCTTTGGCAATCAACGTTGCCTGCCTGCCGGACCACTGCGTGAGCCACTGTCGCGTCTGGCCAGTGTTGATGCAGTGATTTCCAATGGCAATATCGACTGCACGTTGCTGCCGGTGGAGTCGCACTGCATGACGCTGACCCCCGTGCATTGGCGTCACCTGATCGACGATGTACGTTATCCGGCCAGCCATCAGCCGTTCAGCGGCTCGGTACATGCATTGGCCGGTATCGGTAATCCTCAGCGCTTCTTCCGTACCTTGACCACGTTGGGGGTGGAGCACATTCCCCATCCACTGGCGGACCATCATCGCTTTACGCCGACGGATCTGCGTTTTTCCGACAACTTGCCGGTGGTGATGACTGCCAAGGACGCCGTGAAATGTCGTCGCTTTGCCAATGAGCGTTGCTGGGCGTTGGACGTTGAGGCGCGCCCGGATCAGGCATTGGTTGAATGGCTCACCAAGCGCCTTGAAGCGCTCTGATACGATAATGATGAGCTGCTCGACACTGTATCGAGCGGCTCGGTCGTCACTTTTTCACGTTATGCTGCTTCTTAATCATTCCCCTGCTATTACCTCGGAGACGTCTCGATGGACAAGGAACTGCTGGCGCTGCTGGTCTGCCCGCTATGTCAGGCCAAGCTGACCTATGATGCAGCAAATGCCGAGCTCAAGTGTTTCTACGATGGCCTTGCCTATCCCGTGCGTGACGGTATTCCCGTCATGTTGGAAGAGGAGGCGCGTGAGATGGATGTCGATGAGAAGCTCAAGGGGAGCCGCGGCTGATGAGTGATCTTCCGCAGGACGTGACACTGTCGTCAGATGCGCTGCTCAACGCCACAACGGATGGCTTTGTGGTGGTGATTCCCGCGCGCTTCAACTCTTCACGCCTCCCGGGCAAGCCGCTGGCGGACATTCACGGCCAGCCGATGATCCAGCATGTCTGGCGTAACGCATGTGCCAGCCAGGCATCGCGTGTCGTGATTGCCACGGATGACGAGCGTATTCGCCAAGTATGCGAAGCCTTCGGGGCGGAAGTGGTGATGACGCAGGCGGAGCATCCCAGCGGTACCGACCGTCTAGCCGAAGTGGTCAGTCTACTTGAGCTGGCGCCCGAGACGCTGGTGGTCAACGTGCAGGGCGATGAGCCACTGCTGCCAGCAGCATTGATCGATCAGGTGGCCGTGCGCTTGGAAGAAGATGCCGGTGCATCAATCGCGACGTTAGCCGAGTCGATCGCGAGTGTCGATAGCCTGTTCAATCCCAATGTGGTCAAGGTCGTGCGTGACCTGCGTGGGCGCGCACTGTACTTCTCGCGTGCGCCGATTCCTTGGGATCGTGAGCAGTTCACCACTCCCCCGACAGTGCTGGCGACTGACTCCTGGCTTCGCCATATCGGCCTCTATGCCTATCGTGCCGGTTTCCTGACCGAGTATGTCGACTGGCTGCCGGCGCCACTTGAACAGCTTGAGCAGCTTGAACAATTGCGTGCGCTGCATCACGGGCATGCCATCCAGGTAGCGATTGCCTGCACTGCGCATCCGGCGGGTGTCGATACCTCAGAGGATCTTGAGCGGGTGCGCGCATGGCTGGCGAGCCATGCAGGAGACGTGTGATGAACGGGGATATTTCTCATGCCTCTCAGATGATTCGTGAGCAACTCGCCGCACGTGACGTGCCGGTTCAGCGCATTCTCATGGTGTGCTTGGGCAATATCTGTCGCTCACCGAGCGCAGAGGGTGTATTGCATGCCGCGTTGGCGCATCACTGGCTAGGTAAATGTATCGAGCTTGATAGCTGCGGTACCAGCGATTGGCACGTGGGCGAGCCCCCTGACAGGCGTGCCATCGTGCATGCCGCCAAGCGCGGCCATGATATCAGCGGATTGCGGGCGCGCCAGTTGGCTGTGAGCGACTTCAGTGACTTTGATCTGATTCTGGTGATGGATGATGCCAATCTTGCCAATGTCACGGCGTTGGCACCGGCTGACAGCCCAGCGCTGATCTGTCGTCTGCTGGACTTCTTGCCGTCACCGCTGCCAGCGTTGGCCGAAGGCAGCCGAGAGGTACCTGACCCCTATATTGGCGGTGCTGATGCGTTCGAGCGTGTGCTGGATCTGATTGATAGCGCCTGTGCAGAGCTGATCTTGCTGCTCGCGTCACAGGGTCAGTCACACTCTGGGCACGCGCCACGAGGCCAGATGTGAGCGTTATGCGAGGCGCAAGTATTGGGCGAGGAGAGCCGAGTGGGCCGGCATCCAGTGTGTCGTTGGCCGCGTGCAATACGCTGGGTTTCGCGGCGCGCGCGCGCAGCTTCAGTGAGCCTGACAGCATTGAGGCAGCCCGCCAGCAGGTGCTGGCAGTACAGACAGCCAATGAGCGCCTGATAGTGATTGGCGGCGGTAGTAACCTCGTGCTGCTCCCATGGCTTGATGCACATGTCATGCGGCCTGCCTTCGATGCGTTGACGATAGTGCCGTCGCAGGATGGCCTGTCGGCGACTGTCCATGTCGAAGCCGGTCGGCGTTGGCATGATCTGGTGATGACACTGGCATCTCAAGGATGGTGGGGGCTTGAGAATCTGGCGTTGATCCCCGGTTGTTGCGGCGCTGCCCCCATCCAGAACATCGGTGCCTATGGCGTCGAGTTGGCCGACCACCTGTTGCGTCTTGAAGTGATGTCACTGGAAGATGGTAGCTGTCGCTGGATGAGTCGTGATGAGTGTCAGTTCGGCTATCGCGATAGCATCTTCAAGGGGGCGCTTGAGCATCGTGTGTTGATTACTCGGCTTGAGCTGAGCGTGACGCGTGAAGCGACGCCGCGATTGGGTTACGGAGATCTCGTGCGGCGTGTCAGTGATGCCATGTCAGGCGAATTACCCACTCCGCTGGCAGTGGCTAACGCTGTGATTGCCACGCGCAGCGAAAAACTGCCTGATCCTGCAGTGCTGGGCAATGCAGGGAGTTTCTTCAAGAACCCCCAACTTCCGGCAGGGCAGGTGGAGGCGTTGTTGCAGCGCTATCCGGCAATGCCACACTTTGTGCAGGCAGATGGTAGCGTCAAGCTGGCAGCGGGGTGGTTGATTGATCAATGCGGCTTGAAGGGGGTGCGGCGTGACCACGTCGGTATTCATTCCCAGCAGGCACTGGTGCTGGTGCACTTTGGCGGTGGGCAGGTGAGTGAGCTTCTGGCACTGGCAGCAGAAGTTCGTGATGCGGTGGTGACGCGCTTTGGCGTGACGCTTGAGCAGGAGCCCCGTCTGCTGGGGGCCATGCCAGACTAGCGTTCATTTAGCTTCCGGTATTCGGCATGAAAAAAACGCTCCGCAGATAACTCTGCGGAGCGTTTTTGTTTTCATCACTACGTTGGCAAACTGCCCTCACCACTGGTGACAGGGTGAGGGCGGCGCAGCTTTTCAGTTTGACGTGTGGCTATTGTCATCCTGAGTTGTCGCATCCTGAGGGCTCGCATCGGCTTGCTCGGCAGCCTCACGCTCACGGCGCTTCACTTCACGCGGATCGTTGTACGCGCGAGCGCCACGACGACGGCGTTGCGCAGAGGCTGAGGCTTCAGTCGTTTCCTCTGCAGGCTCGCTGACAACGCTAGCCTCATCGTTGGTGATGTGTTCATCGACATCATCTTGGTCAGATGTGACTGACTCAGGAGCTGCTTGCTCAGGCACATGCTGCTCAGTGGCCGGTTCGGTAGCAATGGACGTTGCTACCGCCTCGGCAGGCTGAACATCGACGGCCTGAACGGCTTCCACCACTTCCGGCTGATCGAAGGCAGATGACGCCTCGACCGGTGCAGTCTCTTCTGTGGCGACTGGCTCAGCAGTGACGGCCTCTTCTGACGGTGCCACGCTGGCCTTGAGCACTTCATCGTCAGCGGCGGCTTCCGGAGCAACTGCCGCTGCAGTTGTTGCGGGAGTCCCGTCGGAGTCCTGCTGCATGTCAGAAACGTCACTGGCTTGTGCCTGGTGAACACTGTCCTGTTGGGCAGCATGCTGCTCGTCATGCTGGCTGGCATGATGTTCTGTCTGCTGAGGCTGGTGCGCTGTTGGTGTCTCGCTAGCCTGCTCAGCGATCTCTGCAGCTTCTTCCACTGCAGTCTCGGCAATCGGAGCCTCGGCTACCGGTGCTTGCGGCTCGACACTCTCTTTCAGTGTCTCATCGGTCGGTGCCTTCACTTCCGGTGCACTAGCTTCAGCCTCTGTAGAGGCTTCGACAGCGGCTGCGCGCGGTTCATCTGCAACCGCTGGTTCGACGCTTTCGGATTCTGCACTCTCGGTATCAGCAGCTTGCACTTCAGATGTCTGCGTCTCGGCAACACTCGCTTCGACAGCGATGGTTTCAGTCTTTGCAGCGGCAACTTCAGCACTCGGTGCTTCAGTTGTTGCAGCTTCCTGAATTGGAGCAGCAGCTTGCACATCGGTTGCCGTCACGGCGCCGTCAGTGCCTTCTTCGGTAATCGCCGGAACAGCCACTGTATCGCTGGCATCGTCGGACAGCGCCAGTGCTGCCTGCGGACCTGCGAGTGTCATGGCTTTGAGCGTCTGTTGCTCTTCGATAGCCTGCGGGTTAAGCGCATGGCTGCGACTACGTTCGCGTGGATTGTTGCGGGTCTCTTGCTGAGTTTCAGCGGTAGTCTGTTCGACTTGCTCGGCCTGTTCTGCAGCCTTGATAGACTCACGCGCCTGTCGGCTATCGACCTGCTCTGCTTTATCAGCCTTGCTGGGCTTCTCGCCACGGGCAGGCCTATCACTGCGCTTGCCGGAATCACGCTTTGCGGCAGTCTCGGGCTTGGTAGTGTTGTCAGCTTTTGCGCTTGTATCTGCCTTCGGAGCAGCAGAAGTATTAGAGGCCGCTTCGGACTGCGGAGTCGTTACCGGCTCGGGTTTCTGAGACGGCTCAGCCTGCGGCTTGCTTTCATTGGTGAAAACTTCCTGCTGGCTGTCCTGGCGAGACTCGTTTGTCTTGCGACGATTGCCACGATCGTTGCGCTGACGGCGCTTGTTACCGCCATTGCGTCCTTCGGTACGGCCATCACTCTGACTATCGTTACGGCTATCAGTGTCATTGCTCCGCACCGTCTCGTTGGCACGAGTCGTGTCATTGCTACGAGACTCATTGCCGCGGGAATCATTCTCGCCATTGCGACGACGATTATCCTTGCGGTTGTCGTTACGACCCTCGTTACGGCTGTCATTGCGTGAGTCGTTGCGCTCGTTGCTGCGATTGCCACGATTCTCATTGCGTGAAGAGGAAGTGGCAGTGTCGCTGACGCTCTCACGACGCTCGCGTGCTTTGTCCAGTGCCTTGCGGGCTTCACTGGATTTAGTCGGCGCCGCCGGAGCGGCTGCATCATTCCCGAGCAGACGGCTAAAGCCCTTGGCAAGGCGTGACAGAAGGCCGCCACCACTGGCTACAGGGGGCGTTGCCTGAGCGACGACTGCCGGCTTGCTGGAAGAGGTGCGGCTATCTTGACGGCTGTCATTGCGTGAGCTTTGACGAGTGTCCTGACGGTTGTCATTACGCGAGCTTTGACGGTTGTCATTACGTACGTCTGAGCTGCCTTCCTGGCGAGCATCCTGACGATTACGGCCGTTGCCATTCGTGTTGCGACGACGATTGCTGTTGTTCTTGCCATTATTGCCGCGAGCATCGTTGTCAGCCGTTGAGGCGGTTTCTTTCGGTGCAGCAGGAGCGGCGGCCGGCGCAGGTGTCGGGGCAACTTCCACTTCAACTTCCGGTGTGGCAACTGGTGCTGGCGTAGCGTGAGAAACGCTTTTGACGGCAGCTTCCGTACGGGCCGGCGGCTTATCGAAATTCGGATCTGGCTCCTTGCCCACTTCTGTCTCGACGGACAGTTCGAAGCTGGACTTGTCAGCACCATCTTCATCGACGTGATCATCACGTAGACGAACGACTTCGTAGTGAGGTGTATCGAGTTCCGGATTTGGCAGTAGTACGACATTCACGCCCTGACGACGCTCGATGTCGAACAAGGTGGCGCGCTTTTCGTTGAGCAAATACGTTGCGACCGGCACCGGCAGAATGGCGCGGATCTGAGAGCTACGCTCCTTCATGGCCTCTTCTTCGATGAGACGCATGATGGAGAGTGCCATGGAGCGCACGTCACGGATGGTGCCTTGGCCGTCACAGCGTGGGCAGACCACGCCGCTGGTTTCGCCCAGAGACGGACGCAGGCGCTGGCGTGACATTTCCATCAGGCCGAAGCGCGAAATGCGACCGATCTGGACGCGAGCGCGGTCAATCTTCAGTGCATCACGCACACGATTCTCGACTTCGCGCTGGTTACGAGCCGGCGTCATATCGATGAAATCGATGACGACCAGACCGCCGATGTCGCGCAGACGTAGTTGACGTGCGATTTCGTCGGAGGCTTCCAGGTTGGTCTGCAGCGCGGTTTCCTCGATATCACTGCCGCGCGTCGCGCGCGCTGAGTTGATATCGATGGAGACGAGAGCTTCGGTGTGATCGATAACGATAGCGCCGCCAGACGGCAGCTTCACTTCGCGCTGGTAGGCGGTTTCGATCTGGGATTCAATCTGGAAGCGCGAGAACAGCGGTACGTCATCTTCGTAGAGCTTGATCTTCTGTTGATAACTCGGCATTACCTGGCGCACGAAGGACAGGGCTTCATCCTGAACCTCGGAGGAGTCAATCAGCACTTCACCGATATCGTTGCGCAGGTAATCGCGCATGGCGCGAATGATGACGTTGGATTCACGATAGATCAGGAACGGAGCAGGACGGCTTTCAGCCGCCTTGGTCACGGCATCCCAGACCTGAGCGAGATAGTCCAGATCCCACTGCAGTTCTTCAGCGCCTTTGCCGATCCCCGCGGTACGCACGATGACGCCCATGCGGTCTGGCAGGGTCAGGCTGTTCATCGCTTCTTTCAGCTGTGCGCGTTCTTCGCCTTCGATGCGGCGTGAGATACCACCGGCACGCGGATTGTTGGGCATCAGTACCAGATAGCGTCCGGCTAGACTGATGAAGGTGGTCAGGGCGGCGCCCTTGTTACCACGTTCTTCCTTGTCGACCTGAACAATGACTTCCTGGCCTTCCTTGAGGACTTCCCGAATGTTGGGGCGGCCTTGGCCGGGGTCCTTGGAGAAGTACTCGCGGGAAATTTCCTTCAGCGGCAAGAAGCCGTGACGCTCAGCGCCGAAATCGACAAAGCACGCCTCGAGGCTGGGCTCGATGCGCGTGATCTTGCCGCGATAGATGTTGGCTTTCTTCTGCTCGCGGGCCCCGGACTCGATGTCGAGATCGTAAAGGCGTTGTCCGTCGACCAGTGCGACGCGCAGCTCTTCCGGCTGGGTCGCGTTGATGAGCATCCGTTTCATGTCGTCTCGCTAGACTGGGCGTGCCGAAGGGCAGCCGCATTATGCGTCGGCGACGAGGAACCGTTTTCAGCTTCGTGTTGTGCTCAGCGCATGTCGTGGGATGCGTCTTTCGCATGCAGGAAAACCCGTAGGCAAGCCACATGCGGCATGATCATGTTGAGTACTTGGAAGAGGCAAGACGTGTTGCGGGGAATGATGCTCCTCCGGCCCTGCGGTCTCTTCCTTACACCTGGCATTCGCCGATTCATCGACGCCGCCTTCGGCACGGATATCGAATGAGTACTCGGGCATCATGCCCGAGCGGTCTTATATCTTGAGGCTCATAAGGTGCTGAGCGGTTCTGCTGTATTAACTGCGTGCCGAATGCTCAATGCTCTCGCGTAGAGTGACATTGATGGCCGGCTACGCTGCGGCGCGCGGAGATCAGGCTTTCCGCGCCCGCTGATATCGTCATCTCGCCTTGGCAAATGCGGTATCGATGTTTTGCGTCATATCGCTGGCTAACCATTGGCCCCGAGCGACTGTCCTTGAGGCAGCATTCGATACCTACAACCGGCAGGTTCGATGCGCAGGACAGCACGCTACCGACAGGGTAGATGACAACAGGGTGTGCAGAAATCGTACACGGTGCTGATGTCGGTGCGCGTTATTTCGCCGCAGGCCATTTGGCCTTCTTCGCCGACTTGTGGCGCCTCTGAAGAGGTGCATTACAACCCGTTTTTGGCCACTCTGGCCAAGTTGCGAAGCTGGCGGTAGGGCATATAGAGAAGGCCCATCTCACCGCGTTCGAATATACCAGTAAAGGTATGGGCCAGCAATTCAGTTGCCAGATCAAATGCTTCGCCTCCAGCGCCCGTCGGATGAGGCTTGCAAGCACGCCGTGGCCGGTCATCGAGGGAGGGATGATTCCCCATTAGTCACATGACACCGTAGAATGAGCAGTCTGAGTGCGCCACGGCGTACGGCAACATGATGAGAAGGTAGCGCGAAGGCGATGCCGGAAAGGAGCGAGACATGGCCGAAGGCCAAGCAGTCCAGTGGATCGAGATCGCCCCGGAAATGGCTGGGCAGCGCATCGATAACTTCCTGCGCACCCGGCTGAAGGGCGCGCCCAAGGCGTTGATTTATCGCATTGTGCGCAAGGGTGAAGTGCGGGTGAACAAGAAGCGCATCAAGGTGGATTACCGCTTGCAGGCAGGAGATCTGGTGCGAGTGCCGCCATTACGATTGTCGCCGGAAACTGCCGTACAGGAAGTCAGTGACAATTTGCGCAAGGTGCTGGAAGGCTGCGTGGTCCGTGAGACAGCTGATTTCATGGTCATTAACAAGCCGTCCGGACTTGCTGTGCACGGCGGCAGCGGTGTCAAGATCGGCTTGATTGAAGCCATGCGGCAAGTTCGCTCTGAGTTGCCGTTTTTAGAGCTGGTGCATCGTCTGGACCGTGATACGTCCGGATGCATCCTGTTGGCCAAGTCACGAACGGCACTGGTGCAGCTGAATGCTGATCTCAAAGCTCACAAGATGACCAAGCTATATCTTGCGCTGGTCGAAGGGCGTTGGGATGCGCGGCGTGATTACGTCAATGCTCCGCTGGAGCGCTATGACGGGGGGAATGGTGAGCGTCGCGTGCGTGTTGATGAGGCTGGCAAGACGGCCAGTACACGCTATGCGGTGCGTGAAGCATTTTCGAGCATGACGCTGGTTGAAGCGGAGCCTGTTACCGGGCGCACACACCAGATTCGCGTGCACTCGGTGCATGCTGGGCATTCGCTGTTGGGCGATACCAAGTACGGTACCGAGCGAGGTAATGCGTTAGCGCGCAAGGTGGGGCTGGAACGTCTGTTCCTGCATGCCGCTCAACTCAGCTTTCCTGATCCAAGCGATGGGCGCACTGTCACCGTACGTGCGCCGCTGGATGCGCGCATGAAGCGTGTGCTGGCCAATGCTCGTGAGACGGGAGTTCGCCATGAATGATCACAGAATGGTGCTGTCAGTGCCGCGTTATCGACTTGTCATCTTCGATTGGGATGGCACGTTGATGGATTCCGAAGCACGCATTGTTGACTGCTTGCAGGCGGCATCCCGTGAGACGGGCATGGGAGAGCTATCTGCCGCTGCTGCGCGAGACATCATCGGCCTCGGTTTGCCAGAAGCGATGGAGAGACTGTTTCCGGGGATCGATGCAGTGCAGGGCGAAGCACTGGTCGCGGCCTACAAGCGTCACTTTGTAACGGTAGACACGACGCCGTTAGCGTTTTTCCCCGGCGTTGAGGCGGGGTTGGCGCGTCTGCGCGCCCATCCAGACCAGCTACTGGCGGTTGCGACAGGCAAGAGCCGTCGCGGGCTGGATCGCATGTTTGAGCATCACGCCTGTGGAAGTTGGTTTCATGCGTCGCGCACCGCGGACATGACGCTCTCCAAGCCGCATCCACTGATGCTCGAGGAACTGCTGTTGGAGCTGAACGTTGAAGCTCACGAAGCCTTGATGGTCGGCGATACCGAATATGATCTGGAAATGGCGCGCGCGCTGGGAATGCATAGCATTGGCGTCGACTATGGCGTGCACAGTGTGCCGCGCCTTGAGGCCTGCGCACCGCAGCGTGTGGTCTCACACTTCGATGAATTGATGGACTGGCTATACGTTCCGCAGTCGTAACGCAGTGGCATGATGGTTGATCTGGCTGGGAATGCAGACTCCTGAGATGAAAAACAGAACAAGGGACGGGAGCAAGATGCGATGAGTGATCAACCGCAGGATCCGTGGCGAGAAAGGCAAAGCGGACAGGCTCCGGCCGGAGTGACCGCGGATCAGCAGCAGGCACGTAGCACATCTTCGGCTGGGGAGGTGGATTGGCAGGCTCGTGAGCGTACCGCGCAGCTTGAGATGATGGACCGCTGGGTGCAGGGCGTGGTCACTGAGCAGCGTCGTTCGCGTCGCTGGAAGCTATTCTTCCGTTTCCTGTTCGCGTTGCTGTTCATCGCCTCGATCGCGACCTCGGTGTCGATCTTCATGCTGGGCAGCCAGCCGGCAGTGCTGCCCGGTGAGCAGCATCTGGGTGTCGTGCGTGTAAAGGGAGTGATTGAGGCGGATGGTGAGGCCAATGCTGAGCGGATCATCAAGGGATTGCGTGCCGCTTGGGACTCTCCCTCCGCTGTGGCAGTCGTGCTCGATATCAACTCACCTGGTGGTAGTCCAGTGCAGTCCCAGCGCGTTTACGACGAGCTGATGCGAATGCGTGAAAAGGGTGACAAGGCAGTGATTGCCGTGATCGAAGATCTAGGCGCGAGCGGGGCGTACTACATGGCGGCGGGCGCGGGAGAAATCATCGCAGCGCCATCAAGCCTGGTGGGCTCCATTGGTGTGATTTCCTCAAGCTTCGGGCTCAAGGGGCCGATGGAAGAGTTGGGTATCGAGCGTCGAGTATTTACGGCAGGAGATAATAAGGCGTTTCTGGATCCCTTCTCTGATATCTCGTCGGATCAACGTGCCTTCTGGCAAAACGTGCTGGCGACGACACATCAGCAGTTCATCGCAGCGGTCAAGGCAGGTCGGGGAGATAGACTCAAGGATGACCCGAAGCTGTTCTCCGGTCTGATCTGGACTGGCGAGCAGGCGCTTGATCTAGGGCTGGTGGACCGTACGGCGACGCTTGAACAGTTGACGGCAGAGCTGGCACCTAAGGGTGGTATTCACGACTACACGCCACGTCAGGACCCGTTTGAGCGCTTCACGCGTCGCTTCGCTGGGGTGGTGGCCAGCGCCGTAGGCTTGGACGCAACAGTGTCCCCGGTCAGCTATCGTCTTCCGTAGGTGGCCGGACCTGAGGGGGGGGGAGGACGTTCAGCGCTCAGATGCATCGAGAAGTGGATCAAGGCCTGCCTCGCGTAGCAGTTCGCACAGGCGAATCAATGGCAGGCCTATCAGAGTGTTGGGATCACGGCCTTCAAGGCGCTCAAACAGTGTGATGCCCAGCCCTTCCATGCGAAAGCTGCCCGCCGAGTCGAGCGGTTGCTCGCGTTCCACGTAACGGGCGATCTCTTCGCTGCTCAAGATGCGAAAGACGACGTCGAAGCTCTCGTGGCAGACCCAATGGCGCGGCCTGGCGGTATCGATCAGGGCAAGCCCGGTCACGAAGCGTACGCGTCGACCTGAGAAACGTGCCAGCTGTGCGCGCGCTGCGTCCAGACTTGCCGGCTTGCCGAGAATCTCGCCTTCGAAAACAGCGACCTGGTCGCTGCCGATGATCAGATGCTGCGCATAGTTCTCGGCTACGGCGTTGGCCTTGCCCAGCGATAAGCGATGCACCAGTGTTTCAGCGTTTTCGCCGATGCGTGGTGTCTCGTCGATGTTGGGTGTGCTGCAGTCGTAGGGCAGGCCGAGGCGATTCAGTAGTGCGCGCCGCCAGCGTGAGCTGGAAGCCAGTACCAGGCGAGTCATTGCAAGTGTCCAGAGTGGCGGCCCTGCTGGTCGCGAGAGGCGTTTCAGGGCATTTGTATGGCAAGTCATTGAAATGAAGAGGGTTGCAGGATGCCGCAAATCCTCTCGGCATTGAAGAGACAGGGGCGTACAATCGCGCGCTGTACATGTTTCCTGTCATGACACCCCTGGTTGTCATTGAAAGAAAGCATGTGTGGAATGAACAAGTTGCTCATGCATTTTGACACCGGGAGGGGGAATCCCTATTATGGCGCGCCTATGTTGACCACAAGACTGCCGACCAAGGTCGAGCCCTACCGGCTGGCGTCATCGGGTAAATGCCTTGAAGGTGTTATCCCGCTGGCGGACATGCCCCGTGTCGTAGAAGCTATTGGTGTGCAGGAAAGCGACGTTCGTATATCGCTCACCTTCGACATTGATAGTCAGCGACGCAGCTTCATCGAAGGATCCATCTCTTTCGAGGCAAGTCTGCTGTGTCAGCGTTGTCTGAGGCCGACTGAGCCGGAGCCGCTTTCCAGCGACTTTCGACTAGGTCTCGTCACCAGCGATGCACTGGCGGCACAGCTGCCCGGTGAGTACGAGCCGGTAGTGGTGGAAAACGAACAGCTGGATCTCCTGTCAGTGATCGAGGATGAAGTGCTCCTGGTCCTGCCGCAGGTGGTCTACCACGAGGAGGCAGATTGTGCCGTCTCGCGCGACCAGCTGGCCAGCGGTGTGGAACCCGAGGCCTCGGACGCACCCGCTGTGAATCCATTCAGTGTGCTTCGCACTCTGAAGGACAAGCACTGAACTCATTTTGTCGACAAGATTGGAGTAATCCCCATGGCAGTTCAGCAGAACCGCAAAACTCGTTCCAAGCGTGGCATGCGTCGTAGCCACGACGCTCTGACAGCACCGACCCTGTCCCAGGACAAGGAAACCGGTACTATCCACCTGCGTCACCACGTTTCTGCCGACGGTTTCTACCGTGGCCGCAAAGTCGTTGATGCATAAAGCATTGATGCAGCGCGCGGTGTAACGCCGTGCGTATAGCCATCGATACGATGGGCGGGGACTTCGGTCCCCGCGCTACGTTACGGGGCACTGCCAGTGCGCTGCTGCGCGATTCGCGGCTATGCGCCACCCTTGTTGGCCCCAAGCATCTTCTGGATGCTGAGCTAGACTCCCTCCCAGCTTCACTCTCTCATGCTCGTGAGCGCCTTCAGACCCTGGCTGTCGACGGCATAGTTGCGTCTGATGCTCGGCCCTCCCGTGTATTGCGAGGCCGTGAACCCAGTAGCATGTCGGAAGCCTTGCGCCTGGTCGCCAGCGGTCATGCAGATGCCTGTGTCAGTGGTGGTAATACTGGTGCGCTGATGGCGCTGGCCATGCGAGAAGTGGGGAGAGTGGTGGGGGTTGAGCGTCCGGCGATCTGTGCGGCAGTGCCCACACGGGGCGCACGCCCTTGTCATCTGCTGGATCTTGGCGCAAACGTGGAGGTGGCGCCTCGCCATCTGCTCGCGTTTGCACGCATGGGGGCACTTCGTTGCCGCCTGCTCGAGGGTGTCGAACGGCCGCGCGTCGGCCTGCTCAATGTGGGTGTCGAGTCGGGTAAGGGCACGACGCAGGTGCGTGAGGCTGATGCACTATTGGCTAGTGCGGGGGAAGATTTCGACTACCTTGGCTTTGTCGAAGGGGGAGAGCTGTTCTCGGGCACGCTTGATGTCGTGGTGTGTGATGGCTTCGTCGGTAACATAGTGCTCAAGAGCAGCGAAGGGCTGGCGCAGATGTTGGCCGCTCAGCTTGGCGACACATTGGCAGCCAGCTGGCGGGCGCGATTGATGGCCTGGCTTGCACGTCCGGCATTGGCGCGGCTCACGCGAGAGATGGACCCGGTACGTTATAACGGGGCCAGTCTGCTGGGGCTTGCTGGCGTGGTAGTGAAGAGCCATGGGGGGGCGACTGGTGATGGTTTTTCCTTCGCGGTGACGCGTGCCGCACATGAGGCGCACCAACAGTTGCCGGTGTACTTGGCAGCAGGCATGACCCACGCAAGTGATATTGAGGGCGCAGTTGAGAGCCCTAAAAAAGAACTAGATAAGTAAATTGGTCTGAAACTTGTCCTCTGGGGTCGAGCTTGAGCGCGCACGGTGCGACAATGCCAGCGCTTGGCAGGAGAGCTGCTCATGCAAGGGCTTCTTCGCGCATTCAGACTGAAGCAGTCATGTGGTCGGTGGCAGGCAAGATAATCGTGCAGAGTGATTCATGGGTCCCAAGTGGGTCATGGGTGTGACGTGAGAAAGAAGCAGGCTTTCCTCTGATAGTTACGTGGTGATGAAAGCGTTTACGGATCAGTGGAAAGCGGGTTTCATGACCCGTGTCAGTCCCACCTGAACAGATGGAAATGGTGACAGCAATGACAGAATCCCTGGCCCTCATCTTCCCGGGACAGGGCTCCCAGCAGGTCGGCATGCTGCGGGAGCTAGCGGAGCGCTATAGCGTCGTCCGCACTACCTTCGAGGAAGCCTCTGACGCGCTGGGGCGCGATCTCTGGCACCTGACACAGGAAGGTCCGGCTGAGGAGCTCAATCGTACCGAGCTGACTCAGCCGGCGCTTCTGACGGCGAGTGTTGCTATCTGGCGTGTCTGGCAGGAGTTGGAAGGCCCGCGTCCTGGCCGCATGGCAGGCCACTCGCTGGGCGAGTACAGCGCCATGGTCTGTGCTGGCGTGATCGGGTTTGCCGAAGGCATCAAGCTGGTCAATCTGCGTGGCGAAGCCATGCAGGCCGCTGTTCCGCAAGGGCAGGGCGCGATGGCGGCCATTCTCGGCCTCGAGAATGCTCAGGTCGAGGCGGCCTGTGCCAGCGCTGCGCAGGGTGAAGTGGTCGCAGCAGTCAACTATAATGCTCCGGGTCAGGTTGTGATCGCAGGTGGTACCGCTGCTGTCGAGCGCGCCATCGCTGCCTGTCAGCAAGCGGGTGCCAAGCGCGCCATGCCACTGCCAGTCTCTGTGCCATCGCATTGTGATCTGATGCGTCCGGCGGCTGACAAGCTGGCCGGAGCCATGAATGCCATCGACTTTCGGACACCGCGCTACACTGTGATCCAGAATGTCGACGCGCAGGCGCATGAAGATGTTGAGACACTGCGTCAGCGCCTGATTGAACAGCTCTATCAGCCGGTACGCTGGACGGATTGCGTCAATGCGATGTTTGATAGTGGTGCGCGGACCTTCATCGAATGTGGTCCTGGCAAGGTGCTAACGGGCCTTGGCAAGCGTATCCAGCGCCAGGCGCGCGGCCTTGCAGTGAATGATCCGGATAGCCTCGAAGCAGCGCTGGAACTTGCCCGTGAAACTGCTGCCGAACAGAATAAGTAAGCTCATGATCAGCCCGTGTGGCTGGTCATATGACTTGGATTAGCCAACTCAGGACTAAAAATGACGACCGAACGCAGAATCGCACTGGTGACCGGTGCCAGTCGTGGCATCGGCCAAGCCATTTCCCGTGAACTGGGCCGTCAGGGCCGCATCGTGATTGGTACTGCCACCAGCGAGAAAGGGGCTCAGGCTATCAGCGCTGACCTCGAAGCTCATGGCATCGAAGGCGCAGGCATGCTGCTCAATGTTACTGACCAGGCAAGCGTAGATGCGGTGGTCAAGGAAATCGGCGAACGCTTTGGCGCACCGACCATCCTTGTCAATAATGCAGGCATCACGCGTGATAATCTGTTGCTGCGTCTGAAAGAAGAAGACTGGGATGCGGTGCTCGACACCAATCTCAAGTCCGTCTTCCGCGTCAGCAAGACCTGCCTGCGTGGCATGACCAAGGCGCGCTTCGGCCGTATCGTCAATATCTCGTCTGTGGTCGCGACCATGGGCAATCTCGGTCAAGCCAACTATGCTGCCGCCAAGGCTGGCATGGAAGGATTTGGCCGCTCGCTGGCGCGTGAAGTCGCGTCGCGGAACATTACCGTCAACTCAGTGGCACCGGGTTTCATTGCCACTGATATGACTGAAGCATTGCCGGAAGCGCAGCATACTGCGCTGCTCGGCAACATCCCGCTGGCGCGTCTTGGCCAGCCGGAAGAGATTGCTGCGGCAGTCGGCTTCCTGACCAGTGATGCAGCAGGCTACATTACCGGTGAGACGTTGCAGGTGAACGGCGGCATGAATATGCGCTGAACCCCGCGCAGGGACGTGGTTGCGTCCCCTTGGGGTGGCCTATAAACTACGCCCAGCTTTTTCGAGCTGCGGATTCCGTACCACTAGGAGTGATTGTTAAATGAGCACCATTGAAGAACGCGTCAAGAAGGTTGTGGCTGAGCGCCTGAATGCCAAAGAAGAAGAAATCCAGAACTCTTCCTCTTTTACTGAAGACCTCGGCGCCGATTCCCTGGACACCGTTGAGCTGGTGATGGCTCTGGAAGAGGAATTCGATACTGAAATTCCTGACGAAGAAGCAGAGAAAATCACCACCGTGCAGGAAGCTATCGATTACATCGTCAACCACCAGTAAGGTGGATTGAAGCGATCGCGGAGTTCATTTTCTCCCGTGGTCGTGATGTAATTGTCTGTACGTTCAAGGGCCGCACTGTTCATCAGTGCGGCCCTTGTCGTTACTGGGTATTGTGTTGGTTATGATATCGGTAATGATGGCGTTCTCCGGCGGTATGGTAGAGGGGCATCGGCGCATCCAGTTGCGCGTCGTCTCGACAGAGGAGTCCTTGTGTGCCAAGTCACGGAAATTACGCATGAAAACCGACTGCCCACGCATGGCAAGGTTTCTGTATAATGCGCTTAATTACGGCCCAGGCGCAGATGGCCCAGGCGTGCCTAATCGATAGTTTTGGAGGAGACACGATGCCTCGCAGAAGGGTAGTGGTGACAGGTCTAGGCCTGGTGACCCCCGTCGGAAATACCGTCGAGGAAAGCTGGAGCAGTATCAAATCGGGCAAGAGTGGCATTGCGGCTATCGAGCATTTCGATGTCAGCGGCTTCAATACCCGTTTTGGTGGTTCCATCAGGAATTTCGATGTGGGTCAGTATCTGAATCCGAAAGAGGCCCGCAAGATGGACCTCTTCATTCAGTACGGTATCGCGGCGGCCCATCAGGCCATCCACGATTCTGGTCTTGAGTGCACCGAAGACAATGCCGATCGAATCGGTGTGGCCATCGGGTCGGGCATCGGCGGACTGCCGATGATCGAGCACAACCACAAGGCCATGGAAAAGGGCGGTGCACGTCGCATCTCGCCTTTCTTCGTGCCCGGCTCCATCATCAACATGATCTCCGGTAATCTGGCGATCATGTTCGGGTATCGCGGTCCGAATATCGCGATCACCACGGCATGTACTACCGGTACCCACAACATCGGCTATAGCGCACGCACCATCGCCTATGGCGATGCTGATGTGATGGTGGCGGGAGGGGCTGAAATGGCGACCACGCCGCTGGGCCTCGGTGGTTTTTCGGCTGCGCGTGCACTGTCGACGCGTAACGATGACCCGCAGTCAGCGAGTCGTCCGTGGGATCGTGATCGTGATGGCTTCGTGCTATCCGATGGCGCGGGTGTTGTCGTGCTCGAGGAATACGAGCATGCCAAGGCGCGTGGTGCGACCATCTACGCTGAGGTACTCGGCTTCGGCATGTCCGATGATGCACACCACATGACGGCGCCGCCCGAAGACGGTCGTGGTGCAGCCGCTGCGATGCGTAATGCCATTCGCGATGCCAAGCTGAACCCGAGCCAGATCGACTACATCAATGCTCACGGCACCTCCACCAATGCCGGTGACAAGGCCGAGAGCCTTGCAGTCGAATCCGTGTTGGGTGATGCGGCGCGCAATGTGGCAGTCAGTTCCACCAAGTCAATGATTGGCCACCTGCTGGGTGCTGCCGGTGCGGTAGAAGCCGTTTTCTGCCTGTTGGCGATGCGCGATCAGGTCGCTCCACCGACTATCAACCTCGACAACCCGGCCGAGGGCTGTAATCTCGATTACGTGCCGCATACCGCACGTGACATGAAGATTGAGTACACCTTGTCCAATTCCTTTGGCTTCGGCGGCACCAACGGTTCGTTGGTGTTCGGCAAGCTCAAGGACTGAGATCACACGGCTATCGTGTGATCTCCTCTCAGACGCGCTCCCATTAGGGGGCGCGTCTGTCTATGGCGCACGGTCAGTTGTCTGTTGCCGCTCTCGTCATCATCCGTACACTCTCGCAGGCATGCCATCATCTGCATGTCATTATCTGTACGCCCTCATGGGAGTTATCGCCATGACTGACATGAATTGCCCGACAACACTGGGGGCTGACCTGCCTCTCGATGATCGTGGGTTGGCTTATGGCGAAGGTGTTTTCGAGACGATTCTGGTCCGTGATGGCGTGCCACAATTGTGGTCACAGCATATGGCGCGACTGACACGTGGCTGTATGCGATTGGGCGTGGCGGTACCCTCTGACGCCGCTCTGATAGCGTGTCTTGAGGTATGTGGTGGTCGGGGGCTTGAGGTGCTCAAGCTGATCGTGACCGGTGGTTCCGGTGGCCGTGGTTACAAGATGCCGGATCAGCCTGTGCCACGCCTGCGCGCTCGCGCGATGCCTTTCGCCGTCGATCATCAGGCACGGCGCGGCATCACGGCACGCGTGTGTGAGTTACGCGTCGCTGAGCAGCCAGCACTGGCCGGTCTCAAGCATCTCAACCGGCTGGAGAACGTCCTGGCGCGCCGCGAGTGGACAGATGCTGCCATCAGCGAGGGGCTATTGCTCAATGTGCGTGGTGAGCTTGTCGAAGCGACCAGCATGAACCTGCTCTGGTATCGTGACGGGCGCTGGTATACGCCATGGCTTGATCGAGCAGGGGTCGAGGGCACGTTATTGACAGCGTTGAGCGCTGAGCAGCCCATTGAAAAAGTTCGATTGGGTATTGAAGCACTGCTCGCCGCTGAGCAGGTCGTGTTGCTTAACTCAGTGCAAGGTATCTGGCCTGTCACGCGCCTGCTGGATAGCGAAGGCGAATGCCTGAATGAATGGAAGCAGGGAAAATCTCCTGCGCTGGATATAGTGAACAAGCGTGTCGCGTGTTTGCTCGGTGAGCGCGCGGACTGACAGAAGCTCTACGGCAGTGGCATGCAGCGTCGCGTGTCGTCTGTGTATCGCCTTCTCTGATACGAAGAATGGATAACTGACTATGCGTGTGTTCAAGGTGCTGTTGATGTTGGTAGTGGTGGCAGTCGCTGCTGGCGTTGTGGGCTTTCGCTATTGGCAGGCGCAGTTACTGTCGCCGCTAGCTATCGAAAAGGAGCAGATCTTTGAGGTACCCCGTGGCGCTAGCCTCACGAAGGTCGTGAGTGATCTGGAAGCTGAAGGCATCATCGAGGCTAGCTGGCCGTACAAGGTGTGGGCACGGCTCGAGCCGACGGCCGTCAACGGCCTGCGTGCAGGTGAATTCCGCCTGACACCGGGCCTGAATGGCCGTGAGCTGGTGGCGCTGCTGTCCAGTGATGAGGTGGTCAGTTACACCCTGACCGTGCCGGAAGGCTGGACCTTTGCCCAACTGCGCACCGCTATCAATGTTGCCCCCAAGCTTGAGCACGCCACGCAAGAAATGAGCACTGCTGATCTGATGACGGCGATCGGGGCGGGTGACGAAAAGCCGGAGGGTCGCTTCTTCCCGGACACCTATCGCTATCATAAGGGCGTGAGCGATATCTCGTTGTTCAAGCGCGCCCACAAGCGCATGGCGATCACGCTTGAAGAAGTGTGGGCGAATCGTGATCAGGGTCTGCCGATTTCAAGTGCCTACGAAGCACTGATTCTGGCCTCGCTGATCGAACGTGAGACTGGTGCTCCCGAAGAGCGCGGCGAGATTGCTGGCGTCTTCAAGCGTCGTCTTGAGCGTGGCATGCGTCTGCAGACAGACCCGACGGTCATCTATGGCTTGGGAGATGACTATGATGGCTCGTTGTCGCGTGTGGATCTGCGCAAGCCGACCCCCTGGAACACCTATGTGATCACCGGCTTGCCGCCAACGCCGATCGCCATGCCGGGGCGCGCTGCGCTTGAAGCTGCTGTGCACCCCAGGCCGGGCGATACCTATTACTTTGTTGCCAAGGGTGAAGGGCGTCATCAGTTCTCGCGTACGCTGCGCGAACACAACAACGCCGTACGCCGCTATATTCTCAATCGCGACTGAGCGATGCCGTGCATCAGTATCACCACGATTCAACCGCTGTCAGGATCAGGAAACACCATGTCTTCACGCCCGCTGTCTTCACGCACGACGCCTTCCTGCTCGACACCTTCCGGTGGTCAGACGGCCGTTGATACCTGCCAGTCGGGGCGTTTCATCACTTTGGAAGGCGGTGAGGGTGTCGGCAAGAGCACCAATGTCGCCTTTGTGGTCGCCGAGCTGGAAGCATGTGGTATCGAGGTGGTGCGCACGCGTGAACCGGGCGGTAGTGAGCGCGCGGAGGCCATTCGCCAGCTGCTGCTGGACCCCGCGCCCGCTGAGTCGCTATGCGATGACGCCGAGCTGTTGTTGATGTTTGCTGCCCGTGCTCAGCATCTGGCGGCGACCATTCGTCCTGCCTTGGCGCGTGGTGCCTGGGTAGTGTGTGATCGTTTCACTGACGCCACCTTTGCTTATCAGGGTGGCGGTCGTGGGCTTCCACAGGCGGATATTGCCGCGCTTGAGACACTGGTGCAGAAGGGGTTGCAGCCGGACCTTACCCTGTTGCTGGACATGCCTGTCGAGGCAGCGCGTGGGCGACTTGCCGCGCGGCGTGCTGAGACAGGTGAAGGGGCCGATCGTATCGAGCAGGAGGCCGAGCAGTTCTTCGAGGCCGTGCGTATTGGCTATCATCAGCGCCGCGATGCAGACCCTGAGCGTTTTGCTACCATCAATGCCGATCAGTCACTGATGGCAGTGCAGGCTGATATTGCCGCGGCACTCGCCACGCGTGTCACAGATTGGCAGGCTGCCACGTCCGCAGGAGACAAGGCATGAGTGCATCAGATGCCAGCGGTGGTGTCACTCTCTCGAGCTTCTCGCCACTCCCGTGGCAGCATTCACTGTGGCAACACTTCACGCAGGTGCATGATAGCGGTCGCTTGCCACATGCAGTGATGCTGAGCGGGCCAGCAGGCCTTGGCAAGCACGAGTTGGCAGATGCCATGATCGCACGCGTGCTGTGTCGCACGGCACTGGGCAAGCCCGGCGCTGCTGCCTGCGGAGAATGTCATGGTTGTCATATGCTGGCGGCGGGCCATCACCCTGACCTGATGGCGATCGCACCACAGGATGTCGGCAAGATGATCCGCATCGACCCGATTCGCGAGGTCAACCGCTTCGTCTCACAGACCGCGCAGCAGGGCGGCTATCGCGTCATCCGTCTGCAGCCGGCAGAGTCGATGAACATTGCGTCGGCGAATGCGCTGCTCAAGAGCCTCGAGGAACCGGGTGCCAAAACTCTGTTCATCCTGCTCAGTGATATGCCATCACGCGTACTGCCGACGGTCCGCTCGCGTTGTCAGCAATGGCCATTGGTCATTCCGCAGAGCCATGAAAGTCTGCCGTGGCTTCAGGAGCAGTTGGGGGATGATGCCCAAGCCTTGCTACGCATGGCCGGTGGATTACCTCAGTTGGCGGTACGTCTTGGCGTATCGGAGCAGCGTCAGCTGCGTCAGGCGTTGCGAGAGCTTTTCGATGCCCTGGTGCGCGGCGGTGAACCGGTCGCTGAAGCATGGCGGCTGGAGCGACAACCGTTGGCGCAGGTGCTGTGGTACGGTATCGCATGGCTGGAGGATTTGATTCGCATGGGGTTGTCCGGCAATGCAGGGCATCTGCGTGATCCAAGCTTGGAGCCGTTACTGCGTCAGGCGGTCAAAAATGGCCGTACCCAGGACTGGTTCAAGCTGCTGGACTTCGCGCGTGAGCAACGACGGTTGTTGGCCGCCGGAGGCAATCCCAATCCCCAGCTGGTGCTGGAAGCCTGGTTGGTGCGCTGGTCAGCCTTGCTACGCTCCTGATATGGCGTAGCGTGCGTCAGAAGCCAGGTAAGGCGACTGAGCTGCCGACAGGGCGGGTGTGGCCAGTCGCGCTAGACTATTCAGCAGTATGCAGTAGCAAAGGATTCAATCCGCGCTGTGCCCGTCGGAGGCATGAGGTCCGTTGACACGGCGCTTGGTATCGAGACTGGATGCGCCGGCAGTGACCGGCCGGAGGTGAAGGATGCACACCGCTCCACAGCAAGGCCAGAAGGCGCTGTCGCTGACCATTCGTGATCAGAAGACCCTGCTGGCAGCCTACATGTCGACGCTAGTGCGTGGTGGCATCTTCGTACCGACCACTGAGCGCTACACCATGGGGCAGGAGGTTTATCTGCTGCTGACTCTGCCGGAAGAGTCCGAGCGGATTCCCGTCACTGGTCGTGTGGTCTGGATCTCACCTCAGGGTGTCGGTGGCCGTCGCACACCCGGCATCGGGATTCATTTCAGTGAGGAAGATCGCCAGGTACGCGACCATATCGAGAATCATCTGGCCGGTATGCTGGGCAAGGGTCACGCCACCTACACGCTATAGTCACTAGCGAGGAGCTTTGGTGAGAAGCTCTGACGACAGGGTATGGCGAAAGTATCTGGTAAAAGTAGCTGGTAAGAAGTGAGCAGGCTTCGGCCTGTCTGAATGCATGTCGACCGGCCGCGCAGTAGCGCCGTGCCGGTCGTCTCCGTTTTTCGCGGCGATTCACGTTGCGCCCATCAGCAAGTGAGAGTTCTGGATGTTTGTCGATTCGCATTGTCACCTTGATCGCCTGAAGCTCGAAGAACACGGCGGCACTCTGTCCGGCGTGCTGGACGCGGCGCGTGCCCGTCACGTGCACCAGTTTCTCGCCATCGCAGTGACGCTGGATGATGTGCCGGAACTCTCCGCCATCGAGCAGGAGCACGATGACGTGGTGATCTCCGCCGGCGTGCATCCGCTGCATCAGGTAGATCCGGAACCAACGGTCGACGATATCAAGAAGTGTGCTGAGCGCTATGGCGCGGTGGCCATCGGTGAGACGGGCCTCGATTATCATTATGAGAGTGTCAGCCGTGAGGTGCAGTACGAACGCTTCACGCGTCACTTGATCGCTGCGCGTGAGCTTGAACTACCGGTCATCATTCACACGCGTGAAGCACGAGAAGACACCTTGGCGCTGATTCAGAAGCATACCGATCCGGCCGTCGGTGGTGTGCTGCACTGCTTCACTGAAGACCTTGATATGGCTCGTGTCGCGGTAGGTCACGGCTTCATGGTGTCCATCTCCGGTATCGTTACCTTCCGCAATGCTGAGCATGTCCGTGAGCTGGCTCGCGCCATCCCGCTGGATCGCCTGCTGATCGAGACTGACAGCCCCTATCTGGCCCCAGTGCCGTATCGTGGTACCTCCAACGTGCCGGGTAATGTGGTCGAGGTCGCGGAATGCATCGCAGCCGAGCGTGGTATCACCGTCGATGAGCTGGCCATGCAGACCACGGCCAACTTCTATCGGCTGTTCCGTACCGCCGCACCTGAGGCACCAGAAGGCGTGCGCGAAGCACTGACCAGCAGTGGCATGCTCAATAACTGAAGCTTCCTTGTGCGGGGAAAGCTTCCTTTAACGGGAGGTGCACCATGAATCCAGCCGCCATCTTGACGCAACTGGGCAAGCAGGCCGAGGGTAGCCAATCGCTGCCGCCAGTCGACCAGTGGCATCCCGAGCATTGTGGTGAGATGGATCTTGTCATCTGCCGCGATGGCCGCTGGTTGCATGAGGGCGCTCCCATCGGGCGGGCGCGACTGGTGCATCTGCTCTCACGGGTGCTCCGGCGTGAAGCCGATGGCAGCTATTGCTTGGTCACACCGGTAGAGAAGATGACTATCCAGGTCGAAGACCGCCCCTTTTTGGCAGTAGATTGCGCGCTCGTTGCAGAGACAAGTCCTTCTAGTGTCGTCTCAGGTGATCACCAAGCGGTATGGCAGCTGACGACCGATCAAGGCGATATCGTGCGCCTTGAAGGCGAGACCTGTCTTGAACTCAGCGAGACGCCAGAGGGCGAGTGGCTGCCCGAAGTGGTGGTCCGCTTCGGACTGGCGGCGAGGCTGCATCGCAATCTCTATTATCGCCTGCTGGAAACGGCTGATATCCGTGGGCTAGACGAGGGTGGTCAGGCGCTAGGCTTCATGAGTGGTGGACGCTGGCAGTGCCTTGGGCACCTGTCTGCTGCTGAAGCCGATGGCTGACGTGACGCCAGATCGCTGAAATCGTACTCGTCCTCTGTACGCTGTTACCGATGTTTCCCACACAGGTTCTCATGTCTCAGTCACTTCCCCCTCTTGAATCTGAACGGCACGTCTCCTCGCTCAACGACACGACTGCTGAAATGTTGGAGTCGGACGCTACCTCTGACATGCCGGACGCCGCTGTCGCGGAGAGTGAACCGACACCGCTTGAGGCGGCGCTCGCTACTCTCTCGCGACGACTGACGAGCCAACAACGTGCGGTGGTCGAGCATCGTGGTCGCCATGCGCGGGTAGCGGCAGTTGCCGGCTCTGGCAAGACGACGACAATGGTCGCGCGGGTGCTTGGTCTGTTGGCTGAAGGCATCGCGCCGCAGCGCATTCTGGTGCTGATGTTCAACCGCTCGGCGCGCGAGGATTTCGTTGTCAAGTTGGCACATTCAGCCCCACCCGGTACGCGCTTGCCCGACATTCGCACCTTCCATTCCATCGGCCATCGCCTGACGACCACGTTGGTACGCTGGGGCAGTCTTGAGCCGCGCGAGTTGATTCAGCAGGACTGGGCGCTGGAGCGATTGCTCAAGCAGGCGGCCCAGCGCGCGCTGGGCGATGCAGATCGCAGTGAGCGTGAAGCCGCACTTGATGGTGAGCGTCTTGAGGCGCTTGCTCAGTTCTGTGACCTGGTCAAGGCAGAAATGTGTGAGCCGGCGCTACTCTACGAGCGCATGAATCTGGGGGAGCATACTGGTCACTTCGTGGAATCCTTCGTGCAGTTGGAGCAGTTGCTCGAGCAATATCGCCAGATGACCTACGCCGATCTTCTGTATCGGCCGCTGCGTCAGCTGGAGCGAGAGCCCGAGACACGTGCGCGGATCCAAGGGCATCTCCAGCACGTCATCATTGATGAGTATCAGGACATCAACGAAGCACAGCAGCGCATGTTGTCATTGTTGGCAGGCGCGCCTTCGGCTGAGGACGTCGCTGCGGGTGCACCGTCAGACGCCTCTGCCATTGCAGAAGTCATGGCGGTGGGAGATGCCAATCAGTGCATCTATGAGTGGAGGGGCGCACGGCCTGATTACATGTTGACGCGCTTTGCCGAGAGCTTTCCTGAACCGATGGACTTTCCGCTCAGCTATACCTTCCGTCACGGCCATCGCCTAGCGCTGGCGGCCAATCATGCTATCGCTGCCAATGCGCGCCGCCCCGATCAGCTATGCCTTGCCGCGCCCGGTACGCCGGGTACGCGTCTGGCCGAGGGGCAGGGTGCTGCTAGTCTGGTTGCTGCGCTGACAGCCTGGCGGATGTCGGGGCGCAGTGGCGCTGAAGCCGCCGTGCTTGTTCGCAGTTGGGCATTGTCGGTACCGGTACAGCTGCAGTTGCTCAAGGCGGGAATTCCCTTTCGTCTCGGGCGCAGTGATCGCTTCGTATTTCGCTTGCCACTGGTGCAGGCGTTGGCAGGCTATCTTGAATTGTCACGTGATGCCTCACTACTGACAGATCCCGTGCACCTGACGTTGCTGTTTACCCAGCCCACCGCCTTTGTCGCGCGCGAACGTCTTGAGCGCCTGTGTCAGCAGCTGGCGGAAAGTCGGCATTGGCCGAGCAAGGAAGACCCGATACTCGAAGGCCTCAAGCCGCTGCAGCGTCGAACGCTCAGGAAGCGCTGGCAGTTGCTGTGCGACTTGCCGAGTCTGCGCGACTGGGCACCGGCGCGCTTGTTGCGTCACGTGGTCGATGAACTGGAGGCCGACAAGATTCTGCGTCGTGCCGCGGCGCGACGCGACAAAGGTGAAGAAGATGTACGGCTGCTGGATGTGCTGATCGAGCAGGCAGGTGAATTGGCCAATGATCCAGAAGCCTTCATCATGCTACTCAGAAATCCCGTCGAGGATGCTGACGATGGTGTGTTGATTACTACGGTGCATGGCGCCAAAGGGCTTGAATGGCCCTTTGTTGGCCTATGGGGCATGAACGAAGAAGACTTTCCGGCCTATTCGCGCGACAACCCGCTGAGTAGTGAGCGCCTCGAGGAAGAGCGACGGCTGTGCTATGTCGGCGTGACGCGTGCGCGTGAACAACTACATCTATGGCGCGATGGCGGTACGCATCCGCCCAGCCGCTTCCTGGCCGAGCTCTGTGTGGATGACTGCACGCGATTGGGTGACTGGGTTCACAGTGCTGGCCAGCGCGCAAAGACCGCTGCGAACACGCAGGATGATACAGCGGCATCTGCGCAAGTCGCTGAACCAGCACTGCGTGTTGCATCGCCGGGGCTGGGGCAAGCCTATCTGGCGCGTTTGCCGCTGGCGCGCCACGAGATTACTCCGCCCACGCTTGAGGCGACACCTGCGGCCAAGGCATCAGCTACATCAACGCGGAAGACTCAGGCAAGTGCGCCACGCTCAGGAGGGACACATTCGCGCAAGGCCTCTTCACGTGCCGAGCCTGTGGTACTGCGCCGGGTGGGTGGTTGGGAGATTGGTCAGCGCCTCCATCATGATGCCTTCGGTGAAGGCGTCATCGAGGAAGTCTCCGGCAATGAAACCAACCCATTGATTGAAGTGCGCTTTGCCGATGGCAACAAGCGCCGTCTGATCGCCACGCGTGCACCGCTGAAACTGCTGTAACGGTCAATGACGGCCGGTATTTATCGATACTTTGATGGAAAACCGGCACTTTTCATTCGTCATATCATCATCACGTCAGACAAGGAGTTCTCATGGCGCATTATCCTGATCCTGCTGCCCTCGCGGCGGCCTCGTCTGCCACTTCGCTACTGACGCCAGGCCAGCGTCAGGCACCGTTGCTTGATGCGGGGCAGCTGGTGACCCAGTTGGCGATGGCCGGTCTGACGTCTCCCGTGGTACTGGATTGCCGTGCGCGTCTCGATGATGGTGACGCTGGTGAGCGGATGTGGCGTCAAGGGCATCTGCCTGGTGCCGTGCATGTCGATATGGACCGCGATCTCTCGGCCTCTGTGCGTGAAGATGGTGTCGGAGGTCGACACCCGTTGCCATCCCACGACGTTGTCGCTGGACTGTTCCGTCGCCTGGGTATCACGCCTGAGCATCAGGTGGTGGTCTATGACGACATGGGTGGTCAGATGGCTGCTGCGCGGCTGTGGTGGATGCTGGCCTGGGCCGGTCATCCGGATGTGCGTGTGCTCGACGGTGGAATTCAGGCTTGGCAGGCTGTGGGTGGTGAACTCAAGCCTGCACCGTCAGCGCCGGTGTCACTTGATACCAGTGACTGGCAGCCGAACTTTGATGACAGCCTGCTGGTCACTGCCGAAGAGGTGGCGGCCGGTCAGGCGGTGCTGCTGGATGCCCGCGGTGAAGCGCGTTTTCGTGGCGAGCAAGAGCCGGTTGATCGGGTGGCGGGTCATATTCCCGGGGCACTGTGCCGTCCGACCACCAGCAACCTCGAGGCCAACGGCCGCTTCAAGGATCGTATGAGCCTGGTACGTGAGCTGCGCAAGACGCTGCCCGATGAGAGTGACGTCGTTGCCTACTGCGGTTCTGGCATCAGTGCCTGTCAGAACATCCTCGCCTTTGCGATTGCCGGCCTACCCCTGCCGCGGCTTTACGCAGGGTCATGGAGTGACTGGATCAGTGACCCCAAGCGACCTGTCGCTACCGGCGAGTAAGGTCGAAAACACGAACACAAGAACGCCCGCCAGAGTCTTTTCTGACGGGCGTTCTTGTTTGGCTGCACAGCTGAATTACAAGGCTTACTCAGGGCTTGTCTGCTTGCGGGCGCGTGAATCAAAGCGTTCCAGTAGCGCGGCATTGGCGCAGTTGCCCATCACGTTGAGCGCCGTGCGTAATCCATCGGTGAAGCGGTCCACACCGGCAACGACAGCGACGCCTTCCAGCGGCAAGCCGGCTGCGCCCAACACAGT
This sequence comes from Cobetia crustatorum, assembly GCF_000591415.1. Lineage (GTDB taxonomy): Bacteria > Pseudomonadota > Gammaproteobacteria > Pseudomonadales > Halomonadaceae > Cobetia > Cobetia crustatorum. The sequence goes on along the minus strand of NZ_JEMF01000005.1, from coordinate 250 downwards.
CGTCATTGCGACGAGTCCGGCACCTGGCACCCCTGCGGTGGAGAAACTGACCAATAGTCCGGTAGTGAAGACGGTGATCACCAACGAGGTGGTGACATCGATGCCAAAGAGCTGAGCCACGAATAACGCATTGAAGCCCTGCAGTACGGCGGCGCCGTCACGCTTGAGCGCGGTACCAAAGGGCAGGGCGAAGCTCGCCAGCGACTCATCCATGCCGTAGCTGCGGGCATTGCCTAGTGCGAGTGGCAGG
>NZ_JEMF01000004.1 GCF_000591415.1 Cobetia crustatorum | reverse complement strand
GGACTCTCCATGGATGCACTGACTTCAAGTCCTGCATCACGTTGATGAGGCTGACCGTCATTAATGCGACTACTGATGTTGGGGGGAGAGGCTTGTGAGCAGGGCTGTGTGACTATGTAGGAGATAATGCCAGGCAACAAACAAAACGCCCCGCTACATAGCGGGGCGTTTTGCTAGGCAATGTTCTTGCGACAAGTCATTACCAGTGGAGGACTAAAGCCTCAAGACTCATGTCTGTGTCTTAGTGCTTGGCGACATAGACGGTGCGAATATTCATGAAGGCACCGAAGCCATATTCGCTCTGCTCGCGGCCATAGCCGCTGCCTTTAACGCCACCAAACGGCAGTTGAGCGAAGGGTGTTGTCGGGCGATTCACGAAGCTCATGCCCGCTTCGAGCTGGCGAGCGACGCGCTCACCGCGCTCGAGATCCTTTGATACCACTGTGCTGCCGAGGCCATAAGGGCAGTCGTTCGCCAGCTGGATGGCATGGTCTTCATTCTCGGCAATCACGACAGACGCCACCGGGCCGAATAGCTCTTCATTGAAGGCTGGGTTGCCTGCGTGACGTTGCTCAGCACCGTCGGCGGATACCAAGCACCGGCGCGGTCAGGAATTTCACCACCGCATTCGAGTTTGGCGCCGGCCTTGATGGCGCGCTGGACTTGATCGTGTAGATCATCGCGCAGGTCTTTGCGCGACATCGGCCCGATATCGATGCCTTCGACCAGCGGGTCGTCCATGCGCATCTGCTTCACTTTCTCGATCAGGCGCGCTGTGAAGTCCTTGGCCAGTGATTTATCGACGATCAAGCGCTTGGAGGCTGCGCAGCTCTGGCCGGTATTATCAAAGCGACCAGCAATGGCGAGATCGACGGCCCGCTCGATCTCGGCGTCATCCAGCACAATCAGGGGGTCTATCCCGCCGAGCTCCAGCACACTCGGCTTGAGCGCTGCGCCAGCCTGCTGGGCAACCTTACGCCCGGCTTCTTCGCTCCCCGTCAATGTCACACCGCAGACAATCGGGTCGTTGATGATGCTTTCCACCATCTCAGCGCCGATGGGTAGCCAAGTGAACACACCTTCCTCGAAGCCTGCCTTATGGAAGAGCTGAGTGATAAGTTCGGCGCAGCCAGGCACATTGGAAGCGTGCTTGAGCAGGCAGACATTACCACCCGCCAGGTTGGGCGCTGCAAAGCGGACGACCTGGTACAGCGGATAGTTCCAAGGCATCACGCCCAGGACTGCACCCATTGGATCCTTGATGATCATGGCGCTTTCGGCACCCTCGACATCACGGGGTTCCGGGTCCATCAGCTCGTCGAGGTTATCGGCGTAAAAACGGGTGATGCTGGAAGAAATCTGGGTTTCGCTGAGACCCTGTTGATAGGGCTTGCCCATTTCACGGGCGATCAGGGTAGCCATCTCCTCTTTGTGCTCATCGATGAGATCAGCAAGCACATTCAGTCGACGGGCACGCTCTTCTAGCGGTAGTTGGCTGTAAGCTGGGTAAGACTCGCGGGTCTGGTCTAGCTTGCGGGCCAGATCATCCTTGCTTAACGTGGCATATTCATTGAGGACATTGTCATTGGCCGGATTTGTAGCGGTCAGTGTCTTGTTGCTCATCTTGCCTCCCGTAAGGGTTGCTCTGTCAGCATGAGATCGCCGGTGTTGGCACGATCCATCGTGTCCCCTAACACTTGTGGTGCGGTAAGTGGTCTTCAAGGGTATTCATTGAATTGGTTGCGTCATCGCAGTGTTGCCGTAAGAGAACAGCGACTGCTCTTGAACAATTACTGTGCGATAAAGTGCATTGCACAGAGTCTGCTCTAACTGGCAGAGCATGCGACAATGCTAGCTTTTGGACGGCAATGAACTCGAGGCAGATCTCACGTTCAGAGTCAGCAAGGTTCGCAAGGAGAGGAATACGGCGTGTTCAACAACATTCTGGTGATATGTACCGGCAATATCTGTCGCAGCCCAGTAGGGGAGGCGCTATTACGTAAGGCATTGCCGGGTAAGACCGTACACTCTGCAGGCGTGGGGGCTCTGGTTGATCATCCGGTAGAGCCAACCGCTGCAAGAATGGCCACGGCCTCGGAATTGGAGGTTGAGCACCATCGCGCCCGTCAGGTATCGATAGAGATGTTGACTGCAGCAGATCTTGTGCTGGTCATGAGCGATGGGCATCGTCGTGCCATCAATCAGATGGCCCCCCAAGTCAGCGGTAAGACCATGCTGTTTGGGCGTTGGCTGGCCGCTGGAAAGGGTGAAGAGATTCCTGATCCCTATCGGAAGAGTGAGGCAGCGTTTGAGCATGCCCACAAGAAACTGATGGACGCTGCTGCACTCTGGGTTGCCAAGCTCAAGTAGCCTTACTCCAGTTACTGTAACCTTATGTATCGATAGAGTTTTTTGGCGTATCTAAAAGGCCGACTGCCTCGCAGTCGGCCTTTTTTTTGTGCCTGTTAAAAAATCTTTTATAACAACGGCTTAGTGCATTTTGTTAAATTTTGTATATTGTGTGGTCTGTTGGGCATTCTCAAGCGTTAGATATCTAAGTATTAATTTTTTATAGAGTTTGCTGAATTCTAGCGCGTAATGTATATTTTTGTTAACAAATGTCTCCAAATAATTACACTGGTGCCCACTGATGCGCGAACTCGATCTTCAGGCTCTTGAGCCCCGTCTGCTGTTGGATGCTGCTGCTGCTGTGACCGTTGTCGAAAGTGCCGACGTCAGCAGCGACAACATGCAAGCAACCTTGTCAGGCACCGAGGATACTCCGTATTCACTCTCCAGCTTGAGCGTGACGGATGAAGGGGGCGCAGAGGGGACGGATCAGTACACGCTGAATTTGAGCCTGGATGCGGCGGCAGTAGACGCCGGTGCGGTGCTCAGCAGTGGTGGCAGCAGCACAGCATTTACCGGTACGGCGCAGGAGATTACTGATCAGTTGGCGGGAGTCACCGTGATTCCGGGTGAGAACTACACCGATGACATTACCCTGAATCTGAATCTCACCGAGGGCGGCGAATCAAGGAGCTCGCTGGATTTCGTGGCGACGCTTACTCCAGTCAATGATGATCCGGTTTTTACTGACAGTGGTGAAAACTATCCTTCTGCCACAGAGGCGGGCACCTTTACTTTTTCTATCGAGGCGCTGGGCCTGAGTGATCCGGATATCACCAGTGGTGAGCAGGGCGAGGATCAGTTGATCCTCGCGATCGATAGCCTGCCGACCACGGGTAAGTTGACCTTCAATGGCTCTCCTGTCGCTGTGGGTTCTACCTTTGATGCAAGTCAGCTCAGCAAGCTCGTCTATACCCATGATGGCAGTGATATTGCCGTAGGGGATACCGACAGCTTTTCGGTCACAGTCGTTGATGGAGCTGGTGGTGAGGCCTTCGCCATGCTCAATGTCGAGCTGATCCCGGATAATGCGGCGCCTGCGGTGACGGGTGATTCGCAGCAGTTCGAAGGTCAGAGCACGTCACTGGGGCTGACATACACCGATGAAGAGTCGGGACATGCTGATGCGGCCGCCAATGCGACGGTCGAAATCACGAACCTCGGTAACCTCGCTGACCGTGGCACTTTGTATCTGGATCTGAATGAAGACGGCATCGCCGACGCCGATGAAGTTATTTCCAGCATATCGGATGATCTGGCGAGCTTTACGGCAGACCAGCTTCAGTACTTATCCTTTGCCCATGATGGCGATGAGCCTGATTTCGATGACCGGCCTAGCTTCACCATCAAGGTTACCGATGTCGGCGGCGGTGAAGGTGAGGGCAACGCGCTCTCCAGTGAGCGCACGATCACTATCGGTATTCTGGAGAACAATGACGACCCGACGCTGACGCCGACTACCGAAGCATTGGATGCCACGACCAATGCTGATAGCTCAGTCGTCATCACCACGGCAGCATTGGGAGCAGTAGATCCGGACAGCACGACGGATCAGCTTGCCTACTCGGTCCAATCTATCCCTACCTATGGCGAGATTCAGCTCAACGTCGGCACTGAGGAATCGCCGGAATGGGTAGAGTTGATCGTCGGTACCAGCTTTACTCAGGCTCAGGTCGATAGCGGTTTCGTCCGCTACGTGCAAACCGAGTCTGCGCCGGAAGGTACCACTACCGATACAGGATTCACTTTCGGCCTGGTCGACTCCGAATTCAAGGCCTTCGAGACTGCTGGCGATGCAGGGACATGGGGGGCGCAAACTCCCCCACCACTGGCACGCTGACCTTTACGGTGGATGATGGCGTCGGTGGACAGGGCTTGGACCCGCAAGATCCAATCGATTCGATTTCGATCAATGCTGGGCTGGTTGTTGAGGAAGCGACTTCCACCACCACAGCTACCGTGATTTCCACATCAGAGCTGCAATATACGGTGACGGCAGGGGCTTACACCTACCCGACCAGCCAGATTGTCTACACCGTGTCTGTATTGCCGACCAACGGCACCCTGTATGTGGATGGTACTGCGCTTAGTGCCTATGGCAGTTTCACCCAGGCTGATATCGACGCGGGACTGGTGACCTTCCTGCAGGACGGCAGTGAGGATCATGAGTCAGAATTCACTTATACCGTGACCAATGGCGGTGATTTCACTGCAATTGATACCTTCTCCATCGACGCGACCCCGGTCAATGATGCGCCTGTGGCTAGCGACTCCAGTGTCAGCGTGATTGAGAAAACGGTGGATGGCACCGGTATCGTGCGCATCACTGATCTGGTGATGACCGATGCGGATGGCAGTGAAGAGGGCCTCGGAGATGAAGGCGCAACGGATGATCTGTGGTTCCAGATCAGTCTGGATGATCTGAGCGGCGGCACGCTTCAAGTCTGGGATGGCAGTGAGTGGATGGCAGCCTCAGAAGATGTCTGGTACTCCCAGGACATTCTGAGCGCTGACGCTGATGGCGAAACCAGTGGCCTGCGTTACGTGCATGACGGCGGAGAAAGCACTGATGAGCTGAACGATAGTTTCACCTTCATCGTCCGCGATGATCTTGCAGCGCCGTCTGATCCTTTCGACACTGACACCAGCACGCCAACCGACAACGGCCTGGAGACCAGTAACGTCTCCAATACCGGCACCGTGACGATAGCCGTCACTCCCTTCAATGACGCTCCGATGATTCCTTTGACCGCTGATGCTGCCGATCAGACGGTGACGAATGCCGCGGGGGTCACGACAACATCAGCCAATAATCCGCTCGCACTTGGCGAAGGTGAGATTGCGGTCATTACCAATAGCCTCTTGCAGGCAGTTGATAGTGATAACACGACACGTCAGTCGACCTACGTTGTCGAAAGCCTCCCCGAAAATGGCACGCTGCTCGTCAGTGGCAAGACGCTGCGCGTCGGCAGCTCCTTCACTCAAGCTGATATCGATAGCGGTTTGCTCTCATACGAGCATGATGGCGGTGAGACACGCTCTGACGATTTCACCTTTACCGTCAGTGATGGGCCACTGACGACTGATGAAGCCACCTTTGATATTGTCATCACGCCGTTGGATGACTCTCCTGAAATCACGGGGACTCAGCCAGAAGACAAGCTGATCCCGGCCTCTACTGCACTTTCTGCACTGGATCTTGGTGGCGCCTTTGTTATTGGTGACGTCGATATCCTGGACGCCGAGTCAGGTCTGGGTGTCGATGCGGCTGAGACTGATAGCATCAAGGTATCACTCTCGCTCAAGGATGAAGACGGTGCCATCGTTCCGTTTACTACCGCTGTTCTGACAGCACTGCCCAGTGGTGCAGATTCCACTGTTATCACTGATGCCAATACTCTGGTGATTGAAGGTACCTTGGAGGCCGTTCAAGCCTCTTTGGACACCTTGAGCGTGCAGATGGTGTTGGACCCGATTTCTGGTGAGGAGGACCCTGATCAGCGTTGGACGTTGGAAGCCGTCGTGGATGACCGTCTTGGCGATGGCAGCCTGAATGGCGGCTCTGCCAACGAAGGTGGGGCGGCTATAGGCGAGGATTTCAATACGGTAACTGCGAACGTAGAGCTTTGGGCCTCTACAGAGAATGATGCCCCTGTCGTGACTCTGCCGGACACTACCGAGCTGGTGGTTACGGAAGATGGTGGCTATCAGGATATCGGTACCATCACCGTGACTGACGCTGATAGTTTTGATGAAGATGTCACCGTGGTACTCAGTGTGCCGGCGGGAAATCTGCAGATCACTGCTGCGGGAGATGCTGTTGTCAGCGGCAACCAGTCTGGCACTATCACTGTGATCGGCACGGTGACTGATATCAAAGCTGCGCTGAAAAATATCCAGTATCAGCCAGATGAGAATGACAATGGCACGGTGGAGTTGACCGTTACCGCGACGGATACCGACCTGCATGGTGATGGCACCGCGATCACTACAACGGCGACTACCGACATCACGATCACTGCGGTCAATGATGTACCGCTCTTGACCGTACCCACGGAAACGCTGGTGATGGATGATGGTCAGCCACTGACCATCTCCGGTATTTCTGTCGCGGATGACAATGATTTTGGTCAGGACGTTTATAACGATGTCCAGACCGTGATGGTAACGGTTGAACAAGGTGAAGCATTTGCCGATGGCACGCTTGATCTTGTTGCGGGTATAGGGCTTACCGTCAGTGGTCAAGAAACTGGCGTTCTGGAATTGACCGGAACGCTGGCGGACCTCAATGCTGCCTTGGCGACGCTTGAATTTACCGCTGCAGATATTAACGACGATAAATCAGCCAAGCTGAACATTACCTTCAATGATGAAGGTAATGGTGATCCGACTCAGGAAAATGCGCAGGAAGAATCAGCTTCTGCTTCGATCACGATCAATGTCTCGGGTGAGAATGATGCCCCGACGATCACCAGTGCCACACCAGAAGCCGGTGTGCTGAATGAAGATTCCAGCCTCAATCTATCTGCTTTGGGGGTTGTGCTGAATGATCCCGATGATTTTGGTGCGGATAACCTGACACTGACGCTGACCGTTCAGCACGGTACTTTCAATGATGGCACCAGCAACGTCACCCTCACTGGCACCGAAGCCCAGCTGCAAGCTGCGCTGAATGCCGAGACGTATACCGCTGATGGTGATTACTACGGTGAAGATATACTCGGTATTACCTTCAATGATGGCGGTAATACCGGCTTGATTGCAGGCACTAATGAAAGTGGCGAGCAGGAAGTTAGCAGGAATATCACGCTGACGGTCACGTCAGTCAACGACCGTCCTGTATCCGATGGTGCTGACGAGTCCGTGGTGGCGATCAATGAAGATACCGCCGACGCTAATATCAGCGGCACCGATCTCCTCACCCTTCTGAATGATCAGTACAGTGATACGACTGATGATCAAACCCAGGAAAATGGCCTCACTGCTGCCAGCGAAGAAACCCCGCTGACCTATGTCGCAATTACTGGTAATAGCTCTACCAGTAATCAGGTACATGGCAGGTATTGATCGGATCTGATTGGATCGATATTCCTGCAGGTCTATCCGATAGCAGTGCATTGGTGGTTTCGGCAGACGCTGATATCCGTTTCGTACTGGCTGATGACTTCAATGGAGTGCCAGGTGCCTTGGCCGTACGCCTCGGCGATGGCAGCGATTTGGGTATCAATACCAGCGATTCCGCTAGCGATTTGTTCGACCTTGCCGATGAACCCAACGGCAATCTGGGTGATCAGGCTAGCGTCTGGTCGGATGCTCTGATTGCCATTGGCACCAGTGTTATTGAGACGAACGATGCCCCGGCCATACCAGACGATAGCGTGACCCTGGCGGCCATTGACGAAGACGTTACCGATTCTGAAGGCGACACCGTTGCCAACCTGATGGGCGGTAACTTCGATGATGCCAGTGCAGACGATCAAACTGATGAGGCGGTGTCTGGTGGCAGTGAGGCAGATAGCTTCGCGGGTGTTGCCATCATCTCCAGCCCATCAATCGATACTGAAGGCACTTGGCAGTACTCCACGGATGCTGGTGCCACCTGGATCGATGTGCCGGACGATGTCAGCGACAGCAACGCACTCGTTCTGACGACGACTGACTCGCTGCGCTTTGTACCGGCAGAGAATTATCATGGCGCGCCGACGGGGCTCGACTATGTGGTGGCCGACGATAGCAGCGGTGCAGTGACATCTGAATCCCGTGTGGATGCTTCTACTTTTGACCAGGCCGGTATCTGGTCTGATGCCGCAAGTGCTGCAACGCTGAACACGACAGTGAATCCGATCAATGATGCGCCGGTGCTGACGGGTAGCACCGCGCCTGAAGCCTTCGCTATTTCAGTCGTTGAAAATAGCGGCCCGGGAACTGGCAGTGCGGAAGTTGCCTTGGTATCAGAGGCCTCTCTAAGTGATATCGATACTGCTCTGGTCGGTGACAACTTCGGCGGCGGCACCATTACCATCACTATCGATACTGCGACGAACTTCGATATCTTCTCGGTGGATGAAGCGCTTGATGGCTTTGCAAACGCCGATCTTGATGATGGCACCTTGACCGTGGCGCTGGCCTCCGGTGCCACGGCAGCTCAGGTGGCAGCATTGGTCAACTCCCTGACCTATCAGAACGTCAGTGATGATCCGGACACTACCACTCGCGCCTACACCGTGGTGGTCAATGACGGCAACAATGATGGCTTGTCTGAAGATGAATCAGGCGGTGACGCTTCACTCGATAGCAATATCCTGACGGGCTATCTGAAGGTTGTGGATACCAATGATGATCCGGTAGCTGTCAATGATGCTGGCATCACTGATGAAGACACTGCGTTGGCGGTTGAGGCTGAAAACGGTGTGCTGAGCAATGACACCGATCTGGATACGCCGGAGGAAGACTTCGTCGTCAGTCAGGTCAATGGCAGTGACGGTAACGTGGGTCAGCTAGTGGCTGGCAGCACGGGTGGCTCCTTCACCCTGAATCAGGATGGTAGCTGGAGCTTCACCCCTGACGGAGATTTCGAAGGGCTGAAAGCAGGTGAAAGCGCAGTGACCACCGTGACGTATCAGGTCAGTGATGGTGAAGGCGGTGTGTCGACGGCGACCGTCAGCGTGACCGTCAATGGTGTCGATGATATTCCGACACTGATCGCTGACACGGGTGCTGTCACGGAAGATACCAACGTGACAGACGGCGACCTGACGACCAGCGGTACCTTGGCGGCGGGCACGGATGGCGATACAGGTGAAGACAAGTTCACGGCAGAGACTCTCGCCGGTATCTACGGTGAACTGACCGTCGATGCCGATGGCAACTGGACCTACAGCGCCGATAACGCGCAAGACGCGATTCAGCAGCTCAATCAGGGCGCGACCCTGACCGATAGCCTTACGGTCACCAATGCCGATGGTGTGACGACCACGACGGTCGATATCACCATCACTGGCGTCAATGATGCGCCGGTGGCCGTTGCGGATATCGGTACCACCTCAGAAAACTCCGACCTCGTCGTTGCGGCTGTCGATGGCGTGCTGTCCAACGATACCGATATCGATCAGGGCTCCACCAAGACCGTCAGCCAGGTGGCTGGCGCGGGGACGGGTGTTGATGCCTCTGTCGCGATGACGGGTGGCGGGTCGATCACCATCGCTGCCGATGGAAGCTATACCTTCGTTCCGGGTGCTGATTTCGATTATCTTGCCGCTGGCGAAAGTGCCACAACCACGATTGCCTACACTGTTCAGGACGATAACGGGGCCGAGTCGAGCAGTACGCTGACGATCACCGTCACGGGCACCAATGATATCCCGACGCTGATCGCTGACACGGGTGCTGTCACGGAAGATACCAACGTGACAGACGGCGACCTGACGACCAGCGGTACCCTTGATGCAGGTACAGACGGTGACGCTGGGGAAGACAAGTTCACTGCCGAGACCCTCACTGGCACTTATGGCGAACTTGTCGTCGATGCCGATGGCAACTGGACCTACAGCGCCGATAACACGCAAGACGCGATTCAGCAGCTCAATCAGGGCGCGACGCTGACGGATAGCATTACGGTCACCAATGCCGATGGCGTGACGACAACGACGGTCGATATCACCATCACTGGCGTCAATGACGCGCCAGTGGCTGTCGCGGATACGGGCACTACCGCAGAAAACACCGACCTCGTCGTTGCGGCTGTCGATGGCGTGCTGTCCAACGATACCGATATCGATCAGGGCTCCACCAAGACCGTCAGCCAGGTGGCTGGCGCGGGTACGGGTGTTGATGCCTCTGTCGCGATGACGGGGGGCGGGTCGATCACCATTGCTGCCGATGGCAGTTATACCTTCTCGCCGGGTACCGATTTTGACTATCTCGCCGTAGATGAGACAGCGACCACCACGGTTGCCTACACCGTTCAGGACGATAACGGGGCCGAGTCGAGCAGTACGCTGACGATCACCGTCACAGGGACAAACGATGCGCCGACGGTCGTTGAGGTCCAGCAGGACCAGACGGGTGTTGATGGTCAGGCAATCACACCGTTCGACGTGGTTGATCTGTTCGCTGATACGGATGATGGAGCTGAGCTGAGCTACGCTGCTGCGGATCTGCCGGAGGGTCTGAGCATCGATCCGAGCACGGGCATCATCAGCGGTACGCTGACCAGTGATGCCTCTCAGGGCGGTATTGATGGCGTTCACACCGTCACACTGACGGCGACGGATGAAAACGATGCGTCTGTCACCACGACTTTCACGTGGACCGTTGCCAACGTGGATCCCGTCGCGCAGGACAATAGCGACGACGTTGCTGAAGGACTCGCGACCGATTCCGTCAGCACGGCCAACGGTAACGTCATTTCTGACGCAGGCACCGATAGTGACGGTGGCAATGATGATGATGTCATCGTCGTCAGTGGTGTCGGCGTTGGCGAGAATGTGGCGACTGACACAGCTGCAGGGGTAGCCGTTGACGGAAGTTATGGCGCCGTTGTCATCGCTGCTGACGGTAGCTACACCTACACCCTTGATAACGCCAACAGCGCGGTTCAGGCACTCGATGTCGGCGATAGCCTCGTCGAGACATTCACCTATCAGATCTCTGATGGACAGGGTGGTCTGGCGACAGCGCTTCTGACCCTCACGATCAATGGCACCAATGATGCGCCGGTGGCGGTTGCTGATGCCACTGCCACCAATGAAGACACGGCTCTCACTGTTGCCGATACCACGAATGTGCTGAGCAACGACACGGATGTGGACGATGCGTCCTCGTTGTCTGTCAGGCAGGTCAATGGCAATGCGGGCAGTGTCGGTCAGCCGGTCACCGGCAGCGAGGGCGGCTCCTTCGTCCTGAATGAAGATGGTAGCTGGAGCTTTGATCCTGCCGGTGATTTTGAAGACTTGAAAGCAGGTGAAAGCGCCGTTTCCACCATTACCTATCAAGTCAGTGATGGTGAGGGCGGTCTGTCGACGGCGACCGTCAGCGTGACCATCAATGGCGTGGATGACATTCCGACATTGACCGCGGATAGCGGCAATGTCACCGAAGATACTGCGGTCGATGCTGACGGAAATCTCATCGCGACAGGTACGCTGGTTGCAGGGACTGGCGGCGATGCAGGAGAAGACAAGTTTACCGCTGAGACGCTTGCCGGCACCTATGGTGAGCTTGTCGTCGATGCCGATGGCAACTGGACCTATAGCGCCGATAACGCACAGGATGCAATTCAGCAGCTGAATCAGGGCGCGACGCTGACGGACAGCATCACGGTCACCAATGCCGATGGCGTGACGACCACGACGGTCGACATCACCATCACTGGCGTCAATGATGCGCCGGTGGCCGTCGTGGACAGTGGAGCCACCACCGAGAACGTGGGTCTGACGGTAGCCGCTGTTGATGGCGTATTGGCCAATGACACCGATATCGATACGGGGTCGACCAGTGCTGTCAGTCAGGTGGCTGGTGCGGCTGGCGGAGTGGGGACCTCCGTCGCCATGACCGGCGGCGGAGCGATCACCATCGACGCTGACGGTGGCTATACGTTCGTACCGGGCGCGGACTTCGACAATCTCGCCGTAGGCGAAACAGCAACGACGGTCGTTGCCTATACGGTACAGGATGACAATGGCGCCGAATCCAGCAGCACGCTGACCATCACGGTGACAGGCACCAATGACGCGCCGGTCGTTGTCGATACCCAGATGAATCTGACCGGCGTCGATGGCCAGGCGATCACTGCCTTCGATGTCGTCGATCTGTTTGCAGATGTTGATGACGGTGCAGTATTGGCCTATACCGCCACCGAACTACCCGATGGTCTGAGCCTCAACGCGAGTACCGGCGTGATCAGCGGCACCCTGAGCAGCGATGCTTCTCAAGGTGGCACAGAGGGTGTTCATACCGTCACGCTGACGGCGACCGATGATCAGGGCGCCATTGTCACCACTGACTTCACGTGGACCGTGGCAAACGTGGACCCCATCGCTCAGGACAACGCGGATTCCCTTGAGGAAGGTACCGCCATTGACAGCATCAGCACCACTGAAGGCAACGTGATCACTGATGCTGGCGTGGATAGCGATGGCGGTGATGATAACGACACCCTGCTCATCAATGGCGTGGGCTTCGGGGCGAATGTCGCGACCGACGCGGCCGCTGGCGAAGACGTCGATGGTGACTATGGCAGTCTTGCCATCGCCTCCAATGGCGCTTACGTCTATACCCTGGATAACAGCAGCGCAGCCGTCCAGGCATTGGATGTTGGCGATACTCTGGTCGAGACTTTCACCTATGAAATCTCCGATGGCCAGGGTGGCGTTGCGACGGCACTGCTGACCATCACCATCAATGGCAGCAACGATGCGCCGGTGCTGGTCGATGGTGCACAACCGGTTGAGCAGAGTGACGCTGATGGCGAAGCCGTGACACCGCTGGATGTATCGGGTGCCTTCACTGACGTCGACGCTGATGCGTCGCTGACCTACAGTGCGGCCAATCTGCCGGATGGATTGAGCATTGACCCAGATACCGGCGTGATCAGCGGTACACTCACCAGTGATGCCTCTCAAGGTGGCACGGAGGGTGCACACGACGTCGTCATCACCGTGACAGATGATCAGAATGCCAGTGTGACGACCACCTTCATATGGAATGTCGCCAACGTTGATCCGATCGCGCAGGACAATACGAATGCGCTTGATGAGGGTCTCGAGACCACTGCCGTCAGCACGACGGGTGGCAATGTCCTGACAGATGCCGCACCGGATGCAAGTGTCGATAGCGACGGCGGAAATGATGCCGATGAACTGAGTGTCAGCGGTGTCGGTGCCGGCCAGGCAATCGTCGACGGCGCCACCTCTGCTGATGGCACCTTCGGCAGCATCACTCTCGATGGTACGGGTGAATATCTCTATACCCTCGATAACACCAACGATGCTGTACAGGCATTGGCGGTCGGTGAAACTCTCACCGATACCATCAGCTATGAAATATCTGATGGTCAGGGTGGCACGGACACCGCTGAACTGACCATCACCATCAACGGCACCAATGATGCGCCGGTCATCACGCTGGAGGCAGGGGATAGCGCTGGTGCATCGCTGATCGAAAGCGATGCTGGTCTCAGTGCCAGCGGCACGCTGAGTGTGGCAGATGTCGATACCACCGATAGCGTGACGCCGAGCATCACGGCGGTAGCAACCACTGGTGATATCAATGGCCTGTCAGAGGCTGATCTGCTCGCGATGCTGTCAGTGGATGACGGGGCCGTCATCAATGGCACCGACACTCAGGGCACCCTGAATTGGGACTTCGATAGCAGTGCGTTACCGACTGCCTTCGATCACCTGGCGCTGGGTGAGGTGCTGACGCTGACCTATACCGTCGAGGTGGCGGATGGCCAGGGCGGCTCCGACAGTCAGGACATCACGCTGACCATCACCGGTAGCAATGATGCGCCGGTTCTGGTGGCTGACGCGCAACCGGTTGATCAGGCATATGACGACGGTGATGCGATCACGCCGTTCAGTGTGTCAGATGCCTTTGCCGACGTTGATAACGATGCCGTACTGACGTTCGCGGCCGCCAACCTGCCAGCGGGTTTGAGCATCGATGCAGAGACGGGTGACATCAGCGGTACATTGACCAGTGATGCTTCTCAGGGCGGTGATGACGGGGACGGCATCTACACCGTCATCTTGACCAGCACTGATGAGAACGGTGCCGAGGTCACGACAAGCTTTACCTGGACTGTCGCCAATGTAGCGCCAGAGGCTGAAAACGATGCTGCCTTCATCGATGAAGGCGCGAGTGCGACTGACGACAGCGCTGTCAGCGGCAATGTTCTTGGTGCTCTGGGCGCCGGTGACAATGATCAAGCGGATAGTGACGGCGGCAATGACAACGATGCTCTGGTCGTCAGTGGTATCGCATTCGGTGCTGTGCCAGCGACGCTGGCAGCCGCTGGCAGCGATGTCGATGGAAACTATGGTTCGCTCATCATCAATGCTGACGGTACCTATACCTACGACCTGAACAATGCCAATGAAGATGTGCAGGCGCTGGCGGTTGGCGAAGTGCTCAGTGAGACCTTCACCTATCAGATTTCAGATGCTCAAGACGGTGTCGATACTGCGCTGCTGACCATCACCATCAACGGCACCAACGATGCACCGGTCATCTCCATCGAGGGCGACGATAGCGCCGCTGAGACGCTGACCGAATCGGACACCACGCTCGCGACGGCCGGCACGCTGTCCGTCAGCGATCTGGATACCACCGATATCGTCACCCCGAGCGTCGCTTCCGTGACCGCCACCGGCGATACCGACGGCCTGAGCAATGCCCAGCTGCTGGGCATGCTCTCTGTCGATGCCGAGGCGATCATCGCCGACACCGACAATGACGGCACGCTGAACTGGGCCTTCGACAGCGCAAGCGTCGCCGGTGAAGCCTTCGATCACCTCGCCGTGGGTGAGAGCCTGGTGCTGGATTACACCGTGGTGGTCACTGACAGCCAGGGCGCGACGGCGGAACAGGTCGTCCAGATCACCATCAACGGCACCAACGACGAACCGGTCATCGCCATTGAAGGCGACGACAGTGCAGCCGAGACGCTGACCGAGTCTGACGCCACGCTCGCGACCTCCGGCACGCTGTCGGTCAGCGATCTGGATACCACCGATGAAGTGACGCCGAGCGTCGCCGCTGTTACTGCCACCGGTGACACCGATGGTCTGAGCAATGCCGAGCTACTGGGCATGCTGTCCGTGGATGCCGATGCGATCATCGATGGCGTCAGCAATGACGGCACGCTGAACTGGGCGTTCGACAGCTCAAGCGTCGCGGGTGAAGCCTTCGATCATCTGGCGATGGGCGAGAGCCTGGTGCTCGATTACACCGTAGTGGTCACTGACAGCCAGGGCGCGACCGCTGAACAGGTCGTCAGCATCACCATCAACGGCACCAACGATGCACCGGTGTTGGTGGCGGGCCAGCAGCCGGCCGACCAGTCTGATGATGATGGTGACCCCATCACCCCATTCAGCGTCGCGGATGCCTTCACCGATATCGATAACGACGCGGTGCTGACATTTACGGCTGGCAATCTGCCGGAAGGTCTGGTCATTGACCTGAACTCTGGCGAAATCAGCGGAACATTGTCGCCGGATGCCTCTCAAGGAGGTGACGACGATGATGGTATCTACACCGTCATTCTTACCGGCACCGATGAGAATGGCGCTTTTGTGACAACGTCATTCAGCTGGACCGTCGCCAACGTTGCCCCTGAAGCCTTTGACAACACTGCGGAGTTGGAGGAGGGCATCGCGACAGGCGATACCAGCACCACAGAGGGAAATGTCATCACCGATTCCCAGCCGGGAACAGATAGCGATGGCGGCAACGACAGTGATGTACTGGTTGTCAGTGGTGTTGGCTTCGGTGCGAATGTCGCGACGGATAGCGACGCAGGCACGCCGGTGCCAGGTAGCTTTGGCAGTGTCTCCATCGCTGATGACGGTAGCTACACTTATACGTTGGATAACACCAATGCTGCGGTACAGGCGCTCGCGGCGGGCGAGAGCTTGAGCGACACCTTTACCTATGAAATTTCGGATGGTCAGGGCGGTGTTGCGACAGCACTTCTGACTGTCACTATCAATGCAACAAACGACGCACCGGTCATCTCCATCGAAGGCGACGACAGCGCCGCTGAGTCTTTGACCGAATCTGATGCCACCCTCGCGACCGCCGGCACGCTGTCCGTCAGCGATCTGGATACCACCGATGTTGTCACGCCGAGCGTCGCTGCTGTGGTTGCCACTGGCGATACCGATGGCCTGAGCAATGAGCAGCTTCTCACCATGCTGTCCGTCGATGCAGAGGCGATCATCGATGGCGTCAGCAACGACGGCACGCTGAACTGGGTCTTCGACAGCGCAAGCGTTGCCGGTGAGGCCTTCGATCACCTCGCCGTGGGCGAGAGCCTGGTGCTGGATTACACCGTGGTGGTCACTGACAGCCAGGGTGCGACCGCCGAGCAAGTCGTCCAGATCACCATCAACGGCACCAACGACGCACCGGTCATCACCATTGAAGGCGACGACAGCGCCGCTGAGTCTTTGACCGAATCTGATGCCGCCCTCGCGACCGCCGGCACGCTGTCCGTCAGCGATCTGGATACCACCGATGTTGTCACGCCGAGCGTCGCTGCTGTGGTTGCCACTGGCGATACCGATGGCCTGAGCAATGAGCAGCTTCTCACCATGCTCTCTGTCGATGCCGAGGCGATCATCGGTGATGCAGCGAATGACGGCACCCTGAACTGGGCATTCGACAGCAACAGTGTCGCCGGGGAAGCCTTCGATCACCTCGCTGTAGGTGAGAGCCTGGTGCTGGATTACACCGTGGTCGTCACTGATAGCCAGGGCGCGACGGCGGAGCAAGTCGTCAGCATTACCATCAACGGCAGCAACGATGCGCCGGTCATCGCCATTGAGGGCGACGACAGCGCCGCCGAGTCTTTGACCGAATCTGACGCCACCCTCGCGACCGCCGGCACGCTGTCCGTCAGCGATCTGGATACCACCGATGTTGTCACGCCGAGCGTCGCTGCCGTGGTTGCCACTGGCGATACCGATGGTCTGAGCAATGCCGAGCTACTGGGCATGCTCTCTGTTGATGCCGAGGCGATCATTGCCAACACCGACAATGACGGCACCCTGAACTGGACCTTCGACAGCGCAAGCGTCGCCGGTGAAGCCTTCGATCACCTCGCCGTCGGCGAGAGCCTGGTGCTGGATTACACCGTGGTGGTCACTGACAGCCAGGGAGTGACGGCGGAGCAAGTCGTCCAGATCACCATCAGCGGCAGCAATGACGCACCGGTCATCGCCATTGAAGGCGACGACAGTGCGGCGGAATCGCTGATCGAGACGGACGATACGCTGAGCACCGCCGGCACGTTGTCCATCAGCGATCTGGATACCACCGACGTTGTCACGCCAAGCGTGGCTTCTGTTACCGCCACCGGCGATACCGATGGCCTGAGCAACGCTGAGCTGCTGAGCATGCTCTCTGTCGATGCCGAGGCGATCATCGCCAACACCGAGAACGACGGCACGCTGAACTGGACCTTCGACAGCGCAAGCGTCGCCGGTGAAGCCTTCGATCATCTCGCCGTGGGCGAGAGCCTGGTGCTCGACTACACCGTGGTCGTCACCGACAGCCAGGGTGCGACCGCCGAGCAGGTCGTCTCGATCACCATCAACGGCACCAACGACGCACCGGTCATCGCCATCGAGGGCGACGACAGTGCGGCGGAATCGCTGACCGAATCTGACGCCACGCTCGCGACCGCCGGCACGTTGTCGGTCAGTGATCTGGATACCACCGATGTCGTCACGCCGAGCGTCGCTGCCGTGGTTGCCACCGGCGATACCGACGGCCTGAGCAATGCCGAGCTGCTGGGCATGTTGTCTGTCGATGCAGAGGCGATCATCGATGGCGTCAGCAACGACGGCACGCTGAACTGGGCCTTCGACAGCGCAAGCGTTGCCGGTGAGGCCTTCGATCACCTCGCCGTGGGCGAGAGCCTGGTGCTCGACTACACCGTGGTCGTCACCGACAGCCAGGGCGCGACCGCCGAGCAGGTCGTCAGCATCACCATCAACGGCACCAACGACGCACCGGTCATCGCCATTGAAGGCGACGACAGTGCGGCGGAATCGCTGATCGAGACGGACGATACGCTGAGCACCGCCGGCACGCTTTCCATCAGCGATCTGGATACCACCGACGTTGTCACGCCAAGCGTGGCTTCTGTTACCGCCACCGGCGATACCGACGGCCTGAGCAATGATCAGTTGCTGAGCATGCTGTCCGTCGATGCCGAGGCGATCATCGATGGCGTCAGCAACGACGGCACGCTGAACTGGGCCTTCGACAGCGCAAGCGTTGCCGGTGAGGCCTTCGATCACCTCGCCGTGGGCGAGAGCCTGGTGCTCGACTACACCGTGGTCGTCACCGACAGCCAGGGCGCGACCGCCGAGCAGGTCGTCAGCATCACCATCAACGGCACCAACGACGCACCGGTCATCGCCATCGAGGGCGACGACAGCGCCGCCGAGTCTTTGACCCAATCTGACGCCACCCTCGCGACCGCCGGCACGTTGTCCGTCAGCGACCTGGATACCACCGATGTCGTCACGCCGAGCGTCGCTGCCGTGGTTGCCACTGGCGATACCGATGGCCTGAGCAATGAGCAGCTTCTCACCATGCTGTCCGTCGATGCCGAGGCGATCATCGCCGACACCGACAATGACGGCACGCTGAACTGGGCCTTCGACAGCGCAAGCGTCGCCGGCGAAGCCTTCGATCACCTCGCGGTGGGCGAGAGCCTGGTGCTGGATTACACCGTGGTCGTCACTGACAGCAGGGTGCGACGGCGGAGCAAGTCGTCCAGATCACCATCAACGGCACCAACGACGCACCGGTCATCGCCATCGAAGGCGACGACAGCGCCGCTGAGTCTTTGACCGAATCTGACGCCACCCTCGCGACCGCCGGCACGTTGTCGGTCAGTGATCTGGATACCACCGATGTCGTCACGCCGAGCGTCGCTGCCGTGGTTGCCACCGGTGATGCCGACGGCCTGAGCAACGCCGAGCTGCTGGGCATGCTGTCCGTTGATGCCGATGCCATCATCGCCAACACCGACAATGACGGCACGCTGAACTGGACCTTCGACAGCAGCAGTGTCGAAGGTGAAGCCTTCGATCACCTGGCGGTGGGTGAGAGCCTGGTGCTGGATTACACCGTGGTGGTCACTGACAGCCAGGGCGCAACCGCTGAGCAAGTCGTCAGCATTACCATCAACGGCACCAACGATGCGCCGGTCATTGCCATCGAAGGCGACGACAGTGCCGCCGAGTCGCTGACCGAATCTGACGCCACGCTGAGCACCTCTGGCACGTTGTCGATCAGTGATCTGGATACCACTGACGACGTCACGCCGAGCGTCACGGCCGTGACTGCCACCGGTGACACTGATGGCCTGAGCAATGCCGAGCTGCTGAGCATGCTCTCCGTCGATGCCGATGCCATCATCGATGGTGTCAGCAACGACGGCACCCTGAACTGGACCTTCGACAGCGCAAGCGTGGAAGGCGAAGCCTTCGATCACCTCGCCGTGGGCGAGAGCCTGGTGCTGGATTACACCGTGGTGGTCACTGACAGCCAGGGCGCGACCGCGGAGCAAGTCGTCCAGATCACCATCAACGGCACCAACGACGCACCGGTCATCGCCATCGAGGGCGACGACAGCGCCGCCGAGTCTTTGACCCAATCTGACGCCACCCTCGCGACCGCCGGCACGTTGTCGGTCAGTGATCTGGATACCACCGATGTTGTCACGCCGAGCGTCGCTGCTGTGGTTGCCACTGGCGATACCGATGGCCTGAGCAATGCCGAGCTTCTCACCATGCTGTCCGTCGATGCCGAGGCGATCATCGCCGACACCGACAATGACGGCACGCTGAACTGGGCCTTCGACAGCGCAAGTGTCGCGGGCGAAGCCTTCGATCACCTCGCGGTGGGCGAGAGCCTGGTGCTGGATTACACCGTGGTCGTCACTGACAGCCAGGGCGCAACCGCTGAGCAAGTCGTCAGCATTACCATCAACGGCACCAACGACGCACCGGTCATCGCCATCGAGGGCGACGACAGCGCCGCTGAGTCGCTGACCGAGACTGACGCCACGCTGACCACCGCCGGCACGCTCTCCGTGAGCGATCTGGACACCACTGACGAAGTCACGCCGAGCGTCACGGCCGTGACTGCCACCGGTGACACTGATGGCCTGAGCAATGCCGAGCTGCTGAGCATGCTCTCCGTCGATGCCGATGCCATCATCGATGGTGTCAGCAACGACGGCACCCTGAACTGGACCTTCGACAGCTCAAACGTCGCCGGTGAAGCCTTCGATCACCTCGCCGTCGGCGAAAGCCTGGTGCTGGATTACACCGTGGTCGTCACTGACAGCCAGGGCGTGACCGCTGAGCAGGTTGTCTCGATCACCATCAACGGCAGCAACGATGCGCCGGTGCTGGTGGATGGTGAGCAACCTGTTGATCAAAGTGGTAACGATGGCGATCCCATCACGGCGTTCTTTGTCGCGGATGCTTTCACTGATATCGATAATGTTGCAGAGCTCAGCTTCTCGGCTGACAACCTGCCGGAAGGCTGGTCATCGCCCCGGCCACCGGCGAGATCAGCGGTACGCTGTCGCCGGATGCCTCCACTGGCGGTGACGACAATGACGGCATCTACACCGTCACGCTGACGGGTACCGACGAGAATGGCGCCGAGGTCACCACGACCTTTACCTGGACCGTCGTCAACGTCGCGCCACAGGCCTTTGACAACATCGCTGAACTGGATGAGGGCGTCGCCACAGGAGACACCAGCACCACTAACGGCAACGTGTTGACGGAAGGCGAGTCAGATATCGATGGCGGCAACGACACTGATACGCTGATCGTCAGTGGTATCGGCGCAGGCGCCAATGCGGGCACTGACAGCGCCACAGGTACGCCGGTTGTCGGCACCTTCGGTAGCGTCACGATTGCAGAAGATGGCAGCTACACCTACGCACTGGATAACACCAACGCAGCGGTTCAGGCGCTCGCCGAAGGGGAAGTGCTCAGCGAGACCTTCACCTACGAGATCTCCGATGGTCAGAGCGGCACCGATACGGCGCTGCTCACCGTGACCATCAACGGCACCAACGATGCACCGCGCGCGACCCTCAGATCTCCGGGTATTGAGGTTGGAAGTGATGGGGAGCCAGTATCACCGGTGAATCTTCAGGAATTCTTTGAGGATATAGATAACGATTCCCAGCTCACCTTCAGTGCAGAAGGTTTGCCCGCAGGCCTGATTATTGATCCTGTTAGCGGGGTCATCAGTGGAGTTCTTTCCAATGATGCTTCTCAACAGGGGAATACGGCGACTCAAGGCCTTTACTCTGTCACGGCGACTGCGACCGATGAAGAAGGGCTACATTCTAGTATTTCCTTGAGCTATTACGCAGCCAACGTCGCGCCACAGGCCTTTGACAACATCGCTGAACTGGATGAGGGCGTCGCCACAGGAGACACCAGCACCACTAACGGCAATGTATTGACGGACGGTGACGCGGATATAGACGGCGGCAAGGACACCGATACGCTGATCGTCAGTGGCATCGGCGCGGGGGCCAATGCGGGGACTGACAGCACCGCCGGTACGCCGGTCACAGGTACCTACGGCAGCGTCACCATCGCCGACGACGGCAGCTATACCTACACGCTGGATAACACCAACGCGTCGGTGCAGGCGCTGGCCGACGGCGAAGTGCTCACCGAGACCTTCACCTACCAGATCTCCGATGGTCAGGGCGGCACCGACACGGCGCTGCTCACCGTGACCATCAATGGCACCAACGATGCTCCGGTGCTGGTCGAGGGTGCGCAACCGGCCGATCAGGCAGCCAACGACGGTGAGGCGATCACGCCATTCACCATTGCTGACGCCTTCACTGACGTCGACAACGGTGCCGAGCTGACCTTCCGCGTCGAGAATCTTCCCCAAGGACTGGTGATCGATCCAGCTACCGGCGAGATCAGCGGCACGCTGTCACCGGATGCTTCGCAGGGCGGTGATAACGACGAGGGTATCTACACGCTTACGGTTACGGCTACAGATGCTGAAGGTAATACTGCCAGCACAACCTTCACGTATAAGGTGAGCAACCCTATTCCTGAAGCGTTGGACCAGAGTGCAGAAGTCTCTGAAGACGGCGTGACAAGTGCAGTGGGAAATGTACTGGTCGGAGCTGATGGAGAGCCGCTCACGATTGATGTTGACGGAGACTCTGTGACGATTGCCAGCGTCAATGGCCAATCTGTTGATAATGACCAGACGGTTATTCAGGGCACCTATGGTCAACTGACCATTGCGTCTGATGGTGCATGGCGTTATGAGTTGGCAAATAACACTACCGCAGTGCAGGCGCTTGAGGATGGTCAGCGCGTCACTGACAGCTTTGGCTTTGTGGTCAGTGATGGCCAGGGGGGCATCGCGGTAGGCCAGCTGTCACTGAATGTAACGGGACTCAGTGAACCGGTAGTGCGAGGAACGACTGGTATTCCGCCGGTGACAGTTACGTCAGGTTTTGTACCTGATAATGGTTCTGATGGTGATGAAGTGGGGCGTCTCACGTCACAGGAAGATGACAGAGAGCAGCTCCTCTTCAGTGATTCTATCTTGCTGGATATCCCTAGCATTCAGCCAGTTCAGCTCACCATTATCTTGCGTGATGTAGTGGCCAATGAGGCGGTCTATGAATTCTCTCTGCCGGCCGGCGCTTTCGAGAGCACCAATAATGAAGAAATCAAGGTCGAAGCCACTAGAGCCGATGGTAGTTCGTTGCCTGGTTATGTTGCGTTTGATAGCGACTCACTGAGCTTCCGAGTCAACCGAGCCATGGCATTGTCTCTTGGCGTCGAGCGGGTCGATATCAAGGTCACCGGTCGCGATGAATCTGGTAACGAAGCAAGTACTACCTTCGTGATCTATCTCACGCCCAAGCAACAGGATGAAATTGAGCAAGAGACTGCCTTTGACGCTGAGACGAGTGATGAAGTACCGGCGACTGATTCACCTTCTGATGGTGAGGTAGGGCAACCACAAGCAGAGCCACAGCCTGAGCCTCAGGAAGCAGCAGAGACAACCGCTGTTCTTGGAGCAGTGCCACTCTCTGAAATGCTCAAGGTCGCTGGACGTGATGGATTCAGCCACGATCATGCCGATGTGCTTGCTGATTTGATGGCGTTGCTTGGAGATGATTCAGATATTTCCTGAGTTAGTCCGGCGACAGAGAAAGGCCAGCTAGCAGGTGACTCAAGAACACCAAAAAGCATTTCGCTATCGGCTTTAGTCACAAGATTCATTCCCGCCTGAAATGAAAGGCGGGCATACAAGAGTAAGGGACAGGGGCTACATCATGACGGGACTAACGACTGGGTACGCGTTTCAGGTATCGCCTGAGCTAGCGCCCAAAGGGAAAGGGCGCCTCAAAACATTGGCGACCATGGTCGCCATCAGTGCAGCGGGCGTTGTGTTGTCCGCATGTGGCACCGTACAACCTGAACCACTGGGGCGTCAGGATATTGCGACAGCGATACAGGGTGATGAGGTGTTGTTTCAGCAGATGACGCCCGCGATTACAGAGCCTTTGGATCTCAATCATGCGATGGCGCGCGCACTCAAGTACAACCTTGATAATCGCGTCAAGCTGATGGAACAGGCCTTGGCAGAACAGAGCTTCAACCTTGCCAAGATGGATATGCTGCCCGTACTCGCGGCCAATGCTGGTTTTACTAGCCGTAGTAATGAAGATGCGTCTTCCAGTGAAAATGTGCGTACTGGTGTACAGAGCCTTGCCCAGTCCACTTCTGTGGACAAGGATCGCTCGAATGCAGACTTGCGTCTTTCATGGAATGTATTGGATTTTGGCGTCAGCTATCTCAAGGCCAAGCAGGAGTCTGATCGCTTCCTGATCGTCAAGAGTGCGCGTCGTGACATTATGGCCAAATTACTTCAGCAGACACGCAGCGCCTACTGGAAAGCTGCTGTTACGCAGAAGCTCAAGCCTCGTATTGACGTCTTGCTCATTGATACCGAAAAGGCACTTGGCCAGTTGGAGGAAATTCAACGCGAGAAACTGCGTGCACCGTTGGACGTACTCCAGGAGCAACGCCAATTGCTGTCGATCATGCGTAATCTCAAAAGTTTGCAGCGCTCAGTCGAAACGTCGCAGATTGAGTTGGCGAGTTTGATCAATCAATCGCCCAATGCAGAAATTCCACTTGAATCACCTAGTGAATTACCAGCACTGCCACCGCTGCCTTCCAATGATCTTGATGTACTTGAGCGTGTTGCTCTCGCCAATAGCGGAGAATATATCGGTCAGCTGTATAACGCCCGAATCGCTCAACGGGAAGCGCGTAAGAGCATGTTGCGCTTGCTGCCCGGGCTTGAGTTCTCTTACAGCGCGAATTACGACAGCAACAGTGGTAATCCCCCCATTTTTAGAGGGCTTCAAAAGTAGACCTTAGGCCATCATGGCCAACTTCTGTTGAGGAGTGATTCCTCCGAGTCCCATATTGGGTCGTTCGTGATTGTAGTGCCAGAGCCAGCGAGTAGCATAATCCTGGACTTCTTCGGTGCTGTCGAACAGATACTGTGCCAGCCAATCGTAACGCACCGTGCGGTTGTAGCGTTCGATATAGGCATTCTGCTGGGGTTTGCCGGGCTGGATAAACGCCAACACAATGCCTTGGTTTTCCGCCCAGTTCGCCAACTTGCCGCTGATGTATTCAGGGCCGTTGTCACATCGAATAGAGCGCGGTTTGCCACGCCACTCAATGATCTGCTCCAGTGATCGGATAACACGCTCTGCCGGAAGTGAGAAGTCTACTTCGATGCCAAGGCCTTCGCGGTTGAAGTCATCAATCACATTCAGCAGCCGGTATCTGCGACCATCGTTGAGCTGGTCGTGCATGAAATCCATCGACCAACTGTCATTGATCATTTCCGGCACTGCCAATGGCTCCGGCTTTTCACGAACCAGGCGTTTCTTGGGTTTTATCCGCAGGTTCAGTTCCAGCTCCCGATAAATTCGGTAAACCCGTTTGTGATTCCAGCCAAACCCTTTGACGTTTCTCAGGTGCAAAAAGCACAGGCCGAAGCCCCAATTGCGCTGGTTATGGGTCAACCGGATTAGCCAGTCGGCGATCTTGGTATTCTCGCTGCTGAGCTTGGCCCGGTAGCGATAGCAGGTCTCGCTGATGCTGAACATCCAGCAAGCCAGTCGAATACTGATGCGCTTCTCATTGACGGCTTTCTGCGCCATCTCACGGCGTCGAGACGGCTTCACCACTTTTTTTCGATGGCTTCCTTGAGGATGTCCGCTTTCAATCGTTCCTCAGCGTACATCTTCTTGAGCCGTCGGTTTTCATCCTCTAGCTCTTTCAGCCGGGCCATCATGGACGCATCCATGCCGCCGAATTTAGCTCGCCACTTGTAGAAAGTCGCACTGCTCATGCCATGCTCACGACACAGCTCTGGAACTGGTGCGCCGCCTTCGGCTTGCTTGAGAATTGACAGTATTTGGCTGTCGGAAAAACGTGATTTTTTCATGCAGAATCTCCCTGCGCTTAGCTTACGGAAAATTCTACTTTTGAACACTCTGGTTTTTCGGGGGGATTACCCAGTTATCTCTATAACGACACCTGGGCGCAGGCAGGGGTTCGTGTCAGCTGGAATATCTTCCGCCTGCTCGCGATTAACGAGATCAAGGCACAGAACGAAGCGCGAGATCAGATGGTTGAGGCACGTCGCCTGGCCAGCAATATGGCAACACTGGCACGCGTGAATTTGGGTTGGCAGCAATATCACAATTCATTGGACAGTCTGAGCATTGCTCAGCGTTTTCAGGCGCTCGATGAGCAAATTGCTGACTTCAGCAAACAAGCGCGTGCCAGTCGTGCCATCTCCGGTACAGCCTCTTTGCTGAATCAAGCCAAGGCACTGAATTCAGTGTTGAGTAACTCGCTTGCTTATGCTGATGCGCAAGATGCTTACGGTGGATTCCTGTTCAGCCTTGGATTCAATCCGGTACCCGAGGACTATCAGCGTTACGATGTCGATGCGCTGGCCAACAATCTGAATGAAGCATTCCGTCAGTGGTCAAGTGGCACCTTGCCGTTGCAGGACCCTGCATTTTGGCTTGAAGCACAACCCGAGGCTACCGCAACACAGGGGCAGGCGAGTCTGTGAGACAGCGCCTCGAACTTTTCTGAACAGGGACGCTGCCGATATGACAGTACATGACGATCGAAAGCGCTATTGGGCGAAACTGGGCGGCATTCTGCTGTGCGTTGCGTTACCTGGACTCGCTAGTGTGACTCACGCTGCTGATGTGCCGACCGTTCGCGGTCAGGTCAGTGCTATCAACTCTACCATTCTGGCGGCGCCTCTTTCGGGGCGCTTGCTGGAGGTCAACCGGCGTGCGGGGGAAGAAGTGAAGAAGGGCGAAGTCCTTATCCGTTTTGACTGCCGTTCGCTCAAGGCTGAGCGAGCTGTCGCGAGTGCACGACTGTCCGGGGCCAGCTCTCAATACAAGGTCAACAAACAGTTGGCGCGTTACGACAATGTCAGTCAGTTGGAGGTAGATCTTTCGCGTGCTGCCGTCAATGAGGCTAGCTCGTCGGTTAAGTTATCGGATGTCTACTTGAGTGACTGCACTATCACGGCCCCGTTTGATGCCGAGGTAGTGTCGCGTGCCGTTAACCCTTACCAATTCGTTTCCAATGGCGAGCCGATGCTTGAGCTTGTAAGTTCGGATCAGCTCGAAATTGAGGCAGTCATTCCCGCCATGTGGTTGGGACAGGTGGGTAACGGCACAGAAATGACGTTCAAGGCCGATGCCACCGGTGCAGAGATGTCCGGCAAGGTTGTACGTGTAGTCGATAGCATTGATCCTGTCAGCCAGACGCTCAAAGTGATTGCGCTACCTGACACAACGCCAGATGTAGGCGTCAAGCCAGGCATGAGCGGTGAAGTACGCTTCCCTTCATTGAATCCGTTGTCAGTGGATAGTGGAGACGCGACACAATGAATCGGCGTGTTGAAATGTCAGGTAGCGTGACGACGGACCGCCTGGCAGGGCTGATCACTCTTCAAAAGCGCCTGATGGGTGCCAAGGGACGACGCGAAGCTGAATATGTGCTCGTCAATGATACGGCGTATTTGTTTCCTGCTCGGCAATTGCTGTTGGTCAGTAACGGCAAGTTGACGGCGCACTCCGGCGCCACGGATGTCGAGCAGCAGAGCCCTTATCTTCATTGGGTGCGTCGGGTAATCAAGGCCCTCGAGCTTGATCGTACGGATATTTCTCGCAAGGTATCGGCAGAGTCAGCTGACAAGCCTGAACAGATAGTGCTCATTACTCCAGAGCGGTTGACTGAGCGTGATTCAATCCTGGGGGGGCAATGGAGTGAGCATTGGCCGCGCGAAGGTATCTGGGTACCCATGGTATGGCGAGGGCGTATCGAAGGTGGTCTGTTGTTGCTGCGTGAGAAGCCCTGGAATGAATCAGAACAGCGCTTGCTGACCCATTGGGTACAAGGTGCTGAGAATGTACTGGCGCGACATTCAGGACGAACGCGCGCTCCTCTCGGCAAGCGCCTGTTATGGGGAGCCGTGATCGCTACGCTAGCGCTATTGATGCTGGTGCCCGTTCGTTTATCCGTTCTGGGTCAGGCGGAGATCGTGCCGGAGGTCAGTAGTATCATTCGCTCGCCATTGGATGGTGTGTTGAAGGAGCTGTCCATTGCACCCAATCAGCAGGTGAAGCAAGGGCAGTTGTTGGCCAGGCTGGACGATGCTGAGCTCAAAGGGCGACTGGCTGAAGCTAGTCAGTCGTTTGCAGTGGCGCAGGCCGAGTATGCACGTGCGCGCCAGCGTGCCTTCACCGATCGTGCGGCGAGTGCAGAAGTGCCGCTGCTGTTGGCTCAGGTCAAGCAAGCGCGTGCTGATGTTAACTTTCTAGAGGAGCAGCTGACGCGAGTCCGCGTAGAAGCACCTCGTGATGGCGTTGCCATCATTGGTGATGCCAGCGATTGGGCAGGACGGCCGGTCAGGTTAGGGGAGCGTCTGCTCGAAGTGGCTGATACACGAGGTGCCGAAGTGGAGATCTGGCTGCCAAGTGCGGACAACATTCCCTTGCAGGAAGGCGCGGATGTCTCGCTGTTTCTCAATGTTGATCCCTCGCAGGTACGTGATGCCCACCTGACGCACGTCAATTATCGTGCCGAGCTGGCACCAGACGGCGAGTTGGCATATCGGGCGCACGCACTTTTGCGCGATACCGAGCATCTGCCGCGTGTTGGCTGGCGTGGTACCGCCAAGGTCAATGGTGAGAAAGTAACGCTTGGCTATTATTTGTTCCGGCGACCTTGGGCATCTCTGCGTAGCTGGATTGGGTGGTAGACGATGATTTCTCAGCCTCCACCGCTTGCGGTCTTGCGCCAGGACTTGAAGCTGCATCCCGTTGAACAGGATCGTGATGGTAAGCGGCGCTGGTTGCTACATGACCCTGTTGCTCAGCGCTTTTATCGGCTAGGCGAATCTGCCATTGAATTATTGCCCTTTATCAGAGGAGGGCAAGAGGCCACAGTGGCCAAAGAGGCCAGTTCAAGCCTTGGGCGTGAAGTACCGGGTGAGCAGCTGCGCATCTTGTCTGATTTTTTACGCCAGCATGATCTGGTGTGCGGTGATCCGGGGCAGCAGGAGCGCTATCAGCGCCGCCTGGAATCGCGTCCCAAGGGATTGAAGTGGTTGATGCATCACTATTTGTTTGTGCGTATCCCACTTGCCAATCCTGATCGCTGGCTGGATCGACATCTGAACAAGGTTCGTTGGCTGGGCAGTCGACGCTGCTTCTGGGGTCTGCTTGCCATGTTGTTACTCGGACTCTGGCTGACGGTGCGTCAACTGGATACCTTCCTGGCAAGCTTTGCAGCTCTGGGCGCGATAGGGGGTTGGCTGACACTGGGCATCGCACTGGTGTTCGTCAAAGTTCTGCACGAACTAGGTCATGCATTTGTTGCCAAGGCCAAGGGAGCTCGAGTTCCCACTATTGGTGTGGCCTTCATTGTAGGCTGGCCAGTGCTGTACACCGATACTAGCGATGCATGGCGTCTGACGGAGGGCAACGATAGGGTCAAGGTGGACATTGCCGGTGTCGCGGTTGAAATATCGATCTCGATATTGGCGCTGCTTTGTTGGCACCTGTTACCGGAGGGTGTGCTGCGAACGATCTGCTTTTGGTTAGCGACCACCACCTGGATCATGTCAGCGTTGGTCAACTTCAATCCGTTGATGCGCTTTGATGGTTATTACCTACTTTCCGATGCATGGCGTCAGCCTAATCTGGAACCCCGCTCACAGGCGCTTGCGCGCTGGCAGCTGCGTGAGTGGTTGTTTGGATTCAAGGAACCCCCCCCCAGAGCGACCCCGACGTGCGTTGATCGGCTTTGCAATGGGCGTGTGGGTTTATCGTTTATTGCTCTTCTTGGGCATCGCCTTGGCGGTTTATCACTTTTTCTTCAAGCTACTCGGCATTGTGCTGTTTGCCGTAGAGATCTGGTATTTCATCATGCGGCCTATCATTAATGAAATACGGCGCTGGTTCAGCGAAGGGCGCAAGCCGCGGGCTAACATGGCTTTGTTGCGTACATCGTTGATCGTGGCGGCACTGGGTGTTTTTCTGTTGTGGCCATGGCAAAGCGAATTACGCCTTCCAGGCTGGTTGGAGCAAGCCTCGACTCGCCTGGAAGCTCCGTTTGGTGGCCGTGTCAGTCAGGCAGGATGAATCCGTGGTCTCGGGGCAATCACTGGCGACCATCAGTGCTCCCGAGGTGGCTCAGCGACTGGCCACGGCTCAGCGACGCACTGAGCAGCTTGATTGGCGATGCTCTGCCAGTGGTTTGGACCGTCGTCTTCTTCAGGAGAGTCCTGTGGTCCAGGCTGATCTCACGGTTCAGCGGCAGCGTGTCAATGCGCTTGAGGCGGAGCAGGCTACGGGCCGTTTGATGGCACCTTATACTGGTCAAGTACATTCCGTGAATCCTGCACTCATGGAAGGAGGCTGGGTGGGTAAGGGCGAATGGCTGATGACGTTACGCAACCCTGATAATGTTCATCTTACGGCGTGGGTTGAAGAAGAAGAGGTACTGCGTATTTCTGCTGATGCAACAGCATGGTTCTATCCGTTGTCTCCTGCGGGTGAGCCAATGGAAATGCGCGTCACCAACGTAGAGCCACAATCGGTAGAAGTGCTGGAGCAGCCCGAAATGGCGATCCCTTATGGTGGGCCATTGCGCGTGCGCGAGGGGCCGGAGGGTGAGCTTGAGCTGAGGCGCAGTCTCTATCGCGTGACGTTGAAGCCCATGGATCATGAACAGGCATTGATACAGTCCATCCCTGGACGACGGGGCGTGGTCAATGTGCAGACCGAAGCGCGCAGCTTGGTCAGTCGCACATGGCGAGAGGCTGTCGGTGTCTGGCGGCGAGAGTCTGGCTTCTAAGCGAGTGGTGGCGTTCTGCGGTTTAGTGTCTGACTCACAAAAAAGCACTGTCGGTTCATCACCGGCAGTGCTTTTTTGCTGTTTGTTGTCGAGAGCTTGTTTAGCGCTTCTAGTGATGTTCAAGCATGGGGCTGGCTAATGAGGTTTCCATCAGCGGCCTGGGCATTCCAATCGCATATCCTTGCACATGATCGACACCGATGGTCGATACCGAGGCTAAGACATCCTTGCTACCGACAAATTCGGCCACGGTTTTCATGCCCATTTCGCGTGCTACCTCGGCGATGGCACGTGCAATGGAGTAGGACACGCGATTGGTATCCATATCACGAATGAAGGCACCATCGATCTTCAAATAATCGACTGGCAGACTCTTGAGATAACCGAAAGATGAGACACCACTGCCAAAGTCATCCAGTGCGAAGTAGCAGCCTAATTCACCCAGCGTTTCGAAGAAGGTGCGTGCATCTCTCAAGCGCGTGATCGCCACCGTCTCAGTGATCTCGAAGCATATCTTGTTGCCGGGGATACCACTTTCTCTCACAAGCGTGACGAGAGTTTCTCGAAAACTGGGACTGCTGATGGAGTGTCCCGAGAGATTGAGCGCTACCATTGTCAGGCGCTCGGCATGAGATTTCTGCGATGCTAGCCACGACAGATATGCGCGAATGACATGCTCATCAATAGCCGCTGATAGGCCATAGCGCTCTGCCGCAGGCAGAAATTCGCCGGGTGAAATGATGCTCCCATCACGCGACCGGAGGCGCACGAGGACTTCATAATGCAACTCGGAGTCACTCTCGCATCCAACGTGAGTGGACACGATCGGTTGCTGAAATAACACGATTCTTTGTTCTTCCAGTGCGGCTGTTATTTCGGTCACCCAGTGCATTTCTTGCATGCGTAGTGTGACCTGATCACCCGATTCACAGTGTCGATGTACACGATTACGCCCCGCATCTTTGGCTTCATAACAGGCTGCATCGGCAGCGCTCAGCAATTGATGCGGATCATTATGACGACTGCTGATGCTGACAAGACCAATGCTTGAGCTGACACCGAAGAGCTTGTCATCCCACATGAAACGGAAGTTGGCGACAGTATTCCGCAGATGTTCCAGTTGTTGTTCGGCAACTTCCAGCATCGTTTCAGGCATCAATAGTCCGAATTCATCGCCTCCCAAGCGAGCCAGGAAGTCCTGCGGACGAAGCTCGGCACGAATGATGTCGACGAGCTGGATCAGCAGTGCATCCCCAGCAGAGTGACCGCAGGTGTCGTTGACGACCTTGAACTGGTCGAGATCGATATACGCTAGGCAATGGACCGTATCGTCTGCTCGGGCGTTATCACATAGCTGAGTCAACCTGCTGCGAAAAGCGGCACGGTTGAGCAGACCGGTCAGGCTATCGTGATTGGCTTCGTGTATCAGTCGTTGCGACATGGTGTGGTTGAGCGTGTTATCGATCAGCGCAATCAGCGTATAGCCTTCTTGGTTGGGTGTTGGATCGATAGCAGAGATACTGATGTCAGCATGAACGGTATTGCCACTGGCATGAATAAAGCGACAGCGCTGAGTAAAGTACTCTTTTTCCCCATTGATCAGCGCCTGATGTTGTTCCAGCAAGTGGTCCAGATCTTCAGGGTCTACCAGCTCGCGTAGATAACAACGGGATAGAGTTGCCGTGGGATAACCGAGAATATCTTCAATGCGTTGATTGATTCTCAGTAGTTGGCCGTTGTTTCCCAAGTGCGCCATTCCGACAGCAGAATGTTCAAAAGTAGCACGGTAACGGCGCTCGCTGGCGCTGAGGCGTTGCTGCGTGATGTGGCGTTCACACTCAGTGGCCAGTTGCGATACGCGATCACAGACCGACGTCAGGAAAGCCAGTTCATCATCAGCCATTCACGGGGAGCATTGCACTCGGTGCAGCAGATAACTCCGACGATTTTTCCGGACATGCGCACAGGGCTATCAAGAATTGCTTTGATGTCATTGCTGAATGTTCCCTGGAAGAGCAGATCTTCGTTTACCCTGGAAACATCTGCGATTGCCAGCACTCGTTCTGAATCCAGCGCTGAAAAATATCCTTGATGTTGGTCGTGAGGAAGGGTTTTAGGATAGGCGTCAGCGGTATCATCGTGAGGTGAGGGGAGAGATGAGTCGCGTACATGAAGTAGATGCAGGCTGTTATTCTGCTCGTTCATTCGCCAGAGACTGACTTTGCGTACCTGGAGTCCTTCTGCCACTAACTGACAAATCCATGGCTCCAGGGTCTCAATATCGATGCCGTCGATGTGGCGTGTATTGCCGAGCCGGATAAGGGCAGCCTGTTGGTGCTCGTAGCGCCGCAGTTTGTTGGCTTGCGCGACATTGGCCAAGTGCTGGTGATGAATATCGAGTAGCGAGCCAATGAAATGCCGTGGCTCATTGTCTCTGACATCAAACTGGGCACGGAATTTGAACCAGCGATAATCCCCTAGTCGAGTACGAATACGCAGCTCTATGCTAAACGGAGTACTTTTCAAGCGATTATCTTTTATCAATGCCTGAAACTCTTCACGCATTTCCGGCGCCACTCTCTCGTGAAGCGCTTCAAGTCGACTGTCCAGCGTGCCGGGGGCATAGCCAAGCTGGGTTTCCAGACGTGACGAGATGGTCAGTCGCTCATGGCCTGCTTGCCATTCGATGATTCCGTCCGAGATGCTGCACAGTATCCAGTTGGCGCGCGTCTGGCTGTCCTGGAGCGCTGTATTGAGTCGAGTACCTTGCATCAGTCGCTTGACGGCCTCACCGATCATCATCGCCAACTTGTCCAGCTGAGAGAGCGTGCCATCACTTGGCGGAGTCTCACGTGGAGAGGTGTCGAACATGCTCATGCAACCAATGACGTCACCTAGCGTGTTACGCAGTGGTAGCCCAATGTAGTAGCGAATGCCGTCGCCCTGTACTGAACAGGTATCACGCAGAGTGGGATGCTGGCTTGCATCGAGCGTGACTAGCCTTGCCCCCTGAACGACTGCCATGCCACACAGACTGTCGTGGATCGGTACGATATCCGGGGTATTGTCATCCAGGCTGAGCCAGCGCTTTAGCTGATCGCCATCGCGAAGCGTAATCAAGGCTAGGGAAGTGCCGGTGAGATTGGCTGCCAGCTCAAGGATCATCTGCGCCTGATGATCTTCTTCACGTCGCAGGGACTCGATACAGGCTGAGGTGATTGAGGTATCAAGCATGAGAGAGTCCGGCATCGCGTAGCAGTTTCCCAAAGGATAAAAAAGGCGTCGTTGACGGTCAAAAATAAACCCTATCACAGCCTGGCATCGTGATGACGCAGAGAGTTTCGGGGAATCAATATTGTACTTCCCATCTTGCATCCTGAAGTACAGCGCGGTCTGTGGCACAATTTTGCCATGTTGTTCTACTTTTGGATGAGATCTTGATGAAGGAGTCTGGCCAGCGATGGAGTTGATCAAGGGGTTCTGCGTGCTTTTATTGTGCCAGTTTCTGGGCGAGGTCATTGGCAGGGCGCTTGTATTACCTGTACCGGGGCCAGTGCTGGGTATGCTGCTTTTACTGATGGGCCTGATGCTGCGTGGTCGATTGCGTAAACGCATTGTTCCTGCGGCTGACAGAGAAGGGGAGGCGGTGCGCCGTGATGGCGACATGGGACAGCGTCAATTGGCTCGCGCCTTATTGCGTGAACGTGTTCCCGGCAGTTTGAGGCTTGCCAGTAATGGTCTGCTCGCACATCTCTCATTGCTGTTTGTCCCAGCGGGAGTGGGTGTCATGGTGCACTTTGGTTTGATCGCCCGAGACTTGATGCCAATCGTGATCACGCTGGTAGTGTCGATAGCCGTGACACAGCTGGTAACGGCATGGTTGCTGCAGCGATTGATAGATCGCCGGCCGCCTGCTGCCCCTCAAATACCTCAGCGTAACGAGGTGTCTTCATGACATTGGCTCCTCTGGATGCACTTTGGGTGTACTTGAGTGCTTCTCCATTACTTCATCTATTGCTGACACTGGTGGCGTTTCTGGTCGCTGTCGCGATCAACCGCCTGGCCCGCGGCTCATCACTGGCACATCCCGTTCTGGTCTCTATCGCGTTGATCGTGACATTCCTGCTGGTCACCGATACGGATTATGCGACCTATTTTGAGGGGGCCCAGTTCATTCATTTCCTGCTAGGCCCGGCGACCGTCGCTTTGGCAGTGCCGCTTTTCGATCATCTGGATCGCGTCAAGCAGATGCTGTGGCCGCTATTGATCGCCTGTTGCACCGGGATTGTCACGGCAGTGACGACGACGCTGGGGCTGGCGCTAGCACTGGGTGCTCACACTCAGGTCGCTCTCAGTCTGGCACCCAAGTCAGTGACCTCTCCCATTGCGATGGGGATTGCCGAGAAGCTGGGCGGTATTCCGTCACTGACGGCGGGTCTTGTGTTGCTCACCGGAACCCTGGGCTGCGTGATGGGGCCAACGATGATGAAACTGGCGGGTGCTCGAGACGATACGGTCAAGGGATTCACGATGGGGCTTTCGGCGCATGGGATAGGCACGGCATTCTGTTTCTCTTCAGTCAGTACACTGGCGGGTGCCTTTGCGGGTATGTCCATGGGGCTGACGGGGCTGTTGACAGCCTTTATCCTGCCGCCGTTGGTCAGCCTTTTTGGGCTGTAAAAAGATTTATCTGGAGTGAGTTGAGTTGGCTTAATTTTTCGTTAAGCGAGGCGGGTCATGCTGACGTACGTTCAATGATTTGGGTGATCTGCCCGCGGCAGTCAGTGGTGATGTACCGACAGGGTATGTGACAACAAATGTCATCCCTGTGACACATCGCTGTCAGTCAGATGGGGAATCATGATGGACGTATGCGAATCAGGCGTGGCTAGGGCGCGACGTTAACGCGTCGTTGCGTATATTGCTGGCGATGCCCCGACTCAAGGAAAGTGACATGTTCAGTCCATTTAGACGTCGTGTTGAACAGCGCCAGCACGGTAGCCTCTCCGGGCATCGTTTGCTGATTGAAGCGCCCATGGCCTCCAGTTGTCGTGAATTGTGCTGGCAGCTGGCATCCGCGGGCGCTGCCCTGACACTGATTGAGCGTGATAATGATGACCTGGCACTGCTGTGTCAGCTGCTTCCCACGCCTGACGCCCAACAGCATCAGTGCTTGACCCTCAGCGCTGCTGACACGACGGGTAATTCGCTTTGTGAACAGCTGTCAGCCATGCCAACGGCTCTGTGTCCCAATACCTTGCTGACGCTGCCGGGTGATGGTGACTGGCAGCTTGAGAATGGTAGAGCATGGTATGTTCTCAAGACACGTGGATGGCCGCTCGAGATCAGGGATCAGGTGCTGCGATTGCTGAGCGCCCCATGGGTGTTGCCGGAGACGGAATCATTGCTGGAGCTCACCCTGCAGTCAGATGGTGATTTTTTCACTGCGCTACCGCCGCCACGCCATACACGCGTTAGATTACATGGGCCTGCGATGGTCACCGGAGAAGAGGACCCCTTGTTGATGCGTCTGGCGCGTCATCAAGGTAGTCATCCTGTGAGTGTGGCTCGCCAAGCACGGAATGTGATCTTGCGATTACGTCTGGCGCGAACCCCCAGTGTTACCAAGCGTACATGGCTGCGGAGCATTGACAGGTCGCGGCGACTGATTGGCTGGCCACGCCGGATCGTCGAGCGCGGCGCAGTGGGTCTACGTGAAGAAAAGATGCTGTTGACCACGCGAGTCGATAAGTGGCGTCTGGCGCGCCATCAGGCCCGCCGCACCAAGGCTGGGGCCTGACAGCTTGTCTACGAGTACTATCATGCTGGTAGGTCACCTCTCGAGACGTCCGCTTCCTTCAGGTAGCGGACGTCTTTCATCCAGCCAGTGCTGGATACGCCGATGTCTTTCAAGGAGTCCCAATGCGAGTCTTGCTGGTCGAAGATGATCCCCTCCTGGGAGAGGGCGTTAGCCATACCTTGAGCCGTGAAGGCATGAGTAGTGAGTGGCTCAAGGAGGGAGGTAACGTCGTTGCATCACTCAAGCATTCCAGTTTTGATGTGCTGGTACTGGACCTTGGTCTGCCGGATATGGACGGCATTGAGGTGCTCAATGCATTGCGTCGGCAAGGGCATACGCTGCCGGTGCTTATTCTTACTGCACGTGATGACATCAGTGATCGTGTCCGTGGGCTTGATAGTGGTGCGGATGACTATCTGGTCAAGCCCTTCGATATCGCTGAGCTGGTGGCACGATTACGCGCCTGGTGCGACGTCACGCCGGTCAGGTCAGCGGTAGCTTGCAGATTGGACCTCTCAGCATTGATCAGGCAGGGCGCAGTGTGACGTTGTCCGGTACTGAAGTACCCTTGGGCCGCCGTGAATTCGATTTACTCGAGTTCATGTTGTTGCACCCCAATCGTGTCTTTAGTCGCGATCAGCTTGTTGAGCAGCTATATGGATGGGATGGCGATGTCGAGAGCAACGTCATTGAAGTGCATGTGCACCATCTGCGTCGCAAGTTCGGTGCCGGTGTCGTCAAGACCATTCGTGGCGTGGGTTATCGATTGGGTGAACTCTCGTGAAGTCGATTCGCAGCTTTTTGCGCCGCAGTCTGATTGGCGGTGTCGTGATAGTACTGGGAGCAGCGGGTGCGTGGAGTTATTACGATGCTCGTGAGCAGATCGATGAGTTATTTGATGCTGAACTGGCTCAGAACGCGCGCATGTTGGGCAAGCTTTACCAGTCTCAGCTCTCCGCGTTGGACGTGGAATCGCGACA
This sequence comes from Cobetia crustatorum, assembly GCF_000591415.1. Lineage (GTDB taxonomy): Bacteria > Pseudomonadota > Gammaproteobacteria > Pseudomonadales > Halomonadaceae > Cobetia > Cobetia crustatorum. Next base: position 10,963 of record NZ_JEMF01000004.1, on the reverse strand, counting down.
GGAATTGCTTCAGGAGCTGACGGCGGGGATTTTTCGTCTGCGGCCACCTTCGTTGAGCTTTCCCGATGGGCATGAAAAGTCGCCGTTGGGCCATGTCTACGAAGACAAGCTTGTCTTTCAGATGTGGGACCCACTCGGGCAGCCGCTGTTGGGGTTGGGCGTGCAAGGCGTTAACCTGACGTATATGCCCATACCGGGCTATGGCATGCAGCATACTGATCACTTCGACTGGCATACCTTCACGTTATATTTCCCCGACACGGGAGTCTGGGTAACGGCGGCGCAACGTGAAGATGTTCGTGATGAGCTGACCGGCCAGATTGCATTGCACAATGTGCTCGCACTGATCGTGGGACTTCTCGTGATTGCGCTGATGATTGGTATTGCGGTCTCACGTGGATTCCGTCCTGTGCTGCGTATCAGCCGCCAGATCACGGCGCGGCAGCCCGGCTATCTCGAACCCTTGGATGTCCGCGAGGCACCTGATGAAATTCGGGGCATGGTAGATGCACTCAATGGTTTGCTAGCCCGATTGGCCGATACGCTTGATAAAGAACGGCGCTTTACTGCCAATGCCGCGCATGAATTGAGAACGCCACTGGCGGGTATCAAGGTGCATGCACAGAACCTTGAAGCCGATGCGACGGATGAAGCCTCCCGTCGTGCAGCACGCATGATCGTGGATGGCGTCAATCGCATGACACGCATGGTTGAGCAGCTGCTGACACTTTCGCGTCTTGAAAGCGGGACGGAAGTGCCGCGGGTCAAGGTAGATCTCGAGCATCTCGCCCATGACTTGGAGCGTGATCTCGGCCATATGGCGCAGCAGAGAGGCATTGTGCTGCTATTGAAGATCGCGCCAGAAGTGACCTTGTACAGCCACGAGAATGGGATCTATGTACTGCTGCGTAATCTACTCGATAATGCGCTGCGCTATACGCCTGAAGGTGGGCAGGTACAGCTCGTCATTCGTGTAGATGCCACGGCTGACAAAGGCATGACGAGGCTTGTGACGATGGAGGTTCTGGATACTGGCCCAGGCATTCCGTTGCGCGAACGCGAGCGTGTCTTCGAGCGCTTCGTACGGCTGGCAGGTCAGAAGACTCAGGGCTCAGGGCTTGGCCTCTCGATCGTGCGTGAGCTGGCAGAGCGTCTCGGCGCAGATTTGACGTTGAGTGATAGTCCGTTGGGCACTCCGCAGATGCCTGGATTGATGGCGCGGGTGCGTTTTCCCTGAGTAATTTTGAGCGTTGTCCAGAAAGGATATTGAACGCAATATGGCGTGTCTTGAGTCACGCTGAGCTGTCTTTGGCGTTGCGTAGGATACCTCAATGCTCTCTCTGAGCCGCATCTCATTGTCGCGTGAAGGATAAAACGCAGATATACCCTCACGCCGCTTGCCAACAAGGCGATGGTCGGGTGGCGAAGATGGCTTTATTAGCGCTATCTTCATTGTATGTTGCACAGCAGCATGACATCACCATCGTCAGGAGATTTGCATGAGTGAACATCAGTCATCCCCCGCTCGCGTTGCCCTTGTGACTGGGACTGCCAGTGGTATCGGTGCCGCTATCATGGAGGCATTCTGTCAGGCGGGTCATCAAGTGCTGGCGGTTGATTTCAGTGATGCAGGTGCCAGTGTTGCCGACAAGGCAGGCGCAACTTTTTTCAAGGCTGACCTCACCGATGCTGAGCAATGCCGGGCCGCCGTGGCAGAAGCGGTATCGCGCTTTGGTCGCTTGGATATACTGGTCAATAATGCCGGTATCCAGCACGTCGAGCGCATCAAGGATTTTCCGGAAGCCAAATGGAATCAGATCATTTCGTTGATGCTGACCGCACCGTTCACCCTCATGCAGGCCGCCTGGCCGCACATGGAAAAGAACGGCTATGGGCGTATCGTCAACATGGCTTCCATTCATGCGCATGTGGCTTCACCGGGTAAAGCTGCTTACGTGAGTGCCAAGCATGGCCTGATGGGGCTGACCAAGACAGCCGCGCTTGAAGGCGGTGAGAGCGGTATCACTGCCAATGCCATTTGTCCGGCCTACGTGCGTACGCCACTCGTTGACAAGCAGATTGCTGAGCAGGCCAAGCTCAACGATATGCCGGAAGAGGAAGTCATCGACAAGATCATGCTCAAGGGCGCCGCGATCAAGCGCATGATCGACCCTTCTGAAGTGGCTGACATGGCGCTGTGGCTGGCATCAGATAAGGCGGGTTCAGTCACGGGCTCCAGCTTCAATATGGACCTCGGTTGGATCGCTCAGTAATCAGCGTTACAGCATCCACAATATCATCGTATTGAGCCGATTCATTCAAAGCCTTCGCTTATCCTCGCAGAGAACTTCTTGTGTGAGGGGCGAGGGCTTTTTGATGCAGTACTGTTTTGTATGAGTCGCTGCATTTCATCAACGATTGCACCTCATCAGACGCCACTTTCATGCACAACGGCTTTGTAAGGAAATTCGTCATGACGACTCCCTCACTTCCTCAGACTTCATTACCGCCGCTACAGGACAGTCAGTTACAACTCGATAAGGGGGTGGCAGTGCTGACGCTGTCACGTCATGACGTACGCAATGCCTTGACGGGAACAGCGCTGGTCGAGGATATATTGAGGGTCGCAGACTGGGTGAATCAGTGTGACGCCGTTGGCGCACTGGTAATCACTGGTGGGGGTAGTGCCTTCTCGGCTGGGGGGAATGTTCAGGACATGGCACAACGGCGCGGCGATTTTGCGGGAGATGCCGCAGAGGTAGCAGCGCGTTATCGGCGTGGTATTCAGAGAATGCCGCGTGCTGTGTTGGGCATTGAGGTGCCGGTTATCGCCGCTGTCAACGGGCTGCCATTGGGGCAGGGTTCGATCTCGCCAACATGTGTGACATCCGGCTAGCGAGTGATCGCGCCCGTTTCGGAGAGACCTTTCTCAACCTCGGGCTGATTCCCGGCGATGGCGGTGCCTGGTTGCTACAGCGCTTGATTGGCTATCAGCGCGCATGTGAGCTGACTTTCAGTGGACGAATCGTGGCCGCTGAGGAGGCGCTCACACTGGGGATTGTGTTAGACGTCTGCGCAGAAGATGCATTGATGCCGCGCGCGCTGGAGATGGCCGGGCAGATGGCGAGGCAGCCACGTCTAGCAACGCGGCTGACCAAGCGTCTCATGCGGCGAGCGCCTGACATGGGACTCGATGATTTTCTCGACCTGTGTGCCAGTTTTCAGGGCCAGTGTCATCAAGACCCTGAGCATCACGCTGCAGTGGCGGCCTTGCTCGCCAAGATGAAGGTCTAACGTCACGTCATATTGATGCAGCTTATATCTGTCAATCCACTGTTTTGGCGGCGGTCAGCGCTTGACTGGCCGCTTCTGCAGTTTGCGCTGCAAGGTGCGACGGTGCATGCCAAGCGCCCGCGCAGTCGAAGAGATATTGCCATCGTGCTCGTTGAGTACCTTCTGGATGTGCTCCCAGGTCAGGCGATTCACCGATGGCGGATTGTCAGAGATCTCGGTGCCCGGATCGCCGCTCTCACGAGTGAAGGCATTGAGTATCTCGTCAGCATCGGCAGGCTTGCAGAGGTAATTCACGGCGCCGAGCTTGATAGCCTCTACGGCGGTCGCAATGCTCGAATAGCCGGTGAGCACCACGATGCGCGTTTCGGGTAGCAGGTCAATCAGCTCTGGCAAAAGCTTGAGGCCGGAGCTTTGCTCCAGCTTCAAATCCAGCGTGATCAGCTCCGGGCGATGGCTGCGCGCCACACTTAGCGCCTGTGCTTCATCGCGGGCCACCTCAACCTCGTAGCCACGACGCGTCATGGCGCGTGCCGTCACCTGGCAAAAGAACTCATCATCATCGATGATCAGCAGTCGGGTTGCATCGCTCATCAGGGCTCTCACTTGGGCGGTCTTTGCCGCCATCATGTCAGATGAAGGGGGAGGCGGACTTCAGTCAATGTGCCGCCATCTTCATGATTGTACAGGCTAACTCCGCCACCAAAACGATTGATGGTGGCATGGGTCAGAAACAGGCCAATGCCCATTCCCTTTGATTTTGTGGAGATGAAGGTCTCGCCTAACTGATCGGCAACCGCCATCGGTACGCCATCGCCGTGATCGCGAATATCGATGATGACTTCTTGCTCGCGCCGCTCCAGCGTGATCTCGATATCGTCAGGGCAGGCATCTGCGGCATTGTTGAGGAGATTCATCAGCGCCTGTTCCAGCGTGGTATCGACCAGAATCTGCGCCTGCTCACCACCAGGGCTAGCTTCAACGCTGTGCTGAACATCTGGACGTACCACCAGCCAGCGCTGAACGATTTCTTCCAGCCACTCCGCGGCATTGGCGGGCTGCGGCTTCTCCATACGTCGGCGATCAGCGGCGGCCACCATTGCCTGTAGGCGCTGTTTGCAGGTATCGACCTGACTGCGGAGCAGGGCGAGATCTTCCTCTAGCTGCGGGTCATCCTTGCCCTTGGCGTCTTCGCGCATCTCGCTGAGCAATACCGCCATGGTGGATAACGGCGTACCCAGTTCATGCGCGGTGCCGGCTGCCTGACTCGCCACTGCCAACACTTGCTCACTCCGCAATGCTGCCTCACGCGTGGTCGACAGGGCGTGGTCGCGCGTGCGTAGGGCATACGCCATCTTGTAGATGAAGTAGGTCACCAGCGTCGCCGATAGGCCGAAGTTCAGCCACATTCCTATGACGTGCAAGCTGATACGTCCGCCCAGCTCATAGGTGGCCAATTGTGGCACTGGCTCGTAAAACACCATCAGGAAGCTGTAACAGCACATGCCGACAGCCGCGATGATCCAGGCATAGCGCCACGGCAAAGTGGCCGCGGCCATGGTGACAGGGACGAGATAGTACGGCACGAAGGGGTTGGTCGAGCCGCCGGTATGGAAGAACAGCATCGTCAATCCGGCAATGTCCACCAGCAGGTGCAGCAGGTTCTCGGTATCGGTGACGGGGTGGGATTGCCCCAGCCGCCACCAGCTGGCGACGTTGACCAGTCCCATGGCGATGATGATCGAGATGACCGGCAGCACATTGAACTGGAAGCCGATGATCTCGATCCCGAAGATGATCAGGATGAGAAATCCGGTCCAGGTAATGCCGCGGGCAATCGTCAGGCGTATGAGATTACGGTGCGGTGTAGACAGTGGCGGAGGTAACGGCTGATTCATGACGGCTCCTGCAATGAATGCGGCCATGATAGTGAATCAGGCCCACAAAGTGCAGCCTCGGCGGTGAGAGAGAGACTTATCGCTCTTGCTTGATACTCAGCACTCAAAAGAACCGGGGCGCAACGGGCGGACAACCCTGGGTGTGATGCCACTCAGGTATGCACTCCATGCTTCAGGGTGCACGCAGGGCTGGGCGGGGTATCCCTCGACTGGCGCCTTCATCATGGACAGCCATGGTGCGTGGCGCTGCATGCCAGGCGGCAATGATGCGAGTGCTGGCAGCCAACGAATGACATGTGTTCCTTGTGGGTCGTGCTGGCCCGCCTGCTTCATCATGTTGAAATGGCGGTCGTCACGAGAATCACAGCCGATGCCAGCAAGATGGCGCCAGTTGCCGTCGTTGATAGCGGTATCATGGTCCAGCAAGTGATAGGCAAACCACGCCGCCCCCAGTCGCCAGTCCACCTTGAGGTCCCTGACGAGGAAACTTGCCACATGCTGTCGCAGGCGATTGCTCAACCAGCCGGTAGCGGCCAGTTCCTGCATTCCGGCATCTATCCAAGGAACCCCGGTAGTGCCTTGGCACCAATGTGCGAAGGTATCGGCACTGCTAAGTACCCACGCATGCTGAGGGGGCTCGGCTTCGGTGACAGTCGCGTCAGAGGGGGCGGGGCTCATCAGGCGCGCATGCCATTGGAAGTATTCACGCCACAGCAGTTCCACCCGCACCCAGTCGTGACTGGCCTGCGATGTCTCGTGTGGAGAGGTTTGCGGAGTGATAACGCTGGCCTGGGTTGTTATAAGGTCTGCCATCACTCGGCGCGGCGATAGGCTGCCCAGTGCCAGCCAAGGGGAAAGCCGTGTTGAAAAGTCGGCTCCGGCCAGCGTATTGCGGGTAGTCTCGTTGCGGCCTGTTCGTATCTGATTCAGATAGCGATGGAGGTGTTCATGAGCGGCCTGTTCGCCACCCAGGTAGTGATAGTCGCTACGTGAATCTGTTTGCCAGCCATGTGCTTCGCACAGTGGCTGAGCGCTATCATCAAACCCGCGCGGTGCTACTGACGACCAAGGCGGCAGGCTTGTCGGTGCAGGCAGAGGGGCCGCCATGCGCTCTGCAAGCTGAGGTGTACGCTCTATCTCGCGACGAAAGGCGCTGAAGCTGGTGGGCAGCGCACTCTGTGCGAAAGGCAGTTCTGCTGCTGTCAACAGTTGACCGGTCTCGACACGCTCAAGTGTACAGCCGTTGGGCAGGGCAGCCTCGACGCTGTTTTGAACCGCGCACTCCATGCTATTAACAGCCTGACGGGTAATCACCCGCGAGCAGTGGTGAGCTCTGATAATCTCCGGCAGTCGTCTGTCGGCTTGGCCATGAGTCACCCATAAATCGCTACCTAGCGCTTTGAGGTCCTGTTGTAGATGCTCAAGACTTTCCAGCAGGAAGCGTTGGCGGCCGAGACTCAATGGCTGTGGGCTTTTTGAATCAACAGGCACACTGAACGGCGCGAGAAAGGTGGTCTCGGGGAGTACATGCACGACGATCAATGAAGTGGGAGCGCCATCAATAACGGCCTGCCACAGCGGATTGTCATCCAGACGGAGGTCGTGATGTAGCCAGACTAGCCAAGTATCAGTGTGGTTCATGCCTGTCGACTCCTATCTGCAGTGATGAACGAGTTGCTCCGACGACCGTCACCGCCAGCACACGATGTCATCTGATGATGCATGGCTGCTGGATGCCACGAACAGTGAGGTTGGCGGGGCAGGAAGGACGTTGCACGCAGAATGGATTGACGAGGCATGGCTACTCCGACGAGATAAATCTCGTATAAAAAACGGATAGCCCTTGTACAGTAAAATAGCGTAGATGGCGAATAAGTAGCTGTGCTGTGCTCCCCAGTATCAATGAGTGAGTTGGTCAAGACGCTTCTCTAGCGCCTGCATGCTGTCCAATAGATCGCGATACTGCAGGCCTGTCAGCGTGCCGAGCAATTCATCTTCGAAACGGCGTGCCTCTGGGATCAGCTCGTTCAACAAGGCCTCGCCACTGTCAGTCAGGTGTAGTAGCTGTGCCCGCTGATCATGCTCACTGGGACGGCGCAGGAGAAGTTCGCGCGTTTCAAGCGCTTTAATGGCTCGAGATACGCGTACCTTATCCATGTGTGTTCGCTGACTGATCTCTCTGGCCGTTAATGACGTACCGCGACTTAGCCAGGCCAGCACTCGCCATTCGGCAACATTGATGGCGAAACGGTCGCCATAACGCGCAAACAGCGCTTCGCTGGTACGTTCCGCCAGTCGATTCAATCGATAGGGCAAGAACTGGTCCAGATCGAGACCAAGGCTGAGAGAAGCATCGTCAGGTATGTCGTTGGAAGACGTCATTAGGCAGATTCCGGTTAGTCGAAAAGATACGATCTGGAAAGTACGGTCAGAAGATGCACAGGGTTTGAAGTTACGAATGTTACCACTAGTGAGTAAGAGTGAGACCAAAGGCTATTGAAGCCTGAGTTGTCAGTGGTCGCTTATGTGCATATAGTTACAAATGAAACCATATGCCAAGCATAAAAGACGGAGACAGCCATTCATGGGCGATCAAGGCAGCAGCAAGCGGCGCAAGGATACGCTTCGCTATCACAGCGGCTTTCGCAACCATGTGTCCAGCGAAGCGCTGCCGGGTGCCTTGCCAGTCGGGCAGAACTCGCCTCAGCGTTGCCCGTATGGACTCTATGCGGAACAGCTCAGTGGCTCAGCTTTTACAGCGCCTCGCAGTCATAACTTGCGTAGCTGGCTATATCGCATTCGGCCCTCGGTCGTGCAGGGAGCCTATCGACCTCTGGAGATGCCACGCGTGGCGACGGCGCCACTCAAGAATATCAGTCCGGATCCTAATCCCATGCGTTGGGATCCCATGCCGATGGCGGATGATGACAGCGACTTTCTCGAGGGGCTGACCACATTGGCCGTCAATGGTGATGTACAGATGCAGACGGGCTGCGGGACACATCTCTACGCCTTCACGCGCGGCATGCGGCAGCGCTTTTTCTGCAATGCCGATGGTGAACTGTTGATCGTGCCGCAACAGGGCAGCCTGGAAGTGCGTAGCGAAATGGGACTTTTACATGTCGCCAGCGGGGAAATTGTCGTGATCCCGCGTGGCATCAAGTTTCAGCTCAATCCGTTTGATGAGAGTGATAGCGATACCCGGCATGTCTGCCGTGGCTATGTGGCCGAGAATTACGGTGCTCCGCTGGAACTGCCGTCACTGGGACCTATCGGTGCCAATGGCTTGGCAAATCCGCGTGATTTTCTCGCGCCCTCTGCCTGGTATGAGGAGTGCAGTGATGATCATGAGCTGGTGACCAAGTTCGCAGGCGGCTTCTGGGTGGCCACGCTAGATCACTCGCCGCTGGATGTTGTCGCTTGGCACGGTAATTACGCCCCTTACAAATACGACCTGGCGACCTTCAATGCGATCAATACCGTCAGCTTCGATCATCCGGATCCGTCGATCTTTACGGTGCTGACCTCACCATCAGACACGGCTGGCGTTGCCAATCTCGATTTCGTGATCTTTCCGCCACGTTGGATGGTCGCCGAGAACACGTTCCGTCCTCCTTACTTCCATCGCAACCTGATGAGTGAGCTGATGGGGTTGATTCATGGTGAATATGACGCCAAGCGAGAAGGGTTTAGCCCCGGCAGTGCCAGTCTGCATAACGCCATGACGCCGCATGGTCCGGATGCCGCGACCTTCGCTGCCGCAAGTCAGGCAGATCTTGCGCCGCAATATCAGGGCAACACGCTCGCCTTCATGTTCGAGAGCCGCTATCTGTTTCAGGCTACCCCTCACGCCCTAAAGGCCGAGTTCAGACAACAGGAATATGGCGCTGTGTGGCAAGGATTGGAATCTCACTTCACGCCTCACACACGTTGATATCACGCTCAGATACCCTCATGCGATGATGATTATCACAAGGAAACTGTCATGAAATTTGCGACATACCACTCCGGCTCACGCGATGGCGAATTACTGTTGGTCGCGCGAGATCTTCGCCATGCGGCACGTGTCAGTGATATTGCACCGACGTTGCAGGCTTTGCTGGAAGACTGGCAAACACTGGCTCCGGAGCTTGAGGCACGCTATACCTGCTTGAACGCGGGTGAGCTTGAGGGCGCGTTTGTGTTGGAGATGGCGACCTTGCATTCGCCGCTGCCGCGTAGCTATCAGTGGGCGGATGGTTCGGCCTATCTCAACCATGTTCAACTGGTGCGTCAGGCGCGCAATGCCGAGATGCCGGATACCTTCTGGCAGGACCCGTTGATGTATCAGGGCGGCAGCGACAGCTTCCTGCCGCCCACGGCTGATATCGCGTGTGTCAGCGAATCGCATGGCATTGATTTCGAGGGTGAGATTGCCGTCATCACTGACGATGTGCCCATGAATATCGGGGTCGAGGCGGCGGCTGGTCATATCCGTCTGCTGATGCTGGTCAATGATGTCAGCTTGCGCGGGCTTATCCCAGGCGAGCTAGCCAAGGGTTTCGGTTTCTTCCAGGCCAAGCCATCTTCCAGCTTCTCGCCGATCGCGGTAACTCCGGATGAACTGAGCGATGCCTGGCAGGAAGGGCGCGTGCATCTGCCGCTGACGGTGCATCTCAATGGCGAGAAGTTCGGCGAGCCAGAATCGGGTCCGGACATGATCTTCAACTTCCCACAGCTGGTCGCGCATGCTGCGATGACGCGTCCGCTGGGGGCGGGTGCCATCATCGGCTCTGGTACGGTCTCCAATCCGGGCAAGGACGGCGGCCCTGGCAAGCCCATCAAAGAAGGTGGTGTAGGCTATAGCTGTCTGGCGGAAGTGCGCATGGTCGAGAAGATCCTCTTTGACGAGATTCGCACGCCCTTCATGCGTTTCGGAGATCGCGTCCGTATCGAAATGTTTGATCGCCAGGGCCAGAGCATCTTTGGCGCGATTGATCAGCAGGTTACCGCAGTGGGGGAGTAGAGAATGAGCAAGATGACGCTTCATGGATACTATCGTTCATCAACCAGCTATCGCGTGCGAATCGCGCTGAATCTCAAGGGCATTGCCGTCGATCAGGTGCCGGTCAATCTGCTCGAGGCTGAACAGCGCAGTGAGGCGTATCTTGCGCTCAATCCTCAGGGATTGGTGCCGACGCTGATGGTGGATGAGGCCGGGCAGCGCACCGCGTTGAGTCAATCACTGGCCATCATGGAGTATCTGGAAGAGCGCTGGCCGACACCTGCGTTGTTGCCGGATGATCTCTTGGCACGCGCTCAGGTGCGCTCCATGTGCCTGTTGCTGGCCTGCGAGATGCACCCGCTCAATAATCCTCGTGTGCTCAAGTTTCTGACGGGGCAGATGGGTGCCAGTGAAGAGCAGCGCCTTGTCTGGTACCGACACTGGGTTGCTGAGGGCTTTTTGCGACTCGAGAAGATGCTGACGACAAGCGCGGGACGCTTCTGCTTTGGCGACACCCCTGGAATGGCAGATGCCTGCTTGATGCCGCAGGTGTATAACGCGCGACGTTTCGAGTGTGATCTCGCGGCATACCCACGCATATTGGCGATTGAAGCTGCTTGCCACGAGCTTGAGGCATTCCAGGCAGCGCAGCCGGATCAACAGGCCGACTCCCCTGCGGCATGACTTGGTCCTTGAATGACCTGATGATGAGTCGAGTGGATTACGACATCAGCGCAAGACTGAAAACACAAGCGGCCCCACCGGTACCGGTGGGGCCGCTTGTGTCAGC
>NZ_JEMF01000003.1 GCF_000591415.1 Cobetia crustatorum | reverse complement strand
AAGCGTCTTTCGTACTACGCGCTAAAGTGACGCAAACCAAGTGTCAGAAACAAAAAGACCCCGCCAATTGGCGGGGTCTTTTTGTTTTACTTCTTCAGGTACGAAACACACTAACCGTCCATGCCCTTCTCATAGCGATCCAACGCTTCAGCAGCGAGATGCCTCCCCAGCTTGATCAGGCCCTCGGCACGATGGAACTCATAGGCACCACAGACCGTCTTGGGGATCTCGACCAGGATGTCTGGCGGATAACCAGCAATCTTGTATTTGGCCAGCGTCGCTTGGGTGATGTCGAAAGAACGCATCATCATGTCAAGCTTGCCCCAGGCCAGTTCTGGTGCGTTCTCCTCAGCTTGATGCAAGCCACCATTCTGCTCATCCCTCACTTGCAGCTCATTGGAGGCGGCTGGCGCACTCCACGGATGCTCAAAGATCGCCTTCTTGACTGACGAGCTCTTTGCCGCCCCCCCCTCTGCAGCAGTCTTCTCAAAGGCTTCACGCTGGGCGCTGGTCCGCTCATCACTGACGGCTTTATGCAGTGCATCGTTAAGCGTCTCACCGGCAGGTACCGCGACCGTGGCGCGACTTGCTGCCTCATCTGGTGCCTGCATGGCATCAAGCTGCGTACGCGCAGCGCCCCCCGGAGGCAGCGGCACCCCGCCAATCGGACTGGCGTGCGTGGGAGAATTCTCTTCCGACTCCTGGTCTTTCTCAGCACTGAACATGCGCTCGGCACTACGACGAATACCGCTCAGCCAGCTATTGAAGCCACCACCACGCGCTTCCAGCGCGGCTTCACGCGCTTCTTCTTCAGCGGCCTCGGCCGGCGGCAGCATCTGCTCAAGCGTCTGATTGCGCGGCGAATGCGCAGTGGCGTTCACCGCCAGCACCAGATCCACATGCGCGGCGACCAACGGCGTGATCGGTAACGGATTCATCAGCCACCATCCACTAGCACCTTGCGATCACGCTGCACCGGCGTGATCACTCCCGGCACGGCGATGGAGGCACGAATCGCCTCAAGCAGGTTGCCGCTCTGGAACCACACTTCCTTCTGCGCAATCAGGTCAGTGGCCACTGTCGTGACCGCAATCGGTAAATCCTCAATGCGGATATCACCAATCAAGGCTTCCAGCTCATCCATGATACGGCGGGCCCGAATGGCGCCCATCGGGCTCCAGGTGACATCTATCAGCCGCAGCACATCAAAATAATCCAGCTCGCACACCCAATCACGATAGGCATCGAGCTGACCAGCGGCATAGACACCCCCGACCAGCGCGCCCATCGAGCATCCAGAGATAGCGCGTATGTCGTAGCCGCGCGCCAGCACTTCTTCGATAACACCGATGTGGGCATAACCCCGAGCACCACCACTACCGAGTGCCAGGGCGATTGTCTTGCGCTTGGCCATGACATGACTCCTGGTGATCAAATGAAATCGTTAAAAAAAGAATGAATCCAGCAGGACGCCATGGTGCCTTAACTGAGCGAAACCCACTCGATAATGTTGTCCGCAACTGCTGCCACACGCGCTGGCTCCAGATGAAGATGATGGCCACCCGGCAACACACGACGCTCGAGCCCATTGACGGCAGCACGCGCCTGTTGTGCCTCAGCCAACTCTCTGAGAATTCCCTGTTCACCTTCCACCAAGAGTACCGGTTGTTGTAGAGAGGCCAGCAGCGCCAGCACCTGCTCCGGGGTATAGCGCATCAACGAGGGGCGTAGTAGGCGGCGGTCACTTCTGAGCCGCCAACCGCCGTCCTCAAGTGCTTCCAGATTGCGCTCGACAACAGGTCGTGCCGTGTCGGCATCAATCGGCGTCACCCCTCCTGCGACACGTGCCGCCACGGCATCATCAATGCTCTGGTAGTGAGCACGGCGCGTGGTGCGACTGACTGGCCTGGCATTACGTGCCAACAGGCCACGGCGTAGCTGAGACACGACATCAGACGCTGGCACTGACAGTGCGCCGATGCCATCAATCAACACCAGCCGATTCACGTACTCGGGTAGCGCTGCCGCGACTTGCCCTGCCACTGCGGCGCCGAGTGAATGGGCCAGCACCGTCACCGGCCCTCTCCCATACCCGCCAGACGCAATGCATCCAGAGCCTCAACCACATCGTGGCAGTAATCCCAGACGGCGTAGTCTCCCTCTGGTCCCTGCGGACTGGAATGGCCATGCCCCACCATGTCGATCGCGACGATGCGAATACCCAGCCGCGCGCACAGCAATGGTGCCAGACGGCTGAAGCTGGCTGCATTATCCAGCCAGCCATGTAGCGCCAACCAGGTCGGCGGACGAGCGAGACTTGCTACCTCTCCCCTCGCAGGCGCGAGCGTGGGTGGAGTCCACTCCAGCGCTGCAATAGTGCCGCTGCTACGCCGGGCGAGATTCAACGCCAAGGGACTCATGCCAGCACCTGCGGTATCAGCTGCTCAATCGCGGCGAGCAAGGCCACGCGCGTCTCTTCAGGATTTTCGAAGGGATACATGTGCCCGCCTGGCACGGTGAGCACCTCAAGTCCTGCACGGCGCAGACGCGTCTGTCGTGGCGTAGTTAACAGATCAGAGTGCTCGCCGGCCAGAATCAATGCCGGGACTGCCAAGCGTGCTGGCGAGCCTGTCAGGTGGTCACTCAGATGGCGGAAGATATCAACCTCATGGCGAGTATCGAAGCTCAACGACAGGCTACCGTCGTCGTGGCGATGTGTGGCGTGATCAATGTAGTCATCCAGCGCCTCGGAGGTGAAGCGTGAAAATAGCGAGCGGCGACGTAGATAGTCGTGCATCGCCTGACGTGAATCCCAGCGGGCACGGCGCCCACGGGTTCGGCCTGCTGGTGTGACACGATCAATGAAACCGAAGCGTTTGGCGATCTTGAGGCCCATCGCATCACGGCCCAGCATCAATGGCGGATCGAGCAGGATGACGCAGTGAAAACGCTCCGGCTGCTTGAGCGCAGCCATGTAGTTAAGCACACCGCCCAGCGAGTGGCCGACGCCGATCACCTTGCGATGACTGCTGGCAGTCACCGGCCCCAGTGCAGTGTCGAGACATGCCAGCCACTCATCACGCAGCGCTGTCAGGTTGCGCCCAACCGGGTAAGCCGGATCATGCGCCAGTCGGTCTACCGGCAGCAGATCAAACTGTGCCGCCAGCGGAGCCAGCAGACTGGTATAGCAGGCGCCCGTAAAGCCATTGGCATGCGCAAAGGCCAAGGTCGGACGCTCAGCACCCGAAAGTTGAGTGAGCCGATCAATCGTCACTGGGTCGGAAGCAGGTAATGTGGTCATCGCTGGCTCTCCTCACAACGGGGGTGTCCGTGCCAGACCTTGCACCCCGAAACAAACAGTTGTTTAAATTCTTTCCAGCAGCATGCCAGCGCTGCAGCTTGCACGCTATGCTCCCTTCGCCGCTCTCTGAGCCTCACTCCTCTCTTTTCACTGCTCCTTTTAGCGCTCCCGACTCACCATTCATCATTATGGCGTCGGCAACAGAAGAGCTGGTAGGTGCAGTAGGGATAGCGGTGAAACGCCAAGAGCAGCTGCAATGGCAACCTCAGAGAGTGGCGCTGGTGGCTCTACCACTGCGACTAGCGCGATCAACTGCTCGCGCAGTGCGCCATTGACCTGTATTTCGACAGCTCCCAGCCGCTTGGCAAGCGGAACCGGCCAGCCAGAACCGTCCAATGTCAGACGTGCCCAAGGCTTGCTACCCGCCTCAATGGCAAGGGTCAGCTGTTGCTGGCTGTGGGCCTGTAACTGTGGCCAGTGCAGCCTGAGCGTTACAGCAGCTTGCCAATCGTCGCTGCCAGACCGTAGGCGCAGATCGTTCTGTTTCAGCGGTGATAGTGCTGCCACCAAGTGATCAGCCGCAGCGCTATCCGGGGCAAGCCCACGTGTCATCGCTGCCATGCCAATATCAGCCTGAGCTGCCATCGAGATTTCCATTCGACTCACGGCCAGTGGACGCAGTGTCGCCAGATCCATTACCTGTGAGGTTGCCATGCCGCCACGCCAATCTGGCAGCCCGATGTCTCGTGATAGCTCCAGCACTGGCGCATCCTCTGACGATAGCCAGCGAACATAACGACCTGGCAGTGCTTCTGCTGCACCAGCGCTATGGGCGGCGGGAGCAGCATTGGGTTTATCACCCAGCTGCAAACGTATCTCACCGCTGGCGCTGGCCACCGTCAATATCGGTGCACTGTCATTGAGGCCGAGCGCCGCCAATGTTTTGTCAGTGCTCGGCTTACGTTCACGCAGCTGCGCTTCGGCTAGCGCACCAAGCAGTGCCGTCACCTTGTCTTGACGTGCTGGCCAATCAGCCAAAGAGGTGATCTTCCAATGCCCCTGCGCATCATGTGACAAGCTCAACCAGGCTGGCTGACGCAGGTGTTGATCCTGCCCCTGTCCTTGGCTTTGCGTGTGACTATCAGCATGCTCAATCCGGATTTCGCGGGCCTGGCGCGTAATGCGTGAAATCAACGGCAGCGTACCTAATGCGCTATTGGGCGACGTATCGACAGTACTTTCAGAAAGCCCCTCATCTTCGCGGACCAGTAACGCCTGCCATTCATCCATGCCCAACGCCCGTGGCCCAAGCGTCAGTACGCCAGCCGTCAGCAGTGATGCCACTGCTGCCAACGACCAGCCCCATCGATTGAAGCCGCTCATGCATCACCTCCGCGACCGGGAATGGAATATTGAGTACTGGGCTGATGACGACCAAGACGCTTGCGGCGCCAGCAGATCAATCCTCCTAGCACACTCAATACCAGCGGCAGCGCCAGCAGTGTCCACAGGCGTAATTCACGATAGAAAATATCGCGTTCGGCGGTCGCTTGACGTTGCTGTCGTGAGAGCTCGGCATCAAAGACTCTCTGCATCTCATCGAGTGCATCGCGCTTTTCTGCAACGGCAGCCTTACCCTCAGCAGGTTCCGCCCCACGAGCGCTCAACCGCGCCTGCCAATCGTTACGCAATTGTGTTTCAGCCGCGGACTGACGGTCTGCCAAGGTGTGCAAGCGCGTCAGCTCACGTACCTGATGGGCCCGTGCGCGTAGCGCTACCAGCTCAGGACTACCGGCGAGCAGGTCAATCGCATTTTCCAGCCAGCGAGCATTGGCATTCAATGCGCGTTCACTGCCATCGGCTGCCTCGCGTCGCCATAGGCGGTCACTGGCCATGTCCACATCACTGACTATCAGCAACTGCCCGCCAGTGGCGGCCTTGTCCAACTCCTGAGCCGTGGCCTTGTGCGCTGGTAGCGTGGCATCTGGCCAGCGTGCGAGAACTGCGAGACCACCCTCACCAGCACTCTCTCCTGTCAATCCAGATAGCGGGCGTGGGTCCATGCGGCTGGTATACACACGCTCAGCTGGCAGCAAGCGCGTACTGTCAGTGCCACGAATCAGCCATTGCAAGGGGGCTGACGGCTGAGTCTCCTGGGTGGCCTTTGCAGTAGATGCGAGCGGCGACAGCCAGCCAGCACTCGACATCACCAGCTGATCGACATTCAGGTTGAGCGCGGCATCGGAAAGCTGTCCCGCCCCCACATTCAGGAGAGTTGGGCTCGATGCTCGAGTGCCATCCATCAAACCAATCGGCAGTGCCAGCTGCGAATCCGCCACGACCTGACCAGCTTCCGAGCGCACGCCTGCACGCGCCAACAGCGTTTTGAGCGCTTGCGAAGCAGGTGCTGGTTGATCGAGCATCTCAGGGAGCGGATCAAGCAGCATCAGTACGCGTCCGCCGCGATCCAGATAGCCGCTGATCGCCTCAAGCGTGGCGGCCGGCAGCAAGCGTGGTGCGATCACCAACAGTGCATCCTGATGTTTGATAGGCCGCGCGGGGTCATCGCCGCCAGATAACCAGTCGATACGCAGGCGGGCATTGAGGTGATCCATCAACCCCCAGCTACCCAGCGCCCGTCCTTGCTCAAGGCTGGGCTGCCCCATCACTGGCAGGCTGGAGAGCACCCCCAAACGTGGTGGCTGTGTTCGCGAGACTTCCTGAATCAAGCGTGCAACATGGGCTTCGAGCCCATTGATATCGGCCGCCTTGAGCAGCGCAATGGCACGACGCTCAGCATAAGGGCCATCCACCATCAGACCGAACAGCATTCGCTCACCGCCCGGCAGTGACAACGCCGTCAACCCTTGCGCTTCAAGGTCTGCAAAACCGTCACTGTCCGGCTCAGGGTCAAGACGACGCAGACGCACCTGTGGCTGACGCCCGAAAGCGGCCAAGCGTGTCTCGATACGCGTTGCCAGTTCACGTAGCTGTGGCAAGTCGGCAGCAAAGCGCTCGCTGTAGGCAAAGGTCAATGTGACAGGCGCATCGAGCCGTGACAGCAACAGATGACTAGCAGGACTCAAGCTGTGTTGGCGAGTCTCGGTCAGATCATGAGCGGCGCTCAGAGGGTTCTGCCCATTCGGCGTGAACATGGTCGGAAGTCGTTGGCATGCCAGCAGAATCGCCATCATGCCGAACGCCACGGCAAACGTCGCCAGCCACTGTGGCGCGCGACCGCTAGCGTGGCGTTCCTGCTTGAGACCACGCGCCTGCAATATCAGGCCGGCAACAGCCAGCAGTACAAAGTAGCCAGCATCGATCAGCGCAGGGCGACCTTCACTAAAGGGCGTCAGGTGAGCCGGCAGACTGATCAAATCCAGCAGCTGCACCCAGTGCGGAGCCAGGTGCTGTGCCAGCTGGCGAGTCACTGCTGGCGTGCCGGGCAGCATGAGTACCAATCCCAGCACCAGCGCGCCCAGCCAAGCCGACAGCGCCGACGGTGCTCGCACTGCCAACGCTTGCCCGAGACTGGCCAGTGCCAGCACCAGTAACGCCATACCAAGGTAGCCACTGGCTAGCAAGCCGATATCCGGTGTCCCGAGCCACCCAATCAGCGCCAGTAGTGGCACTGTCATCAGCAGGCCTAGCCAGCCAAGCACACTGGCACTGATCAGGCGCGCAATGGCTAACCGCCATGGCCCAAGCCCTAGTCCAGAGAGCCATTCCAGCAAACCGCTGGCACGCTCTTCCGGCCAGCCGCGCAGTGCCAATAGCGGAGTCCACAGCACTAGCAGCCACGGCAGTACCTGCCACAGCGCCCCCAGATCAGCGCGGTCGCGCGCCAGTAGATCACCCAGTTCAAACGCTCCCAGCGGGGCCAGTACCGCCAGTACTACCAGCAGCGCCCAGCTGGCCCCCTGAGTCAGGGCCTGATGCAAATCACGACGGACCAAGCCAAGTATGGCGCTCATGGCGAGTCCCCCTGCCCGTGATCACGAACCTGATGACTAGTCCTCTCACGCAGCTGCCCATGATTCTGCCCCTGCCTTTGCCCTTGTTCACGCGCCATGCGCATTACCAACAGGCGGAAAGCTGTCTCGATATCACCGCGCTCACGCACACATTCCTCAAACATGATGCCCATCTGGCCACACCAACGTGCGAGAGCCGGTCGTGGGTCCTGGCCGGCGCGCCCCGTCAGCCGCAGAGTGCAATCCTGAACATCAGCCTGGGCGTTCGCCAAAGCGCCGGCTGACGATGCAGACATCTGTGTCAGTGGAGTAATCGCGGCAACACCGGACAGGCGCGACGCACTGGCAAGCTCACGATCATTCAGCGCGCGGCCCAATGTGAGGCGCCATACCGGCAAACTGGAAGTGGCGCCGAAGCTCGCGCCATAACCGCTTCGACTGCCTCCCAGTATTCCTTCATCAAGTGACATAGCCGCCAGTGCCGCGGGGGTGTCATCAAATCCCAGTCGGCCACTGGCCATCACCAGCACGCGATCACAGATACGCGGCACCTCTTCCAGAAGGTGAGTCGAGACAATGATCAAGCGCTCACGACCCAGCTCACGAATAAAAGCACGCACGCTGTCCTTCTGCAGAGGATCCAGTCCATCGGTCGGCTCATCCAGCAGCAATATATCGGGATCATGGATCAGCGCCATTGCTAGTGCCAGACGGCGCCGATAGCCTTTGGATAACACGGCGCATAAATGATTGGCAAAGGGCGCTATATCCAGGCGCCCCATCAACTCAGAAAGGCGAGCATTACGTATTTTGCGTGATAACCCATGCAGACCTGCCACACAGTCCAGCGTCTCGCGCACAGTCAATTGTGGCCACAGCGGCGCGCCCTCAGGCAGATAGCCGATACGTCGCTTGAGCCGATTGAGTTGACGCTGACTCGCGCGGGAATCAAAGGCTTCACCATCCAGCGTCAGCTCACCTTGACTAGCCGCGAGCGTGCCCGCCAGCATACGCAGACTAGTGGTCTTGCCAGCACCATTCGGGCCAAGCAAACCAATCACTTCGCCGCGCGTGGCCTGAAACGAAAGCCCCGACACTGCCGAGTGTTCGCCAAATTGGCGCCCAAGATCTCGGCAGGTCAACAGTGGCGGACTGGATAGAGGTAAGACGCGTGTCGCGTGTGGGTCCTGCAAGATACCCGCTCCTTGTTTTTGATATAGCCAATCATCTACCGAACGCTCGCTTACCTTGTCCGGCTGCGCACAGGGTAAGCGGACAGCCTGCGCGCGCCAAGCCACTCACCGGTGTTACGGTCCGCTGCACTGCAAAATCCTGATATGCTGGCATGAATTTCAAGCCGATGTCTTTCCTGTGCGTCATTGCCATATGCCCGACACTGGTCAGTGAAATGTGCATGCTGTGAGCCGATAGATGGAGAGGCACGGCGACCTACCCTCCCGCCATACAGGAGCCCTCGATGCCCGAGCCGCATAATGTCAGCGACAGTGTCAGTCCCAACGACAGCCCCAACGACCATAGCCAGCCGTTACATGACAGCACTCATGCTGATGAAGCCGCGACACCCAGCACGCCAGTAGCCAAGCCGCCGCGCGATACTCGTCTGCGCAATCGTCTGTTCTGGATGCTACTCGCGGCAGCACTTCTCACTGGCTTCTGGCTGGCGTAAACGAGGGTATGACATGAACGAGATGCTGGCGTTGTTCATTGCGACCCTCAACGTCACCGTACCGGTGTTCGCGATGGTATTCCTGGGACTCGCACTCAAGCGTATTGGCTGGATCGATGACACCTTCATTGGCACCGCCTCCACGTTGGTATTCAAGGGCACCATGCCCGCGCTGGTCTTTCTCTCCATCGTGCGCGCTGATCTTGATCACGCCTTGCGTCCTAGCATGCTGGTGTTCTTTGCCTGCGCGACGCTGATAACCTTCCTGCTGCTATGGGGTTGGGCGATCTGGCGTATACCACGGGCCGAACGAGGCGTAATCGTTCAAGGGGCATTTCGAGGCAACTGCGGCATCGTCGGGCTGGCGCTGGCGGCCAATCTCTATGGCGATCTGGGTCTATCGATGGGCGGCATTCTGATGGGCGTGGTCATCCTGTCCTACAACATCCTGTCAGTGGTGGTGCTATCCAGCTACCTGGAAGACGGTCGTACCAGCTGGAGGGCCATCGCACACGGCATCATTACCAACCCATTGATTCTGTCAGTATTGGCCGCACTGCCCTTCGCCGGCTTTGGCTGGCAGCTGCCGGTGTGGCTGGAGACGTCCGGTGACTATTTTGCGCGCATGACACTACCACTGGCCTTGATCTGTATCGGCGGTACATTGTCGATGCGTTCGTTACGCGAGGGGCGCACACTATCTCTCCAGGCGAGCCTGATGAAGATGATCAGCGTTCCACTGATCGCCACAGGTGCGGCAGTATTGATGGGCTTTCGGGGTACCGAGCTTGGTGTATTGTTCTTCTACTTCGCCTCGCCAACCGCAGCGGCCAGTTTCGTGATGGTGCGCGCGATGGGTGGCAATGATCGTCTCGCGGCCAATATCATCGCCATCAGTACGCTGATGGCTGCCGTCACGGTCACGGCAGGCATCTTCATCTTGAAGCTGAGCGGGCTGCTCTGATAAACGCATTGCTCGGATAAACCGGCTGAGCACCTGCCGATAGAGCAGGCCAATCACGAAAGCGCCAGCATCAAGCTGACGGGGGCTTTCGTGTTGATATACGCGAGAAATTATCTGCCAGCGCTCTGGTCAGCTCAGTTCGGCGGGGCTCACGAACTGGTAGAGGTCAGCAAGTCCTGCTGCCCAGATATCCGCATCCAGCCACGCCAGACTGGCGGTGGCAAATGCAAGCTGTGTGCTGCCAGCCCCATCCACTAACGCGCTGGCAAGGCTGGAGACCAGTGGATTATGACTGATGATCAACCAATCACGAGGCTCGCGCATTTCAGACCTGGGCGGTACATGAGTCTGCAGCCAGTCGAGCACCGGCGTGAGCGGATCATCCGGCGTCACGATCTCAAGCGTCGTCAGCTGCTCACCAGCCAGCTGAAGCGCCGAGGCAATTTCTTGCGCCGTCTGCTGGGCACGAGTAAATGGGCTAACCACCAGCGTCAATCGTGCGCGCCGCTCGGCAGGCAGTTGACGGGCAAGCCATTGCCCCATACGCCGCGCTTCTTCACGCCCATATTCACTCAATTCACGACTGGCATCTGGCGAGCCGGCTCGAGCCTCGCCATGACGCATGATAAGTACACTCATAACCTTCCCCTTAACAGTAAATACCCGACACTATCTGCATGCTGCCTATATCAAATCAGTGCCGAGTCGATGAATATCACCTCACCCAGCAGATGGAGTGCTACTGGATGGTGACTCTCGATATCGATACACAGATACCGACTCATACCATGAATTCTTGTGTCACGGACCTGCTCGGGCCTATCTCTTCAGGTCTATCTCTTCAGGTCTATCTCTTCAGGTCTATCTCTTCAGGTCTATCAAGTCAGAGTGTTCAGGATGCATCAGGTTCCAAATGGCGCGCCTGCTGCACTGATTCGCGAGACAGCACGAACTCTACATCACTGGATTGCTCGCTTCCCATCAGTGCGCGCGCCATGTGATGCGGATCAATGCCCTCGAACAGCACCTGCGCCATACCACTGACCAGTGGCATATAGATACCGAGGCGCTTGGACTCTTCCTGCACCAGACGTACCGTATTGACACCCTCGGCGACCTGCCCCAACACCTCGACTGCCTGCTCCAGCGTGCGCCCCTCACCTAGCGCAAAGCCAACCCGATAATTACGTGACAGCGGTGACGAACAGGTGACGATCAGGTCGCCCACGCCGGCCAGACCGAGAAAGGTCATCGGATTGGCACCCTTGGCGACCGCAAAGCGACTCATCTCGGCCAGCGCACGCGTCATCAGCATCGCGCGCGTGTTCTCACCCATGCCCAGCGCTGCAGCCATGCCGGCGGCAATGGCATAGATATTCTTGAGTGCGCCGCCCAGCTCAACGCCGTAGCGATCATTACTGGCGTATACACGGAAATAGTCGCAGCCGAAAGCGGTCTGCACGCGCGCGCGCGTGTAGGCATCGTCCGAGGCAACCACCGTCGCGGTCAGTTGGCGCTGAGCGATCTCGGCAGCCAGATTGGGGCCAGACAGCACACCAATGTGCGTAAAGCCGGTTTCTTCCTCCAGCACCTCACTCATCAACGTGAAGCCTTCGCTTTCGATGCCCTTGGTGGTCGCAATC
This sequence comes from Cobetia crustatorum, assembly GCF_000591415.1. Lineage (GTDB taxonomy): Bacteria > Pseudomonadota > Gammaproteobacteria > Pseudomonadales > Halomonadaceae > Cobetia > Cobetia crustatorum. The sequence goes on along the minus strand of NZ_JEMF01000003.1, from coordinate 65,670 downwards.
AGGATCTGCCCCTCACGCAGGTGTTCTCGCGCTTGACGTACGACCGCACGGAAGGCCTTGGAGGGGATGGCCACACACACCAGTTCAGCCTCAGCCAACGCATCGGCCATGTCCGTCGTGGCCCTCACGCCAGGGTTGATCGCGAAATCTGGCAGATAGCCTGAGTTTCGGTGCTCGGTATTGACCTCGTGCGCCTGAGTGGCGTCACGCATCCACTGGGTCACGGCAGCACCATTATCGGCAGCAATCGAGGCAATGGCAGTACCGAAGCTACCGCCGCCTAGCACGCACACGCCAAGGCCGGCGGCCTGAGGTGGCACTTCACGAATCTCACGATCGCGGATGGCTCGACGAGGAGTAGATGAAGAAGCAGACATGAAGACTCCCTGTGTAACCGTAAAAATGAATGAGGCAGGTCAGATAAGTGACTGGCCACCATTGTACCCACAGTTGGCGTGAGAACATCAGCATCACCAGTGCGCACAAGACCCGGAAACGACAACGCCGGCAACCCCAGAGTCAATGAAACTCAAGGATTGCCGGCGCTATCACGGTATATGCGAGCCATACCGTGCGCAGAAAGCGATACGTTATAGCGTCTTGAGCGCCGTAATCATGTCTCCGACCACTTTCTGGCCATCACCGTAGACCATGTGCGTGTGATCGAGATAGAACAGGTGGTTCTCGACGCCCGAGAAGCCAGCACCCTGTCCACGTTTGATCACCAGCACGTTACGTGACTGATCGACATTCAGGATCGGCATGCCGTACAGCGGGCTTGCAGGGTCACTCTTGGCGACCGGATTGACCACGTCGTTGGCCCCGATGACCAGCGTCACGTCAGTGGTCTCGAAATCATTATTGATCTCGTCCAGATCGGCGATCATGTCGTACGGCACACCGGCTTCGGCCAGCAACACGTTCATGTGGCCCGGCATGCGACCGGCGACCGGATGAATCGCGAAGCGCACTTCCACGCCACGCTCACCCAGCAGCTCGACCATTTCCCACACCTTGTGCTGTGCCTGCGCCACTGCCAGACCATAGCCCGGCACGATAATGACGCGTTCGGCAAAGGCCAGCTGAACGGCAGCATCCATCGGATCAGACGCCTTCATGCTGCCTTCGATCTCGCTCTGCTCGCCACTGCTCGCACCACCGAACTGCTTGAACAGCACATTGCGGATCGGGCGATTCATCGCCTTCGCCATCAGCTGCGTCAACAGGGTACCAGCGGCACCAACCACAGTACCGGCGATGATCATCGCGGCATTGCCGAGCACGAAGCCTTCCATCGCGACCGCAAGGCCCGTCAGCGCATTGAATAGCGAGATGATCACCGGCATGTCCGCGCCACCGATGGGCAATGCCAACAGTACACCGAACAATAGTGCCAACCCGAAGAACACCAGCACCAGTGAGCTGGACGGTTCAACAGCGGCAATTACCACGCCCAGATAGACCGTCAGAGCCAACACGATCATGTTGATCAGCTGCTGGCTCGGGAAGTGCATCGCCTTCTTGATACGCCCATCCAGCTTGGCCCAGGCCACGATGGAGCCCGAGAAAGCGATGGCACCGATCATCGCGCCCAGTACGCCCAGCCACAATGCCAGCGAGCCGTGCTGCTCGATCAGCGCCGGATTGTCGCTCATGCGCATCAGCTCGACCGCAGCGATGGCCGCCGCCGCGCCGCCACCCATACCGTTGTAGATGGCGATCATCTGCGGCATGTCGGTCATCGCGACCTTCTTGCCGGAGTACCAGGCGATACCACCGCCGATGACGATCGCCAGCAGCATCAGGCCATAACGCCCGTCAATCTGCGGATGCAGGAAGGTCAGTAGCGTGGCCACGACCATCGCGATACCCGCCCAATGAATACCACTGCGCGCCGTGGTGGGGTGCGACATGCGCTTGAGGCCGAGGATGAAGACCACCGCCGCCGCAAAATATCCTGTTTCGACCAGCCAGTTCATCAGCGAGCCTCCTTGTCGTTGATGCCATTGGCAGCGCCAGTACCCTTGTTGCGGTCACTGGCCTTGAACATTTCCAGCATACGTTCGGTGACGACGTAGCCACCTACCGCATTGCCTGCCCCCAGCAGTACGGCGATGAAGCCGATGAACTGCTGCATGCCGGTCTCGGCCTGACCCAGTGCGATCATTGCCCCGACCAGCACGATGCCGTGAATGAAGTTGGAACCGGACATCAGTGGCGTGTGCAGGATGACAGGCACGCGCGAGATGACCTCGTAGCCGACGAAGGCCGCCAGCATCAGGATATAGACGGCAGAAAGTCCTTCGATCATGAGGCGTCCTCCGCGCGAGCGCGCACGTCATCGTGAGTGATGCGACCACCTTCGGTCAGACGCATCGGGCCAAGCACTGCATCTTCGAAATCAAGCACAAGCTCGCCATCTTTCATGAAGGGAGTCAGCAGATTGAAAAGGTTCTTGGCGTACATTTCACTGGCGTTGACGGACAGGCTGGAGGCCATGTCCAGCGGGCCCAGCACTGTCACGCCGCCATGCTCGACGCGCTCGCCGGGGCGAGTCATCTCACAGTTACCGCCACCTTCCGCGGCCAGATCGACCAATACGGCACCAGGCTGCATGCCTTCGACCATCTCGCGGCTGATGATACGCGGCGAAGGACGACCTGGAATGGCAGCGGTGGAGATCACCACGTGCGCATCGCTCATGTGACGCGCCAAGGCTTCTGCCTGCTGAGCACGCTCATCATCGGTCAGCTCGCGGGCATAGCCACCTTCACCAGAGGCATCAACGCCGGTATCAATCATGCGCGCACCGAGTGACTCGACCTGCTCACGTGCGGCGGCACGGATGTCATACGCCCACACCTGTGCACCGAGACGCTTGGCTGTCGCGATAGCCTGCAACCCGGCCACCCCCGCGCCGACGACGATGACACGCGCCGGACGCACGGTACCGGCAGCGGTGGTCAACATCGGGAAAAACACGGAGGACTCGTTGGCGGCCAGCAACGCGGCGTGATAACCGGCGACGGCAGCCTGGGAGGAGAGTGCATCCATACTCTGGGCACGTGAGATACGCGGCACGAACTCCATGCACAGGCTGGTCAATCCCTGAGTCGCTAACGTAGTGATCAGCTGCGGGTTCTGATACGGCGTCATCAGAGCCACGATGACCGCACCCTCACGAAACTCGGCGATCTGTGCCTCTGACGGCGCGCGCACGCACAACACGAGGTCGGCTGCAGCGCGTGCGGCAGCGATATCATCCTCGGCAACCACCGCCACACCGGGCTGTGCGGAATAGGCGTCATCCTCGAAGTGAGCATGACGTCCTGCGCCACTTTCGACGTGCACGAGAGTGGCGCTGTCGTCTTTCAACTCGCGATCCAGATGGCGCGCCAGCTTGCCAGCAGTGATCGGGTCCAACGCGACGCGACACTCGCCGCGCGCCAGAACATCCACTGCACCGTCGAGTGCACGCATTTCGCGCACGACAAGAATATTCAGCATCGCGCACCTCGTCTCACGTCAGTATCCATACCGAAAGCAATCTGCCTTGGGTGGTCCATGGCTTTGTTCCTGTTGAGCGCCGAATCGCTCCGCAATGCTCACGCGCAGAGGTATCAGTCGCTTTATTGTCTGCTGCACAGAACTCATCAGACATGCAGCGTGAAAAGGTGTCCACTATCAGTCTTTTCTTGTCGACGTATCGGGGTCAAGCGCTATGGCATAAAAAAACCAATAAAATCAATCATAAAGCTATTGTTATGTCATGTATAACAGTGACCTTATGCCTGCTAATTGATAGCCGGCGCGCCAACAGCATGATTTCCAATGATTTTATGTATTGCGCTTTGCCAAGCGTAGCTCAGCTTTCTGTTATGCATCACATAATCTCTGGCTTATGGCTGATTCATGCAACGCCATGAAAAAGAGCGCCCTTTGATAGCGGCGCTCTTTTGACGAGAGATAAAGTCTTAGAAAAACGGAGGTTAAGAGGAGCAGCTCATGCAAATAGGGGCTGCATCCAATGCGGGCGGGCATGTCCACTCATCAACAAGTTCCGCTTCTACGCCGTGAGCCAGTCCAAACGCCAGTGCAGCCTCGACACTGCCCTCCTCAGGGCGGAAGAAAGGCATCGCCAGACGTTCACGGAAGGCCTTGAGCGTGCTGTCGTCGCCCTGCTCGACCCGCGCGATCACGTCCAGCAACAGATGCGTGCGGGGCACATAGAGTGGATTGCAGCCAAGCATGGCCAGTCGTCTCTGCCGCTCATCCTGCGCTGACAGCTCGGCTGCCATGACGCGCTCCTGATAGCGTGCAAGCCAAGCCTCAGCCTTGTCACGTGCCTCCGCAGCATTACCATGTGGCCCGCGCACGCCCGCCAACAGAAGCACCAGCGCCTCTGGCGCGGATTGAGTGACCTGCCAATGACTGAGCAGGCGGTAGGCATGGGTATGGTCAACGCGCCCTTCGGTCAGCAGCTCACGCCACTGCTGCACCAGCGTCATATCTTCTTCGCGCGTATCCGGTAGACCGAGGCGCATGCGCATCAGTCGCGCGTACTCACGCTGTAGCTCGCCTTCATACTGGCCTAGCGCCTCAGAGAGTGCGTCGACGTCGATCAACGGCGAGAATGCCACGCCCAGGCGCTCTAGATTCCACAGACCGATTCCCGGCTGCTGCGCAAAGCCGTAGCGCCCGGCCTGATCGGTATGGTTGGGAATCAGGTTGGCTTCATAACCATCAAGGAAGGCGTAGGGGCCGTAATCAAAGGTCATACCCAGCAGCGACATGTTGTCGGTATTCATCACTGCATGCACAAAACCATAGCTCTGCCAGGCGGCAATCAATCGCGCGGTGCGAGCGATCACTATCTTGAACATGCCTAGTGCAGCAGTCACCCGCACTTCATCATTCAAGGGGGCGTCTGAGTGCACAGCCTCAGCCAGACATTCAGGAAAGTGCTCACGCAGTGCATGATCAATCAGCACCTTGAGATCGTCGTAGCGGCCCGAGTGTGCCAGCCACTCGAAGTGTCCAAAGCGCAAATGGCTTTCGGCAACCCGCATCAGGGTGGCACCAAGCTCAACCGTTTCGCGCTGAACGCGCTCACCATTGACCGCCAATGCCAGCGCGCGACTGGTAGGAATACCCAGCGCCGCCATGTATTCACTCGCGAGATATTCACGCACGCTCGAGCGCACCACTGCTTGGCCATCGCCAAAGCGTGAATACGGGGTGCGTCCCGCGCCCTTGAGATGTAGATCAAAGGTGACCTCTTGCGGTGTATCAGTGCCCGCGCGAGTCACTACCAGTTCACCCAGCAACAGACCACGGCCATCACCTAGCTGCGGGTTGTACTGACCAAACTGATGCCCGGTGTACTTCTGGGCCAATGCATCCATCCCGGCCAGCAACTGCTCACCCGCCATCACCTGACGCAGCTGCTCACGTGCTGAAAGGCTCTCTGGCGAGTCTTCTTCTACCAGCTCCGTCAGGCCGAGCAGACGGGCGCAGTCAGGGCTCACATCGGCTAGACGCGTTGCCAGGCGTGACTGAGGTGCCACCCGGGCAAAGAAATGCTCCGGCAGACGCGCATGACGGTTGTTGAAACGCAGTGCCGAGAATCTCTGCGGAATGGCGGCGCTCGGTAAATCACTCATCAAAAGGCTCCGTCGGATCAATGCTCGGCATCGATCCGCTGGGGGAATAGTGGGGAGATGCGTTAGAAGGCTGTCTGGCAGCATCGCCTTCAGTAGTCTCATCATCAGGCGTCAGCAGACCTCTCAGCCCACCCGGCGGCCGGCCTGGCGGCAGCTGGCTGGCCATTTCATAAAGCTTGCGGGCAGTACTGTCGGAGCGCGCCTGGCGCTGCAATGTCTGGTTGCCACTATCTGCGGAGGCGCGCTCGGCACTCACGCCTTGCGGCAATTGCTGATGCGCTTGCGCGGAGGTGTCATGCGCATGTTGAGCACGGCGTAACAGCAGCCGCTTGCGCGGAGTCAGCGCCAACTCAGCCAGTCGTGCCTTGCCCCACCAAGGGTGGGGGGCATGGGCTCTTTGCGGCGAGTCCGGGGTGTCAGCCGTGGCAACCACTGCCGGCAACTCGCCTAGCAGGGGGAAGTGCTCACTCTCGGGCTGGGCCTGCCACCAGAGGCTCAACGTCTCGTTGAGCACCAATAATTGACGCGCGCGCGTGGCAGCGGTGTAGCTCAAATTAGTGACCAGCACCTGATTCGGCAATTGCTGACGGCTACCCGGCAATGCCAGATCATGGGCCAGCACCACACAATCAAATTCCAACCCCTTGGCGCGAAATACGGTGCCGAGCATGACGAGAGGCATGGAAACCGGCTGCCCACTGACGATGGCTGCCTGCAAGTCACCATCCTGTTTGCGTAGCTCGCCTATCCAGCTATCCAGCGGCGCTTGCGCATACCAGGATGCCAGTTCGTGCAGGCCCCGCGCCTGGTGATCATCAAGGCGCGCCAGTGCGCCCAATACCTGAGTGGGGGTCTGACCCAGGCGCGTCAAGGACGGCGGTAGCAATCGCCACAGCTCGCGCTGGCTCGCCATGTCGCCCTGTTCCACACATTGATGGCATCGCCACAGTCGCCAGTGGTCCAGCAGGCCCGCCAGCGGATAGCCCTCGATGCCATCCAGCCACGCCACCGCGATACCGCGCTGATGCAGTGACAGCGCCTCACCCAACGCAGCCACCGGCCCGGCACTGATCACGCTGTGGCGAGTGCCGTTGCGCAGCAGCTGTCGCGCACGGCGGGCAGTGCTAGCCGTGTCGCTGGCCCCAGTCCACTCATGCCCTGCTCGCGCGCTGTCGGTGAGCAAGCGGCCAAACGTGTGCCCAATGCCGCCAGCGATGGACCAAAGCGCCAGGCACCAGGCAGTGAGTAAACCGTCGCGTCTGCCAGTAGCGGAGAATCCAACGAACTCAGCCCTTCGGCCTGGCGCGCAAGGCTCTGGTGCGGGTCACCGATCAGCAGCAGATCGCAGCGTTGGCGCCGCAACATCGCCAGCAGCGCTGGCGTGGCGTCCTGTGCTTCATCCAGCATCACCAGATCAGCATCCAACGGTTGGCCATGCTGCGACCACAGCTTGAGCAGGGCATTGAAGGACAAGCCTTGCTGATGATCCGCCGGATCCAGCAGGCAATCCCAGACAAGGCGCATGCTTTCCACTATCTGACGCAACTCCGCTGGCGATAGCTGTTCGGCGACGTGCTCGGGCAGATGCTCGGGCATCGGCACAGCTTCACTTGCCGCGAAGAAGGTATTCAACCCCTGCGCCATCAAGCTTCTCGACTGACTGGAAAAGCTACCGAGCCAGCCAAGGCTTTGCGGCGACAGACGGCGCGTGATGTCCTGCTGTCGCTTGAGCTTATCGCCGTACTCTTCGCTCAACGCCTGACGCGCCAGCTGGTGCAGCGACTGACAGCGGACATTGTCGGGTAGCTGGCTCGCGGTGCGTCCTGCGACAGCAGGGTTAAGAGAGGTATAGATGAGGGTTTCATCGGCATAGGTACGCGCCAGCTCCACCATCAACACGGTTTTGCCGCTACCGGCACAGGCACGCACCACGACACAATCGCTCTGCTCGGCACTGGTGGCCGGCGTGCGATCGCGCATGCGCGAGGGAAAGGGATGGGCGAGAATTCGCCGCTGATCGTTGCTCAGGTGCATGGCGGCATGATCCCCCCTGTCAGACCGGGGGGCAAGGCCCGTCAACTGCAAAATACCGCTTGGCGGGCAGCGTGAGCCAAATGAGACAGGGATAGAACAGGAATAAGCGAGATGAGCGCATTACGACAAGGCGCCGTTGGCAGCGAGTCGCTCGCGCACGGTGCGCATCAGGCCGCGATTCCAACGCAATAGGTCATAAAGCGTCACGAAATAGGCATTGCCGCGCGTCGAATACGCCGACAGTGTCGGAATCAGATCTTCTGACCGCACCGGTTGTCCTGCGTTGCGCAGACGGCCACGCAGCTCACGCAGCTTGGCATAGCTGCGCTGAGAGTTGAGGTTGCTGAAGTAGGCGGCCATTCCCGTTTCAAGATTCTCGAAGCGACGGTATTCGCGGCCTGCTGCTCCGATACCACAGCCATGGCTGAAACAGCGCATGCCAAACAGATTGTTGGCATTGCGAGCATGCCCCGAGGTTCCCCAGCCAGATTCCTCGATTGCCTGCACCAGCACCATGTCCAGCGGCAGAGTATCAATACGCAACAGCAAGCGATTCCAGCTGACGCCGATGTCCTCACGCGTCACGTCACACGGCAGGTTGGCCTGATCACACAGCCCATTGAGGCGCTCCTGTTCGCGCTCGCTATAGTCCCGCCCGCCATCACCAGCACGCTTGCGCATCGCCAGCAGCCAATCACGTTGCTCCGCCAAGCGTTGATTTTCGGCAACGATCAAAGGAATCATCAGCTCGAAAAATGCCACCTTGCGCTTGGTGCCCGCGGGAAATACGCGCAGGTCTGGCATCTGCTGCGTACTGTCCTTGGCGACCAACTCATCATCCAGCCGCGCCGCCTGTGCTGCAGAGCCCATGCTTAACGCGATCATGAGCACAATGCCCAGCATCGTCAGCAGCCCTTGCCAGCCACGCACGCTTGCCCGCAACAGCGCACGTCCCCATAGACTCAACATCAAACGCTGCCCCGCGGCCCACTGCACCGGCGGCTGTGGCAAGAAATGGAGGTGCATCATACGCTGCGCTCGCAGTCAGAATGAGGGCATGAAGCAATGCCCAAAAAGAGACAGAGTTCGGAAAGAGGCGCTTGTCAGCGTAGCTCCGAGTGCTGTATGAAACCTCAAAAATACGCTATGGAAAAGGCTGTTTTGCTCATGAAACGCGGAAAGATATGTCAGACGCTGTCGCCAAGCGTCGACTGGAGAACAGGGGATCACAGCACTTGATAACAAAACGCCCCCACAGCCGAAGCTGCGAGGGCGTTTTACCATCAAGATGATGGCACTTTCAGCAATGATTATCTCATTGCAATGTCACGCACTGAGCATGCCATTCAGGCGACGCACATAGGCAGCCGGATCTTCCAATGCGCCACCTTCGGCGATGATGGCCTGGTCCAGCAGTACGTGGGCCAAGTCAGCGAAGTAATCACCCTCTCCACCTTCCAGACGACCAAATAGCGCGTGCTCAGGATTCAGCTCAAGAATCGGCTTCACTTCCGGCAGCGGCTGGCCCGCGGCTTCCATCATCTTGCGCATCTGATAACCCATCTCGTGCTCTGGTAGCACAACGCAGGCCGGGGAGTCAGTCAGACGATGCGTGATGCGCACTTCCTGAACGCTTTCGGCCAGTGCTTCCTTGACGCGCTTGACCAATTCTTCCTTGGACTTGGCGGTCTCTTCCTGTGCTTTCTTCTCTTCTTCGTTCTCGACATCGCCGAGATCGAGATCACCCTTGGCGACATCCGCGAAGGATTTGCCATCGAATTCGGTCAGGTGGCTCATCAGCCACTCGTCGATGCGATCGGTCAGCAGCAGGACTTCAAGGCCTTTCTTGCGGAAGATCTCGAGGTGCGGGCTGGACTTGGCAGCATTGAAGCTATCGGCGACCAGATAGTAGATCTTGCTCTGGCCTTCCTTCATGCGCTCGACGTACTGGGCCAGTGACTGGTCCTGCGTGGTGCTATCAGTATGAGTACTGGAGAAGCGCAGCAGCTCGGCAATCTTCTCGCGATTGGCGAAATCTTCTGCCGGGCCTTCCTTGATCACGGAGCCGAACTGGTTCCAGAAGGTCTGGTACTGCTCCGGGTCCTTGGCCAGCTTCTTGAGCATGTCCAGACCGCGCTTGGTCAGCGCTGACTTGAGCTTGTCGACCTGCGGGTCTTGCTGCAGCAGCTCACGCGATACGTTCAATGACAGATCATTGGTGTCCAACACACCCTTGATGAAGCGCAGGTACAACGGCAGGAACTGTTCAGCGTCATCCATGATGAAGACGCGCTGCACGTAAAGCTTGAGGCCACGTGCAGCTTCGCGCTGGTAAAGATCAAATGGCGCACGACCCGGTACGAACAGCAGGCTGGTGTACTCAAGCTTGCCCTCGACCTTATTGTGGCTCCAGCTCAGCGGATCAGAGAAGTCGTGAGACACATGCTTGTAGAAGTTCTTGTACTCTTCATCGCTGACCTCGGACTTGGAGCGCACCCACAGCGCCGTCGCGGAGTTGGCCGTTTCCCAATGGACCTGCTCATTACCTTCATCGTCTTTCTCGACACGCGGCATGCGCACCGGTAGCTCGATGTGGTCAGAGTACTTGGTGATCAAGCTGCGCAGACGGTGGTCGTCAGCGAACTCGACAGCATCATCCTTGAGGTGCAGCACGATCTCAGTACCACGCTCAGCACGCTCGATATCAGCCACGCTGAATTCACCTTCACCACGCGAGGTCCATTCGACGCCCTGGTCAGTTTCAAGATCAGCACGACGGGTACGCACGATGATCTCATCCGCGACGATGAAACCAGAATAGAAACCGACCCCAAACTGACCGATCAGGCGCGAGTCCTTCTGTTGATCACCGGACATGCTCTTCATGAACTCGGCAGTGCCGGAGCGTGCGATGGTGCCCAGGTTGGCAACCACATCGTCGCGGCTCATGCCAATGCCGTTATCACGCAACGTAATGGTCTTCGCGTCGGTATCGTGCTCGATCTCGATGCGCAGCTCGCTGTCGTTGCCGTAAAGGGCATCGTTGTCCAGCGCCTGATAGCGCAGCTTGTCACAGGCATCGGCAGCATTGGAGACCAGCTCGCGCAGGAAGATTTCGCGATTGGAGTACAGGGAATGAATCATGAGGTGAAGCAGCTGCTTCACTTCGGTCTGGAAGCCGTGCGTTTCAGTATGCGTTGCGGTCGTCATTGCAAGGGACCCCTCGTGGTAGATGCCTGATGTGGATACCCGCAGCCACCAACGTGGCAGCTGTAGCAGGAAAAATCGGCTCATGGTCGCCCACCTTTATCGGCGACAGGTCATACCAGAGCACTCGTGAACCTGATATGGGGCAAGGGTGAGCGATTTCAAGGCACTAGCGGTGGCTAAGGACAAATGAAAAACACCCCTTGGCGCTGTCGCAGCCAAGGGGTGTCGAGTCAATACAGGCTGCTTGATCAGCGGCCGGATCATAAATGCTGCCTCTCACAACACATCAGCCCTCCAACGACTCCAGTACAAAGTGCATGCGAGCACTGGCTACCAGCCTTCCCAGCGATCGCTGCCAAGCGCTGACGCGCACGTTGACCATGCGACGCCCTGCCCGAATCACCTCACACTCGATGCATGTCGCACTGTCACCACGCGCCGTCGCCAGGTAGTCAATGGAGAAGTCGATCAGCTTGGGCAGCCGCGCCTCTTGCCCGGCATGGCTGTAACGCCTGAGTACTTCTAGCGTGGCGGCTGTCTCCATCGCTGCTGCCAGTACGCCACCATGCACGGCGGGCAACAATGGATTGCCGACATTGTCCGGCATTGCTGCCATCTCGTAGCGCACCGCATGCTCTGGCGGTAACTCAGCATCGGCGGTGGGCGCCTCTTCAAGAGCACACAACCCAAGCCCGATCGCCTTTGCATACGGCAAGCTTGCCAGTAACGCCGCCAGCTGAGCATGCGTTCGCTGTTCTTCGACAAAGCGGCGCGCACTCAGCAACCCGCGGGCGTTCTGCTCAACATCAGAGGCAGTCGATGTTGTCTCGCCCAATGGGATATGCGCTGCTGCGCCAGTCGAAACCGCTGAGGAGGAGGCAGCAGTCATCTTGGCAGCCGCCAGTAGCGCCTCGGCAAAGCCAGAGGGAGTATTACGTTCACCCAGTCGCACGAAGTTACCAATGGCGCGGCACAGGAGTCGGCCTGGCTGCTGCCAGATCTGCGCCTCGGTAAACACCATCGATTCGGTCACCCGCAGCACTCGCGCCTCACCATATAGCGGCAGCCCTTCTATACCGGGGCGATAGTGATCAAGGCGCAGGTCCAGTGTCGGGCAGACTTCTGGCATCGGTAATCCAGTGAGCACTGCACTACCACACAGGGTGTCGGCAAACATCGTCAACACACCACCATGTACCAGCCGGCGGTGAGGATCGCCGATCAACGCGGGTTGCCACGGTAGCTGCATGCGTACCGCGGGAGCCTTTACTGTCTCTACCGTGACTCCCAGCCGTTGAGTATGCGGAATGAAAGCGACGAAACGTGACAGCGCATGCTGCCAGGCCACATCCTCCAGCTCACCACCCGCACATGGCACGTCGCGCAGATTGACCACCAGCGTCAGTAAGCTCTGGTGCGTATCTGCGGCCTCTGCCAGTGGCGTAGTACTCACATCCATAACGGCATTGCCATCAGCAAGATAGATACGATGAGGCCGACACCCCACAGCAAGGAACGCAGCAGCGCAATATTGGCCAGATAGCAGGCCCAGTAACCCAAACGCGCCAGCACGAAGATCACCGCAAGCGTAGTAGCAAGCGGGGCGCCAGGGGCGACGATAATGCTGACCAGCACACCAACGGCAAAGATCGGGAACGCCTCGATGCTATTGTGGTGTGCCGCCAACGCTCGTGCACCGAAGCCCTCAAGCATGCGCTGCTGAGCCCGCGGATCATGATTGTCATAACCTCCGGCACGGTGCTGTGCCCAAGCGACTGGCACCTTGGTGAACACCAGCATCAGAGCGGCAAACACCAGACAGGCATAGATAAGCATCGTAAGCTCCTTGGAGTTCATGAAGAGCAGGCAAGCCGGTGCAAGCACCTGACACATGACATTTCAAACTTACGTTTGATATATACCAAGCCGAGCATAAAGCAAAGTCATTGCTGACGGCCATGCGGCCAATGGATAGCGCCAGGCAGTACGGTATAGCGACTGGATGGTCAGACCTGTGGCGGTGTTTCACCCCGCCAGCAGCGATAATCTTCCAGCGCATCATCCAGCTTGCCGAGCAACCAGGTCACGATCACCAAGTCATCCAGCAACCCAAGGCCGACCAGGACATCGGGAATCAAATCCAGCGGTGATATCAGATAAATAAACGCCCCCGCCGCCAGTCCCAGCGCCTTCCACGGCACTGGACGATAACGACCGGAGACGACATCACGAATCAGCGGCCCTAACGTACGCAGTGCCGCGCTCGCCTTGCCCAGAATACGACGACGTCCAAACAGTCGCGTCAACCATAACGCCTTGCCCATACGGAAGACTCCTCGTACTTTCCACAGCATTTACTTTTCATGGCATTTTGCGGCCAGTATCAGATGGTACTGTTATTCAGCGCCATCGGCTGCCACGATGCATATCAACGGGTTCTGGATCGGCAACCCCAGATACCGAGAATCGGGGCACTGAGCCGCTACCACAAGGTCGCAATAGCATTTCGCCCCCTTACCGACAGTCGCAGGAGTCTACAGGTGACACCAGGCATGCTTTCTTCCCATACCGGCCGCGGCATACGCGCACTAGGCCGCCTCGCGACACTGCGTCGCTTGACCGGCCTTGGCCTTCTGCTGGGGTTGAGTCTGCCACTGCAGGCAGCCACTCCCAGCGACCAGAGCTTCCGCGATGCCTTCAATGATGCGCGGGCCAAGCGCTTCAATGAGATCCAGCAGACCGCCGTCAATGGTCACGTACTGGAAGGCTATATCGAGTATCACCAGCTCAAGGCACGCTTGCCCAATGCGACAGCCTCTGAAGTGCTGTCCTTCATCGAGCGTCACGCCGATTCACCGCTGGCAGAGTGGATGCGCGGCCAGGCCATTTCAGCCTACGGCAGTTCCGGACGCTATGATGCGCTACGGGAGGTCAGTGATGGTGAACCTGCAGGTGCCAGCCGTCAGTGTTACTACTACACGGCCCAGCTCTCCAATGATCTGGCAACCGCTTCCAAAGGCGGGCTGAAACTGTGGCACGTCTCGGGCTCTCAGGATTCAGCCTGTGATCCCCTGTTTTCGGCGCTGCGCTCGCGTGGTGTGATTGATGATCAGGCTATCTGGGAGCGCGCCATGCTGGCGTGGGCAGCTGGCCAGGGCAGCATGGTCAGCTATCTAGAGCGCCAATTGCCAAGCAGCTGGCAGCAGGCGATCTCTGCTCGCGCACAACTTGAAGGCAACTTCTCTGCCATCACGCGCATTCCGACCAATCTCGGCCACGGCGGCCATGCCTTTGCCAGCCTGAGCGTCGCCGCGATGCATGGCTTCATTCGCGCCGATACCGAAGCTGCGCTGGAAGCATGGCGCAAGATAAACCCACACATGCCGATGAGCGATGAACAGCGCCATGATGTCGAACGTGACCTGGCCTTCTATTCGCTGGTGCGTAACGTCCCCAATAACCAGGGCTGGGTAGATCAACGTCTAGCAATATTGGACGACGAAGAGCTGTTTGACCTACGCATGCGCAATGCCGTCCGTGAAGGTAACTGGACGGACGTTCGCAAGTGGGTGCTTAAGATGCCGGATCGCTTCAATTCCGAGGCACGCTATCAGTACTGGCTGGGCCGCGCTGACGCCAGCCTTGGTAATCAGCAAGAGGCGCAAGCTGCCTGGGCCCGTGCAGCAGGTGAGCGCAATTTCTTCGGATTCCTTGCCGCTGATCGTATTGGCAAGGCGTATGCGCTGAACCGTGATGACCAGGTCTTCTCCGATGCAGAGATGGCCAATATCGGTGAGCTTCCGGCGGTGAAACGCGTGAAGGCGCTGATGAACATCGACGAGATCGGGCTGGCTCGTTCAGAGTGGTTCAATGCTGCAGCCCAGGCCGATGACGCAGGGGCACGCCGACTAGCCGCCTACGCGCTCAAGCAGCAGTGGTACGACCTGAGTGTATTTGCGACCATTCGCGGCAAGCTATGGGACGGGCTGTCCTGGCGCTTCCCGCCCGCCTGGCAGCAGGACTTCCAGCGCTATGGTGCCAATGCAGGTGTCGATCCGTGGATGCTGATGGCGCTGGCGCGTCGCGAAAGCGCCTTCAATCCGACGGCAACCTCCCCTGTCGGCGCACGTGGTCTGATGCAGCTGATGCCGGGCACCGCAGCCAAGGTAAGTCGTGATCTGGGCCTGTCAGTGCCGAGCAATTCTGCACTGAATGATCCAGATACCAACATCCGCCTCGGCAGCACCTACATTCGTGAGATGATGGACCGCTATTCCGGCAATCGTCTTGCCGCTGCCGCTGCCTACAATGCAGGCCCAGGCCGTGTTGATCGCTGGCTGGCCAATACGCCGGACGAGTACGATCGCTTCGTCGAACGTATCCCGTTCAAGGAAACACGCGAATACGTCAAGGCAGTACTGGCCTACCGCGTTATCTTCGAAAGCCTGGCAAAAGGCTCAAGCGAAGGCGTCAAGGTCGTCAGTGAGCGTGAAGTCAGCCAACGCTATACCACCGCAATGGTCGACCGCCGCTGATTCACTGACGTCAAAAGCCATTGCTTGCAACACAAAAACGCCAGCCTCTCAGGGCTGGCGTTTTTGTGTTTGGCTGACAAAGCACTGATATCAAGCACTCCTATCCGGACCTAGCATGACCCACATCAGGAATCAGTCGTCACGTTGTGCGCGAATCCCCGAGAGCGGCGTAGCACCCTTGGCTGGCTGACTGTCAGCAAGCCGCGGAGAAGAAGGCACATTATTCTGAGGCGCATAACGTCCCAATGCTTCAGCGTAGCTAAGCGGGCGCTCATCACTCTCCCGTGGAGTCTTCTGCCCCTTGGGGGATGATACGCCAGTCTCCAACGGACTTCTGGCTGATAGACCATCACTGTGCTGAGTCTGCAGCGCCCCCGGCCCGCCTTGTGCGCCGGCACTCTGCGAAGAGCGCGGTGAGCGTAGTAACCGCCACGCCAGCAGGATAGCTAGCCCCCAGCTAATCAAGCCTAGCCCGCCGTAAGCAAGCATCGACCAGACATTACCTGGACGGTGCCCCGCATTGACGATAACGACGCGCGACAAATCAATCTCAGGCCAACGCTCCGATAACAGCTCACGCTCATCCCTCGGCAGGTCAGTCTCAGCATGCAGCACCGTCCCGAACAGGCCATCCGGGAATTCGATCAGCGGCGGCACATTTTCAAGACTCTGCACCGAGTCCGTGCGTATCAACACCCCCATCCTCTCGATACGCGGCCACTCGTCAGCGGGAATATTATCGATCCCCCCAAAGGCGCGTGACAGCCCCGCCAACTCCAACAGATAGGGATTCATGTCAGAAATGACCGGATAATACAGCGTCTCGATGCGCTGCCCTTCGCCACTCACGGCGTCCAGTCGGAAGGTCGCGACATGCTCACGATAGACAGCCCAGTGATTGCGCAGCGAGACAAACTGATTGACCGGCAGATTGCCCTGCTCGACCGTCTCCAGATTCAGTGTTTCTGGCCGTGTGGTTGCACGCCCGACCCAGCGTCCTTCATCAACAGCAAATAGCCAGGCAGCGATCCCTGCTACCGCCAGTATCAAGGCGATAAACCCGCCCAATTGGCGACGTAAGGCATGTGAAAGACTCATCCGATTGCATTCCCTGCCTGTGCCAGCCTTGAGGGGCCGGTCTCTGTGTTATGACAACATGACGAATATTCGCGGTTGTCGCTCGCGCCTTGCCAATCGCTATTGGCAATCACCCTGCGCCTTATGGCTTATTCAGCCGTGATGACAAGCGATTGCTCTCATTGCAGTAACGCTGTCGCAAGCGCAGCACTTCAAGCGAACTCGACGACAATGCATCGAGTACATAACGATTACAGGCATGCTCGGCACGTTGTTGGGCAGCCTCGAGCGACTTGCGCGCCTCACGCTGCGCGGCCGTCATGCCTGCGTAAGGGTCGCGTAGCGGCTTGTAGGTGGCGGCTGCCTTGCAGTACATGGTACGCGTCTCAATATGCGCTGCACGACCGCGCTGCTGTAATGCATGGCATGTTTCGACAAACAACCGACTAGCCATACGCGAGCATTTGCGCTGCTCACCAGGACTACCACTTCTACCGATACTCTCACATACGGAAGCACCATCAATACGCCATAACTGGTGGCGAAAATCGATGTTGTAACCGTAATAGAGCACCCGTAGCTGCTGCACACGCGAATCATAGACATCCACGATGTCGCGCGGCTCAAGGTGGGTGACAACCTTGAGAAAGGCCGCCAGGGTCAGTGTCACAGGATCCATGTGTCATGAGGGATACATGTTGTCATCCCTGCTCTCCGTCGCAATGATCGCTATCGCCCACACGGCCTAGCGGCTGAGCGCGAGACGCGCTCCGAGCAGTACCATCACCGAACCGGTGATGCCTTCCATCCAGCGCGACACGCGCGGTTTCGCCAACCAGCGCCCAGCACCGCCGACCATCAGCGTTATGCCAATCTGCCAGATATTGGCAATCACGAAGTGAATGCCAGCCAGCCATAAGGACTTGAGGACTGCGGGATCTGTCGGCGCGATGAATTGCGGCAGAAAGGCCATGTAAAACACCACGGTCTTGGGATTGAGCACATTGGAAAGGAACCCCTCCCGCAGCGGCTGCCAGAGTGACACGTACTGGCGGACGACACCGGCCTCGACCTCAAGCCCACGTGCGCGTCGCGCACTCAGCAAACTCTTCATGCCCAGCCAGATCAAATAGGCAGCACCGATGAGCTTGAGCGCGGAGAAGGCCCACGCCGATTGAAGCAAGATCAACGAGATGCCTGCCGAAGACACTAGTGCATGCACAAAAAGCCCCGCACAGATGGCCAGGCTGGTCAGCACACCATCGCGCAGCCCGCCACGCGAGGTATTGCGTATCACCAACAGCGTATCGACGCCGGGGGTCACGGTCAGCAGAGTAATAGCCACGACAAATGACCAGAAGGCGGTATCAAACTGGATGAAATCAAACATGAACAATGTCCTTCAGACAGATCCACCTCGCACCCCCACGGTACGGACAGACGACCAGTCTAGGCGAGCGAAGACAGCCTGAAAAGTCATCTGCAACATCACCGACTGCAAGGCCGCCAGCACGTAACACTCGTTAATCTGTTTGCCTGAGGGGCACTCACACCCACAGAGTACGCTTCATGATCATTGATGCTCCAACGCCAGGTTCAACCGACTAGCCAAACCCCAGCGGCTGCATCTGCCAGCATCACCAACAACGCTAGCAAGATAACCAGGCCATCCTCCCCAATCAGCCCCAACCCAAGTAGCAATAGCGTGACAGCCGGTAGCGCCGCCGCGAATGGCACTAATTCAAGCGGTACCATGGTCAGTGCCAGCGCGATGGCCAATATGGCAATGGCACGATAGGCAAAGCCCTGTGTCATGAATCTCAACCGCGGCTTGAGCAGGCGATCTATTCGTAGGGTCCAGGGGCGAACGCGCTGTACCCCATGTGTCAGGCGTGTGTGATCGAAGCTGAAATCCGCCAAGCGCTTGGGTAACCACGGTGTACGTCGCCCCAACAGCAGCTGACCGGCAATCAATACGATAAACAACGCACAGGTCGTCGGTACGCCAGGAATGGCACCTGTGGGCAACAACACCAGCAAGGCTGGCAGTACCACCAAGGGCCCAAAGCCGCGTGAATTGAAGTGTTCCAGAATGCTGCCCAACGAGATATCTCCCACTATCTCTCGATCCAACTCTTCCAGCAGTCCGGTAAGACCACTGTCTTTGGCATGCTCACTCATGAGATATCCGTCTCGGGAGAATGGTTTAACGGAGGGGCGCGATACTCGATTGGTACTGAGTCCGCCAGACCTGACGTGCTATCAGCCCACTAGGCGATCGCCCAGCATGCCAACCATAAAGCCTACTGTGGCCCCCAGCGGCGGGGACCAGTGATGGACAACTCGCACCTGAGGCGCAATGTCCTGGAAAATCAGATACAGGATGCCACCGGCAGCAAATGCCATCAGTCCACCCAATACGCCCGGGGCGTCCGCCAACCAGAGATGGCCGGATAAAGCGGCCAACGGTCCCAGCAAAGAGAGCAACAGAAAGGCACCGAGCCCCTGACGTGCACTGAGCCCTGCACCTTCCAGCTCCCGATAGGCATTGAAGCCTTCCGGTAGGTTCTGGGCAGCGATAAATAGCGCCATCAGCATGGCAGCGGCAGGTGATGCTGATGCCAAGGCCCCGAGCGCAATGGCCTCAGGAATGAAATCCATCAACATCGCCAGCAGTTGGCCCTTGGCACCACTACCACGGGCCAACCAGCGATCGACTTGCATGAAGCCGATCGCGCCCAGCAGGAATAACCCCAGCAGCGGCCATACTGACAGCGCTTGCATGGCATGCGGCACCAATACCAACGATACCGCCGCCAATAGAATGCCGCCCCCCAGTGCAGTGATACCGGCAAGCCAGCTGTGTTTGACGTGGCTCTCGTGGCTGCGCTCCAACTGAGCGATAACACCTCCTAACGGAATGCACAGCCCCGCGCCCCAGGCCAATGCTAGCATTCCCCAGGGAATATCCAGACTCACGATGACGCGCTGGATGCTTTGGCAGGCGTCTCACCGAACACACGCATCAATAAACTAGTCCCCACACCCCAGGCGCCGTTGAGTAAAAGTCCACCCACTACCATCGCCGGTGCGACTGCGATTCCTTTCAGCGGAAAGACAATAAGCATGGCAACTGCGGTCGGGCCGATGGCACCGAACAACAGGCTAATCAACCAGTGACTCACCCCCACACGACGACGTACCAATGCCCACAACGGCACGCCCCATAGGCCGCCCCAGAAGGCTAGCGAGATAACCGAAGGTATCCCCAATGGCCCGGTCGGCGTCATGTTGTAAGGTGCCTTGGGGATCAAATCGGTGAGATAGAACACGCCAAACAACCCTTGATGAAAGATCAGAGTCGCCAGAAATGCAGCAGCAAACGCTTTTAGCCAAATCATGTTCATTTCCTTGTTGTGATGGTCATGAGTGACGGGAATAGCCGTACAACTGACGGAACACTCCTTCGGTACTATTGAGTGGCCAAGAGATATCGTATTTAACGCTCATTGATAGACGTTTACTGCACGTTACGCTGTGATACCTGATCATTCAGTGTCCAGAAGTCATACAGCACACCGATAAGGAATAACCCACCAGTACATAGATAGACCAGCCCTGTCAGCCATTTACCCATGTACATGCGATGAATGCCGAAGACCCCAAGGAAGGTCAACAGAATCCAGCTGAGTGAATAATTGATGGGCCCTTCCTGGAAACGAAAATCCGCTTCACGATCCATAGCGGGGATCAGAAATAGGTCGATCAGCCAGCCGATACCCAGCAATCCGAAAGTAAACAACCAAATCGTGCCGGTGACAGGTTTACCGTAGTAAAAGCGATGCGCGCCGAGGAAACCGAAGATCCATAGCAGGTAGCCCATCGTCTTGGAGTGCGTGTCCTGATTCATGGGGGAATCTGTCATGAGTAACGCCTTAGCCGCTCAGCGGCACATGGTAATAATCGAATATTATCAAATGCGGTCTTGGGTCCCGTGAATCAAGGCTTCGGGGTATTGATAACGACACCAGACACGATAACGCCACCCACGCAGCCGCGGGGATGGCGTTGAGAACGACAAGACTTGGCTCAAGACATTATATGACGCCCAATTCACGCAGGCGTTCTTTGAGGTAGGAGTCTGCCGTGTGCTTCTCGGACAACACGACTTCCGGACGCGGGTGCAGGAAAAGCGGTAGCGATAGACGCGACTGGCTAGAGCCCTCCCCCGTGGGGTTGATGACACGGTGAGTCGTCGACGGGAAGTAACCATCACTGGCTTCCTGCAGCATGTCACCCACATTGATGACTAACTGACCCGGATCGCAAGGCACGTCCATCCACTCGCCATTGACATCCATTACCTGCAAACCAGGCTCATTGGCAGCTGGCAGTACGGTCAGTAGATTGATGTCTTCATGCGCGGCAGCACGTACTGCACCCGGCTCTTCGCTGCCGGTCATCGGTGGGTAGTGCAGCACGCGTAGCAGTGTCTGCCCGCTGTCCTTGATCATGTTGGACAGTGGTTCACGGTAAAGCGCAGCGACGTCTGCCGGCGAGTGAGCTTCTACCCAGCTCAAGAGTTCTGCAGCGAACGCTTCTGCCTGACGATAATATTCCATGGCATTGGCACGCAGGCTGTCCGGAATCTTTCCCCACGGGTAGATGTGATAATACTCCTTCAAATCACGTGCCGTGTGACCCTTGGCCGTCTCGGAGACATTCGCCGGGAACAAGCCGTCCTGCGTTTTTGGATCGAAGCGCCATTCAAGCTTGTCTGCACTGGCGAAGAATTCAGCCCATTCGGCGTAGATCTTCTCAACCAGTTCATGGGAAATCGGGTGATTCCTGATCACACCGAAGCCCGTCGTACGCAGGGATTCGACGAATTTTTCGGCGGCATCTGCCGAGCGGTAATCTACGTTCTGGACCTTCATGGCATTTCCATCTATGTTGGCTCTGTGTGAGCATCCTACTTGAGCAGGAAGAAGTCGCCAATACGACAACTGACTAATCGGTCAAGATGCGAACATATGCAGTTTTGGCTGCATGCGTAGGTCAAGCAGGAAAGGATGTCGTCGCAGGACGTAACACGTCTCTCTGGTGGAATTCCCCCTAGCCGCACCAACGCACTCCGGTCTGATGGGCAGACCACCAATATCATCACGTAAGCAAGGAAAGAATCATGGCAACTGGCACAGTCAAGTGGTTTAACGACACTAAAGGTTTCGGCTTCATTTCTCCTGACGACGGCGGCGACGACCTGTTCGCGCATTTCTCTGAAATTCAGTCAGAAGGCTTCAAGTCTCTGCAAGACGGCCAGAAGGTTACCTTCGACGTCACTCAGGGCAAGAAAGGCCTTCAGGCCGCAAACATCAAGGTAGCCTGATCTCCTGATCAGCCTATCCAGGCCGCCTTCAACGGCTGTCTGATGATGGCAAGTAGCATGCAATAGAAAAGCCCGCCGAAAGGCGGGCTTTTTGTGTCTGCAAGGCAGATGCAGGCAAAGCACCTGAAATATTGATCAACGCCAGATGCACAAACGCCAAAGCAGTTAGCCTCGGCGTTTGTATACTTCAAGAAGACATCAGATGGATGCCTTCATCACACCCGTGTCCTGCTGGACACAACTTTACTGGGCGCTATCAACAGATTCGTTGGCTTTCATCTGGGCTTCATCGACCTTGTCATTCGCGGCAGAAGCGGCGGAGTCGCCTGTCTGCTCAGCAGAATCGGTCATTTCAGCAGCCTTTTCCTTGGTGGAAGTATAGGCATCTTTAGCGGCATCGGCAGTTGCGTCAGCAGCGTCGTTCACGCCTTTCTTGGCAGATTCGTAGGTATCAGACGCAGCATTCTTGGTGGATTCGACAGCGCTTTCGCTCTTGGCGCTAGCGTCATCGCCCATCTTGTCAGCAGAAGTGGCAGCGTCGTCAGACATGCTGTCCGCCTTGTCAGAAGCATCGTCGGCCATGTTATCGACCTTGTCAGATGCGTCATCCATGGATTCAGAAGCTTTATCAGCGGCTTGATCCATTTCTTTGCCAGCAGCGTCAGTTGCCTTCTCAGCACTCTGCTGAGCTTGCTCTGCGGAGCTTTCTGCTTTCTGAGCGGACTTGTCAGCATCGCCGTTATCGCAGCCTGCGATGGCCAGAGACAGGCCAGCGGCCAGAGCGGGAATCATCCATTGCTTGAGTTTCATCGTCTTCTCCATGATAGGTGGGGAGTCGCCAACCCCTATTTCCTGCAAGAGGCATTGCAACAAAGGTCGAGTATTCATGCAAGCGAAAGCGTGATCAAACGCTTGGATGACAAAAACATGGTGCTCGATTGGCAGCTTTTCAAGTAATACGGCAAATTAACAGCATGAAAATGTTATCGAACACCATTTCTGATCACTCTCCGATATCTTCGTTCCATACTTCTGGCTGCTCACGAATAAAAGTCTCCATCAGCTCACGACATCGCGGGCTATCCATGACCTCGACATTGACCCCTAAACTGCGCAGATGCTCTTCCGCGCCCATGAAGGTGTGATTCTCACCGACCACGACATGCGGAATACCATATAACTGGATCGCGCCACTGCACATCGGGCACGGGGATAGCGTGGTATAGAGTACAGATTCACGATAGACACGGGCGGGCAGACGGCCAGCATTCTCCAGCGCATCCATCTCGCCATGCAGTACCGCACTGCCTTTCTGTTGACGCTGGTTGTGGCCACGCCCAATGATCTTGCCATCATGAACCAGCACAGAGCCGATCGGCACACCACCTGCCGCATGGCCCTTCTCGGCCTCTTCAATGGCTGCCTGCAGGAAGCGGGCATGATCAGCGTTCGGTTCAGTCATCGTCTTGCTCCGGTAAAGATTGAGAAAATACGGCGAGGAGATTTCGTGCTACCTCCCTGCAATTCGCATCATCAGATCAGATATGTCGTACCAAGAAATAATGCGAGGTACAACACGCGACTCAGCCGAGACCGGCTTCGCCCGTCATCATCTGACGAGCGCGTCGCAGACCTTCATTGCTGGCATTGGTGGGCTCGCCAACTTCACTGGCAAGCTCACGGAAGCTGCCCATCGCACCCAGTAGGGCTGACGCCTCGTAAGGGATGAAAACGCGATCGCCTTCACGCGCCATGTCCGGCAGCATCTGCAGATACTTCTGGCCCAGCATATAACCGATCACCAGCTGTGGGTCATCTGCACCAATGGCATCACGCAGCTGATAGATCGCCTGACGCTCACCTTCAGCACGCAGGACGGACGCTTGCTTGTCACCTTCTGCACGTAATATTGATGAGCGCTTTTCCCCTTCCGCTGTCGCAATCGCAGCCTCACGCTGGCCATTGGCTTCGGTGACGGTGGCACGGCGCTTACGCTCTGCGGCCATCTGCAAACGCATGGCGTCCTCCACCTCTGACGGCATGCTGATGTCCTGGATCTCGACTCGCGTGACCTTGACGCCCCACTTGTCGCCGACCTCATCCATCGTTACCTGCAAAGCGTCGTTGACCTCCTTGCGGCTCTCAAACAATTTGTCCAGCTCCATGCGGCCAATTTCGGAACGCAGACTGGTCTTGGCCAACACCTCGATGGCCTGGGTGAAGTTCTCGACTTCATAGACGGCGCGTTTGGGGTCAACGATCTGGAAATAGAGTGCGCCATTGACAGTGACGGTGACGTTATCCGTGGTCACCACACTCTGGCCCGGGAAATCCATGACGGTTTCACGGCGATCAATACGCGTCTCTTCGACGACGAGTGGCAGGTTGTCACCCTTGACCTGGCGATAGCGACGAATGGTGATGGAGCGTGGCTTGTCGATGAAGGGCACCACCAGATTGATGCCGGATTCCAGCGTACGGTTATAGCTGCCGAGGCGCTCGATCACGACGGCCTCCGACTGCTGCACTATCATCAACCCCTTGGCCAACAGGATGATGACCAGTGCAACGATGATAAGAATTATGACAAGTCCCGGACTGATGATCATGGTGCTTCACTCCCTTGAATGGGCCGCTACCGCGACCTTCATTGGTATCGATCACGTGAAAGGACGTCGTCTCAGGCCGTAGGCACGATACGCTCGACCCGCACCGTAATCCCTTCAATCCCTATGATTCTGACCGTCTCGCCGATCGTCGGCGCTACCTCTCCTTCCCAGCGTAGCGGAAATTCATTGCCCGATAGACGCACGGCAGGCTTGCCTGACACACCAGAGATGACCTGCGCCAGCTGTCCCGCTTCTGCCCCACTACCCAACGTGCCGTAACGCTTGTTGGGCAAGAGCCTAGGGTGAATCTTGCGTACGAACACTGGCACAAGCACCAGTGCCGTCGCGGCAGCACTGAGGAGCTGCAGATTGAGATCGGCACCCAATGCTGCCGCTACTGCGCCGCCGAGTGCACTGACACCCAGTGCCAACAAGATGAATTGGGCACCAAGTAATTCAAGTCCCGCCAGTATCAATGCGAGGATGACCCAGACATGCCAGCCGGCCAGATATTCCATGCAATGGCCTCCCTGAAATAATCAGAAACAAGATGTCGAGAGTAGGCAACAATATGCTGCCATAAACAGCACGAGCGCAGTCGAGTAAACCTCAGACTGCGCTCGTGTACCAGTGGTACGGCCTATGGAAGGCGGGGCTGCACGCTCGATCAGCGCGTCACTGCATTGCCTAACAGTGCTGTATTGTCCGGCGCGACCAGGCGAAGCGCGTTGGGGACGAGGCGAAATTCGCTATCCTCGATCAGGTAGCTCTCACCATCCAGATTCACCGGTAAAGGCTCGCCGCGATAGTGCAGTGAGTCTGTGCGTACATAGCGAACGAAGTCGCCGTTATCCGGCAGAGTTTCCAGCTCTTCGACGACTTCACCGACGCGCGCAATAGGAAAGTCACGAATCACCAGCACATCAAAGTAGCCATCATTCAGCAGTGCGCGCGGTGCCAACTCCTGCCCGCCACCAGCCTGTCGCCCATTGCCTATTGCCAACACGAACAGCGCCGCCTCCTCTTCACTACCTTGTAACGTGAGACGTCCGCGATAAGGCCGGAAGTCCCACGCCTTAAGCACTCCCATCAGGGAATAGGCACCGCCACCGAACAGCTTCTTGAGCCCACCAGGCGTAGAACGGGTCACTTCAGCACCAAAGCCGGCGGATGCCACGTTGATGAAATAGGCATCATCGACGCTCACGATATCTATCTCATGCGCCGAGCCCTCGCAGGCAAGCGCCAATGCCTCGGGTATCGTCAGAGGAACGCTGAGCGACGTGGCGAGATCATTGGCCGTTCCCAGCGGCAATATCGCAAACTCGGGGCGCTGTGCCACAGGATGCTGCATCAATGCATTGGTGACCAGGTTGAGCGTGCCATCTCCCCCGCCGATGACAAGCCGAGTGACCTGCTCGGCAACGGCCTCTTTCACCAGTCGAGCCACGTCCTCCCCTTCGAAGGTCAGACGAACCTCCAGCCCCGCCATGCGCTCACGCTGAGCGAAGATGGCCTCGCGCAGCTCCGGCTGCTGGGCCTTCTCGCCATTAAGTATCACCCGCACACGTGCCGCTGATTCCATGATGTCTCCTTGGCGACATGCAGATCGAGCCAACAGCATACGCTTGTCATGCCAGTTCAATGAACCATCTCGTCATGCTTTATTACTCGATCTGTATCAACTCGATATCAGACCTGACTCACGTACGCGGCACGCCCGGCTGATGACGAGCACCCAGCAACAAGAGCGGCAGAACCATTACCACACTGATCAGGAATAGTCCTTCCTGAGGCGCCAGTGGCGTACTCAAAAGCACGGTGGTCACGATGGCCGAGCCACCCAGCTGGATGCTGCCCAATAACGCAGCCGCCGTACCGGCACGCTCGCCAAAGGCTTCAAGTGCCAGGCTGGAGGCTGCACCAAGGGCAAGTGAGAAGCCGACCGACAGCACACCCACCGGCACCATGAAGGCGGCCGCCGAAAGCGGTAGCCAAGCCAGTGCAGCGCCCTGCATCAGTCCAGATAGCAGAATGATTGCCAGCCCCAGGCGCACCGTCGGCTGACGGCCAAGACGGCTGATAACGCGGGGGGCAAAGAAGAAGGTAATGATATTGATGACGGCATTACCGCCAAACAGTGCGCTGAACTCAAGTTCACTGTGGCCAAGTTGCTCGACCAGCAGCTCAGATGAAGAAGATACGTACAACAGAATGGCGCTCATGGCCGCCATCGCAACCAACGCCTGATACACAAAGCGCCAGCTGGTCAACACTGGACGGTAACGTGCCCAATTATAGAGCGGCCGCACCACGACAGTACTCTGCGGACGGGTTTCCGCGAACAAGCGCCATGCAGCCAGCCCGACACACAGCGCGAAGCCACCCATGAACAAGAAATTGGAGCGCCAGCCGAACTGCACCGCCAGCAGCCCACCGATCACCGGTGCAAGCGCAGGAATGATGCACAAGGCACCATTCAGATAGCTGTACATCTTGGCGCCTTGCTCCGGGGTATAGCAGTCGCGTACCGCCGCGAAGGCGACGGTGACGGTGGCACAGGCACCCAGCCCCTGAAGAATGCGGCCGAAATAGAGCATGCTGATGTCCTGTGCCAACGCACCGACCAGCGCCCCCACCAGATAGACGGTTGCGCCGCCCAGCAGTGCCGGACGCCTTCCATAGAGATCGGTCAACGGCCCCACGAGAATCTGACCAACGCCGACGGCACCTAAAAATAGCGTCACCGTCATCTGCATCACATCACTCGGCTGCGCGAACTCGCGTGCCATCGCTGGCAAGGAAGGCAAATAAATATCGATCGCCAAGGGCGAGAACATTACACAGCCGACCAACAATAGAAGTAGCTGGCGAGCACCAGGCATGGGCCGCGAAGCCGCGGCAGAGGACACAGACATGAGCAATCTCGTGGGTCAGGAATCGGAGCGTAAGCGTCAGGGGAGAGACTGGGAGTGATGGCAAAGCACCAGTCACAAGGCGAAGAGATTAGCGCCTGCGACTTATGCAGCAAAATGATAATATTTCAGGCAAGATATTCCACTGGCGAAAATCATGTCCCCAACGCACTCTCCCATCACAGGCCGACAGCCTCTCAAGCCTACAATGCCGATGGGCACACGTATCGACCTCAATCTATTGCAGGTACTGCAGATACTGTTGGAAGAATGCAGCGTGACACGCGCGGCAAGCCGACTGCATCTCTCACAATCCGCCGTCAGCAAGAGTCTGTCTCGCTTGCGCGCGATGTTTGATGATCCCCTCTTCATTCGTGAGCGCCACGGACTCCGCCCTACTCCACGTGCACAAGCACTGCGTGGCGAGCTGGCCGAGCTACTGTCACGACTGGAATCTCTGAGTGCGCCGCCCACCTTTGCACCCGCCACCAGCCAACGACGCTTTCAGATGGCAGTGCTGGAAAGTGCCTGGTCCACTCTAATGCCCTCTTGTACGCACGCGCTGACCAGCGCACTACCTCACGGCAGCTTTGAAATCAGTCGCTGGCAAGCCGACTGCCTGAGTTTGATGGAAAAGGGGCAATTGGATATTGGCTTGGCGGGTCATGATCACTCCGCCGACACGCCTGGCGAGCCGCCCACCCTGCCGGAAGGTTTCCACTCTCAGATTCTATGGCGCGATGACCATGTGATGCTGGTTCGGCGTGGCCATCCCGTGTTGAACCGCACAACGCCGCTGACGCTTGACGAGTTTGCCGCACTCGATCATGTGCAGGCGACCTGTGAGGGTCGCTCCCGCTGGTCGCTCGATGAACGCCTCGAGTACCATGGCACGCCACGTCGCATCAGTGTGCTGGTGCCCGATTTTCGTGATGCCCTCAGCATTGTGGCCCACAGTGAACTGGTATTCTGCGCCCCCCGTAGCTTTGCCAACGCCAGCAGCGTGCTGCACGGACTAGCCATCTGCGAACTACCCGTTCGCCTGCCAGCCCTCAGCTATCGGCTCATCTGGCACGCCAGTCATGAGCAGGATCCGGGG
Organism: Cobetia crustatorum; assembly: GCF_000591415.1. Taxonomy (GTDB): domain Bacteria; phylum Pseudomonadota; class Gammaproteobacteria; order Pseudomonadales; family Halomonadaceae; genus Cobetia; species Cobetia crustatorum. Next base: position 37,139 of record NZ_JEMF01000003.1, on the reverse strand, counting down.
CATCGCTGGCTGCGCCAATCGCTGATAACACACATCCGCAACACACATGGGGCAGACGCCGCCGTCGCTGATCACTAGAATGGCCGCACGTCTTTTACGTCCGTATGCCCGCGAGGATTTACCGATGCGCTCCATCATCCGCCTGTTCTTCCGCACTCTACGTCTGGTGCTGGCCCCTTTTATGCTGATCAGCGAGAAAATGACGCGGGGCAGCGCTCTTGAACGTAGCCCTGCCGAGCAGGCCAAGGTTGATGCAGAAACGGCCAACCTGGCACTGTATCAATTCTCGACCTGCCCATTCTGCATCAAGGTTCGCAAGCGTATTCATCAGCTGAGCTTGAATATCGAACAACGTGACACCCAGCACAATGCAACACATCGTCAGGCGCTCGAACAGGGCGGCGGTCGCGTCAAGGTGCCGTGCCTGTTGATCACGCACGACGATGGCCGTGAGGAGTGGATGTACGAATCCGACACCATCAATGCCTATCTCCAGCAGCACTTTGGCAGCTCAGTCTGAGCTGACTTTTAAGCCTCAAGCTAACAAAAAACAGCACAGCGCCGCTTATGGGAGCGGCGCTGTGCTGTTTTTCGTCTGAGTCATTATCTCTCTGACGGTTATCGTGCTACATCGGACGGTGCCTCTATCCAGGACTTTCGAGACTCATACACCCCCAATACCACCGCACCGGTCAGTGCCACGGCGCCCATTGTGTGCGCCAATGCCAGATCCAGTGGCAGCCACCACAGTACATTGGCAATACCTAGTCCTGCCTGTAACCCCCAGCACACAAGCGCCCAGCGCCACGGATTGTGTGGTCGCGCTGGAGAGTGCCGCAAAGCACCATTGAGATACTCAGCTTCTCTACGCGCTGACACTTGCCACTCTCGTCGTCCATAGCGACGCTGACGCCAATAAAGCCCCATCAGTACGCCCCCCAGCAGCAAGGCACCACCGCGATGCGCCATGTGAATCGCAGTGCGCGCCTCACCATGCAGTTGGCCATGTAAATAACTGGGGCCAACATCCTGTGTCAGGTGAAAACCTTCCCCCCAATCCATGGTCGGCCATAGGCTGTCATTGCAGCTGGGGAAGCCCGTGCAGGCGAGGCCTGCATAGTTGCTGGAGGTCCAACCGCCCAGTGCCAGCTGCACGATTAGCGCCACCACCGCTGCTGCCACCAACCAGGGCTGATGCAGACGAGTGCGTGGCAGCGCCAGCTCGGCTGAGGCGGTAGACACCAGGTCGTGTAATCGCCGTCGCAAGACCAACCACAATACGCCCAGTAGACTCATGACCGCCAAACCGCCGAGCAAATGAAGTGTCACGACCTGCGGCCACAGCTTGAGCGTCACCGTAAAAGCACCGAAGGCGCCCTGCAGCATCAGCATACCTAGCAATGCCAAGCTGAGAGTGACCGGAAAGCGTGCTCGGGAGTTGTAGTTCACTTCGTTCGAAAATTGCGATGATATCGACACAAGACGCTTCACGCGCCATCCGATGACAACCAGCGCCATTGCCGCCAACCCCAGCAAACTTGCCGCATAGCGGTGAATCATCTCAGCCCAGGCTTTATAGCGCTCAAGAGGATGATGTGGGCTATGCAGATTGGCCGTCTGCGCATCCGGCACCACCAATGCCCCATAACAGCCTGGCCAATCAGGGCAGCCTAGACCGGCGTCCACCAGCCGCGTCCATGCGCCTAGCGCAATGACACAGACAACCAACACCAGCATGACGCTAGTCAACATCAGACTTGCACGCCACGTGCGATACAACTGCCGCTGGACAGATTGCGTATCAAAATGGAGTGAGGGAGACACTGACAAGCGGGAGCGCTTATCGTCCAGGATGAAAGGCGGAGGAGGCACTAACGCTGTACCACGCTGTCCGGAGCGTGCGGAGGAGAGAGAAGAGAGAGAGGGCATGGCACATCTCCTTACTCACAAGACAATGTCTTCAACAGTAGGACATAACCAGTATGGCGCGATCAGCATGACTCAATCAGCGCGGCGCCGCTGGATTACGCTTGAGCAGACGACGCACATCCGTCAGTACTGCCTTGGGCGTTACGTCTGCTCCATACGCCAACACCACTCGCCCCTGCGGATCGATCAAACGCAGGCTCTCTGGCAACGTCGCATCACTCTCGGGTGTCGCGGCAGAATGAAGATCAGCCACTGGCCACTCTCCTAGCGCCCGTTGCTCACCCGGCACTTGGGCATGCTGGAACTCCTGGGCAGCAACGACCAATCGACCGAGTCGCGGCGCCTCCTTGCCTAACGCGCGATGCAATCGCCACCAACGCTCCGCCTGGACCTCAGCCTGCCGAGAATCTTCTGACTCCGGCCAGCTCAGCCAAAAACGCTCTTCATCAGCACCGCGCGCTATCTGTGGTGGCATACCGGTCTCTACAAGCGACGCATCTTGCTCTTCGCCGATATAACGCAGCGACCACTCAGGCAGCGGCGCGACCGCTGGCAGCAACGCACCATTGGCCACTCGTCCATCAGGAATGCCGACTTGTGCGTTGAGCATTGCCCACGCAAGGGGCAGAGGTGCAAATAATAGCCCTAGCAGAGCGACTAGCTTGAGACGCTGGCGCATCACATATGTCATTCACACACCTCCTTCGTGTTAAATGCCACTACTACCATGTTAAACACCACTACTACGCTCAAGCATGACGGGGTATTCAAGGCATGACCGAACATTTATGACCAAGCCTCTCAGACATGATGCTGGTGCAGTGATGATGAACGTTGGCGGCGTGCACCCAGCACCATGACGACAGCCGCTCCCAGACTCAGCCCCAACCACTGCAGGGCATAAGCGTAGTGACGTTCCGGCGTCATGTTGCCGGGCTGCCACCACGGCGCAAACTGCCCAATGCCACTGACCTGATGCAGCACGCCGGCATAGGCCGGTGGACCCAATGCTTGCCACGCGCTCAGGTCTATCTGCTGCAGGCGCTGCCCTTCTCGATTAGGGCCAAATAACGGTCCGCCACTAGTGCCACGACTATCTAGCCACTGCCAACGTCCCCGGATCGCACCTGGCTCCAGCGGCGTGACAACATCCGGATCGACGCGCGGTGCTGGCGTGGGAACGAATCCACGCTCAACCAGCCACCAACGGCCATCCTCTGCTTTGAAAGGCGTTAGCACAGCGACACCGTGGCGCTGGTCAAGCGTGCGGTTATCCAGTAACAGGCTGTGCTGAGGTAACCATTCCCCCCGCAATTCGATCAGGCTGGCACTGGCTGGCGGTGCATCAGGCATTACCAGCTCAGGAGCGCTGGCAGCATCTTCAAGATGCTGGGCGCGTGCCTGACCGCGATTGATCTGCCAGGTACATAGACACAGGCCCAGTACGATCAGCGCACTCCAGAATAGCCACCAGCCACGCCCGACGCGTCGCTCACCAATGGTGGCTGACGCTAACGCATTGCCAGTCGCTGACGATTCTTGAACAGACAATGTATGAGCAGACGACAGGGACGACTTGCGCTCAGGCTCTACGTGGTCTCGACTAAGCGGTAGCGTGTTACGTTCTTTATAGCCCTCTGAAAAGTGCCCTGCCGCCACCTGAGACTCATCCCCAGGCAAAGGAGTTGTCATGTTGCTCAAGTCGCTTATTGCACTGGTCTTCATCGGTATGCTGGCCAGCCTTGTCGCCGGTGCTGGTTTTCTACTTCGTGATGGCAGCCGCAGTCGACGTCTGCTGACTTCTCTCAAGTGGCGAGTGGGTCTCGCTGTCTGTCTGGTAATCCTGCTAGTCATGGGCTTCTCCACCGGAATGCTTGATTAGCACTGGCGATACACGACGTCAGAACACGCATCAAAACACATAGACGAACAAGAACAGGCCAATCCACACGGCGTCGACAAAGTGCCAGTACCAGGCCGCCGCCTCGAAGGCAAAGTGGTGCTCGGTGGAAAAGTGGCCGCGGATCACGCGCACCAGCATGACGGCGAGAATCAATGTGCCAATCGTGACGTGCAGGCCATGAAACCCCGTCAGCAGGAAGAAAGTACCGCCATAGACGCCGGCCTGAAGCGTCAAACCAAGGTGATGCCACGCTTCGTAGTACTCGATGCCCTGCAGCGTCAGGAAGCACACGCCCAGCCCGACCGTACCCGCTAGCCAGTTACGCGCTGTGCGCCGATAGCCCATTTTCAATCCTTCGTGCGCCACCGTCAGGGTGATGCTGGAGCTGACCAGCAGCAATGTATTGGCCAGTGGTAACTGCCAGGGCGACAACACCTCTTTCGGCCCCGAGATAGACGCATCCGGTGGATTCATCAGCGGCCAACTGGCCGTGAAATCTGGCCATAGCAGTGCGGTAACACCCTTGGCACCTTCGCCGTCCAACCACGGCAGTGCGAAGGTACGCACATAAAACAATGCACCGAAGAAGGCAGCAAAGAACATCAGCTCCGAGAAAATGAACCAGCCCATCCCCCATCGGAAGGAGCGGTCCATCTGGTCATCATAAAGACCACTCATCGATTCATGAATGACATCACGAAACCAACCGGCCATCACCAGCATGACCGCCAACAGTCCAATACCCGATAGCCATGCTGCACTGCCATGCACCATCCAGATACCAGTGCCGACCATCATGCTGCCGACCGCCAGCACCCCAAGGATGGGCCAAGCACTATGCGCCGGTACGTAATAGCTGCCACTGCTCATGCATCACCTCCTACGTGCATTATCCTGCCGCACCGCCATGACGCGAAGACCGACCAGCGCCTCTAAGCGTTACACATCATCGTCGTTATCACTTGCTGCCAAAGCCACCGGGTAGAGGGTATATGCCAGTGTCAGATCACGAATGTCTTCGGGGAGGTCAGAGTCGACCTGAAATACCAGTGGCAGCTCACGTCGCTCGCCAGCAGCTAGCGTTTGTTCCTGAAAGCAGAAGCATGTGATCTTCCTCAGATGTAGCGAACCCTCTGACGGGCTGACACTGGGAACTGCTCGACCGCGCACCGCTCTGTCCGCGTGATTGATGAAGACGAAGCGCGCGCTGTACTGCCCGCCAGGATGAATGCGAAAACTCTCATCAAGCGCTTCAAGCGTCCACGGCAAACCCTGCCCTTGCTGAACGATGAAGCGCACTGATATCCAGCGACTCTCATCAATTTCCATGGCGACGGCAGCCTTCGCCTGACTGGCCGCCTTGCCATTCAGCCCCGTTAGATTGCAGAAAACGTCGTAGAGCGGCACCAGCGCGAAGGCAAAACCCAGCATGCCCGCGAGCGCCAGTAGCGTGCGCCGCACAGTGCGCATGACCCCTGCCTGCTGATCAACTCTTCTGGCACTGGCATGCTCATCCGATGTCATGCGCCCCTCCTTCTCTGGCCCACGAGTTCCTGTTTGCTCTTGCCTACCACCTATCATTCAAGGCCTGACAATCTGTCCATCACGAGTTTGCGGCGGTACCTCGAAGGTATGTAATGGCGCCGGGCTTGGCACACTCCACTCCAGGTCCACCGCACCCTCCCAGGCGCACGCAGGAGCCCTGACGCCACCCCGTGCACACTTGATGATCACGACCAGAAACAACAGCTGTGAGAATCCGAACAGGAAGGCACCGAGGCTGGAGAGCATGTTGAAATCAGCGAACTGCAGGGCGTAGTCCGGAATACGGCGCGGCATGCCGGCCAGCCCCGAGAAGTGCATCGGGAAGAAGGTCAGGTTCACGCCCACCACCGACAACCAGAAATGCCACTTCGACAGCCCCTCATGGGGGTAAAAACCGGTCCACTTCGGCAGCCAGTAATAGACGCCTGCCAGAATCGCGAACAACGCACCCGGCACCAGTACATAGTGGAAGTGTGCGACCACGAAGTAGGTATCGTGATACTGGAAATCAGCTGGCGCGATAGCCAGCATCAGTCCCGAGAAGCCACCAATGGTGAACTGGACGATAAAGGCGATGGCAAACAGCATCGGCGGTTCGAAGCTGATGGAGCCGCGAAACATGGTGGCGATCCAGTTGAAGACCTTCACGCCCGTCGGCACGGCGATCAGCATTGTCGTGTACATGAAGAACAACTCCGCCACCAGCGGCAGGCCAACGGCAAACATGTGATGTGCCCAGACCAGAAACGACATGATCGCAATCGATCCCGTGGCGTAGACCATCGAGGCGTAGCCGAATAGCCGCTTACGCGAGAAAGTCGGCACGATGGCGGACACGATCCCGAACGCCGGCAGAATCATGATGTAAACCTCAGGGTGGCCGAAGAACCAGAACAGATGTTGGAACAACACTGGATCACCGCCACCGGCGGCATTGAAGTAGCTGGTGCCGAAATTGATATCGAACAGCATCATGGTGATGGCACCCGCCAATACCGGCATGACGGCAATCAACAGGAAAGCGGTGATCAGCCAGGTCCACACGAACAGCGGCATATCCATCATGCGCATGCCCGGCGCACGCAGATTGAGTATGGTCGCGATGATGTTGATCGCGCCAAGAATCGAACTGATACCGGCAATATGCAGCGAGAAGATGAAGAAGCTGGTGGAAGGTGGTGCATAGGTAGTGGAGAGCGGGGCGTAGAACGTCCAACCAAAGTTAGGACCGCCGCCTTCCATCAATAGCGTGGACAGCAGCAGCAGGAAGGCGACCGGCAGCAGCCAGAAGCTGAAGTTGTTGAGGCGAGGCAGCGCCATGTCCGGCGCACCGATCTGGAGTGGAATCATCCAGTTTGCCAACCCCGTGAAGGCCGGCATGATGGCGCCGAATACCATGATCAGGCCGTGCATGGTGGTCATCTGATTGAAGAACTCGGGCTGCACCATCTGCAGACCCGGCTGGAACAATTCCGTACGAATCACCAACGCCATGATGCCGCCGATGAACAGCATCGTCAGTGAGAAGATCAGATAAAGCGTGCCGATATCCTTATGATTGGTGGTCAGTAACCAGCGCATCATGCCGCGCGGAGCGGCGCCATGACCTGCATGCTGGCTGGCAGAGGAGTATTCGCCGCCTGACGTACCGCCTTCGCTGGCCTGGAGCACTGCCTTGTGTGACTTGTCACTGGCCATGATGCCTCTCCTGAGTGAGCATCCCTTGCCGGAACCGGTACCGGAGCCGGATGCGAATATCCTGATGTCTATCTGATTCCCTCAACCTCGAACGCCACCTCTTAGATAGCGATGCGTCATTGCGACAGCTGCTCTTTGATCACCGCAGGCTGCACCAGCTCGCCCGTGTCATTGCCCCAGGCATTGCGTTCGTAGGTAATCACCGCTGCCAGTTCCACCGGACTGAGCACATCGGCAAAGGCCGCCATCGGTGTACCTGCCTTGCCGTTTATCACGATGTCGATATGCGCCTGCATATCACCGGTAACGATGGCGCTACCCACCAGTGACGGGAAGGCCGGGGGCATCCCCTGGCCATTCGGTTGGTGGCAGGCAGCACAGATGGTGGCGTAGGTCTTCTCGCCCTTCTCCATCAATTCTTCAAGACCCCAATCGCGACCAGCATCGCTCAGCGAAGCCTCTGCCTCTGCCTTGCGAGCGACCAGCCACTCATCGAACTCGGCTTCCGGCAACGCCTGTACCACGACTGGCATGAAACCGTGGTCCTTGCCGCATAGCTCAGCGCACTGGCCACGATAGGTCCCGGGAGTGTCGATGCGCGTCCATGCTTCATTGATGAAGCCTGGAATGGCATCTTTCTTGACGCCAAAGTCCGGCACCCACCAGGAATGGATGACATCGGCTGAGGTGGTCAGAAAGCGCACCTTGCGATTGATGGGCAGCACCAGTGGATTATCCACTTCCAACAAATAGTGTTCCCCCTTCTCGGAGGTGTTGTTGATCTGCTCACGCGGGGTCGCGAGGCTTGAAGTGAAGGCAACATTCTCGCCCAGGTATTCGTACTGCCAACGCCATTGATGACCCGTGACCTTGATATCGAGTGCCGATTCGGAGGCGTCGTACATGTCCTTGAGAGTGGCGGTCGCCGGCACGGCCATCACGAATAGAATGACGAGCGGAATGATTGTCCACAGGATTTCAATGCGCGTGTTCTCGTGGAAAGTGGCCGGAATAGCACCACGCGATTTGCGGTGACGAATCATGGAGTAACCCATGATGCCGAACACCACGACACCGATGATCACGCAGATCCAGAAGATGGTCATGTGCAGCGAGTGAATATCACGCTGACCGCCGTGACTCCGACCGGCATGTTGTATTCAATCGCCAGCGCTGGAGTCGCGACACCACCCGCGAGGAACAGCATTCCTCGCGGCAGGAACAGAGACAGGGACAGAAGGCGCCGATATCCGCGCACAGACCCAGTGAGGCGAGAAAGTCTTTCCGCGATCCATAACATCGGCCCCTCCTTGTCATTGTTATCGAGAGTGAATCCACGACGCCCTCGCACCACGACTTCCTCCGAGTATAGAAGAGCCCTGCGGAACGCAAGGTCGCGTAGATCAACCCACTGTGTCTCCTTGGTCGCAAGGCAAAGATGAGCAATAACGGCTACGCGCCGCATGACAGCGCCTATCGTCAGGGATCTGTCTGCTAGCGCACATCCAATCAAGGGGGGTATTGAGGCTCGAGGACATACCAGATGGGACGACCAATGGCCAAGTTATGTGCATACATTCGGATGTTATCTTCGCAAGGCTCTTTTCCTTCCCCACATCATGCCCTTCGGAGCTTTCCATGAACGCCATCTGGCTTGCCTTGTTCGGCTGCCTCGCCTTCGCCTTCGGCTACCGCTTCTACTCACGCTTTCTGGCCGAGCGTATCTTCCGTCTGGACCCTGATTTCGTGACACCGGCGCATGCATTGCGCGATGACACAGATTATCTGCCGACGAATCGCTGGGTACTGTGGGGACATCATTTCACGTCGGTAGCGGGCGCTGCACCGATCGTCGGGCCTGCGATTGCGGTCTATTGGGGCTGGCTACCGGCCGTACTGTGGGTAGTACTAGGCAGTCTATTTGCGGCGGGTGTGCACGACTTTGGCACTTTGACGCTATCTGCGCGTCATCGCGGACAGTCTATCGGCACTCTGGCTGACAAGCTGATTGGCAAGCGGGCCAAGTTACTGTTTCTTTTCATCATTCTTATTCTAGTACTGATGCTTAACGCGGTATTCGCGTGGGTGATCGCCAATCTATTCATCAACTTCCCTGCCAGTGTGCTGTCGGTAGTGATCCAGATCCCGTTAGCGGTATGGATCGGTCATCGTGTTTATCGACGCGGTGGCAAGATGTTGATCCCCTCGATTCTGGCGCTGATCGTGATGTATGCCACCGCTCTGCTGGCGGGACAGTTCGAATTCTTGCAGATTGATTTGGCAGGCACCTTTACAGCCATGGCCGGCGGTGAAAACGGCACGCTACTGTTTGGTCTCTCCCCCATCTCCAGCGCCTTCCTGGTCTGGATCATCGCATTGATGGTGTATGTCTATGTGGCCTCGGTACTGCCCGTCTGGAAGTTGCTCCAGCCGCGCGACACCATCAATTCCCATCAATTAGTGGTGGGGCTAGTACTGCTGTATCTGGGCCTGGCCGTGGGGGGGCCGCACCTGACAGCACCGGCTTACAACGCCGATGCCGAGATGTCCTTCTATCCGTTGCTATTCATCACCATAGCTTGTGGTGCAATCTCCGGTTTCCACGGGCTGGTCGCTTCCGGCACTACCTCCAAGCAACTAGCGTATGAGCCAGATGCCCGCATGATTGGCTACTCCGGGGCGCTGGGTGAAGGCATGCTAGCGCTGATTTCCATCATCGCCGTGGCGACGCTATTCGGCAGTCAGGCCGATTTCAGTGCCACCTATTCAAGCTTCGCAGCGGCGGGCGCCAATGGTCTCTCAAGCTTTGTGCAAGGGGCGGGTCAGCTGATCTCGCATCTTGGCCTGCCCGCCAGTGTCGGTAGCACGCTGGTCGCCGTCATCGTGGTCAGCTTTGCGGCCACCACACTGGACTCTGCCGTACGCCTGATGCGCTACATCATTGCGGAGCTGGGCAGCGAATACGGTATGCCGGCGCTCAGCCACAAGCACGTCGCCACCAGCATTGCGGTGGTCGCCAGCGCGGCATTGGTCATTCTCCCGCAAGGTCCGAAAGGCTTTGGCTCCGGTGGCTATCTGCTGTGGCCGCTGTTCGGCACCAGCAATCAGCTGCTGGCCGGCATTTCGCTGATGCTGATTTCAGTCTGGCTCAAGCGCCAGGGGCGTCCTGTCATCTACACATTGGCGCCGATGGTCTTCCTGATGATCATGACGCTGTGGGCAATGGTGCAGCAGGTCGTGCTGGACTGGTCTGGCATGGGCAACAATGACCCGCAATGGCTGTTGTTCACCTTTGGCAGTCTGATCATGGTTTTCGCACTGTGGATTCTGCTCGAGGCAACACGCAGCTTGAAAGCACCGATGCCGGTCACTGCACATGAAGGCTGACGGCGGGCAGAGACTGGCATTGCCACACTCCGCCCTACGCGCACTGATAACGCGTGCAGGACAGTTACGTGAAGGCTGGGAGGCCATGCTGCGCGTCAACCAGCAGCGTGACCTCGCCCAGCTGGCACGTGAGGAGGAAGATATCTTCATGATGCTGAGCTTCGCCGAGATGATGGGAATACCGAACCCGGCACCTGCCGTGTCATTGGAGATGCTGCCACTAATGCTGGAGCGCATGCATGACTGGCATCTCCGCCAAGGGCTTGAGCACTCGCCGCTGGAGGGCATCAAGTGCTGCTGAGGGGGTGGTGGAAGGGCCGGCGAGCCAGCAAGACGCAGACAGCCTCTGTCGCGATGGCATCAACGTCAGGCGATACCTCACGAAAGGAGGTTCATGAGCCGCCGCCTGAAGTGTGGTTCTTTGGCGGCAAGGGCGGTGTCGGCAAGACCAGCTGCGCCGCCGCTCAGGCATTGGCACTCGCTGAGGCCGGTGAAGCGACGCTGTTGGTCTCCACTGACCCCGCACACAATCTGGGTGATCTGTTCGGGCCATTGGACGGCCATCCACGCACCATCGCTCCCCAGCTTGAGGTGATGGAGCTGGACCCCGAACAGGAATGTGAGCGTTATCTAGCAGCCGTGCGTCAGCGAATCGCCCCACTCGTCAGCGGCGAGCGCAGCGCGACCGTGATGCGTCAGCTGGCATTGGCGCGTCATGCACCCGGCACCAGTGAGGCGGCGCTCTTTGATGCGCTGGTGGAGATCATCCTGACACCGCCTGCGCCGCTGGCCACAGACAGTCGACAATATCGACATATCATCTTCGATACCGCCCCCAGCGGGCACACCATTCGCCTGTTGAGCCTGCCGGAGGTGCTTGGAGGATGGCTGGAGGGCATGCTCGGGCAGCGCAAGCGCGCTGTCGCCGAACGCAGCCTGTGGCTAGATAGTCAGGATGCCGCTACGACTTCATCCACGAAGGGCCCCTCAGCAGCAGATGACCCTATCAGTGAAGCGCTGGAGCAACGGAGAGCCCGTTACGCAGCATTGCGTACTCGGCTGACAGAGGGCCAGTACGCACGAGTAATATTGGTCAGCACACCCGAGAAGTTGCCTTGCCTCGAAACAACGCGTACGCGTGAAGCATTGGAAGCACATGGCATGACCGTCGGTGGTTTGATCATCAATCAGTGCCTGCCTGATGATGCGCTTGAGGGCCGTCAAGACTGGATCGCGCGTTGGCATGAGCAGCAGCAACACTGGACTGCCGAGCTATACAAGGCCTTCCATGACCGCCCTTGCCTTCGCTTGCTTCGCCAGCCGCAGTTACCGGAAGATCGTGCAAGTCTCACCCCTTTGATCACGGCGCTGACGGGCTTTGCCCCTTGGCAACCTCGTGATACCTGCCAAGCCTCCCCTCGCTGTCATCTTCATGACAGCGACACCTGCCATACTTCCCCCACCTGACCCTTTGAGTGGCCACGCGACAGCATCGCTATCGTGGCCACCGGCATTGTCTGTGAGATGAGCCTGGACGAGCAGTGCTGATGATCTGGCGCTGACGACCCGAAACGGCAATCAGTGCTGACAATCCGGCGGCCATATTCGATAGACTGTCACGATAGGCGGGCCCGCACCTCTGTTCGTTCACTCGAGCATGTCCACGCGGGCCCGCCAGGTTGCACAAACAATGCATACAGTCATCACATCATTCCGATAGAATAGCCGGCTAAATATATTCGTTAGCCTCCCGCTGCCCCATGAAGCAACGGTTTGCTGCTCAGCTTTCTGACCACTGCAAGGACTCCCCAATGGCCCCGACTTCCCCAGGTCACCCCCGTCGCTCGGCGAGACAGACCAGAACCACCAGCATCGGCCGCTTCCCAGCAGGCCTGTTGTTGCTCGGCGCTCTACTGGCCGGTTGTAGCGACGACAAGGAAGCTGCAGGCCAGAGTCCTGCAGGAGCCAGCCAGGCACCTCAAGTCGAAGTAGTCACAGTCACCGCTAGTGACGTGCCGCTTACCACTGAGCTTCCCGGCCGTACGCGTGCCTATCAGATCGCTGAAGTGCGCCCGCAGGTCGGCGGCATCATCGAGTCGCGTGATTTCAAGGAAGGCAGTGACGTCGAGGAAGGTCAGGCGCTGTATCACATTGATGCCCGCACCTATCGTGCGGATGTTGCAAGTGCCAAGGCCAGTCTCGCCCGCGCTGAAGCAAGCCTGCACACTTCCAACCTGCAGGCCAAGCGCTTCAAACAGTTGGTCGCTCGCAAGATGGTCAGCCAGCAGAACTACGATGATGCCGTCGCCACTGTCGGTGAAGGTCGTGCTGACGTCGCTTCAGCCAAGGCCTCTCTGACCAGCGCACAGATCAATCTGGATTACAGTGTGGTGACGTCGCCAATCAGTGGACGTATAGGTAAATCAAGCGTCACCAAAGGCGCGCTGGTCACGGCCAGTCAGGATACGAGCTTGGCTACTGTACAGCAGCTGGACCCTATCTATATCGACGTGACCCAGTCCGCTAGCGAGGTGTTGCGTCTTAAGCGTGAGCTGGCCGAAAATCGTGATGCTTCCGCGGCGCCGGAGCAAGCACCAGTAGAGCTGGTAATGGAAGATGGCAGTGTCTACGCCGCCAAAGGCAAGCTTCAGTTTGCCGATGTTAGCGTCGATGAAGGTACCGGAATGGTGACCCTGCGCGCCCTGTTCCCCAACGAAGACGAGCTGTTACTGCCTGGCATGTTCGTACGCGCACGTCTGACAGAAGCAGTAGCGAAAGATGCCATCCTAGTCCCGCAGAAAGCCGTGAGCCGTGATAATCAGGGCAATGCCAACGTGATGGTAGTCAATGCTGAAAGCAAGGTGGAAGCCAAGCAAGTGGTGATCGGTCAAGCCATCGACAATCAGTGGCTGGTGACCAGTGGCCTCAATAGCGGCGACAAGGTCATCGTCAGTGGGCTTCAGAAGATCAAGCCGGGAGCTGCCGTTCAGATCGCCAACAGCGAAGAGTCTGTCGAGCAAAATACATCCGCTCAGCCGTCAGCGACTGAAGATGACTCCTCGGAGAATGATCAAGCCAAGGCTGGCAATAACCAGTAAGCCTGACGCCCCTTTCCGCACCACTGCCACCAGGCCAGTGGAGGTACAAGCCTCTACTCACACTGGTAGCACGTCCCGAACGACGTTCCAGGAGCATTAAACGTCATGGCCAGATACTTTATCGATCGCCCTATTTTCGCCTGGGTGCTCGCCATCATCGTGATGCTGGGGGGTATCTTCAGCATCCTCAAGCTACCCATTGAACAATATCCCTCGCTGGCACCTACCAGCATTACCATTCAAGCAACTTATTCCGGTGCCTCTGCCCAGACAGTAGAAGATACGGTGACCCAGGTCATTGAGCAGCAGATGAACGGCATCGACAATCTGCTGTACATGAGCTCTTCTTCAGACTCTGAGGGCAATGCCAGCATCGAGCTGAGCTTTGACACCGGCACGGACCCTGATATCGCTCAGGTTCAGGTACAGAACAAGCTGCAATTGGCGACACCGCGGCTGCCTCAGACGGTTCAGCAGCAAGGAGTATCCGTCACCAAATCTTCTGGTAGTTTCTTGATGGTCGCTGCCTTCGTCTCTGACGACGGCAGCATGACAAAACAGCAGCTGACTGACTATGTGGCCTCGGACATTCAGGATGAAGTGGCCCGCGTACAGGGTATCGGCGAGACTCAGTTATTCGGTGCGCCGGGTGCCATGCGTGTGTGGTTGGATCCACAGAAGCTCAACAACTTCAAACTGACTACCAGTGACGTCACCAGTGCTATCAGCACCCAGAACAATCAGATCGCCTCTGGTCAGTTGGGCAATCTACCGGCCGAAAAAGGGCAGCAACTCAATGCCACCATCGTTGCCCAGACGCTCTTCGAGACGCCTGAGCAATTCGGCAATATCCTGCTCAAGACCCAAGAAGACGGCTCCCAGGTTTACCTGCGCGATGTAGGCCACGTCGAGAAAGGCGCTGAAACCTACAGCACCGTCAGCCGCTATAACGGCAAGCCGGCTGCCGGCCTGGGCATCAAGCTAGCATCCGGAGCCAATGCGCTGGATACCGTTCAGGCCGCCAAGGACCGTCTTGATGAGCTGTCGGCCTACTTCCCGCAAGGTATGAGCTACAAGGTGCCTTACGACACCTCACCCTTCGTCAAGATTTCCATCGAAGAAGTGGTAATAACGCTGCTGGAAGCCGTGGGCTTGGTTTTCCTTGTCATGCTGCTGTTCCTGCAGAACTTCCGCGCCACGCTTATCCCGACCATCGCGGTACCGGTAGTCTTGCTGGGCACGTTCGGCGTATTGGAAGTCCTCGGTTACTCGATCAACACCCTGACCATGTTTGCCATGGTACTAGCGATCGGACTGCTGGTAGATGACGCCATCGTGGTAGTGGAAAACGTCGAGCGTGTCATGCATGAGGACAAGCTCACCCCGCTGGAAGCGACACGCAAATCGATGGGGCAGATTACCGGCGCCCTGGTCGGTATCGGTCTGGTGCTATCGTCGGTCTTCATTCCGATGGCCTTCTTCCCCGGCACTACTGGCGCGATTTTCCGACAATTCTCGGTCACGATAGTGTCAGCCATGACACTCTCTGTACTGGTCGCTCTGATCCTGACGCCAGCGCTGTGTGCGACGCTGCTCAAGCCCACCAAGGAGAAGACCACCGGCTTCTTTGGCCTGTTCAACCGTACCTTTGACCGCTCCAATGCCAACTATCAGAAAGGCGTGAGTGGCATGCTCAAGCGCACCGGCCGCTCCATGCTGGTCTATGCACTGATCATCGTGGGTTGCGGTGTGCTATTTACTCGCATTCCGACCGGTTTCCTGCCGGACGAAGATCAGGCTACCTGTTCAACCAGGTCATTCTGCCAGTGGGCTCCACCCAAGAGCAGACCCTCGAAACCCTCGCCAAGGTCGAGCATCACTTCCTCGTCGACCAAGGGGATGCCGTCCAGGAAATGTTCGACGTTGCCGGCTTCAGCTTCGCTGGTCGCGGTCAAAACATGGGACTGGCCTTCATCAACCTGAAGCCTTGGGATGAGCGCGAGCGTGACTCTTTCGATGTGGTCGGCAAGGCACAGAACTACTTCAATAGCATCAAGGAAGCGGTAGTCTTCGCCATCAATCCGCCACCGATCATGGAGCTAGGTAATGCCAGTGGCTTCGACATGATGCTGGTCGATCGCGGTGGCATAGGCCATAAATCACTTACCGACACTCGGAATCAGCTGTTGGGCATGGCCGCTCAGAACCCTGCAGTGACTGGCCTGCGCCCCAATGGCCTGGAAGATAGCCCTCAGTTCACGTTGAATATTGATGAACTCAAGGCAACTGCCATGGGCGTCTCGCTATCAGAGGTATACTCGACACTGTCTACTGCGTGGGGGTCAAGCTATGTCAATGACTTCCTCGATAATGGTCGTACCAAGAAGGTTTATGTGCAGGCAGTCGCCAGTGCGCGTATGCAGCCAGAAGACTTGAAGAAGTGGTATGTGCGTAACAGTAGTGGCGAAATGGTACCGCTGAGCGCCTTCATCCACGGCGAGTGGACCTACGGCTCACCACAGCTGGAGCGTTACAACGGCGTTTCCTCGATGGAGCTACTGGGCCAGGCAGCTCCGGGCTACTCTACGGGGCAGGCCATGCAGGCGATGGAAGAGATGGTCAATCAACTCGATAACGGTGTCGCACTGGAATGGACCGGGATTTCGCTGCAGGAATCCCAGAGCGGCGGTATGGCACCCTATCTTTACGCCATCTCCTTGGTGTTCGTCTTCCTGTGTCTCGCCGCCCTTTACGAGAGCTGGAGTATTCCATTCTCCGTGATGCTCGTCGTGCCACTAGGGGTACTGGGTGCACTATTGGCAACCTGGCTGCGCGGACTGGATAACGATGTCTACTTCCAGGTAGGTCTGGTGACGACCATCGGACTCTCGGCCAAGAACGCCATCTTGATCGTCGAATTCGCCAAGGACCTTGAGGTGCAGGGACGCTCGCTGATCGATGCCACCATGGAAGCGGTGCGCATGCGTTTGCGTCCTATCCTGATGACCTCACTAGCCTTCACCCTAGGTGCCGTACCGCTGGCCATTTCCTCAGGCGCCGGTGCCGCCAGCCGTCATGCCATCGGTAACGGCGTGATCGGCGGGATGATCTCGGCCACGGTACTGGCGATCTTCCTGGTGCCGGTCTGCTATGTAGTGGTCCGTCGCCTGTTCGGTGAACCCAAGGACTTGAAGCATGCTCACGAAGCAGCCAACAGTGAGGATGACTTGGTCTAACTAGCGTTCTATGCACCGTTCTCCACGCCGTCCTCTTGGGGCGGCGTGTTTGTTTGCAGATAAGAAACCTTGGCATGAATGACCACCTGCCCATGCGCTCAAGCATTGAGTGCCACGAGGCTTTTGCGGCATCATGCTATGATCGAACACTGTTTGCCTGATATCGAAGACACACGACATCGCGCTGACACACTACCGCCGGGGCAGGCTAACGCACCATTTCCCGCCTGCTGTCTCAGCCCATTACCCTCGGCAGTGCATCGCATCCCCCGATCACTCTGGAGTGATATGCCTCGTCCCTTTGACGCACTACGTCGTTTTACTCGGCGTACCTTTGAAACCCGAGACCCGCCCCGCATGTTTGCGCCAGTGACTGCTAGTGTCTCGCGCAGACGACTGCGAGCCTGCGAGTGCTGTGATCTTGTGGTGGCGCTGCCCGCACTCAGGCCGGGCGAACGTGCACGCTGCCCGCGTTGCGATCATGTCTTTGCTCAGCGCCATGCGCATGCCGTGCAACGTACCTTGGCACTGGCCACCGCTTGCCTGATGATGCTGGTGCTGACGCTGCCTTTCGAGTTCATCGCCTTTGCTACGCATGGCATCTCGGCCAGCTTGAGTCTGGTCGATGCTCCGACAGCACTGACAGCAGAGTCTTATCCTTCGCTGGCAGTTCTGCTGATTCTGACCATCGTGCTGCTACCTGCGCTATATCTCATTGGCGTGATCTACACCCATGCTGCCATTGGCCTGAAACTGCCACTGCCCGGCATGCGCGGCATTGCTCGTACTCTGAGTCACTTGCGACCGTGGATGATGGCAGATGTTTTTCTGGTTGGCGTAATGGTGAGTCTGGTCAAGATCGCTGGCATGGCCGATATCAGTTTTGGGCCATCGTTCTGGGCGTTCTGTGCCTTTGCCCTGCTGATGACGAAGACACTCGCCAGTATTGATGTCGACAGGATGTGGTTTGCCCTGGCTGGCGAGCCATCTGCGCCAACAGGGACGTTACCCGGCATGGGCGCCGCATTGCAGGGCCTTGGCAGCTGCCATAGCTGCGGGTTGATCAATGCCTGCACTGCACATGAGGCTCATGTTGCCTGTCGTCGTTGTGGCGATCCGGTGCATCAGCGCAAGACGGCCAGCCTACAGCGCACCTGGGCTTGGCTAGTGGCTGCACTGATACTCTACGTGCCCGCCAATGTCTTCCCGATCATGAGTACCGTGAGCCTCGGCGAGAGCGACCCGCAAACCATCGCAGGCGGTATCGTGCTGTTGTGGTCGCATGGTGACTGGCCGATTGCGCTTGTCATCTTCGTTGCCAGCATTCTGGTACCCGCCTCAAAGATGATCGCCATCGCATGGCTATGTATCAGTGCGCAGCGCCCTGATGTACAGCATGCTCGCGCACGCGTGGCGCTGTATCGCATCACGGAATATATCGGTCGTTGGTCGATGGTCGACGTGTTCGTGGTGGCCTTGTTAGCCGCACTGATTCAGCTGGGCGCATTGATGTCAGTACATCCCGGACCAGCAGCGCTGTCTTTTGCCGTGGTAGTCGTACTGACCATGCTGTCAGCGCAGAGCTTTGATCCACGTCTGGTATGGGACACGCCTGAAGAGGCACAGCTGGCTTCAAAGCCTCTCTTTCAGGCGCCGGCTCAAACATCAGCCTCCCACGAGTCGCCAGCCATGCCAGGTCCAGTATCTTCTGGCTCTACTGCTTCTTCCCCTACCGTTTCTCCGTCACAGGATGACTTATGAGTGATGACTCTCGTGCACGTCGTGAAAGTCGGCGCCGCCTTTCCCCGATCTGGATAGTGCCGATAGTGGCGCTATTGATAGGGGCCTGGATGGTCTGGCACAACATTGCTAGCCGTGGCCCGCAAATCACCATTGAGATGGAGACGGCTGAAGGTATCGAGGCCGGCAAGACATTGATCAAGACGCGGAATGTCGAGGTCGGCAAGGTGGAATCTGTCCGCCTGTCAGACGACCTCGACAAGACTATCGTGACCGCCCGCATGTCCAAGGACAGCGAGCGTATGCTCAACGAAGATTCTCGCGTGTGGGTGGTCAAGCCACGTATCGGCCGTGAGGGAATCAGCGGCCTGAATACCGTGCTCTCGGGCGCCTACATCCAGTTGCAACCCGGAGGTAGCCGCACGGAAGAAAACCATTTCGTTGCACTCGAACAACCCCCGGTAACGACACAAGATGCCAAAGGCTTGCGCATCGACCTGACCAGTAACGATGGCAGCGTGCTCTCGGATGGTGATCCGGTGACCTATGAAGGGGTCGTGGTCGGCCGGGTGGAAGCGAGTGAATTCCGTACCAGTGAAAAGGAAATGCACTACACCCTCTACATCGATTCGCCCTATGACGAGCTAGTGACCTCTACCACGCGTTTCTGGTCGACCAGTGGCGTCAGCTTGCGTCTGGATTCACAGGGCCTGCAAGTCGATATCGGCTCGCTGGAAAGCATACTGAGTGGCGGCGTCGCCTTTGGCATCCCTGAAGATCTGCCGCGCGGTCGCCCAGTGGTTGAAAACACCTCATTCATGCTCTATTCCGACCAGGAAGAAGCACGCGAAGGTAGCTTCCATCAAGCTATCGACTACGTGATCATGGTCGATGACACCGTGCGGGGCCTGTCGCGTGGCGCACCAGTGGAATTCCGCGGTGTGCGTCTCGGCACCGTGGTCAGCGTGCCCTATCGTCTGACACACCAGCGCGTACGCACCCTCTCGAGCTTCGAGATTCCGGTGCTGATCCGCATCGAGCCTGAACGCCTCGAAGGTCAGGTGGATGATGAGGGTGTCGCACAATGGAAGAAACGTCTGGAGCGTCTGTTCAAACGTGGCATGCGCGCGACATTGAAGTCCGGCAATCTTCTGACCGGCGCTCTGTTCGTGGATCTCGACTTCTACGATAACCCACCGCCCTACAAGCCAGATGACTTCGACGATATCGAAGTCATGCCGAGCGTGTCTGGGGGTCTGGCACAAATGGAAGCCAAGTTGAACGCCTTGCTCGACAAGCTCAATGCACTGGATGTAGAGCCCGTGTTGAACAACCTCAACAAGACGCTTTCTGCCTCCGAGAGCCTGGTGAAACGCCTCGACAAGACCGCGGGCCATGTCGATAGCCTGCTGGGATCCGATGCGATACAGAAATTGCCTGGCGACATCAGCGCCAGCATCGACAATCTGAATCGTACGCTTAACGGGCTAACACCTGACTCCTCAGCGTATCGCAAGCTGGAAGGTGACCTGGACAGACTTGATCGCGTACTCAAGAAGGCCGAGCCGCTGCTCGATACGCTGGAGAAGAACCCTTCCAGCCTGATCTTCGACAAGCCGACGACGCGTGATCCGATACCGAGGGCTCAGTAATCATGGGGACTGCAATGAAGACAGTAATAGGGGCAATGTTAATGACTCGCCGCCGCACAGCCACCTCTTCGGCGCTGGTACCCTCACTCGCTCGCAGCAAGAGTCGCGCAAGCAATCTGCTGATTGGCCTACTCGCCATGACCACCCTCGCCGGCTGTGCGACAGCGCCGACGGGGGGCGCATATCTACTGCCTCAGACAAGTGATACTGCCAGCCGTAGCGTGCCGCGTGATGCGCCACTCCTGGAAGTAATGCCAGTCAAACTTGCCAGCTACCTGGAAGGCGGGAGTCTGGTCTATCAAACAGATGACATCACCCTCGTGCAGGCAAGTCAGAACCACTGGGCGGATGACCTTCAAGCCATGCTGACACGCCAGCTACTGGAACAACTCAAGGCCAGCCCGGCAATACCACTTAGCAGTTATCGCATCGCAGACACGCGCTTAAGTGGATTGGAGGGAGCACGCTTGAGCGTCAGTCTTGATCGCTTCATCGGCCGTCATGATGGCCAATCCGTGATTACTGGCCGCTGGCGTCTGCGTGATTCGGACGGTAGTGTGCTGGACGAGGGCGATATCCAAACGCTGACACCACTGGCCGATGATGGCTATCCGGCTCTGGTCAAAAGTCTGGGAGAAGGCTGGAATGTCGTGGGTGACCAGCTAGCCCGTGAGATCGCAGAGGCATTACCTGCTCGCTGATGATGATCACGCTGCTATATCAAGAGTGTCCACAATCGCCCTTTAATCCCGTGTGCACTGGGCTAAAGGGCGATTTTCCAGCGTTTATCTTTATCTTGTCTATATTTGATGTCGGCTGAGAGATTCCATGAATCAACCTATCATTCTTATCACAGGCGCCAGCCAAGGAATTGGTGCTGCGACAGCAAAATTAGTCGCTGAAGAAGGCTTTATTGTCATTATCAATTATCGGACCAATGCCAAAGCTGCCCTAGACGTCGAAAAAGATATTCGAAAGAAGGGCGGCATAGCACACTGTATTCAAGCCGATATCAGCCAGCCAAAACAAGTTGTCGACCTGTTCAAGAAAATCCAAACGAAGTGTGGTGCGATTAGCGCCTTAGTGAATAGTGCAGGCATCTTGAGTACTCAATCACGCTTCATTGATACCGAACCAGAGCGCTGGAAGAAGATTTTTCAGACGAATGTTTTTGGCACCATGCACTGCTGTCAAGAAGCCTTCAAGCACATGGCCATTAGCCAAGGCGGTAGCGGCGGTACTATTGTGAATCTATCCTCTTTGGCTTCAATATATGGCTCACCGAACGAATATGTGGATTATGCCGCCAGCAAAGGCGCCATCGACTCGTTTACAAAAGGCTTTGCTCTTGAAGTGGCAGGAGACGGTATTCGTGTGAATGCGGTTCGTCCTGGATTGATCTATACAAAGATGCACGCAGAGGGTGGTGAAGCTAGACGTGTAGATCGCCTTGGTCCAAATCTCCCGCTCAAACGTGGCGGCCAGCCAGAAGAGGTGGCTCAAGCGATATTATGGTTAGTCAGTGATAAATCCAGCTACACAACTGCAGGGTTCATTGATGTAGGTGGTGGTCGATGAGCCGTCAAGACAGCCTGCCATTGCAAATATAGAGTATTATTTCACCCAGAAGATGATTGAACTGCTTCCCTTGACTGGCGATAGCAACGCTAGAATAAGGGTAGAAAAATGCCCTGAACTCAATTTACATGATCCAAATACAAAAAGCCCCGACGGTAACCCGTCGAGGCTTTTTCATGTGACAGTGTATCTATCGTGATGGCGCTTCAACTCAGCACTTCAGACTTAACCCTGGCCCGGTAGCACCAGCTCACCTTCGCGGATCTCGAAACGCTTCACGTCAGGCTTCTGCTCAAGACGTACAGTGCGAGTTTCTCCGCCCATATCAACCTTGACGTCATATCCGATTACCTTGTCACTCGCTTCCTGAACCGTCTCACAGCGCTGCTCAGTGGTGGTATAGGTGTCACCTTTTTTCATCTGACCCTGAATCTGGTTACCGGCGTAACCACCACCCACAGCACCTGCCGCTGTCAGTACTTTCTTGCCATTGCCACCACCAAATTGATTGCCGACCACACCTCCGACAATAGCACCAACTGCTGTGCCGACAATATTGTTGGAATCCTTGCTAGGGGCCTGGTGGGTCACAGTCTCGTTGTGACAGACCTGGCGCGGGGTAGTCACCGTTTCAGTGGCTGCATCGACAGCAACGATATCAGCATAATCAGGGCCAGAATTGCTGGCGCTGTAGCTACCGATTGCCACGCCACCACCAATGCCAAGCGCGGCGACGATAGCGCCAATCAGGACAGACTTATTCATGTGCGTTCTCCTTACCAAACTGGTGTCGCAGCTCGGCTCGTTGGCCGATGAGTAAAGTATAGATGGCGTAGGCCTATCAACACTTCCTGCTACGTTTCAGGAGTAATATAACACTGTTCGATAAGTTGAGTAATGTAGCATCTTCACCACCCTCCTGTCTCGATATAGCTACATATCGCTCAATACAGGCATCATGGCGATAGATCATGTCATAAATTAGCATTTACTAAGCATGGCTAGATTACAGTACCGAGATTGGAACGTGGAAGGAGAAATGCTAGTCCAGCCGGGTCGCCGTGATCGAGACAGCTTCATCATTGCAGAACTGCACACGAACATCTTCCCACCAGCTCAACAAACGGCAAGACGTATTGTCGGCGATCGTTTCACTGACATCGCTAGGATTACCCAATAGCGACACAGCCTGTGACTCGCTCATACCCTGCACCAGATAACCGTCATCGATAGCAGAGCGAATACGATATTGGCGTTGACTCTCCTCCCGTGCAGCCAATGCACGCTGCTTTTCACGCTCCAATCGCTGTGCTGTCGGATCCTCCTCACCTACCGATGCATCGCTGTCTCTTGCGGGCACGACTGTCAGTGAGTCATCCAACGTGACCGGCGCATCCCCCTGATGGCAGGGCTGTTGCTGCCAGGTCTGCACGCCATTCTGCACACAACGATAGATACTATTGTCAGCCTTGGCGGCCGGCGGTAGCTTAGGTGCTGATGGGGAAGATGAAAGTTTCACGGAGGGTGCTGCGCTCGTAACAACTTCCTGCCTGCTCACACTCCCCTCAGCCATCACGAGAGATGCGCTCATGACACTAGTGATCACCAGGCTCGCACTCAGCAGAAGCACGCGTGGCAAGCGCCGTGAAAAATCCCCGCAAGAATCCATCATCGACATGAACCTCCACATAATGGCTACGTGTTACATCACGCAAGCCGCGACCCAAAACGGGCATGAAATGCAGGGGGCCAGTAAGGCCGCCCTACCGCTTCAACAGATAAATCTCCCTGGCACTTCGCTGCTCATCAGTACTATTGCGTGGCGCAAGCTGTAATGCCGAGGCACCTGGCCCTGTCATATCCGACTCAGAAGTGTTCGACGATGAAGCGCTGGGGACAATAGTACTGGATACTGCAGAAGTCCCTGCATTCCAAGCAGACACAACACGATTACGCCCCTGGCGCTTGGCACTATACATTGCCTGATCTGCGCGATGCAGGAGGTCCGGCAACAACGA
Source organism: Cobetia crustatorum (assembly GCF_000591415.1). Taxonomy (GTDB): domain Bacteria; phylum Pseudomonadota; class Gammaproteobacteria; order Pseudomonadales; family Halomonadaceae; genus Cobetia; species Cobetia crustatorum. The sequence goes on along the minus strand of NZ_JEMF01000003.1, from coordinate 13,355 downwards.
CGCCGCAGAAGACGCAGGCCCTCCCTGGGCGACACCAATACTGATGGTAACGCGCAATAACTGCCCATTACTCAGCGTAAAGGCTCGACTATTGATGGAAAGCAGTAGGCGCTCCGCTGCATGACGCAGCCCTCCTCTATCATGACTAGGGCATAGCGCCACAAACTCCTCACCGCCTTGTCGACAGAGCTGATCGCTGCCGCGCAGGTGATGACGTAAGCGCTGCGTCAACTCCACCAGCACCTCATCACCGATAGCATGCCCTTGAGTGTCATTGATCGCCTTGAAATGATCGACATCAATCATCAGCACGCCAAGCCCACCCTGCTTGAGCATACGCGCGCCCTCTTCCTGCAAGGCAAAGCGCGAGAGTGCACCAGTGAGTTGGTCATGACGTAAATCTCGGCGATAGCGCTTTTCACGCTGCTCTGCCTCCCAGCCAATCTGTACGGCCACAACCGCAATAAAGGTTGCCGAGATAACCAGATTTACGATACTGGCCAATGACATGAAATCGTAGGAAACAAAATATATCGGACTCACAAAGTATTGTGTCCCCATATAGAAGAGCAGCAGAAGCCCGCTAAACACCAGTCGATTAAATCGAGACATTGGGGCAATACAAATAAAGAAGACTGCCACTATATGAAAATACTCAAAGCCACCTCCAGCCCCTAACTGATATTCCCATAATGCTGCCTTGATCGACATCGGCACGGCTAGCATGAGTAGCCCGGCATTCAAGAAGCCCTTACGATGCAGCACAATGGCTAACACGTTAGCCAAGGTACCGAACACGTTAATCACGACGGGCTGTGGGTAGGGCTGCAGACTCAGCAGAGCAAAGTAGCCTACGTGGCACCCAAGAGAGCTAATGTAGACCCACATGAAAAGCTGATAAAGGCTGGCATGGCGCTCGGCCAGTCGCAATGGAACAGGCCAGCGCCATTTCAACAACGCCGTATGAAAGATGCCTTTCGGCCTTTCAACAGTACGACGGCGATCAGATTTCGCCATGTTCCCTTCCTCGTTGAACGGGCACTTTCCGTGTGCCTCATGTACGCGCCTCATGCTGACTGAACATGATAAGTTTACCTGACGTTTCAGCGGTAAGCGTGGTGCCAGTCACTTTTGCGTATCACTTAAAGCATGCAGCGACTCAATATTGCCCATCTAGAAAATAATGCGTAAATTGAGGCCGCCAGTAAGGCAACAGCATTAGATGGCAATATGGTCCGGCACTTTAATCAGGTACGAATATTATCACGATGTGCCCCCACAGCCCCTCAAGAGCCTTGATGAGCGAGGCATTCGGTGTACACCATGTTGCTACGCCTCCTCCGCTGTTCCCAAGCACGAGCCATCCGTAAACATCTATGCATCTCAGAGAACAGTCTTGTAGAGAATCTCACAGACTTTCACATGACGAGTACTCCGGCACACCCATTACATGGCCTATTTCGCGGTAATTCATGCGACATGATGATGCCCATGAGATAGTCGCGTTACTACAGAGTGGTACTCCTGTACGTCTGATGACTGGCTGACAGCATCGGAATGGACGTGATAGCGCTAATCCACCCAGAGCAGCACAGCAGCAGGAACCTTCTACAGGTTTGAGCGTCCATCTTGGCAACACAGATGAGATTAGAGATGATGACATTCATCAACAACATGCATCATTTCTGTCAGGTCAACGGTAGCCTTCTACTGACATCTTCACGCAGAAAGAGTGCATACCTGTACGCCCTCATGACGACATCCGTTTGGATATGACGGTGTCAGCCCCTTATTCAAGAAGAGAGAATGCAATGGACGCGACCACTTTGACCCACGATTTCCACCTGTGGCAGCGTTTTTCCAAGCAAGACCGCCTCGAGCGTGAACACCGTGCTGCCCGCCGCAAGATTGCAGAGGTGGGCACCATGGCCACGCGCATGATAAAGGCCTACGAGAGTATGGCTGCCAAGGGTGTTTCAGAAAATGCCTGTTACCGCACCATCTACAAACAACGCGATGCTCAAGGCGAAACCATGATTCGCGAGGGCTGGCTCAAGGTGCGTCGCATCGTCGCCGAAGGCGGTACCACACGCCTGCGCGGCACCTTGATCACTACCTTCAGTTTGGCCAATGGTGAGCAGGAGCCTGTCAATGCAACTGTCGAGAAGCTCACATTGGAGGTTTACGACGAGATCGTGGCCGGCACCAAGATGAAATTGGCGTGCAAGGTCGATCGTTGCGATGGCGATGACCAAACAGACTTCATCACCTTTCTTGACTCTGTCCGCGGCGATCTCAAGGAATGGCTGTAATGCTCCCATTGAAAGACAGTATCTGATCAGACAAGTCCCATGCGGGCCTCATCTTCTCAAGATGATGTGATTCAGTTAGACGCAATAACGCCCGCCAGCAACCCTGGCGGGCGTTATTGCGTCTGGACACCCTTTCTCCGTCGCTTCGGTAGCAGATGCCAGAATTTTCTATTCGAACAGACCGTCAATGTTGCAATAAGAGCAACCTGACGTTACTCACCTTGTAGGAAACTCCCGACCAAGAGATGACTCACAATAGATAGAATTTCATCGTTTATTGGTTACAGGAGCTAGTCCATGAATGCCATCGCCCCGTCGGCCTACCATACCCTCACGGTCGATAACCTTGCTCAGGTCAGTTCTGCGCGCCTGCCACTTCAGCCCCTTGGCGATATCACGATGGATAGCCCAGCCAGCGAGCTAGTTACTGACTTCGCCGTTACAGCAGGGCGCAGTATCCAAGGCAGCGCCTCCATTGGGCAGGCACTAGCGACCATGAAGCAGGCAGGTGTTCGTCTACTGCTGGTGCACGATCATGACGGTACCTTCACCGGTGTCGTGACCTCCCGCGAGCTGCAGGGTGGTCGTGTGGTAATGCGTGCCATGACGCGCTTCGATGTCCAGCGCGATGAAATCACCGTCGACATGGTGCAGATGCCACGCGCTGAGCTACACGGTATTCCGCTTGTAGATCTCAAGCGAGCACGAGTAGGTGACTTGGTCGAAACACTGCGTCAGAGCGGAGAGTCTCACCTGCTGGTAACAGAACGGGATGAGCATGGTCAGCACAGCATTCGTGGGTTGATCGCAGCCTCACGTGTCGGTAAGGCATTAAGCATAGACCTGGAACATCCGCCTGAAGCGCGAAACTTTTCCGACATCTGCCGTGCAGTATTAGGCAAGTACGAGTAACTCTTTCTCAAGATATTGATAACTTTATATATTTGCGCTCAGGCTCAGTATCTGGGCCAAATGTATAAGTCGTAAATCCCCTCATCTGAGATCGAGATTCAGGAAACCTGCCTCGAAACGACGTATGATGAGCCTGTCAGCACAGGATATCGTTCAGTCCGGTGGTACGGAGCAACTAGTTAGTAGGCGTCATGCCCACCGTTTGCGCTCTGACAAGCAAGCCCAGCCATCGGATGGCGTCGAAGAGGATTTCAGCCATGCCATTACGCTCGTTGCGTAACCATCTTTTCAAGCAACGTCACGTCGAAGTGCTTGTCATCAAGCAAATCGATGGCGAGCTGGTGCATGTGTGTGGCGCAGGTGTACTTGAAGGTGCCGGTAGCGTCAGCCATAAGCGACGTGAGTTGATGCATGATAATCATGCATTCCCGGTACGGATGCATGATGGTAACCAAGTGCTTGAACCAAACGATTTCAATCGTTTGGTTCTCTTGGAAGACGTCACGCTCCACCCTGCCGGCTGCCGGCTCAAAGAAGCAATCTCATTGGAAGTGAGTGGACATCGTTATCGTGTCGCTCACACTCCAATGCGTTGTTGGCGCTTCACAGGCCACCTTATTCTGGAGCGTACCCCTCAGGGGATGCTGCTCAGTACCGAAGACATGACCATGATTCGCGCCAAGGCACATCGTCAACCTAACGTGTGCATTACGCCGTCAAGCTCGGAGCGCATTCATAAAGCGTCATCATGGCGTGGCATTGCCACCAAAAACCACGAAGGCTTGCGTAGCGTGAATGCACCTTCGCGTAGCATGAATAATCAGACAGCAGAACGCCAGGTGCGTGAACTAGAGCTAGAACCCAAATATTGACCTGAATCTGAAGGTTTATAGTGAATCCCTGTTCTCTCCAAAACGTCCGGCATCTGCTGGGCGTTTTCGCATATACGGTTTCACTGATATAAAGCATAGTGTGCCAACCCGACTCAATGCAGACAGTCCAATGTGATGCCGGCATCCTCGCACCACTGTCCACTTGCTCAGGATCCCCTGTCCAATGCGCCGAATGCCCGTCCCATTATTTCTGCTTGTGCTGATACTGGTTGCGCTCAACCTGCGTCCGGCGCTGTCTTCTCTGGCTCCCCTGCTGGATCGTATCACCCAAGACCTTGGCCTGAGCACACTCGCAGCCGGGTTACTGACCACCCTACCCGTTGTCTGTTTGGGGCTTTTCGCACCGCTGGCACCCCGCCTTGCCAATCGCCTGGGGGCAGAACGCACTCTGAGCCTGGCACTGCTCATGCTGGGCTTCGCGCTATGGCTACGCGCCAGCGATCTCACCGTACTGCTCTATCTCGGGACATTACTGTGCGGCGGCAGTATTGGTGTGGCCGGCACTCTGCTGCCTGCCATCGTCAAACGCGAACATCCCGAGCGAGCAGACCTGTTCACGGGCGTCTATACCATGGCGCTCTGTCTGGGCGCGGCACTAGCAGCAGGCCTCAGTGTACCGCTGGCCAATCTTCTGGATAGCTGGCAAGCCTCACTGACCTGCTGGGTGCTACTCGTGGTCGTGGCACTGTCAGTGTGGCGGATCAGCATGCCGCATCCGTGGCCAGAGCAGACTTCTACCGCCCACAACACCGCGCCGCGCCTGTGGCATCTACCACTGGCGCGTCACATTACGCTCTTCATGGGCTGTCAGTCATCACTGGCATATATCGTCTTCGGTTGGCTGCCCTTTCTGCTTCAGCAACGCGGGCTTGGTGAGGTCGAGGCCGGCTGGCTGATGGCCGCCTCAGTGATGTCTCAGGTACTGACTGCTCTACTCGCACCAGTGATAGGCCGTATGGGCCGCGATCAGCGCCCTGCTATATTGCTGTTGCTGACGTGCACCGCCATTGGACTGCTGGGGCTCATGATCGGCCCCTTGTCGCTACGCTGGGTCTTCGCCGTACTACTGGGCTTCGGCCAAGGCGGCAGCTTCTCCATGGCTCTCACACTACTGGTGCTTCGCACTGCCGATGCTCGTCTCGCTGGGGCTCTATCCGGCATGGCACAAGGCACTGGCTACATGCTCGCGGCACTCGGGCCATTGGCAGTCGGTATCCTGCTGCAAGTCACCGATGACCTACGTGTCATCGCCGCCCTCTTCGCACTGATCCTGCTCGCCGCCGCCATCCTCGGCCTCAAGGCAGGACGTCGTCTACGTATTCAGGCACACCCAACCACAGGTGCTGAAGTCGTCGAGGGTTGATCTGCTCGCGACGTGTCTGAGTACTGGTTCGTCTGATTGCCATTACCCAAAAGGCCTCAAGGGCCCGCCATGAAGCGGAGCCTTGAGGCCTTTTCTGTGTTGTGCAGTGCAGCTTTTCTCATGCAGAGCAGAGACGCGAATATCAGCCATTAAAGACAGCCTTCAAGGGTAATCTACTGCCTTTTCGATAGGCTATGCCAATAATTTAGTTCAGGTTAATTTATATATTCCGAATGTCTCATTTGGATAACGACCTGCTGCGCCTACTCTCTGACAAGGCACGCTCCAGCAACGTGCCTACTCCCTCTGCTACAACACATGAATAAAACAATAAGAGATCTTCCAATGAGACTCACAGCTTGTCTTTTTCAGACTCCGAGGAGTCGCCAATGCTGTCGCTAATCGGTGTCGTCGTCATCGTCGTCGGCCTGGCTCTGCGCTTGAATGCATTGCTCGTCGTACTCGTCGCGGGTTTCTGCTCTGGCTTGGTGGCAGGCATGACCCCCACGGAAATTCTGGAGGCGCTGGGACATGCATTCACACAGAATCGTGCCGTATCTCTCTTCATCATCACTCTCCCCGTCATCGGGCTACTCGAGCGTAATGGCCTGCGCGATCAGGCTGAACGTCTTGTGCAAAAATTCCGTGCAGCGAGTGCCGGACGCATCACCTTAAGCTATCTCGTGCTGCGAAAGCTGACCAATGCCTTTGGCCTGCAGCTGGGCGGCCACCCGGCCATGATTCGTCCGTTGATCGCTCCCATGTCCGTCGGTGCCGCTGAGCGAGACCTCTCCAGCGCAGCCATCGCCTCGCCCCGCTTTCACTCTCTAAGCCAGCGCATTCGTGTGCTGAACGCTGTCAGTGAGAACTTCGGCAACTTTTTCAGTCAGCTGATCTTTGTCGCCTCCGGTGGCCTGTTGCTGATCAAAAGCGTTCTGGACAAAAGTGACGCCAGTGTCAGCCTTGCCGATATGGCGCTATATGCCATCCCAACCGCCCTTATCTCGCTACTGGTGATGTTCGTCATGTGTCGCCGGTTGGACAGGAATATCCGCCGCGAGCAGCGCCTGTTGCGCGAAGAATATCCTGACTTGTCATATGAAGGGGGTGTAAAAGAAAGTGCGGATAGCGGCTCGGACACTCATTCCATCTCAGTACGGGAGAGTCAGTCATGAGCGGTATCGACATTCTGTATCTGATCACCGGCCTCGCGACCATGGCCTTTGCCGTACTGACGCTCACTGATCGTGATCACCCGCGTCGCCTGGGCACAAGTGCCTTCTGGATGATCTTTGGCATCAGTCTGGCCTTTGGCGGCTGGCTACCCGATGCGGTGGTAGGTCTGGCCATGTTGGCGCTCGCGCTACTGGCGGCTGCCGGACAACTCGGCCTTGGGAATTATGGCCAGCTGAGTGACACGGTCCGCAAGGCACGCATGCAGCGCTTCGGCTCACGGCTCTTCATTCCGGCGCTCCTGATTCCGGCTGGCACCTTCATTTACACCCTGACCACTGGCCAGAGTGCGCTGGTAGGACTTGGAGTGGCTACCTTGCTGGCCTTTGCCGTGGCCTTGTTGATGCTACGCGAGCGCCCTACCACCGGGCTTCAGGAAGGGCGGCGCCTGGCAGATTCCATTGGCTGGGCCGCGATTCTTCCTCAGTTTCTGGCAGCACTGGGACTCTTGTTTGATCAGGCCGGCGTAGGCCAGACCATCGCCGAACTCGTCTCAAGTGTCGTCCCGGATACCAGTCTGGTGGCGTGTGTCATCGCCTATTGCCTAGGCATGGCGATCTTCACCATGCTGATGGGTAACGGCTTTGCTGCCTTCGCCGTCATCACCTCGGGCATCGGGTATCCGCTGGTCATCGCCCTGCATGGCGGCAATCCGGCCATCGTCGGCGTGCTGGGCATGCTGTCTGGCTATTGCGGCACGCTGATGACGCCCATGGCCGCCAACTTCAATATCGTACCGGCTGCCCTGCTGGAATTGGATGATCGCTATCACATCATTCGTACCCAGATCGTACCGGCACTGGTCATGCTGACCGCCAATATCAGCCTGATGTTACTGCTGGCGTTCTAATCCAGACTCCGACCATCTCGCCTGCCACCTCATGATTATCAGCCCTGAGGTGGCGCAGGCCACCGCCATGGAAATATCACCATGCCTCGTCTTCTGCTTTGTGGTTTCGAGCCCTTTGGCTCCGACAGCGTCAATCCCGCCCTCCATATCATCGAAGCACTTGATGGTCAGAGGCTGGCACTGCCTGACCGGGAGCACGGTTCAGTAGAGATCATCGCGTGTCGTGTCCCCGTCACCCGTTTCGCTGCCATCGACAGTGTCGTCGAGGCCATCGGTGTGCACGCGCCCGATGTGGTCATCATGCTGGGCCAGGCCAGTGGCCGCAGTGCTATCACTCCAGAGCGGATCGCCATCAATCTCGATGACTATCGCATTGCGGACAATGGTGGGCATCAGCCGGTGGATGAGCCCGTCGAACCAGGCGGCCCTGATGGCTGCTTCACGACGCTCCCCATCAAGGCCATGGTCAGTGATCTTCAGGCTGCCGGACTCCCCGCCAGCGTGTCCTATAGTGCGGGCACCTTTGTCTGCAATCATCTCTTCTACGGGATCCAACGTCACCTGGCCGATAGCCCCATCCGCTCAGGCTTCGTGCACATCCCCGCCCTACCCGAGCAGAGTCTCGATGGCCGTCTGCCGACCATGAGCCTCGACAGCCTGTTGGAGGGTGTGCGCACCCTATGCCTCAGTGCCATGTCACATCACGAAGACGTGCGCATCGGTGGTGGCAATATCAGCTAACGCTTTGCTTTAACTTTTGCATATCCCCCCTCCCGCTGCAGCCGACCAACTGACAGGCACGTGTGAGCCGGCATACGTTATAATGCCGGCTTTCTTATTTTCGGCAGGTGGACGTGATGACTCCCGAGACACATATTCTGGTGCTCTATACCGGTGGCACGCTAGGTATGGTGGAGAGTGAGCAGGGGTTGGTGACCGCCGGTGACTTTGATCAGCGCTTGCGCAAGGCATTGGACCAACTCTCGCCAAGTCGTCGTAGCCGCCTGCCTATCTTCACGCTGCGCGAATTTCCTCAGCTGATCGACTCCTCGTCAGCCACCCCTGCCGATTGGCAGACGATCGCCGCCGAGATCGCCGATGCCTACGATAGCTTCGACGGCTTCGTGGTGCTGCAAGGCACCGATACATTGGCATGGACCGCCTCAAGCCTGGCCTTCCAGCTCAAGGGAACCGCGCGCCCCGTGATCGTCAGTGGTGCCCAGCTTCCGCTTGAGGCAGCTGGCAGTGATGCACTGACCAATGTCGAGTTGGCACTGGCTGCGGCAGCTCAGCCGATGCTCAACGAGGTGGTCGTCGCCTTCGGTGGCCAGCTACTGCGCGGTGTCTGCACCCGCAAGTGGTTCACACAGGACCATCGCGGCTTCACCACGCCCAATGCGCCACTGCTGGGAGAATGGGTGGATGACCGAGTGGTGCTTTATGCCGGGCGTCTGCTGGATGATCAAGGCCCCGCGTTTGAATTGCCGGATTACGCGCGACTCGGTCAGGACGCCATCATTCGCCTGCCGCTTTATCCCGGCATCAGCGCCGAGAGCGTGCGTGTCCAACTGATGCGCACACAGGTAAAGGGCGCCGTACTGGAGCTATGGGGCAGTGGCAACCTGCCCGAGGATGCCGAGCTTCTCGGCGTGCTGGCCGATGCCCGTGGCGAAGGAAAATTGCTCGCCGGTATCAGTCAGTGCCCACATGGCCCGGTGAGCATCGGTCATTACGCGGCAGGTGCGGGGCTCGCCACCATCGGTGTGCTCTCTGGAGATGATATGACGTTAGAGGCAGTCTTCACCAAACTCCTGCATCTGGTAGCACTCAATCAAGATGAGGCATGGCAACGTGAGCGCTTTTTGATGCCGCTTGTCGCAGAGCGTGCCAGTGGCCTTCTCTGAACCTATTGTTTTAGCGTCATGACAAAAAAATCCCCCACTAGAAAGCCTCTAGTGGGGGATTTTTCATTCACGCTCTAGCCAAACGCTATTGGATGCTAACCCGCCGGAACGGCCTGACAGGCGCAAGCCAACAAAAGCCGGTCAGTTCAATCATCCCGATCCCATCAGCCTGTATTGCGCAAGCCTGCTGAAATCCCGGCCATCGTGACCATCAGGGCACGTGTCAACTCTGCGGAAATGGCACCATCAGCATCCCGATTACGTTGCAGAAGTTCAGCCTGCAAGCCATGCAACGGATCAATATACGGGTTGCGTACGTCGATTGCCTGGCGAATCAACGGCATGTTTTCGAGCAATGCCTGCTGATCGCGAATTTCCAGCACCACTGCCTCCAGACGCTCCAGCCGGTCGCGCAGAGATTTCCCCAGCGCCTTGAGTGCTGGCTCGTCGACTAGCCGCTGCTCATAGTAGGCAGCCGTGGACAGATCGGCCTTGGCCAGCAGCATCTCCAGCATGTCTACGTAGGTCGAGAAGAATGGCCAGTCATTCATCATCTCGCGCAATACTTCAAGCCCACCGTCCTGATCCAAGCGCTTGGAGAAGGCTTCGCCGCTACCCAGCCAGGCTGGCAGCATCAAACGAATCTGGGTCCAGGCGAAGATCCACGGAATCGCACGTAGTGTCTCAACCCCCCCATCCTGGCGACGCTTGGCAGGGCGCGAGCCGAGTGGCAGACGCGCCAGTGCCGTTTCCGGCGTGACGGCACGGAAGTACGGTACGAAGTTCGGATCTTCACGCACGACACCCACGTAGGCCTTGTGAGCCACCTCGGCCAGACGAGTCATCTCATCACGCCATTCCTGCTTGGGCGCAGGCGGTGGTAACAGACTGGCCTCCAGTACGGCGCACACGTAGATCTCCATGGAGCGACTGGCGATATCCGGCAGACCAAACTTGAAGCGAATCATCTCGCCCTGTTCGGTCACGCGCAGAGAGCCTGTCACCGATCCCGGCGGCTGGGACAGGATGGCCGCATGCGCCGGACCGCCCCCACGGCCCACCGTGCCACCACGGCCATGGAACAAGGTCAGCTCGACGCCATGATTGCGTGTAATCTCGACCAGCGTCTCCTGAGCACGATATTGCGCCCAGGCAGCGGCCAGTTGGCCGGCGTCCTTGGCGGAATCGGAATAGCCGATCATCACTTCTTGACGATTACCGGCATGCTCGCGATAAATCGGCATACCCAACAGATCATCCACCACTGGACCTGAGCGATCCAGGTCATCCAGCGTCTCGAAGAGTGGTGCGATGGGCAGACGCGCATCTCCTCCCGCTTCCTTCATGAGCAGCGCCACTGCCAGCACATCCGATGCCTGACCGGCCATGGAGATGACGTAGGTGCCCAGTGCCTCACGATGCTCGCGAGCGATAACCTTGAAGGTATCCAGGACTTCACGAGTATCAGTGGAACACTCCCAGTGATGCGGAATCAGCGGACGACGGTTACTCAGCTCACGGACCAGGAAGTCGCGACGTTGCTGCTCATTCCAATCAAAATAGCTACCGAGGCCCAACGATTGGGTCAGCTCATCAAAGACCTGTGAATGGCGAGTGCTTTCCTGGCGAATGTCGAGCTTGGTCAGCGTCACACCGAAGCAGGTGACGCGACGCAGGGTATCAAGGAGCGCGCCATTGGCAATGGTGTCGAGTCCGACATCACACAGCGAGCGATAGCAAGCCAGCAGCGGCGTATAGAGCTGCTCACGGGTTTCGATGATATCGACACCCTCGTGGCGCTTGCCGTCCAGACCCGCCTTGGCCCAATCGCGGGTGCTTTCCATACGCAGAATCAAGCGACGCAGAATTTCACGATACGGTTCTGCCACGTCACCAGCCTCAGCGCGCAGTGCTGCGGAGCACTTCCACATCGACAACTCTGACTTGAGCTGCTCAAGGTCACGCAGATAAAGGTCTGCTGCCATCCAGCGCCCCAGTAACAGCACGGTACGTGTCACGCGCGCCGTCACGTTGGGATTGCCGTCGCGGTCACCGCCCATCCAAGAGGCAAAGCAAATTGGCGCAGCGTCCAGCGGCAGACGCTCACCGGCCGCTTCCAGCGTCATCTCATCCAGCTGACGATGGAAGTCAGGCACGGCCTGCCACAGCGAGTTCTCGATGGTCGCGAACCCCCACTTGGCCTCATCTACCGGCGTCGGACGCTCGTGACGAATCTCGTCGGTATGCCAGGCCTGGCTGATCAGCTCACTCAGACGAGCACGGGCAAGCGTGGCCTGTTCAGGGCGATCACAAGCCCCTTCCATCTGCGTCAGACAGCCTTCGATGGCATCGTATTTTTGAATCAGCGTACGGCGGATGACTTCCGTCGGATGAGCGGTCAGCACCAGATCAACCCGCATCGCCGAGAGTTCTTCGACGATTTTCTGGGGGCTGAAGCCACGGGCACGAATACGCGTGATCAGCTCACCCAGGTCCGGCTGGCTACCAGGGCGATAGTCTTCAACGCGCTTGAAGCGGCCGCGATAGTGCTGCTCAGCAATGTTCGATAAATTGAGAAACTGATTGAACGCGCGCGTGACCGGGAGAAGATCACTGTCCGGCAGGTCGCGCAGATAGTCGATCAGCTCATGACGCGCCGCCAGATCGCCCTGTTGGCCCCGTTTGGCCAGCGCGCGAATCAGCTCGATACGCTCAACGAAATCATCGCCGAGGTCGGCTGCGATAGTCTGTCCTAGGTTATCGCCGAGAATACGCACATTGTCGCGCAGCGATTCATGCAGATCGTGACTCATGAAACCCTCCTTGGGAGTGACGGTGCTGCTACGGTAAAAAATTTCTCGCGTCTTCTGCGCGTGGCAAAGAAACGAAAATGGCCCGCAGCGCAGCAGACTGGAAGCAGGACATGATAATTATCCTGATCGCTTCCCTTCAGCATACGTCCACGGGCCACTACGTCACAATCCGACCATCGCGTAAATTTACTACATTTCAGCTACGCGCCTCACGTTGCTTGGCAGCCTCCCAGTGGAGGTCCATTTCAGCCAGTGTCGTCTGCTTGAGGGAGCCCCCCTGGGCTGCAATTGCGGCTTCCACATGACGAAAACGTGATTCGAAGCGGGCGTTAGTGCCTCGTAACACCTGCTCAGGGTCCGCCTTGAGCGTGCGTGCGAGATTGACAACCGCAAACAACAGATCGCCCACCTCTTCACGCGCATGAGCTTCATCACCTTCGTCCAGCGCCTCTTCCACCTCCCCCAGCTCTTCACGAATCTTGGCCAGCACACCACTGACATCGGGCCAGTCAAAGCCAGACCGCGAGGCCTTTTTCGATAATTTCATCGCACGCGTCAACGCCGGCAGCCCGAGTGGTACGCCATCCAGCACGCTAGCGTCGTCACGCGAACCCTCAACAGCTGAACGCTCAAGAGCGGGAGACTCAGATGTTGCAGGCTTTTCCTGCTGTTTTATCTGCTCCCAACGCGTATTGACAGCACGCTCATCCACTTCGTGAGGCAGCACGCCTTCACGTCGTGACAACAGCGTGCCATCAGGAAAGACATGCGGATGACGCCGCAACATCTTGGTCGTCAGCACATGAATGACATCATGGAAATCGAAACGCTGCTGCTCACGGGCAATCTGTGCGTAGAACACACCCTGAAACAGCAGGTCACCTAACTCGGCCGCAGCTCAGACAGCACCTCATCCCGATTCTCGGTAGCGTACGCCGCTCGCTCGATGACATCAGCGACCTCATATGCCTCCTCCAAGGTATGCGGTACCAGACTTGCGTAGTCCTGACTGAGATCCCACGGACAGCCGTACTGCGGATCACGCAGTACGGACATCAGCGTCAGCAGGTCATCG
>NZ_JEMF01000002.1 GCF_000591415.1 Cobetia crustatorum | reverse complement strand
TACAGGTAAGGCGCCGTCGCCGCGAGGCGATTGCCGCCTGATAGGGTATTTGACCCTGTGGTATAAACCGTCAAGCAGTTCATGACAAAAAGCCGCCCCGGCATGCCGGGGCGGCTTTTTTATGGCATCTGGATGGCGGGGCCATGATCGATGAAGAAAGTACTACAGGCCGTTAGCGGAGACGAAGTATGCGCTTGCGTTGCGTGACCTGTCATTAGTCTCAGCGTGAAATTGGCGAGTGATTTGAAACACAATCGACATATTCAGCATGCTAGTTTCAAAGGGCACACTCCAACGGAAGGCACGTCGCCAATGGTAAGAGTCGAGAAGCAGTCCCACCGCCTGTATGTCCTCGATACCAATGTGCTGATTCACGATCCCTCGGCCATTTTCCAGTTTGACGAGCACGATGTCGTCATTCCGATGACTGTCCTTGAGGAGCTGGATAAGCACAAAAATGGCAATAAGGAGATCGCCCACACTGCTCGTCAAATCAGTCGTACCTTGTCTGATCTCACTGCCGACATCACCCCTCAGGAAATCCTGCGCGGCATCCCGCTGCCAGGAACACTGAGCGGCTCCGGTCATCTTCACTTTCTCTCTGGGACTGTCGATCAAAGCGACGCCTGCGCTGATAATCGTATTCTTGCAGAAACTCAAAGCCTGGTGGCACGTAGCAGGGTATCTCAGTCATCCTAGTGACAAAGGATATCAATCTCCGTATCAAGGCTGCTGCGCTGGGCATGGCGGTAGAAGACTATCTGACCGATAGAGCCTTCACCGACAGTGATGCCATGATCGAGGGGGTCAAGCTCTATCATGAAGCTGGGCCTGACGGTCAAGGTGTCTGGGATGATCTCAAATTTGATGTCACTGTGACACGCGAACATCATCGTACTTTCTACCAACTCTCTGGGCAGATGCCGAGCGACTGGTATCCCGGCATGCTGATTGCCGACTGTGATGTCGGGGCAAGCTTCGAGGCTATCGTGCGTGAGCTGGGGCATGATCATGCCACGCTCGAGGTCCTGCAGAATTACCGTAATGAACGGAGTGCCTGGGGTGTCAATGCTCATGACAGCCGTCAGAACTTCGCCCTTAATCTACTGATGGATGAAAGCATCGACATGGTGTCGATCGCCGGTAGCGCAGGCACAGGCAAGACTTACATGACCCTTGCAGCAGCCTTTGAGCAGACACTCGAGAAAAAACGCTTCGAGCGCATCATCTTCACGCGCGCGCCGATTGCGATGGGCGAAGAAATAGGCTTTCTGCCCGGCACAGAGGAAGAGAAGATGTCGCCCTGGATGGGGGCCTTCCACGACAACATGGACAACTTGCTGCGTAAGGAGGGTGAAGGCACCAGTGCATGGAGCGAAGAGGCAACACGGGCGTGGATCGGTAATCGCGTGCAGATTCGCTCACCGTCTTTCATGCGCGGACGTACCCTGAGCGATACCTTCCTGATCATTGATGAAGCGCAAAACCTGACGCCCAAGCAGCTTAAAGGGCTGCTGACGCGAGCGGGAGCAAATACCAAGGTGGTATTGCTGGGGAATGTTGGACAGATCGACACACCGTATCTGACAGCCAACACCTGTGGTCTTGCGGTAGCAGTGCAACGCTTCGCCAACTGGCCACATGCGGGACACGTCACGCTAAAATGTGTTGAACGCTCGCGTTTGGCACTAGTGGCAGAAGAGCTGCTTTAGCGAGCAAGAGATCATCTTTTGCCCAATGAGAATCAGCAAGACGCCGCCCATAAGGGCGGCGTCTTGCTTTATCCCACCAGTAGCGGGCACGCCTGGAGCTTCATGAATCATGATGCTGAAAGGGGGCTGCTCAGCAAACGAATGGCGGCAATGGTGCGTGCGATAGGCGTTCCTGCAGCATGCGATTTTCGTGATTGACCTGTACCAACTGGGCCTCGACGCGCGACTGCTCCGCAGTTGAGTGCTCTAGTTGCGCCCGCAAGCTCTTGAGCTCTGAATCACGCTGCTGGCGCAACGTCGCCTCTTCAAAGCGGCGACGCTCTTCTTCCTGCAGCAACTTACGCTGCTCTGCCGTCTGAGCATCAAGACGCTCGATGCGTTTCTCGAGCTGTTCTTGGCGACGACGATGCTGCTTGTCGAGTTCATGCTTCTCGAGGCGTGCATCATCGAGCATCTTCATCAAGCGCGTCTCACTCGCCTCATGGCGCGACTCTTCCTGCACCAGTCGTTCTTTCCATTCAACATCCTGATCTTGCAGCGCCTGCTGATGTCGCTCGTTATCGTGCTCACGCGAGCGTTCCAGCGCTGTGGCATCTTCCTGCGCCAGCGTCAGACGCTTTTCTAACTTTTCCTGGTGTTGCTGCCAGTGCTCCCGCTCGTGAGTCAGGGTTGCAAGTGCTTGTACTCGTTCTTCAAGCCGCGCCTGCACCTGCGCCAGTTGCTCCGATAAAGCACTCAGTCGCTGCTCAGCATCTTCCGCGCGGCGCTGCGATTGGGCCTCAGATTCGCGGGCAGCACTCGTCTGCTTGTCCGCTTCATGTCGGTAGTGGACAAGGCTCTCATTTGCCAGACCTTGAGCTTCCTTCCACACCACCGCGAGTGTCTCGGTCAAGCTATCCGGCATTGCCTGACTCAAGGGCTCATCACGCTTTTCCGCACGTCGCTGACGCCACTCGCGTAAATGATCGCTGATGGTAGTGAAGCTGCCCGTGCCGAGCACCTCACGAATTTTCTGCACGCTTGGGGCTTCGCCCCGCGCCATCAGTGACTCGATGGCTCGTTGTACATCCTCGTACTGGACGCCAGTGCGCGCCATGGGAATCTCCGTCCATATTCTGAAGTAAATGCTTAACGGCCATTACGCCATGAAGCGATGTCGACTACCACCTTAATAGCACCAGAATCGTGCGATATCGCGCCATGAGGCTACTTTATGCATTCCCCAGGACGACCAATGACCAGATGGCGTTGCCGCTTGAGTCAATCATACCGTGTTGATGGTGCAGGATAAAGATAATTACGTTATACGTAATATGTAATTTACGACACGAGAGCGAATATAAATTCATGATTACGCGCCTTATCTTGAATAATTATGAGTACAACAGCACAATAAACACAGGGATAGCACGCGGTAGGCGAAAGGGGCTCTTATTGCCCGAAAACAAGGGTCTACACGCCTCGATATGAGCTTCAACTACAGGAATCGCCACCCATATGGTGTATGAAGCAGCAGATAACAGTGGAGCTGGTGGTATCAACACGCTGATAAATCATCTCGAAGGCGAGCTACAGAAAACGGAAGCCACGAGCGCGCGCTCGGCATCATCTCAGCCCACGCTAATTCGGGCGCGTACAGATATAGAAGCGGTGGCTGCCTGGCTTGCCGAATACCTCCACAGCGCGCAAACACTGCGCGCGTACCGCAAGGAAGCAGAGCGTCTGCTGTTATGGCTGAAGGCGGAGGGCGAGCTGGGCCGAGAAGCGACGTTATCGAGTCTGGATCGCGCGCGACTGGAACAATTTGAATCCTTTCTGGCAGACCCACGTCCTGCACAGCGCTGGATTGGCAGCGTGCGCGCCCGAAAACATCCCGAATGGCGTCCCTTTCGAGGGCCGTTGGCGCCAGCGAGCCGACGACAGAGCCTGGTAATTCTTCAGGGGCTGTATAGCTGGTTGGTCGAGGCAGGTTATCTGAGTCGCAACCCTTTCCGCCTGATGCGTGATAAACGTCGTCTGGACAATCGCACTCAGCACGTTGAGCGTTACCTGGAGCGGCCACTCTGGGACTGGCTGTGGGAGCGTATCGAGCAGCAATGCATGGCCTCAGCGATACAGCCAAGCGGTGATAGTACAGCCGCATCAATCATGGAGCGCCGCCAACATTTCGTGGCAGAGCGTCAGCGCTTTCTGTTTGCATTCGCCTACCTCATGGCGCCTCGTATTGCCGAGATGGCAGCGGCGCGCATGGGTGATATATCACTGCGAGAAGGGCAGTGGTGGTGGCGTGTCATTGGCAAAGGCGCCAAGCTGGCCGAAATTCCCCTGCCGCCACCGATGCTTGAGGCCTTGAGTCGCTGGCGTCGCGTTCGTGGCATGAGTGATCAACCGCAGGCATTGGCAGATGATGAGCGCATGCCACTGATACCACGCCTGGATGGCACGACTCCATTAGGGGATAACCAGCTCTATCGATTGATCAAGCAGACGTTTGCCCAAGCAGCTGGAGACATGCGGGCACGCGCCGAGCAGCCCGGCGATGCCAGCGAGCTGATGGCGCGTAGCCTCGAGAAGGCCAGTCCGCACTGGTTGCGCCACACCGCCATTACCCATCAGGCGCAAGCGGGCGTGGAGCTGCGCTTTTTATCACGCTCCGCACGGCATTCACGCCTTGATACGACATCTCGCTATCTGCATGCCGAAGATTCGGAATGGCAGGAGCAGATGGCGCGGCATTCATTAGGGGCACGTTCGCAAGCGACTGATGATCACGACATCTAAGCGCCGTGCGCCACGCGAATTGGCGCGTTATCATGGGATGATTACACGTTACGTACCGTGCGTTATCCGCATCACCAGACAAGATGGAGTCAGCATGAGCGAGGCCCAGCAGGCGCAAGCGGAACTGGTCGAGGAATTCAGCTTTTTCGACAACTGGATGGACCGCTATCAGTACATCATCGACATGGGCAAGGCACTGCCGGTTTATCCGGAAGAACTGAAGGGGCCGCACACCAAGATTGACGGCTGTCAGTCCAATGTCTGGATTCATCCTGAGGTAAAAGGCGAGGGAAGTGAGCAACGTCTACACTTCCAAGCCACTTCTGACGCAGCCATCGTCGCCGGCCTGATTGCGGTGGTGATGCGTATCTACAATGACCGCACACCACAAGAAATTGTCGCAACTCAGCCGACTTTCCTCGCGGAGCTTGGTCTGGACAAGCACTTGTCGCCGACGCGCTCCAATGGATTACACGCCATGCTCAAGCGCATCTATGGTGTCGCAGAACTGCATGCCAAGGCGTAATGGTTGATTGTTGAACCACGACTAGATTCATGATCAAAACGCCCGCGATCACTAACCTTGAAAAGGGTCGGTGATCACGGGCGTTTTTTTGACTTGAGCAAACGATAAGAGAATCTCTTTCCACGCTCCTCAGCGTCAACGATGCTCCTTGACCTCCAAGACATGGGTCATGGCCTGATGCTGGCCATCCCATACATAGCGCAGGTGTGGCCCCTGGATGGGAATGCTGACCGCCGGCGGGCGCAGAATGGCAGCACATTCAGCCTCCTGATCGATACTGGCATTGCGTACGCTCGGATACAGCAACCCCCAGCTACCGCTTTCTCGCAACTGTGCGGCAAATGCCTGCCCAGTCGGATAGCTATTCATATCGGCGAGGCACAACGCGTCATATCCCTGACGAATATCATGTAATACTTGAGTGACCTGATTTACATAACTACGCATGGTCATTTCCTGACTCGGTTGCGTGGTATCACTCAGAAAGCGCGCCATATGAAAGCGTGTTTCCGCAATCGCCGTATCCAGCGTACTGGCGCAGTAATAGACGCCAAAGCTGCCATCAGTAAAGCGTGATGCACGACCGATATGCGTAAAGGCTGCCATTACCGGCGTCGAGCCAGGCCCACTGATACGGTCTTCTGAGGCAACACGCGAAAGTTCTCCTGCCTCTTCACGCAGGCGATCGTTGGTCATGGCTTCGATGACGAATGCCATCTCCAACTCCTCAGGCTCGAGGATGTCCTCAAAAACCGAGATAGGCGGGAAAGCACTCGAGATTACACGCCAAGCGCTTTGCCATTGTGGCAAGGTAAGCGGTGGTGGCGTGCTTACCATGGAGGACTTCATCCGCGCACACCATCGAGATAACGGCGGGTATCCGCCAGTGACACCACTTGGCCAGCCAGCATGTAATCCAACGCACTACGACCATTGAAGGGCGCAGCACGGTTAGCACGGCGCACCCATTCATGGGCCATTTCTGGCGTATTGCTGAACAGGATCCGTAGCGCCTTGTGAATCCCCATCACATAGGAGATACGCTCCAAGGTGTCATTGGGCAGACGTACTTCCGGTAGCTTGCGATATTTATGGAAGGTCGTTGTGCCGATCCCCCCCAACAGCACTCGCTGATCGGCAGCACTACATTGCCACTTCTCCATGATATTGAAGAAGGACTTGAGTGCCACTCGGCCTACATTGGGGTTAGTAGGGGAAACACGATCAATGGCGGTAGCGGTGGACATGGGGAGCCTCCTGAAGCTAATAATCTACACATGTGTAGATTATCACAAATTCACTTCACCTGCGTAGTGGCATCTATTGGCCATGAGGGACTCGACACTACTGAATGACGGCTTGGTGATACGCAGCGGCTATGACACATCATTTTCGGAGGAGGTATCGCGCAACACAGGAGTACCATCACGACGATCAGCACAAGAATGATCAATACAGGAGCGTTCGGAGCTTGCCGACACCGAGCCGCTGCGTGGAGGCACCAGATCAACGCCGCCGGACCCACCTAATGGATGACAGCGCGATAATCGCTTGAGGGTCAGCCAGCAACCTTTCAAAGGGCCATGCACCTTGATGGCCTCTAGCCCATAACTTGAGCAACTGGGATAGAAACGGCATCGCGGACCCAGCAAAGGGCTGATGATCAGCTGATAGCCGCGCAACATGCCGACCAGTACAGCAGACATTGCACTGGCCAGTCGGCGCCGTAGCGGGTGTTGAGGATCAGGCTAGCCATATGATTCACTTACCATACAGATCTGCGGGATCGATCAGCGGAGCATCGGTAATCGTGGCGCCCTCGGCATCCAACTGCCAGTAGAAGCAGCTCTTGCGGCCGGTGTGGCAGGCAGGGCCAGTCTGATCGACCTTGACCAGCAAGGTATCGCCATCGCAATCAAGATGTGTGCTCACCAGCAGCTGTTGCTGTCCCGAGCTTTCCCCCTTGCGCCATAGCTTGCTGCGCGAACGCGAGAAATAGCAGACGCGACCACTGGTCAGCGTTTCGTGCAATGCCTCTGCATTCATCCATGCCATCATCAGGACTTCACCGCTGTCATGCTGCTGAGCAATGGCGGGGATCAGGCCATCCGCATTCCAGGGCAGGGCACTGAGCAACGTATCCAGCGCGAGCTTTTCGCCGACGTCTGCATTTTCCAGCGATTTCAGCAGTCCATCCTGTGCCATCCGGAAAGGTCCTTGCAGTAGTTAGGTAATAGATAAAGACAGGGCAGATCGATTATCGACGCTGGCCGCGCGTACTGCGCCAGACCAGTGATACCAGATAGGCGATGCCCGCGACCAGCACGATAGTGGCGCCAGCAGGCAGATCGAACTGCCATGAAATCGCCAGGCCGCCAGTCGTGAACGCCATCGCCGCCAGACTTGCGACCACGATCATCATGCCCAGTGAACGAGCATGATGGCCCGCCAAGGCAGCAGGTAATGATAACAGTGCCAGTACCATGATCAGACCGACGGCCTGCAATAGCAGCACGACGGTAATGGCGACCAGTACCAGCAGCAATAAATAGAGCGACTTGACCGGCACCCCGCGCAGACGCGCGAATTCTTCATCGAAAATGACGGCGGTGAGCGGCCGGTGTACAACCAGCAATACCAGCGCCAGCCCTCCGACCACCCAGGCCAGCATGCTGATGGCTTCTGCTGGTACCAGCAACAGATTGCCGAACAGATAGCTCATCAGATCAACCTTGTAGCCCGGCGTTTGACTGATGAAGAGTATGCCAGTCGCCATGCCTATCGCCCACAGCGCACCAATGACGGTGTCTTCCTGATCAAAGCCCTTGAGGCTGATGTAGCCGATCAGGAGCGCAGCGAGAATGGCGCTGACGAAGGCACCCATCAATGGGTTGGCGCCGAGAAAGTAGGCGATACCCATGCCGGCGAGTACCGTGTGTGCAATGCCGCCGGCAAGATAGCCGATACGACGCACCACGACATAGGGCCCGACCAATCCGGCCGCGATACTGGCCAATAGTCCGGTGAACAGGGCATTTTGCAGGAAGTCCTGACTGCCCAGAGCGGTAATGAAGTTCATGCGAATCGGGCCTTGAGCTCGCGAGAATGAGCCATGGATAAAATGAAAGGTGAATGACGCTGCTCAGTGATGATGGTGAATCATGTGGACGTGGTCACCATAGAGCTTCTCAATGGAATCAGCGGTCAGCGCCTCGGTATCATGAATAACCATCTGACGATTGAGACAGGCGACGCGATCGACATAATCACTGATAAAGCCGAGATCGTGGCTGATCACGACCACGCTCATGCGATTGGCCAGACGATGAAACAACTCGAAAAGAGAGCGCTCGCCGTCACTATCGACACTTGCCGTTGGCTCGTCCAGCAACAAAAGGCGCGGCTCAGCGGCAAGCGCACGCGCAATCAGTACACGCTGTAACTGTCCGCCGGACAGTGCATCGATATGCCGACGACGCAGATGACTGATGTCGACTTCCTCAAGTACGGCTTCGATCGCTTCACGATCAGCACGCGGCCAAGGGCCCCAGTGGCGTGAACGCCCCTGACGGCCCATCAACACGACATCTTCGACGCGAATGGGAAAGCGCTTCACGAAATTGGCGAACTGCGGCACATAGCCGATATGGCGCGCGGCAGCACTAGGCGATTTACCTAGCACCTGCACGCATCCTGACACTGGCTTCAACAAGCCCAGCACCAGCTTCAGCAACGTGCTTTTTCCACCACCGTTAGGACCAATGAGCCCGACGATTTCACGCGCACCCACCTGAAAATCGACGCTATCAAGAATGACCTGTTCGCCATAGCGAAAGGTCACGCCGCGAATATCAATGGCATCGGGCACATCGGGAGGCACTGGGCGGAATACCGGCCTACGCTACGACCTGTCACCGGAATATCCGACTGACTGTCCGCCTTAATCACGCGGGCGGAGGAGGGGATGGCCATGAAGAGGGTAACCTCAGATCAATGCACAGGCGGACGCTTACGCGCCCGCCTGTCTGGTGTAACAGATGGCTAACCACAAACATTGCGTGGCCAGCGCGATAATTATCCGATCAATTCTCTAATCGGCCATCGTCTCAATTACTGACTATCAGTCAGCTCGAAGCCTTTGCGCAATGCTATGGAAGCCTGACGCAGATTCTCGGGATAGTCTTCGGCCAATGGGTCTAGCACAGCAACCTTGGCATTCAATGAACTAGCGATACGCTTGGCAGCAGTTTGGGAGAATTGACCTGACACGAAGATGGTGCCGATCTTTTCGCTTTTCGCCCGCGCTATCACCTGCGCCATCTCACGTGGTGTCGGCTCACGACCACTAGTCTCGATAGCATGCTGCACTAGCTGATAACGATCAGAGAAGTAGCCAAAGCTTGGGTGGAAGATCATGAAATTACGCCCTTGATACGGAGCGAGCTGCTGACTGATTTCGCTGTCGAGCGCATCAAGGGATGCCAGCAATTGCTGCTCATTGGCCTGAATATCGCTGGCATGCTCTGGAATATGGGCTTCCAGGACATCTGACGTGCGCTCGATCATCTTCATCATGCGCTCCGGATCCAGCCATAGGTGAGGATCAGCTTCACCCTGGTCTTCCCCATGATCATCGTGACCCGCGTGTGCCGCGTGTGCCTCGTGATCTTCGTGCTCATCATGATTGGTATGATCTTCGTGCTCGTCATGATCGGCGTGATCTTCGTGCTCATCATGATTGGCGTGGTCATCATGGTGGTGAGCCTCGCCCGCACCGAAGAAGCGTGTCTTGAGACCTGCCTCGAGATGTACGACCTGCATTTCAGGTTGGTTCTGCTCAAGGCGCGGCAACCATACCTGCTCGAACGGCACGCCAATCGCAAGGTAGAGCGGCACGCTGGACAGTGCTGCAACCTGACGAGGCGTGGGATCATAGGTATCGGGGCTATTGCCAGGCGTCACCAGCGTGGTGATATCAACAAAGTCACCGGCCAGTTGGTCAACCATCCAATGCAGCGGCGGAATACTGACCGCCACCTTGAGCGGCTGCTCATCCGTCTGAGCCATTGCCCAGGGAGCAGACAGTGCAGCTAGCCCCCCCAACAACGCAGTGGTCAGGCGTAGCCGCAAGGTTGGACGCAGGGTCCGACGAAGAGTGCGGCCATTGAAATGGCCGGCATTACGAAGGGCATGGCCCGCATGCAGTGTCATGAAACAACTTCCTCTTGAGATCACGACATCATGCGGGCGCTGTGTATCGATCAAGACCGATACATTATTGCCTCACTCAGCCGCGATTGAATGTTAGACGCTGACCATTGGCTACCGGAGCGACGGTCTTACCGTCGTAAGCCTTGATACCGTTGACGAAGGTGGCATCGATACGCGCCTTGAACGTCACGCCATCGAAGGGGCTCCAGCCACACTTGTAGAGCACGTTGTCGCGAGTCACGCGAGTTTCGCCATTCAGGTCGACCAATACGAGATCGGCAAAAGCACCTTCGCGAATATAGCCGCGGTCAACGATGGAGAAGCGCTCTGCCACGTTATGACTCGTCTTCTGCACCAGGGTCTCCAGGTCATAAACACCGTCCTTGACCTGATCGAGCAGCGACAGCAGAGCATGCTGAACTAGCGGCAGACCGGAAGGGGCCTTGAAATATGGGTTCTGCTTTTCTTCCCAGGTATGCGGCGCGTGATCAGTGGCGATGATATCGATACGACCATCCATCACGGCAGCGCGCAGTGCAGCACGATCGGCCTGGGTCTTTACGGCCGGATTGCACTTGATCAGGCTGCCACGCTCGTCATAGTCGACATCACTGAACCACAGGTGATGTGCACAGACTTCAGCGGTAATCTGTTTACCCTTCATGGGGCCCGGCGTAAACAGCGCCATTTCTTCAGCGGTCGTCAGGTGCAATACGTGAAGCTGGGTGTCATTGCGTGTCGCCAGATCAATCGCCAAACGTGAACTTTTGATACAGGCTTCGCGTGAACGGATCCGTCCATGCTCGGAGAAGGGCACGTCTTCACCGAAGCGCTCACGCCAGCGTGCTTCGTTTTCCAGAATCATCGGCGTATCTTCGCAATGCGTGACGATGGGCGTCGGCGCATGCTTGAAGATACCTTCCAGAATATCTGGATCATCAACCAACATGTTGCCGGTAGAGGCCCCCATGAAGATCTTGATGCCGCAGGTCTGGTTGGGATCAAGCGTCTTGATTGCTTCCAGATTGTCGTTGCTGGCACCCAGATAGAACGCATGATTGGCGTGCGCACGTCCGGCGGCAACGGCGAACTTGGCTTCCAGTGCGGCGCTATCCAGCGTAGCCGGTTTGACATTGGGCATATCAAAGAAGGTGGTAATGCCTCCCGCCACGGCGGCGGCTGATTCGGTGGCAATATTGCCCTTGGCGGTCAGCCCGGGCTCACGAAAATGTACCTGATCATCAATCATGCCCGGCAGCAGATGGCGTCCCTGGGCATCAATGACTTCACGCGCATCCAGATGAGACAGATCGCTACCGATGGCATGGATACGTCCGTTCTTGATGCCCACATCCAGAGTGGAAATGGTGCCTTCATTGACGACTTGTGCCTGTGAGATGCGGATGTCCAGCATGTGACGTCCTCCGTGGTGATCAAATGTTATAACGTATCAAAATTGTCCGCAAGGGCCTGTTCAGTGTGCAGGAGATTCCACTGAGGTGAGCCCTTGGGCAATACACTCGCCGCAACGCCCTTCCAGTTCTACCGTTTGCCGCTCAATCGTGAAGCCATGTGCGCTGGCACTGGCAGCCAACCGTGAACCGAGATCATCATCATGCATTTCTTCAACTCGCCCACAGCCGCGGCAGATCAATAATTGAAAGCCGTGCTGATGCTCTGGGCAGTGGCAAGCCAGATAGGCATTGAGTGATTCGATACGGTGGACAAGCCCCTGAGCAATCAGGAAGTCCAGTGCACGGTAAATCGTGGGGGGGCGTGCTGCGCCATGTTCCTTGGCGAGCTGATCAAGCAAGTCGTAGGCTTTGAGTGCGCCATGGCTGGCCGCAATCAATTCCAGTACGCGTCGCCGAATCGGAGTAAAGCGCGCACCTCTCGCCAGACATTGACGTTCTGCCTGGTCGATCAGCGAAAATTGCTCGGGCATGAAGAATCCTGAGTGTCGGGAGGGCAGCACACACAGTGGCAGCATTAGGTGCTGTCAGTGGTCTGCCTGAATGACCAGAGCCTTATTCTAGGCAAATTGCCCTCGCTGAGCCACATGCAAGACATAGGGATCCTGTTACTGGAACGTTAAATGATACTATTTCGCGCACCAAAAGATATGTTATAACATCTCATTATTGATATTTGTCATGGTCAATCAAAGGAGCCCTTCATGCTGTGTCGCGAGCTATACACATCAACGCTACCGCCATTCTCAAAGGATCAGCCACCACCTGGCTCCCTCGCTGGAGATGCTGATGCCCCAAGACATTGGCACCTCGGCCATCAAGCACTGGATCTGGGCGAGATCTTTCGTCCGGAGATCACGCTTGCTGTCATGCAGCGACGCATTGATGCTGCACTCAAGCTGGCCGTCCAAGCGCAGTTATATGCCTCCTATCCGCTGAACATACGATGGCGCGGACCTATCAGCGAGATATGCCATATGCTGGAACGCTATCTACCTGCACCTGAGGCGGGAGAGGCGATCATTGGCGATATCAGCCTGCTGGGGGCTGCCATGGGGGAGCTCTTCGAGGTCGATGACGTCGGCTTGCGCCTGGAAGTCACACAGCGAGCCATGTGCCCACGTTTTCATGTCGACAAGATCCCTGTACGCATGGTGACCACGTATCAAGGGCCTGGAACGCAGTGGCTACCAGAGGAGGCGGCAGACCGATTGGCACTGGGGCATGGCCAATACGGGCACCAGGATGTCTGTATCAACCCTGAGCAGATTCGAGAGTTGCGTCTCGGTAGTCTGGCATTGCTCAAGGGAGAGTGCTGGCCGGGCAATGAGGGGCGAGGGCTTATTCACCGCTCGCCAGTCGTGCCGAACGGCAAACGTATGATGCTAAGTCTCGACCCGGGCTAACGCACCGGTCTCGCTGAACGCAAAACACCCCGCCTCGGCGGGGTGTTTTGCGTTCTCTCTACACCAGGCAATGCTGGCAACGAAGCACTCAGTCAGCGATTGGTGCCATACCCACATTCGCCACGTCTTCCTTGCTGCGTGCAAAGTGCTTGCGTGCAAAGGCAACGCGCTCTGCCACCGGCACACCATCTGGCTGACGTTCGATCAGTTCAAGTCGCTTGCGCAGACCTTCCCCATTGGCCATCTGAATGGCCAGGCCCGGACGGGCATTCAGCTCCAATAGCATCGGACCATGTCGGCGATCCAGCACCATATCAGTACCGAGATAACCAAGACCTGTCATCTCATAGCAACCAGAGGCAAGCACCAACAGGGTCTCCCACTGTGGCACCTTGAGCGAGAAGATGTCATGCCCGGTATCAGGATGCGCAAACTGCGGGCGATCGTACTGAACGCCGCGCACAGCCCAGCCAGTCCCGATATCCAACCCGACACCGACAGCACCTTGGTGGAGGTTAGCTTTGCCGTCTGATGCCGATGTCGACAGGCGCATCATCGCCATGACTGGGTAACCCTTGAAGACGATGACACGGATGTCTGGCACGCCTTCATAGGTGAACTCGGCAAAAGCCTGATCGAAGGAAATTAGTCCTTCGATCAGCGCCACATCAGGCGAACCACCCAGTGAATACAGCCCTGACAGGATGTTAGAGACATGACGCTCCATATCGGCACGATTAATCCGAACGCCACTCGGTTTTACGTACTCTTCGCCATCATGATGCTCGATGACAAGAATACCCTTACCGCCAGAGCCTTTAGCCGGCTTGATCACAAAGCCAGTACTCTCGCGCACCATATCGACGACACCTCTGACCTCGAACTGGCTGGTCACAGTGCCGATCAATTCAGGGGAGGCGAGCCCATGCTCCTGACACAGCAGCTTGGTCTGCAGTTTGTCATCAACCAACGGGTAGAGCCGACGGTCGTTGTACTTCGATATATAACCAATGTTACGGCGATTCATGCCGACTACGCCCTTGTCACGCAGCAAGCCTGGCGTGGTCCAGTTACGTGACCAGCGATTTATCCATGACGAGAGCATATCAATCCTCCGTCAGTGGCTTGAAACGACGCAGTTCCAGCAGACGATAGCCGGTGTAATTGCCGAGCAGCAGTATAAAGGCCATCAGTACCAGTTGCAGACCAAGGAAGTTGAAGGTGAGGTGGCGCACCCACGGATTATTCATCGCCAGATAGGCAAGTACTGCAGTCAACAGGCTACCGCCACCTTGCTTGAGCACTTCCTTGGGACCTTCTTCTTCCCACAGGATCGACATGCGTTCAACAGTCCAGGACAGGATGATCATCGGGAAGAAGGTGATGGTCAGGCCCGCATTCAGACCGAAGCGATATGCCAAGACAGAGAAGATGGAGATGATCGCAATCACCATGATGATAACCACCGAAACCCTTGCGACTAACAGTAAGTTAAGTCGCGATAGATAACTGCGAATCACCAGGCCGGTCGCCACAATCAACAGGAAGCCGATCAAGCCAGTGATAAGGCTGGTCTGAATGAAGGCGAGGGCGATCAGTACTGGCATGAAGGTACCCGAGGTCTTCAGACCTACCAGTACACGCAGTAGCACTACGACCAGCGCGCCAATCGGGATCAGCAGAATCGTCTTGAAAAGCGCCTGTTCTTCCAGCGGCAGCGAGTGGATAGAGAAGTTGAGCAACTCATCATTCGCCAGCTTGTTACGCACGGCAACAGCAGCCGGCTCATTGTGGCGAATCATCGAGAAACTGACGCGTGAGTTCACGCCGCCTTCGACTTCCAGCATTGGTGCGCCGCGACCTTCCCATAGCAATAGATTATCCGGCTCACCCTGCTTGCCGGTTTCAGGATTGATCAGTACCCAGTCGGTATTGATGTCTTCGGCATCGGCTGAATCAAGATCAACGGTTTGACCGTTCTCCGGTGTTTCAGCAAATACCTGCAGCCAGAAACTGACATTCTGGCGACGGCGTCCATCTTCCAGGCTTAAGCCACTGACGAGGCGGGCGCTGACGCCGGCTTCGTTGAGCAAGCGCAGCATCAGATCCGGGCGGTCGAATTGGGTCAGCAACAGGCGTCCATTCTCACCCTGACGCTGGCCATCAAACTGTTTGATCAGCTCACGGGCAAAGGTAAAGGAGTCAGCGCTCTTGGCGCGAGCCTGATCGATGACCTGTGCAGCCGCCGTATCATAAGGACGCTCCCACGAGACTTCCTGCGGTGCCGGCAAGCGCTTGATGGCGGCAGGTGTGGAATTGTCAGACTCAAGCATGGTGACGGTGTAATACAGCAGCTGGGAGCCAGCAGCCTCACGGATAGACCACTCGGCACGACGGCCTGGCAGGTCATCCAGATAGGAGAGTCCGAAACCTGACGATGCCGTGTTTTCCGTCAAGACACTGTAGCCCTTCTGGTTTTCAGGCAGTGCTAGAGACGCCTTTACCGGGCCACCGGTGGCGGTAAAGGTCACCTGTGCCTCGATATCCCACACTTTTTGCTGCGCACCAGGCACCCAGGGTACATCGAACGAGATATGGCGATAGGCCGTCAATCCCACTCCAATCAGCATCAACAGACTGACAAGTAGGTAAAAAGCAAAACGCGACATGGGAGTCCTTGAGATATTTTATGCAATTGACATGACCCGGAAAATGATCAAGTCATGTCAGTAGGGATAATCAGCATCAATAGCAGCGGGGCGTTACTTAGTCCCGGTTACCTTCATTCGGGTCCTGATCCTTGGCCGCATCTGCGCTCGGGGCGCTACCCGAGAATTCAGGACGGGGATTGATGAAGGTACGGCTAATATCGACAGCCGCAATATCCATCATGAAGCGACGGCCCAACAACACAGGGTATGTCAGATCACGACGATCATTCAGCGTGAATTCTACCCGCTGCTTTATATCGCCTAATGTCATCAGCATGCTGACAACAGGACGCTCTTCACGACCCGCTGCCTGAATGATGGTGACGGTTCTACTGACCTTGGCTTCAACCCACTTGTCACGTACGTCGGCGACGAAATACTTGGCATCATCGCGTAGCGCAAGCTTGAACTTGACCCACTTGTCACCATCACGCTCGAACTCGGTAATTTCGCGTGCGGAGAGAGATGAGGTATTTGCGCCCGTATCAATACGCGCCTTGAAGTAGCTACCAATCGCGGGGAATCCAACCCACTCGACACGGCCCAGTAACGTCTTGTCCATGATCGGGTTATCAGACGCAGCCTTGCAGGCTTGTACCGTCTGTGGCGCTGCCGGTTTTTCCATCTCGGCGTGCATGCGGCGCAACTGGCTACCGACTTCACGAACATCGCGACGAAGTGAGCTATTCAGCGCCTGTTGTTCTGTCAGTTGCTGCTTCTGAGCATCACATTGACTGGCAAGTTGTCCCTGCAGTGCATCCATACGTTGTGAGAATGCGGCAGGCGTCAATACCGGTTTCTGAGGCTGAGGTTGTGCCGGAACGCAGCCAGCCATTACGACGGCGCTAGTCAAAGTAATAGGCAGCAGCAGCTTGCGGATCAGCATAGTGAAGGAGGTCCCTGTTCAGCCTTGCTACCGACCTGCGCCTGGCGCGGCCGGCATGCACAATTCTTGTTCATCGATAACTCAGCACAGAAATACGCCTACCTATCGATGCCTGGATGTTCCCTGTGTACCTTTACCCCGTAGTACAAAGGTGCACAGGAGGCCGATCATACGTAGGCCTAATGGTCACTGTCCATGTTTCAGGGCGCGCGCTGAACCGCCAAGACATGATTCGACATTGCGTGATCAGTTTTTGTCGCTGTGCGATGACAACGATCTGTGATGCCCGTATGAAAGGGCGCTGCGCTTGTGACCATTCGGAATTCCTGCCGTTCTCGCTTCAATGGTGTCTCAACACGGTGACGCAGCGAGTGGGGATTTCGATACCAAGCGCTGTGGGCACTTTGACACTTTCTTTCTAGGCTTGCACATTCTCACCACAGCCTTTGCGCATTTATCAGGGCCATGCCCAACCCGCCTTGATAGACAAAGATTCATCTGAGAACGTCACGATGCGCCTAAAACGAGTGTTTGACTGACGTCATGTACCGACATGAGGCAGACACCGATAATAAAGAGAACAAGTAGAACGAAGAAGGCACTCATGATTGCCAAAGCAGGAAGTGCTGATTGTGGATAGAGAAGGAAATATCCAATTTAACATAATATATATTATGCGAACTCATTCAATGCCAACCAAAGCACCTTCCTGGAGTGACGCTCAACGCTGCTGCTCTGCATGATTTTTGCTTTCGATACCAATGCTGCATAATCTTTGTCTATAGGCTGAACAATTTTTCTGCCCACATGACAAACCTGTCATTCCGCGTGAGAAATTTCCTGCGACTGCGATAGGTACTTCCCCTGTTCGAGGGTGGCTACAACATCAGGAGACAGATATTGAAGATTCATCTACCCACAGGCCTCAAGGCAGGCCTGCTACTGATGACTGCAGGCCTGCTTGCTGCGTGTAGTGGCCCGCAGATCGAAGATTATGCTGATAGCGGTCCGGAGCTCAGAATCGACGACTACTTCGTGGGCCACACACGTGGCTGGGGTATGGTCCAGGACTATAACGGTACAGTGACTCGACGCTTTGTAGTCGATATCACCGGCACAAAAGATGGCAACAAGCTGATTCTCGACGAGGATTTCGTCTATGCCGATGGTGAAACCCAGAATCGGCGCTGGACCTTCACGCCAGCGGGAGACCGACAATGGACAGGGACTGCCGTTGATGTCATGGGCCTGGCAACAGCGGCCAGCAGCGGGAATGCCTTCCACATGAGCTACGTGTTACAGGTGCCCATTGATGATAGCCACTGGGAGTTCAGTATGGATGACTGGATGTACCTGCAACCCGGCGAACGCATCATCAACCGCACCTCAATGCGTAAGCTTGGTATCGAAGCTGCAAGTATCACCCTCGCCTTCCAGCGCTGCCCCTGCGAGCCTGGTACGCCAAGCACGACCGAGATAACAGCAAAGCCCCCGCAATGAATTAGCCTTTTATCGCCGTTTTAATGTTAGTCAGCCATTCTTGGTAACTGTCTGTCGGTGGCACTGGTTGACCGAACGCAAACCCCTGTACCTGATCAAACCCCAGATCTTCAAGCACCTGCTGCTGGCGAGCATGCTCAACACCCACGGCGATCGCTTCGAGGCCCAATACATGCAGTGCGGCTGTCCATGCCTTGAGTAGGCGCGCCTGACGCGGGTCTGTCTGTAGCTGAGCAATCCAGCGCGGATGAAGTTTGACGCTTTTGGCTGGCAACAGACTCAACAGTCGCAAGCTGTCATTCTCTGGGCCAAACCTATCAATGCAAAATGAAATGCCTTCGCTAATTAGCGCTTTCATGGCTGCCACCAGGGATTCAGGTGACTCCATGAAATCCTCAGTACCGCTGATATCAAGCTGTAACTGCTGTCCTTTTATTCTATAAAGCCTCAAGACACGGCGCATGGCATCCACATAATCGACTTCCAGTAATCGAGTCGCTGCTATATTGAGTGATAACGGCAACTGAACGGTACTGAATTCTTCATCTGAGCCTTGCCACTGGCTCAACAAGGCACATGCCTGACGTAGCACCCAGATATCCAGCTCTTCGGTTAGCCCGGCATGGCTTGCTATCCGCAACATCTGGTATGGCGTTACCCAACGATCCTGTTCCTTCCAACGAAGCAAGACTTCCTGACCACTAAGCGCCAGGGTGCCGCACTTGAACATGGGCTGTATATGCACACTCAGCTCGTTGTCGCGTAGCGCCTGGGCAAAACGATTATTGAGCTGGATACGCAACTGCAGACTCGATGTCAGATCCGCGACCTGAATATCCTTCTGCAGTGGCGCCCAGTCGCTGGCGTTATGTAGCTCTTCCTCGAGTATTTCAATCAATTCATGTGCTGTGGTCGCACCAGGCACAAGGCTCGCCGAACAGATCAATAGCGTGGGCCGCACAGTGGCAGATAGATGCAGCAGCCAAGGCTGATCAACAAAGCGTGACCAGCGCATGCCGCTGACTGCTTGCTTCTGGGGTAACAGAACCATCAGCGTATCGTGATTCAGTCGTCCCTTGAGCATCTCGTTACTATCAAAGTTTTCATTGAGCTGAGTCGAGAGTGACTGCAAGACTCCGTCCACGAAGTCGCTACCCTTCTGCTTGCGCCAGCGCTCGCTGCCCTGAACCTTGATCAGTATGACCTGTAGCGTTTGATCAGATGCGTACTCATCAAGCCAGCTGGAAAGCTTCTGGAGATAACGACGGCGAACGCTATAACCGGTAATGGGGTCAATACTGGCTTGCAGCGTGGCGCGTGCTCGCTCAGCCAGCAACGCATCACGCTGAATGAGCTCATTCTCGACCAGTGCCGCACAACGTTCGAGCCGGTCGAGCTGTGCTTCACTGAGCTGGCGTGGCTTGTGATCGATCAGGCAAAGGGTACCCAGTGGCAAGCCGCTGCTGTCACGCAGCACTGCACCCGCATAGAAGCGGACATGAGGCGGTCCAGTGACGAGTGCATTATCGTAGAAGCGTTCATCTTTACTCGCATCATTGACGACGAAGAAACGTTCTTCATGCAGAGCATGCGCGCAAAATGCGATATCTCGGCCCGTTTCACGTGCATCCAGCCCACAATGAGCCTTGAACCACTGCCGATCTTCATCCACCAGCGATACCAGGCAAATGGGGGCATCGAAGATATCTGCCACTAAGCGCGTCAGGTCGTCGTAACGCTTTTCGTGATTACTATCAAGCACCTGGAGAGAGTGCAGGCTGCAGATGCGCTCCTGCTCACGAGGGTGGGGTGCGGCCGGCCTGAAGCCGGGACGGCCTCCCGGAGCTAGCGATGCTTCTGAGATAGGATCTGCCATCGGCTGCGGCCTCAAGGACATAAATCGAAAGAAATATGACACATGCAAATATGAGCATGTTTATGCCACTTTACGCATGGCATATCTATTACCGTAAGCACTTACAGGGTTGATAGCCAGTTGTTATATCGCATGATTGACTATCATGCGGATACTATTTCTTGTAACAAAAACGCATGACGCTCGCAGCATATGCTGCGAGGCGTCATGTGGAACTAAACTTCTAACATTGCAACATCCAACACTAGCCTATCGCGATCTATC
>NZ_JEMF01000001.1 GCF_000591415.1 Cobetia crustatorum | reverse complement strand
GGATACACTGGCAGTGAAGGACTTCCCAAACGATGGTGCCGAGAATCTTTTCCTGACAACAGAACACCCCATCTCAGGGAGACTGAGATGGGGTGTTCTGTTGTCACTGGTTCACTGTGCTTGCGAGCATGGCATCACGCCAGTGCCCTTGCACAGGTGTCCTCATACAAGGCATGGCGCCTTGTCACGCAAGTGATTCGCTGTCAGCGCGGACGTCATTCTGCTCCGTGACCCGCTGGGTACGTTCATCACGCTTGAGCATGCGATAGCGTGAGCGCACCTCGTCACGTTCCAGGTAGCAGCCTTGCAACCAGCGGCTGCCACTCTCGCCTTCAAAGGCATCACGTGCATGCAACAGGCGGCGATTGTCAAAGATGACCATGTCACCTGGAGTATAAGTGAAGCGCATGGCAAAGCGCGGTTCACGCAGCATGCGCTGTAGCGTCATGAGTGCTTCATAGGCAGTTTCGGTCTGATCGAAGGGGGCCGTCATCGGGCCACGCAGGAAGTCAGCGATCCGGACTTCCAGTAACTCTCCCGCCTGACCCAGCACGATCATCGGGGAATACCAGACATGGTCGGTATTGCGCGAGGTGTTTGCATAGCGCCAATGTATCGTGGTGAGCGTCGCGTAAGCCTCAGGATGCTCTTCCTTCATGGCGGTGGCGATGGCAAAGCCATCCATCATGACCGCCATGCCGCCTTTCACGCTGTTCTCGATGCAGTACAGGCACTGCAGGCCCGGCTGATATTCACGTGTCGGCAGGTCGACATGAGGCGGCAGCGCGATGGAGGTATAGGCGTTGGAATCCGGGTTCTGGATGGCACGCACGTTGAAAAGATGCCCGAAGTTGGTCGACCGGATCGAACCGATACGCTCGGCGACCTTTTCAATGGCGCCTTCTTCTGCCGGTAGATTGCGCAGGCGTACCAATCCCTTGCCGAGCAGCTCATGCAGCGTCGGATTCAGGATGTCAGCCTCTTCCTTGCTACCGTGTTCAGCACCGGCCAGTGTTGCGGCATCGATGGTGGGTGGCTGCTGGAGTTGCTCGCCATTCCAGAGAGATACTGGGGGAAGTTCTGATGGCAGCAACTGCTGATTGTCGTAATCATTGGCGCGCAGGAACCCCGGATGAAAGCGCAGGCGACGATCTTCTGGCGTGAACAGCACCGACAGTGCTCCCTTGTCATCAATGCTGGCCTCGGCGATTTCCGGCCAGGCGGGAATCAGGGAAAGGTCCAGGATTCTCTCGCGCGTCGCCGGATTGATCGTGGAGTCATCGGCAGCATTCTCACGCAGCCAGACACTGTGATAACGGCTCACGCGACCGTCACTCCAGGTCACGCTGAGTTGACGCGCTTCATGGCTCACGCTCACCAGAGTTTCATCGATCGGCCAGCTATCGTAATCAGGTGTCTTGGGCAGTGACATGCTGAGCTCCTTTCTGTCGTGTAGGTAAATTCCCTACACATGGTGGCAGCTCTGATCAGCCTTTATTGTGCCCAATTCGACCATGACTGTGCTCAATTCGACATATGAGCCACTTCTTGTCTTGGCGACTTGCGCTCCCAAGGAATTCAATGGCTCAGCACTCAATGGCTCAGGGGTGTACACGCGGGGACTGGCGGCGCGCCTGTGATGGAGTGATGCCAAATCGACGTCGGAAGGCACGCGAAAAACTCGGGTGAGAGGTAAAGCCGCACGCTAGTGCAATATCAGTGATGCTATGGCGGGTATCGTGCAGCAGGCTGCGCGCATGGACCAACCGCCGCTCGGCTTGAAAGGCTTGAGGCGTACATCCCACCCCATGGTGAAAACGACGTTCCAGCTGACGCCAGGAAAGGCCCAGTTCTTGGGCCAGTGCCTGAATGCTCAGAGGGGCTTCAAGCTCACTTTCCATCCTCATGATGGCGCGCCTCAGAAGTGGGTCTGCCAAGTCTTCAGACTGCTGACTGAACCCCCGCTGTCGGCTGGCAGGCAATCGCCCCTGGTCATGAATCAGCTGTTCGCGCACTGCGCGATACAAGGCATGGCCATGTTTACGCCGAATCAACTCAAGACTCATATCGATGGCCGCGCTGCCGCCGGCACAATAGAAGCCGTCCTCGCTGATCTCGTAGAGAGATTCCACTGCGTCCACATCGTCAAAGCGCTGCGAAAATTCCGGCAGGCTCTCCCAATGCAAGGTGACGGTCTTTTCGGTCAGGAGTCCTGCGCGCGCCAATACAAAGCAGCCGGTATCAATACCTCCTATCTGGCACTCGGTATGTGATAGCTGTTGAAGCCAACTAAGCGTTGCATCTTCAAGCTGAGCCTCTGGGGCGAAGCTTGTACAGACAATCAGGCTATGTACGTCAGGCAGCTCATCTCGCGCCGTATCTACGGGAAGTGCCATGCCATTGGAAGCCGTAACGGGAGTGCCGTCCTGGCTGGAAAGTGTCCACTGGTACAGGCGAGACCCACGCAGGCGGTTAGCAATACGTAGCGGTTCAATCATCGAGAAGAGTGCAACCATGGCAAAGCCAGGCAGCAATAAAATACCCAGATGCTGGACAGTATTGGAAGGCGGGTTAGTGAGGGAATTGTGGTCGAGTGAGTCGTGTGAGGGCATGACGTTCAGGTGACAAATGGGTAAGGGTAGCGCTGACCTTAGCCTTTTCATCACCTGAGTGCGAGGAGGGTGTCGCAGTGGACCGGTGTGGCGCATCTCGCGTTCTGTCACAGCATCTTGAGGCAGTTGCGGCCAGCTTCCTTGGCGGCATACATGGCTTCGTCTGATCGGGCAATCAATTCATCACGCGACGATACATCTTCTGGAGTTGCCATCGTCAGGCCGATGCTCAGCGAGATGGGGAGTATGCGGCCGTTGTGTTCGATCTGACTGTCTTTCACGGCTTGGCGCAATAGATTGATGCGGGTCGCGGCATCACTTGTCAGAGCGTCAGGCAGGATGGCCAGGAATTCCTCGCCGCCCCAGCGGGCCAAGGTGTCAGTAGGCAACAGGAAGTCGTGACTCAAGGTTGCCAGATGCTGGAGAGCCAGATCACCTGCATCGTGGCCATGTTGGTCATTGATCTGTTTGAAGTGATCAAAATCCAGCAATGCCACACAGACGGTTCCTGTGCTCTGAGCGAGAGTGGCCAGACATTCATCCAGCACTTTCTGAGCATGACGCCGGTTGGCGAGTCCCGTCAGAGGTCGGTGATCGCGACCTTCTCGAGTGCCTTGTGTGCCTCTTCCAACGCCTTTATGTCATTGAATCTCGCCACTTCATGACCTGCCCACAGGGCGATCAACCGCACCAATTCGACATCCTGCTGCGTGAATGGCGCCACGGTATCGGCACTTGAGAAGTTGAAGGTGCCATAGCGCTCACCATCGACGATGACCGGGGCTCCGATATAGGCCTCGAGGTTGAAACTGGCATAGCAGGGGTGATGGCGGATTTCGCTCTTGCCCACGTTGTGGAACGCTTGAACGTTGTCAGCCTTGTAGACGTGATCACAATAGGTCTCACTGAGCGAAAAGCTCAAGCCGGGTGTCAACAATCCTTCGGGATGGCAGGCGCGTTGAACAACATATTGGTCCCCATCAATTCGGCTGAAAATGCCGATCGGCAATCCGAAGTGCGCACATCCCAGATGCAACAGCGCATCGATACGGTCATCAAAATCCAGATCTCGAGAGGATGTGATGGCATGCAGGCTGTGAAGTGTCTGCTCTGTAGTGACGCGCCGAGAAACATCACGAATGAGCCCGAACATGAATACGCTGTCACTGTCGGGGTCCTTGATGGGGCCGCCAACGGTCTCACCATAAAAGCTCGCACCGTTCTTGCACAGATAACGAATCACCGTGCCTTCGCTATTCAGTGCCCCCTTTTCATTGAAGCGAAGCGAACCCTGGCGCTTGAATTCATCAGCATTCAGGTAGAGGCGTTGGGTGGGCTGCCCGATGACCTCTTCCAGGGAATAGCCAAAGGCATCCTCTGCGCTGGCATTCATGTAGGTGATATTGCGCTGCGCATCAGCCATCAGAATGATGTTGTCGATCTGGCCCAGCATCTGGCCCAGCAGTTTCTGTATCATGTCAAAGCTGGGCATGGTGTCACTCCTTGTGTCATGCCATATGGCGTTTATCATCACTTCCCATGTGCCAAGAGGGAGAAGTCCTGCCCCTCGCGCTTCATATTATCGTATGGGATTGAGACAAGTGTTGGTAACTACGTCCTTCAGCGTACGCCTATTCAACGAATTATCGAGGTGTCACTGTGCCTGACGTCTGCAAGACGGGTAGCGAGATTGCTCCGCCAAGCCGTGATGCCACGCCTTGTGATGTGAGGCCAATGACGCATCATGGCTTCCTGCTGACGCGCCATTGGCAGGATACCACTAGCGGAGTGGTGGTCAGCTTCTGGATACGCACTCACGAGGCGGCGATTCATGTGCAGTGTGACCCTCAAGAGGTGGTGGCCTTTCTCCCGGCAGCACAGGAGCAAAAGGCGCGCGGTGTCATCGTTGAGGCATCGCTGACGGAGCGGGAGGTGGCGCTACGCTCACTGACACTGGAAGATTTTCAGCATCGTCCCGTTGTCGGGCTCTATTGCCGGCAGTATCGCGTACTGGGAAAACTGGTACGTCAGCTGAAAGCCCGGGGTGTCGATGTCTACGAAGCCGACGTTCGTCCCCCGGATCGCTTTCTGATGGAGCGCTTCATCACGGCTGGCGTGAGTGTGCAGGGGAGCCATCTCGACAAGGGTGTCATCCTCGGTGCTCGACTCAAACCCTTGAACGATTTCCGGCCGCCGTTACGCTGGGCGTCACTGGATATCGAGACTGACGCCCATGGCAACCTCTATTCCATCGCTCTGGAGGGCTGCGGACAGCGCCAGGTTTATATGCTGGGCCCCGATACTGGTGAGCCCGCAGACGATATCGATTTTTCTCTCGAGTACCTTGCAACACGCCGCGAGCTGCTGGAGTGCTTGAACCGCTGGATCGCACAGCATGATCCCGATGTCATCATCGGCTGGAATCTGATCCAGTTCGACCTACGCATGCTGGTGCGACTCTCCCAGCAGGAGCACTTGCCGCTGACACTGGGGCGTGACGGCAGTGTGATGCAGTGGCGTGCCCATTCACAGCAGCCAGACCATCATTTTGCCGAGATCGCCGGCCGTTGGGTGGTGGATGGCATCGAAGCGCTCAAGTCTGCCACCTGGCACTTTGCATCCTTCAGTCTTGAAAATGTCTCGCGTGAACTGCTCGGGGAAGGCAAGGCGATTGATGATCCCTACAGCCGGCTTGATGAAATTCTGCGCATGTTCGCCGAGGACAAGACATCACTGGCGCGTTACAACCTCAAGGATTGTGAGTTGGTAACGCGTATTTTCAAACAGGCCGGGCTGATGGAGTTTCTGCTCGCCCGCGCCCGCGTTACCGGCTTGCCTGCCGATCGCAGTGGTGGCTCGGTTGCGGCTTTCACCCACCTCTACCTCCCTCGCTTGCATCGACAGGGCAAGGTAGCCCCCAACCTTGGCGATATCGTCGGAGAGGACAGCCCCGGCGGGTTCGTGATGGACTCACGGCCTGGCCTTTATGACTCGGTATTGGTGCTCGACTTCAAGAGTCTATATCCCTCCATCATCCGCACCTTTCTGATTGACCCCCTCGGGTTGATTGAAGGACTGCGCGCACCTGATGACGCGGTGCCGGGCTTTCTCGAGGGTCGATTTTCTCGCGACAAGCACTGTTTGCCAGCAATTGTCTCGGAGGTCTGGAGAGCACGTGATATCGCGCGTACGGCAGGAGATGCGCCACTCACCCAGGCACTCAAGATCATCATGAACGCCTTTTATGGTGTGTTGGGATCACGTGGCTGTCGCTTCTTTGACCCACGGTTGGCCTCGTCGATTACCCGACGTGGGCATCA
This sequence comes from Cobetia crustatorum, assembly GCF_000591415.1. Lineage (GTDB taxonomy): Bacteria > Pseudomonadota > Gammaproteobacteria > Pseudomonadales > Halomonadaceae > Cobetia > Cobetia crustatorum. The sequence goes on along the minus strand of NZ_JEMF01000001.1, from coordinate 28,445 downwards.
GATCATTCGGCAGACGGTGGCGCTGATCGAGGCGCGTGGCTATACCGTCATCTATGGCGATACCGATTCCACTTTTGTATGGCTGGGGCAAGCGCATGACGAGGCGACGGCCACTGCAATCGGTGAGGCACTGGCGAGCCATGTCACTGCCTGGTGGCGTGAGCATCTGGCAGAGACACTGAATCTCGACAGTGCATTGGAACTGCAGTTCGAGACGCATTATCAGCGTTTCCTGATGCCGACCATTCGCGGTGCCGAAGAGGGCAGCAAGAAGCGCTACGCCGGGCTCAGGCAGACCAGTGATACTGGTACTGAGCTGGTGTTCAAGGGATTGGAAGCGGTGCGTTCCGACTGGACGCCATTGGCCAAGCAATTTCAGCAGCAGCTTTATCGCCGGATTTTCGAAGGTCAGCCTTATCAGGACTACCTGCTGGCGTATGTCAGCGCCTATCTTCCTGTCGCGAGCAGTGTTCAGGAGCCGAACGCTTCAGAAAGCTTTGATGTGGAGGCCTTGATCTATCGCAAGCGGCTGCGGCGTCGGCTGGACGACTATCAGCGTAATGTTCCACCGCATGTGCGTGCCGCACGGTTGGCTGATGAAGAGAATCAGCGTCGAGGGTTGCCGTTGCGTTATCAGAAGGGCGGCTGGATTCGCTATGTGATGACCACTGCGGGGCCGGAGCCGATCGAATATCACCGTTCGGCCATTGATGCAGAGCATTATCTCAGTCGTCAGCTCAAGCCAGTGGCGGATGGCATTCTGCCGTTTGTGAACGACGACTTTGATCGTCTACTGGACCGTCAGATGACCTTATGGTGATTGGCGATGACATGGGCGTCATGGCAGGAGGTGCTTCACCTGAGGCACCTCCATTCTTGCTAATGGTAATACTTATCAATATTGCTTGCATTGATAGGCTGTGCTCGTAAGATTGCCCCTCTTGGTGTGGAGTCATCGCTTTGGATGGCCACACTTCTCGAATCTTGTGAATGGGGGCAGACTTGACGTTATTGCGCGTGGTATTTGCCTATTATCGCTGGCCTTTCATTGGCGTCATGATCTTGAGCTTGGCCAGTGCTGGGCTGGGTATTGGGGCCATCGCCTATATCAATCAGCGATTGATCGCACGCTCTGGCGATCAGCTGGCAGATTACGCCGGTGTCCTACCGGAATTCCTCGGTCTCATTGTGCTGTTGTTGGCTGTGACGCTTGGTGCACAGCTAGCGCTGACCCTGTTGGGCCATCATTTTGTGCATGGATTGCGCGGCCGACTGGTCAAGCAGATTCTGGATACTGATATTGAGCGCCTTGAGCAGCTGGGCAGTGCTGATTTACTGGCCAGTCTCTCCAGTGATATTCGCAACATCACGCTGGCATTCGTACGCTTGCCGGAGCTAGTGCAGGGGATCGTCTTGACGCTGGGCGCTGTGCTTTATCTGGGCTGGCTCTCTCCCTCGATGATGCTGGTCACTGCGGCATGGGTGACGCTGACCATCATGGGAGGGAGCTGGTTGGTCGCGCGAGTATATCGACACCTGGCTGAAGTGCGTGAAACAGAAAGCCGCCTCTACGCCAACTTCGAAGCGGTCATTCATGGTCGCAAGGAACTCGCGCTGAATCGGCAGCGTGCGCGTGAGTACTTCGAGAGCGATTACAGCGTCAATGCACGTCAGTATCAGCATCATGTCGTACGCGCCGATACCTGCCACCTGAGTGCGATCAACTTCTCCAACATCATGATGCTGGGTGCCATTGGTATTGTCTTCTATCTGGCCAATGGCCTTGGCTGGGCGAGTAGCGAAGTCGCGGCAACCTACTCGTTGACGCTATTGTTTCTACGCACGCCGCTGATTCAGGCGGTGGGTGCACTGCCTACCTTGCTAGGGGCTGATGTCGCGTTTGAAAAGCTTCGCAAACTCTCACTGGCGCCAGCCAGAGAAGGTTTCGAGTCCAGCATGACCCCATCGCATTCGCCAATTGAGCAGTGGAAAACGCTCAGCCTGCATGGTGTGAGCTTCACCTATGCCGGACAGACCTCAGACAAGTCTGCCTTTGCGGTCGGACCATTGGATCTGACGCTAACGCGTGGCGAACTGGTATTTCTGATCGGCGGTAATGGCAGTGGAAAGTCCACATTGGCCAAGCTATTGACGGGTCTTTATCGCCCGAGTGAAGGCGAGCTGCTACTGGATGGACGTACGCTGGAAGAGGATGAGCGTGAGGCTTGGCGGCAGCAGTTTTCGGCGGTATTCACCGATTTCCACCAGTTTGATCGCTTGCTTGGCCAAGATGGCATTTCAGCGGATTCGGCATTGATTGATCAGTGGCTGGGTTATCTCGATATGCGCGAGAAACTGGAACTTGAGGGAGACCGGGTGGCTAACCCGGCGCTTTCCCAAGGGCAGCGCAAGCGATTGGCGCTGCTGATGGCGGTCGCTGAATCACGTGACATTCTGCTGCTGGACGAATGGGCTGCCGATCAGGACCCACAGTTTCGACGCATCTTCTATCGTGACCTGTTGCCGCGCCTGCGCGAGATGGGCAAGACGGTATTCGCCATCAGCCATGATGATCATTACTTCCAGCAGGCTGATCGCCTGTTTGAAATGCGGTCCGGTCGCTTGCATGAGCTGTCAGGCACGCAACGCGAGCGTATCAGTCAGGACGCTGTCGCGCGTCTTGACGAGGCGTGAACCGGCCGAGTCAGAAACGTGCGGCATTTGATGGCGCACTGATGCAGTGGAAAAGGCAAGAAGGCCACACAAGGACGTGGCCCGATAGTCATCGCCTGCATGCGTTTGGCCTTGTCAGTGGTTATTGGCAAGGCGCGTAGCGTAGGTAGGCGGACATGTCGGGTAGAGTGCTCAAGAGACCGCTAAAGGACTGAGACACGGCCGGGCCTTGGAGGGATGTTCGAGGCCCAATACGGGATTTTTACGATAAATACGAATCACCGTGATTTGTATCCTCGATACGGTAGCGTGCCATCAAGGGCCGCATCACGAGAGGAGATAACAAGATCTTCAGGCCCAATCAATCATCAAGGGAACTCGACATGTCCGCACATTCGCTGCAAATGGCGCCAGCATCACCGACTGACGCTCGTCCGACCTTCATACCATTGCGTCACGCGATTCGCGTCTGCATCGCGACGGGGCTATTGGTCCAGCCGCTCACGTCACTCGCAGAGCAGCGTGATAATGACGACACCATGGTCGTGGTCGGTACTGCACTCAAGGTCGAGGCGCCACTGGTGGAAACACCACGGGCGGTCTCGACTGTCGACCGTGCCGAGCTCGATACGCGCAATGTACAGCAGCTCGATGAAACCTTCCGCTATCGCGCAGGCGTGTTATCGGGCCACTACGGCTCTGACAACAATACTGACTGGTTCAAGGTGCGCGGCTTCGATCAATCGACCTATCAGGATGGCCTGCGTATCTATCGCGAAGGCTTCTATCAGTGGCTGCCCGAAACCTACGGTCTGGAGCGGATCGATCTGTTCAAGGGGCCATCTTCCATCCTCTATGGTGAGGCGCCTCCCGGCGGTCTGATCAATGCCATCAGCAAACGCCCGACAGATGAACCGCAGACTGAAATTCAGCTGCAGATTGGCAATCGTGGGCTACGTCAGACGGGGCTCGATACCAGTGGCTATCTGAGCGAGAACGGCGATGTTCGCTATCGACTGGTGGGGCTATATCGTGAGCGCGATGGTGATCTGGATAACACCGAGAATGAGCGTTACTACTTCGCGCCCAGCTTGACGTGGGATATCTCGGATGACACTCAGCTGACCGTGCTGGCTAGCCTTCAGAAGGATGACGGTGTACCCACCAATGCCTTCAAACTGGCCTATGGCACCGTGGACGATACGCCGTTTGGCAAGATCGACCCACAGACCAATTACAGTGAGCCGGGCTATGACAAGGATGAACGTACTCAGGCCTCACTGGGTTACGAGCTACGCCATCGCCTGAACGATACCTGGTCACTTGAGCAGGATTTCCGCTATAGCCAGCTCGATCTTGATCTGATCAGCAGCTACATCCTCTATCAGTCCTCGGCGCGCGAAGGACAGCGGGGGCTTCTGTACCGCGAGGGCACCATCGATAGCTATACCGTCGACAATCGCGCGATCGGCAAATGGTATGGCGACCGCACCGAAAATACTCTGCTGCTGGGCGTGGATTATCAGAATCTGAGCCTGTCGGGCAAGGAAGCGGATGACTATTCCTTCGGCGATCCGATCGATCTATTTGACCCGCAATACGGCAATTACACCGCCTTGAGCGATGACCAGATCACGCGGCGCGATATCGACAAGGAGCAGATCGGCCTCTACGTGCAGGATCAGCTGCGCATCGACGACAAGTGGGTACTGCTGGCGGGGGTGCGCTACGACCAGGCCGAGACCGAAAACGTGAATGAGTCCACGGGCACGCGTGAACGCTCCGATGATGATGAGATCAGTTGGTCGGGTGGCGTGATGTACCTGAGTGATGTCGGTCTCAATCCCTACCTGAGCTATACCGAATCCTTCGAGCCGATCAGTGCGGTGGACGATGGCGGGTCACTGTATGAGCCGCGCGAAGGGCGCCAGTGGGAGCTGGGTGCCAAGTACCAGCCCGCGGGTTGGGATGGTTACCTGACCGCTGCCGTCTTTGATCTCACCGAAGACAATACCCTGGTCACCCGGGGCGCCATCCAAGTGCAGGAAGGCGAGCGTCAGTCGCGTGGCTTCGAGCTGGAAATGGTCGGCTATCTCAGCGATCACCTCAAGCTGACATCGGCTTACACCTATACAGATGCTCGTCTGGAAGACGATGTGCGTGCGCCGCTGATTCCGCGTCACCAGGCCTCAAGCTGGCTGGATTATGCTTTTGAGAGCGGTACGCTGGATGGCTTGCGACTCGGTGCCGGTGCCCGCTATGTGGGGGAATCAGTGGATGGCGATACCACCGTATCTGACTACCTGCTGTTTGATGCCATGGTCGGCTATGACTTCACTCGTGAGCTGAGCGCTCAGGTCAATGTCAGCAATCTGACGGACAAGGAATACGTCGCCAGCTGCAGCTATTGGTGCTACTACGGCGAGTCGCGCAGCATCATCGGCAGCCTGTCTTATCGCTTCTGAGCCTGCTTGCTGTAAATGACAACGCCCCACAGGCCATTGCCTGCGGGGCGTTGTCATTCGTGGAGAAGATCACTGAAAGACCACCAGCTCACATCAGCGCAAGGTGGTTGTCCCAGTGGGTATTGGCGAGACGAACGGGACCCAGCGCGGGCAGGCCATCTTCATCGATCAGTAGCCATTCGCCACGCCCGTTGCTGACCACGAAACCTGCCGGAGTCTCATTGGTGGTTGGCACGGCCAGCACACCGGCACAGTCGGCGAAGTCCAGCGTCGAATCAAGTTCGCCAGTATCCAGATTCCACAGCGTGATGAGGTTCCCGCGCGGCGCAGTCGCTACGGCCAGCGTTCCATCAGGCGAGATGGCGATACTCGCAATGTACTGCTTGAGCTGTGAGACGTAGCCCATCGGCAATGGTAATTCTTCCAGTGCAGTACTTGCAGGGCGCTTCATCACGATCAAGGAGCGCGAATCGGAGGGCGGCCCTTGGTACTGATAGCCCGCCACGATAATGCCGTCGCGACTGACATCCAGATGGCGCAGGGAGAGTTGGTGATGCGAGGGAGAATCTCGCCAGTTGACCTTGCCTGAGATGCGATCCAGCAGTGTCAGGTTGGGCTGCATCGTGTCCAGGTTCAGTTTGACACGTCCCGTCTCGGGGCGTGTCAGAATTCCGCCATTGGCAATGATCAGCTGCTGACCATCCGGATGTAGGCGTATTTCGTGTGGCCCTATGCCACCACTGTCGAATTCGCCAATGCGTGCGAAGTCGCGATTGGCATCATAGACACCGATCCGGCCTTCGCCGCGGGTGATGGCATTCTCGGTGGCATACAGCAGGCCGCCATCCGGGCTGAACACGCCATGCCCATAGAAGTGGCGATCCGGTGCTGCCTTGATGCGGGTGATTCGCTCGCCGCTTTCGATATCGAAGACATTGATTTCCTGGCCCGGACGGCGAGCAAAGATCAGCGCCCACGGCTTATGGGGGTGACGAGTTGCACCATGCGCACGTTCATTGATTGGTTGGCGCCAGCGCTCTTCACCTGAATAGCGCATACAGCTGGCATGATGCTGACCGCTCTCGTCATCGCAGGCAGATATTACGACTCCTGCAGGGCGGCGGTCCTGTCCACTGGTTGCGTTGTTACCGCCAGCGAAGGCCACCTGCCCGCCTGTCAATCCCATCAGCGGCACACTGGCCAATGCCTGAAGTAGGCGTCGGCGCTGAGAAGCACAGGAGGCTCTCGTGCCTCCTCCTATCGAGAAATTGCTCATTGCTGATCAATCACCATCGGTGCTGTTGAAGCCCAGTGACAGGCCGAGTGCCGGATTGAGCGTATCGGCGAAGCCAGCCTGCAGCGTTTCCAGATGGATCAATGCTTGCTGGAGGTCGCTGTTGCGTGGGTCATCACGCAGCAGGGCAGCCAGATCATCCGGCAATGCGGCAAAGGCTGCGCGTGTATCGGTAAAATCGCGGGTCGTTGAGGCCAGCATGCGCGGGTCTACCTGACCATTCAGATAGCCATGAATGCCCGGGACTTTCTCGTTGCCGACCCAGATGCGCTCCATCTCCTCGAGTGTCGAGCGAATGTTGGCCAGACCCATGCCACCACGCCAGGATTCGGCCGCATAGGGGTTGGCAGTCCCGCCATTGTTGAGGCCGACCGGACGACGCAGCTTGCGGTCCTTGATGGCTTCGAGCTGAACCGTCATCGCGCGTACCAGCGACAGCACGGCATCACGTGGATCGCTGAAGCTGCCGTTACCCTCGGCCAGTTGCGGTGCGAACTGTTGCCATTCCCCGAGCAGCGTCTTGCCACTGGCGGCGAGATAGGCAGTGTTGGCTGTCATCAGTTCACAGCGGCGCGAGTCAGCTGTCAGCGGTGAATCGGCATATTGGGCATCGAACAGCTGATATTCCACCCCGCCCAGGCCCTGCAATACGATGGATTGATCGGCGAGGCCATCGCTGGTGATAGGCGTATCGGTTGTCAGCAGGGCGCGTGTCTTGCGTGATACCAGATCTTTCTTGTCCGGCCAGAAATAGAGCTGCCATTGACGGGAGTTTTGCAGAATCGGCCCCATCTCGATCCAGTTGACTTGATTCAGTCCCAACATGGCACTGCGCCAATTATCTTTGAGGGTTTCGAGAGAGGTGTCGCCTTCTGCGGTGCAATACTGCTGAGCGTTGGTCGCCAGCGTGGCGAGGCGTGTGGCGAGCTGCTGATGGGCAGTGGTCAGCGTATCAGCCGCGAATTGACTGACGGCTTCAGCACTGACTGTTTCCTTGCTCGTTTCTGCCATCACTGAAGGTGAGGCCAGAGCGGCGGCGAGCAGTGTCATGCCTGAGGCCACCAGGGCAGCGGTCGAGGTCTTGCGCAGAGTCATGGCCTGCGGGCGAGAAGCAGTAAACAAGACGTGGGACATGAACAGGGTTTCCTATATCAGAGCAGCAAGACAAACATGATCAAGATGAATCGTCGTTCGGGTATCTGACTCAGGGCAGGGTAGTCATGTCTTGACGGCCCTGAGGCAGGATTTTCCCGCTTAGAGCGATTCCAGGAAGCGCAGTAGGCTTTCACGTTGCTCGGTCGGCAGGGCCACGACAGCATCACGACTGGATTGTGCTTCGCCACCATGCCATAGCACGGCTTCCAGCAGCGTGCGTGCACGGCCGTCATGCAGGAAGCCGGTCGCGGAATTCACGGTCTGTGCCAGGCCAATGCCCCATAGTGGTGGCGTGCGCCATTCGTTACCAGTCGCCTCGAACTCACGGCGGTTATCCGACAGCGCATCGCCCATGTCGTGCAGCAGCATGTCGCTATACGGCCAGATCACCTGGCCAGCCAACTGTGCGGCGACGCCAGCCTTGTCAGTGGTGAGTGTTGGGCGATGGCAGCTGGCACATTGCAGGTCTCGGAAGAGTTGCTCACCGGCGCGTACCTCGGGTGCGTCGATGTCGCGACGCGTCGGGACGGCCAGATTGCGCGAGTAGAAGGCTACGTTATCCATCACGTTGTCTTCGACTTCAATCGTGCCACCGCTGGGCATGACGTCACACTTCTGCACCGGTGTGCAGTCGGTTGATCCGACGAGTGACGATGTCAGTCCCATGTCTCCGGCAAAGGCCTTGGCACTCTGCTGACGAACACTCGGTTGACCGGCTTTCCAGCCGAAACGCCCTTGTACCAGTGCATCATCAGCGATGGACCATACTGTGTTGGGCTTGCCGCTGATGCCGTCACCGTCATTATCTTCAGGGTCGGCCCATTCCAGCAGCATGGCATCGCTGACTGCCTCAAGTAGCCCAAGACCGACCATGCCCGGCGCCAGACGGGGCGAGAGAGCGATCGGACCTGGATCACCAAAGCCAGCCTCGACAATGGAGTAGTGGGGGGCGCGCAGAGTGATGACTTCACCATCGGCCAGCGTGACTGACTTCTGCTGATAATCGACCTGCATGCGGCCTTCTTGAGGCACTCCGGGCACAGAGGCATTCTGTAGCTGCGTGCCATAGACGGGATGTGGCATTACACCGCTGATACGACGGAATTCACGTTCCTCATCGTCCCAACTGTGTTCCGGACTGTCTGGCATGCCGAGGCGGAGAAACAGACCAACGGCAGGATCATTGCCGGCAGGCAGGCTGCCGCGGCCATCCTTGACGTGGCAGTTTTGACAGGCGTTGGTATTGAATAGCGGGCCCAGACCATCACGTGCGGTAGTACTGGCAGGTGCAATGACCCACGGGCTCTTGAAGAAGCTGTTACCGACACTGAACGACAATCGCTGATCGAAGCTCATGTTCTTGGCGGGGAGGGAATACGCGTTGGTATCGTGTTTGCGAACACTGCCTTCACCACCGCTTTTGGCGGTATTCTGCAGGGGCAGCGCTGACAGATATTCGGTGACGGTGGTGATCGGTGCGGCCTGTACCGTGACGGCGGTCGTCGCAAGGGTTGCCAGCGCAATGGCTAACGGTAAAGCGTGCATCATCGGACGGTGCATCATCGGTCGGTACATCATGAAGATATCCTGGCGAGCGCGGTCAGGTTGCTCAATTAGCAGTCGCGCATTAATTGCCGGTGTAAAAAACCATCAACGCCCGAACCTGCAACAAGGCAGGCCCGGGCGAAAATGATGGTCTGAAATCAACGCGTCCAGTGATTCAGAGGGTGGTTACCCCTGGCTTGCACGACTCACTCAGCGTGACCGCACCAGAGGCGGTTACGCTGAGTGAATCACACAAGCGTCAATCATCTGCTGCGCATGACGTCAGCACCCAGCGGCTTAGAATTCGTGATCGGCGGTATCGGCTTCAAGGCCACTGATACCCACGGTACCGGCAATTTCTTCGATCAGACGAGTCTGGGCGACGAGGTCCTGAATGCTGGCATTGACGATGGCGGCCCCTTCGGCGTTGCCCGGTGCGATCATCTGGTCAAATTTCATGCCGTCTTCTGCTTCGGCCGTATCGACCATGACCTGTAACTGGCCCATGGTAGTGTCGAACGCATCGTGCATCTTCTTGGCAAGCTCAGGGCTGTTGTTGGCCACCAGCTGATGCAGCGACGGGCCTTCAAAGGTCCGGCCATCCAGTGTCACGTATTTTCCTTCATACACATTCTGAATGCCCTTGGCATTGTAGAAGTGTGAGTAGTGGGTGTTGTCAGAGAAGCAGTCGTGTTCGTCCTCGAAGGAATTGGCTTCCAGTGCGACCTTCATGCGCTCGCCACCCAGTTCGCCCAGCGACAGTGAGCCCATGCCGAACAGCATCTTCTCGAGGCCTTCACCGGCCGGCAGTGCGGTCAGCTCAGTGCGGTAGTTGGCCTTGTCGCCCTCAGCCCACTGACCCACCATATATTCTAGATCAGTGATCAGCAGGTCGTTGGCGGCGAGCAGATATGCGCCACGACGATCACAGTTGTCGCCTGTGCAGGCATCACCCTTGGCGAAGTCGCTGGCGGGGCGTTCACCGGCACCGGCGTCGAAACCGTTGAGATCCTGGCCCCAGAGCAGGAATTCGATGGCGTGATAGCCACTGGCCACGTTGGCTTCAAAGCCGCCCAGCTCATTGAGAGAGGCCAGCAGTTCTGGAGTGATTTCGGTGGTATCGATCTTGTCGGCACCGATCTGCACGCTTTCGCTGGCAATGATGTTGGCACTGGCGCCCGGGTTGCCAAGCTCTGCCTGATAACCATCACCTTCGACGTAATCGATCAGGCCTTCATCCAGCGGCCACGCATTCAGCTGACCTTCCCAGTCATCGACGATGGCATTACCGAAGCGGAACACTTCACTCTGCTGATACGCCACGCGAGCTTGCTTCCAGGCAGTGCGAGCCGCCTCAAGAGTTGCCTCGGATGGTGCTTCGATCAGCGCAGCATTGGCGGCGCGCAGCGCGTTGGCACTGGCGAGTGCATCGCTATAGGTGGCATGAGCCACATTGGCATATTGAGAGACGACGGCTTCAGCAGTGACATCCTTGGCCTCTGCCTGGTGCCCTTCGTGTGCATGAGCGGCACCGGCGAGCAGTGAGGCGGACAGTGCGATCGCGACGGCGAGCGGCTTGCGAGAAGCAAAGCGGAATTGAGCGGTCATGAGGTTCCCTTGATCAGTCTATTTGTTATGCCGTGCGCGTGAAGCGACGTTGCATGGGCTTCAGGTATGTCGAGAGGCGACGTTCACGTCGCTTGATCTCTCTTTTGCTGGCCCAGGATCTGACTGAATCATATTGAGAACCTTTATTATTTGCAATCATATGTTGGTACATGTGCAACGCAAAGATGCAAAGAGTGCAATGGCGTAGCGCTGCCCAACCGATTGTTTCTCAAGCTCGTAGTGTCTGTGTCAGGGCGGTAGGCATGAATGTCTGAAAGTATGGATGTCTGAAAGCCTGAAGGGCTGGCGCAGTGCCAGCCTTCAGGGTGTGTCAGCCTTGTATCACTGATGTTGTCACTGTCTGGACAAGCCCGCCGCCTTGATCAAGGCGCGCGTGTAGTCTTGCTGTGGATTGCCCAACACCTGTGTTGTCGTCCCGGTTTCAATCAGCTTTCCGTCCCGCAGTACCATTACGCGGTGTGACAGTGCGCGCACTACCGCCAGGTCATGGCTGATGAACAAGTAGCTGAGACTACGGCGTGCTTGAAGATCGCGTAGCAAGGCGATCAGCTGTTTCTGTACGCTGCGGTCAAGTGCCGAGGTCGGTTCATCGAGCACCAGCAAGCGTGGTTCCAGAATCAGCGCGCGTGCCAACGCGATACGCTGTCGCTGTCCACCCGAGAACTCATGCGGATAGCGATCAGCACAGGCGGCAGGTAGTTCGACTTCCTCAAGCACTTGAGCCACGCGCTGATTGACCTCGCTTTCCGAGAGCGCAGGATGATGAAAGCGCAGTCCCTCGCTGATGATGTCCGAGACCGGCATGCGCGGTGAGAGCGATCCGTACGGGTCCTGGAAGACGATCTGCATCTGTCGGCGCCGGGCACGCAAGGTATGGCGATCCATCGTGTCCAGACGTTCTCCTTCGAGATGAATCTCACCACGGGAGGTCTGTAGCTTCAGCAAGGCGAGTGCGAGCGTAGTCTTGCCGGAGCCCGATTCTCCCACCACTCCAAGTGTCTCGCCTCTGGCCAGTGTCAGATCCAATGGCTGGAGAGCGATGAAGTCGGCGGGCCGTTTCTGAAACAGCTTGCGCGTGCGCGAGAAGCGGACTTCAAGTCTGCGTGCTTCGAGCACAGGCGTCGCGGCATCGGCCTCATTGAGCGCAATGGCGCTGCCTTCAGGCTCGGCGGCGAGCAACTCGCGCGTATAGTCGGCGCTGGGGTGATCAAAGACCTGTGCCACGGGCCCCTGCTCGATGCATTCGCCATGGCGCATCACGACCACGCGATCGGCATGGCGACGCACCAGATTGAGGTCGTGACTGATGAGTACCATGCCATGCCCTGATTACGGCGCAGCCCGTCGAGCAGCGCCAGGATCTCTTGTTGAACCGTGACGTCAAGGGCCGTGGTCGGTTCATCGGCGATCAACAGCGGCGGTTCATTGGCCATGGCCATGGCGATCATGACGCGTTGACGCTGGCCACCAGACAGCTGATGTGGCCAGGCATCGATCAGCTCTGCAGGGCGCGGCAGCTGTACCTGCTGCAGCAATTCCAGGACGCGATGGCGAGCCGCATTGCCACGCAATCCTTGATGCAGACGCAGACTTTCCGCGATCTGTTCGCCGACTCGCGTCAAGGGATTGAGCGAGGTCATGGGTTCCTGAAACACAAACCCGATGCGTCCGCCGCGCACTCGCTGCCATTGACGAGGTGTCAGTGCGGCAAGGTCGGTCGTGGTGCCATCGGCAGCAGTGAACTCTCGCGTACCGGTGACATGTGCGTGTCCCGGTAGCAGGCCAAGACTCGCTAGCAGACTGACAGACTTGCCGGAACCTGATTCGCCGACGATCGCCAGACACTCGCCGCGTTTCACTTCAAGCGATAACCCCTTGACGACCTCACTCTTGCCAAAGTGGATACCGAGATTCTCAAGACGCAGCACGCTGGGCTCAGCACCGGTCGTGGTGGCTTGCGGGGATGGAGAGGGACGATTCATGCGTTCTGCTCCCGAGCGCTGACATGACGTGGATCGAAGGCATCTCGCAATCCCTCACCGATGAAGACCAATAACGTGAGCATGATCCCGAGGCTCAGGAAAGCCGTCATGCCAAGCCAGGGCGCCTGCAGATTGTTTTTGCCCTGCGCGACCAGTTCGCCGAGTGACGGTGAGCCTGCCGGTAGCCCGAAGCCAAGGAAGTCGAGCGCTGTCAGGGTCGTGATCGCGCCGGTGAACAGGAATGGAATGAAGGTCAGCGTCGCGACCATCGCATTGGGCAGCACGTGACGCCACATGATCAGGCGTGATCGCAGCCCCATGGCCCGCGCGGCACGTACGTATTCCAGATTGCGTGCCCGCAGGAATTCGGCGCGCACGATATCGACGATGCCCAACCACGAGAACAGCAACATGATGCCGGTCAGCCACCAGAGGTTGGGCTCGACGATGCTGGCCAGAATGATCAGCAGGAACAGTACCGGCAAACCCGACCAGATTTCGATGAGCCGCTGGCCGATGAGGTCGACCTTGCCGCCAAAGTAGCCCTGCACGCCGCCGATCAGCACGCCCAACACCATTGACCCCACTGTCAGTACCAACGCGAAGATGACCGACAGGCGGAAGCCATAGATCACGCGTGCCAGTACATCACGACCTTGATCATCGGTACCCAGCCAATGGCGAGCATTGGGTGAGGAGGGCGCTGGCGAACCAAGGTTGAGGTCCAGCGTGTCATAGGAGTAGGGAATGAGGGTGTTGATCATGAAGCCATCGGCATTGATCGCCTCGATCACATAGGGGTCACGATAGTCGGTCGCGGTCGGTAGAAAGCCACCGAAGGTGGTCTCTGGATAGTCGTGCAGCATCGGCAGATACGTCTCACCTTGATACTCGACCAGCAGCGGCTTGTCGTTGGCGATCAGCTCAGCTCCCAGTGACGCGATGAACAGTACGCCGAAAATCAGTAATGACCACCAGGCGCGACGGTTATCGCGAAAGGCCGAAATTCTGCGTCGCGTGATGGGAGACAGTCTGGAGGAATCGCGTGATGGGAGTTCAGGCATTGCTTGAGTGTTGGAAAGAGTGTCGCTGCGCATCTCAGGCCTCCCGGCTTGCGAAGTCGATGCGCGGATCGATCCACACATACATCAGGTCAGACACCAGTTTCAGCACCAGGCCAATCAGGGTGTAAAGGAAGAGTGTGCCGAATATCAGCGGATAGTCGCGTTGCAGTACCGCCTCGAAACCGAGCAGGCCCAGCCCATCGAGCGAAAAGATGACCTCGATCAGCAGCGATCCCGTGAAGAAGATGCCAACGAGCGCTGCCGGTAGCCCGGCGATGATGATCAGCATCGCATTGCGAAACACATGCCCGTAAAGAATGCGGTTTTCACTGGCACCCTTGGCACGCGCCGTCAGCACGTACTGTTTGTGAATTTCATCAAGGAAGCTGTTCTTGGTCAGCATCGTCAGGGTCGCAAAGCTGCCGATGGCCGAAGCGGCGACGGGCAGGGCGATGTGGTGGAAGTAATCCAGGATCTTGCCGCCGGTAGAAAGCTCATCGAAGTCTGGCGAGGTCAGCCCTCTGAGCGGGAACCAATCCAGATAGCTGCCGCCGGCAAAGACCACGATCAGCAGGATGGCGAACAAGAATCCCGGGATGGCATAGCCGACGATGACGACGCCTGATGTCCAGACATCGAAGCGCGAACCGTGCACTAGCGCCTTGCGAATCCCCAGTGGAATTGAGATCAGGTAGACCAGTAACGTCGTCCATAGCCCCAATGAGATGGAAACCGGCAGCCGTTCGAGCATCAGGTCGATCACTGGCTTGTCGCGAAAGAAGCTATCGCCGAAATCGAATTGGGCGTAATCCACGACCATGTCGCTGAAGCGCTGCCAGGCGGGCTTGTCGAAGCCGAACTGCTGCTCCAGTTCCGCGATGAGGGCGGGGTCGACGCCCGAGGCGCCTCGATAGGTGGATGCTCCTCCGCCACCGCTACTGACACCATCGCCACCACCACTATTCAGTCGTGTGCTGGCGCCGGCGCTCAGGCCATCCAGGCGTGACATCAACTGCTCGATGGGCCCACCGGGGGCGGCTTGAACGATCAGAAAGTTGAGCAACAAAATCCCGAGTAATGTTGGAACCATCAACAAGACTCGGCGCAGAATATAAGCACCCAAGAGTAATCTCCCCGCGTGCCCTCCATTGTCGGCAGCGGATGTGCGTTCTGGAGGGCATCATGTTTATTGGTTAAGCAAATGGCGCATGAGTAGATCCAGCGACCCAGATATTCATCAGCACGTGCTGTAATTGAAGAATTACTCTCCAGGGTCGAGCGTGGCGTCTTTTGTCGGTTCTACCCACCAACTATCCAGGCTCAAGAGATATTCAGGGAACGGCTGGGGGTAGCCGAACTTGTTCCAGAGTGCGATGCGCGTAGCAGCAAGGTGCCACTGGGGCACGACATGAAAGCCCCAGCGCAGCACGCGATCCAGGGCGCGCGTTGCGCTGAGAAGTTCTTCGCGGGTCTGGGCTTGAATCAGCGTGTCGGTCAAGGCATCGATGACCGGACTCTTGAGGCCGATCAGATTGCGAGAACCTGCCACGTCGGCATAGTCGCTGGTCCAGTATTCGCGCTGCTCGCTACCCGGGCTGTTGGACTGCGGATAGCTGCCCACCACCACATCAAAATCGAAGCTACGGCGACGATTGATGTACTGATTGACGTCGACGGTACGGATACGCGCCTGGATACCGATACGTGCCAGATTTCGAATCCAGGGCTGGATGACGCGCTCGAACTGGGTGTCGTAGTTGAGCACTTCCAGCGTCAGCGGCTTGCCGGTACTGCGGTTGACAAGCTGTCCCTTGACGACCTGATAGCCCGCTTCACGCAGTAGGCCCAGCGCCTTGCGTAGGCGTGGGCGTAGGTCAGTGGGCTCATCGATCGGTAGCGATTGCTCGAAAACCGCTGGGGGGAGTTCGTCCTTGAAGGGCGCCAGCAACTCAAGCTCCTTGCCGGTCGGCACGCCGTCAGCCGCCATGTCGGAATTCTCGAAGTAGCTATGCGTCTGTTGATAGGCGCCGTAGAAGAGGTTGCGGTTGATCCAGTCGAAGTCGAAGACCAGCGCCAGCGCCTCACGTACGCGCGGATCCTCAAAGCGTGCGCGACGCTCATTGAGCACGAAGCCCTGCATGCCGGCCGGATTGCTGTCCGGCACCTCGAGCTTCTTCAGGCGCCCTTCTTGCAGGGCGGGTGTGTCATACGCGGTTGCCCAACTCTTGGCGCTGCTTTCGACATGAAGGTCAATGCTGCCGGCCTTGAAGGCCTCCAGTGATACGGTCTGGTCTCGGTAGTAGTCGTAGACCAGCGTCTGGATATTGTTGCGACCCTTGTTGACGGGTAGATCCTTTCCCCAGTAATTTTCGACGCGCACGTAACGAACCTGGCGCCCCGCATCCAGTGAATCCATGCGATAAGGGCCAGAGCCCAGCGGGATGTCCAGCGTGGCGCGCGTGAAGTCGCGATTCTTCCAGTAATGTTCGGGAAGTACCGGCAGCTGGCCAATGATCAAGGGCAGTTCACGAGCGGCTTCAGGCGACATGTCGAACCTGACGGTGTCGTCATCGATTACGCTGACGCCCGTGACGTCATGGTAATAGCTCTTGAAGAAAGGCAGGCCTTCGTCCTTGAGCAGTCGATAGGTGAAGACGACATCTGCGGCCGTGATAGGCACGCCATCGTGGAAGCGGGCGCGTGTATCGATATCAAACTCGATCGCGCTTCGATCCTTGGCGAGGCGAATACCGCTGGCCAGCAAGCCATATTCGGTGAAAGGCTCATCAGCGGATTGTGTCATCAGAGTGTCGTAGATCAGCCCCCCGAAGTAGTTCAGCCCGGCCACCGGATTTCCCTTGAGGATAAAGGGGTTGGTGGAGTCGAAACTGCCGATGGCGGCGCGCGTCATGCGGCCCCCAACGGGGGCATTTACATTGACGTAGGGGAAGTGGTCAAAGCCTGCCTTGTGAGCAGGCTCGCCGTAAATGGCCAGCCCGTGCACGGTCGGCACATTCAGAGGAGATTGTTGAGATGTCTGCTCTGGTGCCGTTGCAGAAATCTGTCGTGAGGGTTGTGCCTGTGCGCTGCCGGTGAATGTACCACCCAGTATCAGCAGGCCGATGCACAGGGTGCGTAGTGCCCCCGAGGTTCGGCGTGTGACAGGAGAAACAAGATGCATCGGCAACTTCCTTGACTGAATGACCCTGGTCAGTGGGCCGTTGACGGTATGGCTGACATTGGTGAACGCAATATACTGCCGCGAGCATGTTGTCTAAAGGCGACTCTGTCACAATCGACCTCGCCAAGAGTAACGAAGTTCCCTGCCAGCGGCCATGCTCAGGCCCACGAGTAGATACGCGAGATTACTTTATTGACATTAGATGACGAGTGCCTGACGCCCCTTGAGAAAACGCCCCCGTCATCATCGATGACGGGGGCGTTTTCTTGATGCTACGACTCTGGCGAGTGTGGCTGATCAGTTCGCGCTGTAAAGCGTCAGCATCTGGCCCGGGCGTAGATAGTCAGACACTGACAGCTTGTTCCAGCGCGTGATTTGGCGAGTGGTGACATTATGGCGTGCAGCAATGCGTGAGAGTGAGTCACCACGCTTCACAAGGACTTTTTTCTGGCCATTGGCACTGGCCAGCTGAGTGGCCGTCGCGCCGATGCGGTCTGGCACCATCAATGCCTGGCCGATACGAATCGTATTGCTCGAGAGATGATTTTTACGTTTCAGTTCTGACAGTGACAGGCCGCTGCGTCGTGCAATGACTGACAGGGTGTCACCATGCTGAACGCGATAACTATCCCAGCTCTGACGGGCTTCCTGCGGCAGTGTAGCCAACTGGCTGAGGAAGGTATCGCGCGCCGTTGCTGGAATGACCAGCGAGCTATCGCCGGGGCTAGTCGCCCAACGCTTATAGGCTGGATTCAGTGCGCGCAGCTCACGCTCGCTGATACCTGCAAGTTCTGCGGCAGTAGAAAGATCCAACTGCCCACCGGTGTCTACGGCAGCGATTTCGGCTTTGTCAGGAATTTCTGGCAGCGTGATGCCGTACTCATCCGGCGCACGAATGATGGCAGCCAGCGCCAGCAGCTTGGGCACATATTCCATGGTTTCATTGGGCAAGCTGATGCCCCAGTAGTCATCATCACCATCAGCTCGTTCACGAGCACGGTTCACGGTGCCAGCGCCAGCGTTATAGGCGGCCAGCGCTAGCTCCCAATCACCGTCATACCAACGAGTGCCCTGGGCCTGGAGGTAGTCCAGTGCAGCATCAGTGGCGAGCAGGACATCCTTGCGGCCGTCGTACCAGCGATTGCGTGTCAGCCCCATTTCATCGCCGGTGGCCGGCATGAACTGCCACATGCCTGTCGCGCCGCCGGGGTGGGCGGCATCAGGGTCGTAGGCGCTCTCGATGAAAGGCAACAGTGCTAGCTCTGCGGGCAAACCACGCGCTTCAGCGCGACGAGTGACGTAACGAATCCATGGGCGCGCTTGCTCAGCGATACGTTCGACGTGCTGGGGATGCTCCTGATACCAATCGATCCACTTGCGAACGCGAGGCCGCCCAGTGTCCTGCTGGAGTTGGTAACCTGCGCGCAGGCGCTCCCAGACATCGGCGTAATTGGCCGGGATGGCGTCCAGCGCTTCCATGAAGTTCAGTGGTGCGGCTTGCTGAACACTGGACGCTGTCATGTCATTTATCGCCGCTGAGCTGGCGCTGGCCGGCAGAGCGATCAATGGTAGGCACATGCCTGCTCCAAAGGAGGCGAGGCGAATTAGCTGGCGCAGTCGATACTGGCCAAAAGATGCATTAGACGGCGTGTCGGCGGTCTTCTGGCCGTCGGTACGGAGGTCTTGCTGATGCATTGAATGATTACTCTATGGCGAGCCGGCGTCGGATGGGCACGACGCGGGCTCAGCTAGCCGGACATTCCGGCACAATCAGTGACTGCGGGGGCTGATCGAGATCAATAAGGTTCTCGACCCGCTGTCACGCGAAACACCTGTGTCGGTGGCCATGCATCGCACGTTTGAGCGCAGATCGCACTGCAGTACCGAGAAAACAGGTGCGCGGGCAGCAGGACTAAAAGTTGTCCTTCCACTGGCGTAATGCCGTAAAGGCTAACAAGGCGGAATCTTCTTGATCCGAGGAGGCTGACAGGCGTCCTTCCTGCACCAGATGCCGTTGAAGTGCCGGATTGGCACTTCGCAGGAACGGATTGATATGCCGCTCTCGATTGATGTTCGAGGGCAGTGTGGGGCGGCCCAGCGAGCGCGTGTTCTCACAGTCGGCCGTGACATCGTCCAACAGCTTGTTATCAGGCTCTGCAGCGTGTGCAAAGGCCAGGTTGGCCAAGGTATATTCATGTGCGGGAAAGACGAGTGTATCTTCTGGTAATGCGGCCAGTCGGCTGAGAGAGTCGTGCATCTGTTGTGCTGTCCCCTCAAACAGACGGCCACAGCCACCGCTAAAGAGAGTATCACCACAGAACAGCAGCCCCGGCATGCCTGAGGTCACGAAAGCGATGTGGTCCAGTGTATGTCCGGGCACTTCCATGACTTCAAAGAGGCGGCCCTGCACACGGAAGGTGTCGCCCTGTGCAACGCGCTCATCAATGTCTTGAATGGCCGGGTTATGCGGACCGATGACACGAGGTTGATAGCGTTTGACCAACTCTGGCAGTCCACCGGTGTGATCTTTGTGGTGATGGGTGATCAGGATGGTATCCAGGGTCAGGCCCCGTGATTCCAATACCTCTATCACTGGCGTGGCATCACCCGGATCAACCACCGCAACAGCATTGCTGCCATCGCTTTGAATTAGCCAGATATAGTTGTCCTGAAAAGCCGCTATGGGCGTTACGCTCATCATATGGGTCAGGTGCTCTACGTTATCTTGTGCGTGCTGATCAGTGTGCTGAACGGTATCGCATGCGGTGACAAATCAAGAGCTTCAACATATCTGCAGGCGAGGAGCCATCAGATTGAAGCGATAAAAAGCATGCTGTCATCGACGAATACTGAAGGTTCGTCGCGACGCCATAGACACTGACACATACGCTTGGATTATGAGCTGCCGATCTTGCTGCCAACCCTCTGTGTGCCTTATTGATAGGGCGGTATACAGAGGGGAGAGCGACATCAACAACGCGAAGTATGTTCTGTGATGCTGCCATTCATGATGGCATTGGGCCCTGCTGTCCTGTCACCTTTCTCATTTGCCTGAGTCAAGGTGCCTGTTCGTGTTATTGAACAGGGCAGTATCATGACCTGTAAACAGCGGTATCGTTCATTGAATGTCAGGCTCGTCACGGGTCGGCTGGGCGACTAAAGACGCCCAGCGAGCATGTCGAGATGATGTCATTGAACGTGTTGGCGCCATTCAAAGGCATCAAGCCTGACGAGCAAGCATGTAAGTGTCAAACCCCTTATGGTGTGAGAATGTAGGCAAGTGTCAAAATTTGCCTGTGTCAGAGGGAGCTTTTCTCTCTGAAATGTCGGGAGATGGATGGATGTGGAAAGATCCCTTCACTGTGGCCAATACCGCCACGCAGCTAACGGCTGAAGAACGACAGCGTCAGCATGCTCGTTTGCTGAGCGCACATGTAAGAGCGATGCGTGCCTTCCTTGAAGGACCGGAGGGGCAGGATGTACTGACAGCAGAGCGCGAGATGCTGACACCGCTGTTTGAGCGCTGTTTCGGCTTCCATAGCCTGTGTCTTGGTCCCGGTGGCAATGATCTGTTATCGCTGTCTGCCATTCGTCACGCGATTCAGTGGGCGCCTGGTCCGGAGCTTGCCGAGTCACCCTCGACCTTGATTTGCCCCCTGACACAGCTTGCGCTGCCAGATGAAAGTATGGATCTGGTCATGATTCATCATCTACTGGAAGTGGCGCCGGAACCTCATCGTTTGCTACGCGAAGCTGCACGGGTTCTGCGCTCCAGTGGCAGTTTGATCATCGTTGCCTGGCAACCCCTCTCAGGTGAAGGGTTGTTGCGCCTAGACCCTCGTCGTCGCCATATCACGCCATGGGAAGGACGTTGGCGGACGTCTGCTGCCTTGCGTGATTGGCTGGCATTCGTGGATTTCGATATTGAGCGCATCGACTATGCCGGCTTCCATCTGCCGGGACTGAGACTTCGTCATGGTTGGCTGGAACGCATGGGGCGTCGTTACAACCTGCCTCTGGGCAGTCTCATGCTGATTCGGGCACGACGCAATGTCGGCTATGTGCAGCCAATCAATGCCAAGCGTTCTCGTGTCGCCATTCAGGGTGTTGCCATCAGTCAGGCAACGCGTATGCATGCCCGTGAAGGACATGTGCCCCGGCGTGAGGCTGATAAGGGTAAGCGCTGACATTCAGTCATGCTTGCTGACGAGACACCATGACACGCCGTATTCGCCCCGATGTCAGAGGCTGTAAAAAAACACAGTGGCTTTTGCCGCAGTCCGGCACGAATGGTTAGAATGATGGCCCATTGTCGTGCGTTGTTGTCGGTGAGGGGCGTATTGATGTCCTGGCAGCGTGTGCGTTTCTTTCATCCTTTGAGAGTGTTCCCTGTGAGTCAAAGTCCTTCCACGCCTGATTCAGCCGCTGATGCTACCGCCGATACTTTGCCTTCCCGGGTTGTGATCCATACCGACGGTGCCTGCAGGGGTAATCCGGGCCCGGGTGGCTGGGGGGCGATCCTTGTCAGTGGCAAGCATCGCAAAGAGCTCAAGGGCAGTGAGCGTGAGACCACCAATAACCGCATGGAAATGACAGCCGCTATCGAAGCACTGAAGGCATTGACCAAGCGCTGTGATGTGGTGTTGTGGACGGATTCTGAATACGTCAAGAACGGTATTACCAAATGGGTGCATGGCTGGATAAAGCGTGGCTGGAAGACAGCCGCCAAGCAGCCGGTCAAGAATGAGGAGCTCTGGAAGGCGCTGTTGGCCCAGAGCGAGCGTCATGCTATCGAGTGGCGCTGGGTAAAGGGCCATAGCGGTGATGAAGGTAATGAGCGCGCTGATAGTCTGGCCAACGAAGCGATTGACGAGATGCAGCGCCGCGTTTGAAGCATCACACTCTTACGCTTTCTGTCAGCAACGCAGTGCCGGATATGTCATGTTCTCTTCCGGCTTTCACCATGAGGCTTGCGCCTTGCGGCAGCGACGTCAGTCGCTCCACTGTTCACCAAGAGGTCTGAGATGCGTCAGATTATTCTCGATACTGAAACCACCGGTATTGATCCAAAGGAAGGCCATCGCCTGATCGAAATCGGTGCGGTGGAGATGGTCAATCGCCGCCTGACCGGCCGCAGCTATCATCAGTACGTCAATCCTGAACGTCTGATCGACGAAGAGGCGATGGGTGTCCACGGCATCACCGATGAACGTGTCGCCAACGAGCCGGTGTTTGCCGATGTGGCGGATGCCTTCTGGGAGTTCATCAAGGGCGCCCAGCTGATTATCCATAATGCACCATTCGATGTGGGCTTCATTGATAACGAATTCAGGCTGATCAATTCGGCGCGCGGCACTCCGCTTGGGCCAGTGGCCGATCACTGCGCCATCCTTGATACGCTGAAACTGGCTCGTACCAAGCACCCCGGCCAGCGTAATAACCTGGACGCGCTGTGTAAGCGCTATGACATCGACAACGGGCATCGCGTGCTACACGGCGCGTTGCTGGATGCCGAGATTCTGGGTGATGTCTACCTGGCGATGACCGGTGGTCAGACCGCGCTGGGGTTGGATACCCTCGACGAAGGTGATGGTGAAGAAGGCGGCGTTGTCGGGGTTCGTCGCCTGCGCGATGATCGCCCGCGGCTGGTCACGCCTGGTCTTTCTGCGTTGGAGCTTGAACGCCACAATGCCTGGTGCGAAGAGATACGCGCCAAGGCAGATTGTGCATTCGATCACGTGACCATTGCAGCACTGGGCAGTCTGGATTCTCGGGGTAACCCGGGAGGTCATGCCTGATGTTGGTGCGTGATCTATCTCGGATGGCTAGTCGTCACGGATATCTGATCCGTATTGGCCGCGAAGGCGTCGCGCCGGCAGCTGATGGTGGAATCATTCAGCCACAGTGCGATTGGCCGTCAGGCGCGATAGGAATTGGTGAGTGGCAGGGGGCGCCAATTGCCGCACTCGGCGAGGCCGGCTCACCAGAGTGGCCAGCTGCGCGGCAATGGCTGCATAGTTTGCCGCGGGATCAGTTTCCATTGTTGTCGAGTGCACTACAGGTGCTCAAGTGGATGCGTGACCATCGGTTCTGCGGCCGTTGTGGTAAGCGCATGAAGCGGCTTGAGCACGAGTTTGCGATGCATTGCACCGGTTGTCAGCATCGTAGTTATCCGCGTATCTCGCCTTGCATCATCACGCTGATTACGCGAGGGCGCGAATTGTTACTGGCGCGTAGTCCGCGTTTCGGGCCAGGCATGTACTCGACACTTGCAGGTTTTATCGAAGCCGGTGAAAGTGCTGAAGAGGCAGTGCGGCGCGAAGTGTTCGAGGAGGTTGGCGTTGAAGTCGGGCGGGTGAGCTACTTCCAGAGTCAGTCCTGGCCTTTCCCGCATTCCTTCATGCTTGGCTACTACGCTGAATATGCAGGAGGGGATATTGTCATTGATGGTGCCGAGATCGAGGATGCCCAGTGGTTTACGCCAGAAGATCTGCCGGGGTTACCGCCGAGGTTCTCCATCTCGCATGCGCTGATTGACAACTTTCTGCGCTCGGTAGCCAGCGGTCGTTGAGCGCCCCCATGTGGCAATGCGAATCGCCACCTCCAAAAAAGCCCCTGCCAGTTGGCAGGCTTTTTTGGAGGAAAGCAGCTCTCACGTGTTTCTTTCAAACATCAGCCATTGGGAAACAGTGACGTCAGCTTGGTGGCCAGCATGATGTTGCCGGTTGCCTTGAGTCGGCCAGTCATGAACGCTTGCATACCATCGACTTCGCCCTTCATGACGCCCTTGAGAGTTTCGCTGTCGGTGCTCAACGTGACAGACGGATCATCATGCTCTCCTTCGGCGACATCCAGCGTGCCATCCTTGATGATCATGTAGTAATCATCGCTATCGGTGATGTTGAACTGGAAAACTTCGTCCATGCCCTTGGCCGCTTCCGGGTTGAAGCGGTTCTTGAGCATGTCGATAACAGTGTTGGCTGTGGCCATGAGGGTATTCCTTATCGATACGAGTGGCGATGAGAGCCGAGAAAATACAAAAGCGGCCGTCGAGAATGTCTATCAGACTATTTCAAACGACCGTTCCAATCAAGTCGTTGGGGATGATCTTTTGAAGTGTGTGACCGAGCATTATTCTTTATTGATGAAACAGGGAGAGTGACAGCCTTCAGCACTTGCAGGCAGGCAGTGACGCCCCAATGTCTGTCGGATCTCCGTTAGCCGGCCATGCTGCCGGCTAACCTATTATCTGCTCGGGAAAATGTCCGGCAATTATCTTATCTGCTCAGGAGCAAGTGCATGCAATGGATTTCGGCCTACGGCCTCTTTCTGGCACAGGCAATCACTGTCGTGGTAGCGATTGGTGCCATCATTCTTATCATTGTGCGTGCGCGCCAAGGTGATGGGGGTGAGCGTGAAGCCAAGCTGAAGATTCGCCCTTGGAATGAGCGCATGAAAGCCTATCAGCGTGAGCTAAGCCAAGCTGGTCTTGAAGATGCTGAATACGCGGCCAACGAAAAGGCCCGCGCCAAGCAGCATAAGCAGGAAGCCAAGGTGCTCAAGAAGGCACTGAAGGCGAAAGCCAAGAGTGGTGACAAGTCATCTACCGATGCCACTGTGCATGGCAACGGGCGTCGCGCGTTTGTGCTGGATTTTGTCGGCGACATCAAGGCAACTGGTGTTGAAAGTCTTGCAGAGCAGATTACCGCGCTCGAAGGTGTACTGGGTGAGAAGGATGAAGTGGTTCTGCGACTGGAGTCTGGTGGTGGCCTCGTCCATGCCTATGGCTTGGCAGCAGCGCAATTGGATCGTCTGCGTGCCAGCGGTGCGCGACTGACGATCACCGTCGATAAAGTGGCTGCCAGTGGAGGCTACATGATGGCCTGCGCGGCAGATCATGTGATTGCAGCACCGTTCGCGGTCATCGGCTCCATTGGTGTGGTTGCCCAGGTGCCCAATGTGCATCGTTTACTCAAGAAACACGATGTAGATGTCGAAATTCTGACGGCAGGGCGTTATAAGCGCACTCTGACGATGCTGGGTGAGAATAGCGAAGAAGGACGTGAGAAGTTCTTGTCTGATCTCGCACGGACTCATGAGCTGTTCAAACAGCATGTCGGTAGTCGCCGGCCGCAACTGGATGTCGACGCTGTATCTCAGGGTGATATCTGGTATGGAAGTGAGGCGATCGATATTGGACTTATCGATGAAGTGGGAACTAGCCAGGCGCTGTTGTCTCGCTATCTGAAAGAAGAGGTCAAGGTGTTTGAAGTCAGCCTGGAGAAGCCGCGTCGTGTGATGGATCGTTTTGGCAAAGGGGTGACATTGGGGCTGGATCGCGTACTAGACCGTGTGTTGGAGCGCAATGCAGAGTCTCGCTGGCATCAGCAGTAAGCTCAAGCGAGGTTGTCGCGTGCTACCTTGAGATAGTGTTCTCAATATTTGCTCAAGACAGAAGGCCATTCCGTGGCCCGCCTGTTTCACATCGAGAGTCTTGGGAGAAAGGGTGTTGCGCGTGCCATTATTGACGGCTAGCGGTGCTGCATCCTCGCTACTGAAAGTCAGAATGTAGTTCCTGGTAATGCGAGTGGCCTTACGACAAGGGCGTCAGTCTAAGACTGGCGCCCTTTTTTAACGATAGAGTTCCTGCAGCGCGCGAATGACGCCTGCTGCATGAGGACCTTGCAGCGAGTAATAGATGGTCTGAGAGGAGCGTCGTGTCCGGACCATGCCTTCGCGGCGTAGAATTGCCAGGTGCTGGGAAAGCGCTGACTGAGATAGTTCAAGACGAGCATTCAATTCACTGACCGACATTTCGCTATCGCTGAGCAGGCACAGAATGCGCAGGCGGTTCTCATTGCCCATTGCCTTGAGCAGGGCAGTGGCTTCTTCAATGATTCGTTCACCCGACTGGTGCAGCGTGATGACATTGCTGGGCGCAGGCATGGGGCTTTTCCTCGCGGCTGATAATTTGGCATTCATGCGTAATATCCTTGGTAATCGATTCTGGGCTACGCCGTGGCGCTTGGTTATGACCTATCCTTGATTAGTGAATGATCAATAACTCCGCGTGTTACGTCCAAGGGAATCTTAAACGGTAAATCATCGAGCGTGGTGTCTTGATGCTTTGACATTTTGACAAGTCTGCCCTGAGTAGGCATTCAAGCGTATGTTTAAGGCTTGTCTTTCGATTTTTCAGTGCCAGTACAGTGGTATGACTAGTGGGATGGCATCTCAATAAGGCAATTTATGTCCTAAGGTACATCATGGTATGACGATTTTTACGAAAAGACGGCAATTGGCTGCCGCTATGTTCAAACGTTCGTTATACGCAGCACTAGCCTGAGTCATACCCCTCCAAGTGAAGGGCAGTGGAAGAACAATAAAATAGCCGTCATCCAAGCGATGGAAGAGGTAATACATGCTCGAGGACACCACGCTTGCGTCGCGCGAGCGCTATATGGCACTTGTCGCGTGCGCCAATGAGACGCCAGAGGATTTTTGGGCCAAGCAGGCTCGACGGATTAACTGGTTTCGACAGCCGCAGACCATTCTCGCCTGGGATACTCAGCAGCATGCTCGCTGGTATATCGATGGTGAGATGAATATCTGCCACGCCGCGCTGGATCATCATGTTGCAGAGGGGCGAGGCGATCAGGTCGCTCTGTATTGGGACTCACCGGTCACCGATAGCAAACGGCAGTATACCTATCGTGAGCTGCGTGATGATGTTGCACGGCTGGCCGGTGTCTTGCGTGGCTTGGGTGTCGAGAAGGGTGATCGGGTCATCATTTATATGCCGATGGTGCCGGAAGCCATGATGGCCATGCTGGCATGCGCTCGCCTGGGGGCTGTGCACTCGGTCGTCTTCGGTGGTTTTTCGCCCAAGGAGCTTGCTGTACGCATCGATGATGCCGCCCCCAAGGTCATCATGGCGGCTTCTTGTGGCGTCGAGATAGATCGAGTCATCCCTTACAAGCCGTGGTTGGATGAAGCGATTGAACTTGCTGGGCACACACCTGAGGCCTGTCTGGTCCTCCAGCGCGATCAACAGCTCGCGACGCTTGGCCCACGAGATCATGACTGGCAAGCGTGCTTGCAAGATGCTCAGGCAACTGAAGCCGTCAGCATGCTGGGTAGTGAGCCGTTATATATACTGTATACCTCCGGTACTACCGGCAAGCCCAAGGGAGTGGTGAGAGACCATGCCGGCTATGCGGTTGCGCTGCATTATTCGATGGAAATTCTATACGGTGTCCGCCCCGGCGATATCTTCATGGCGGCTTCCGATATCGGTTGGGTCGTTGGCCACTCCTATATTGTGTACGGCCCGTTGCTCATTGGGGCGACGGCTGTCATGTATGAAGGGAAACCAGTCAAGACGCCGGATGCAGGTGCCTTCTGGCGCTTGATTGAGGAATATCGCATCAGTTGTTTCTTCAGCGCGCCGACCGCGTTTCGCGCGATCAAGAAGGAAGACCCCGAAGCGTCACTGATAGGAGGGCGAGATATTTCCAGTCTGCGCAGTCTGTTTCTCGCCGGAGAGCGCCTCGATCCCCCGACCTATCACTGGCTGAATGACTTGTTGCCGGTGCCTATCGTGGATCACTGGTGGCAGACAGAGACCGGCTGGCCCGTCGCCGGTAACCTCCTGGGGCTTGATATGCTGGAAGATGCGCAGGCACTGCCGCATGCGCCGGTCCCTGCGCGTGCCGGGAGTGCCACCTGGCCCTTGCCCGGCTTCAATGTCCAGATACTGGATGGCATGGGGGACCAAGTCGCGGCAGGAGAGCAGGGAAATGTCGTCATTCAACAGCCGCTGCCACCGGGATGCCTGACGGGCCTCTATCAAGATGCCGCTCGCTTTCAGTCGGCCTATCTTGCCGCCTACCCCGGTTATTATCTGACTGGTGATGGTGGTTATCTCGATGAAGACGGCTATCTATTCGTGATGGGCCGCATCGATGATGTCATCAATGTGGCAGGCCATCGTCTCTCGACGGGTGAAATGGAGCAGGTATTGGGCGCGCATCCAGCCATTGCCGAGTGCGCCGTGATCGGTATCGAAGACTCACTCAAAGGTGAAATGCCGCTGGGACTCGTGATCATCAAGGATGACTGGACCGGCGATGAGAAGGTTCTTCGTCAGATGCTGCGTGAGCGTGTACGTGACAGTATCGGTGCCATTGCCTCGCTCAAGGATGTGCTGATCGTGGAGCGCTTGCCCAAAACCCGTTCTGGCAAGATTCTGCGCAAGATGATCCGTCAGATCGCTGCGGGCGAGCAGTATCAGGTGCCTTCGACCATTGATGACCCTTCAAGCCTTGAAGATGTCAGAGAAGCGCTTAGTGATGCAGGAATCGGGCGGGCAGAGCAAGCGCGTTGCGCGAATGAATAGACCGGTAGCGAGTGTTGAGTAAATCGACAGTTCGTTAGTTGCTACACATAAAGAAGCCC